>CAJXUS010000041.1 GCA_913060675.1 uncultured Rhodospirillales bacterium
TACGAGATCAGCCTCGGTCTCGTGGGCTCGGAGATGTGTATAAGAGACAGCTCTTTACCTCAAGCTTTTCCATAATTCGGGCTCTATGAACCTCTACTGTTCGGGTACTGATTCCAAGTTCATAAGCAATTACCTTGTTAAGCAACCCTTCAACGAGCTTATCCAGCACTTCCTTTTCACGAGGTGTGAGCTTCGATATTGTAGCTTCAGCTTTGTGCTTCAGCTCTGCTTTCACATGACTTTTCTGACTGACCTCAAGACCTTCAGTAACAACATTTATTATTTCTGTGTCCGAAAAAGGTTTTTCAATAAAACTATACGCCCCGGCTTTCATGGTCTCTACGGCCTTAGGGATATCACCATGACCAGATATCATAATAACAGTAAGGTCACTTTGCTCTTCTTTTATCCTTTTAAGCACCTCAACACCGTTCATACCCGGCATTCTTATATCGAGTAAAACACAACCGGTTGTGGATAGGAGATCTGCAGATAAAAACTCTTCACCAGATGAGAAGGTCTTAATTGTCGCCGTCAAGTCAGAAGACTGTATCAACAATTGCGTAGATTCACGTACAGCATCATCATCGTCAATAATGTAAATATACATGGAATAACTCTCTATTTCTCAACTTTACCCAAAGTACAATCTAGGATTTACTAGACCGTAAACTCAATGAAGAAACTTAACCGCTTTAAACTATTATCATAAACTTGAGGTACTCAAACAAGATTAAGTTTAAATCCTCGATAATAAGACCATAAAAACAGCCATACTTTAATTCCCGCGCAACCAACACACAGAAGGTATTTTTACTTTAAATGAAATCGTTGAAAAAAATATACGCCCTGTTGCGTAGCTTTTTCACCATAAACGTCCTTATGGTCGCTATTGTGTTTGGATTAATTTTACTCCGTATTAACGACCCGTGGGCTGTTAAGGTTCTACGGTACAGTGCTTTTGATAGTTTTCAGGAAATTAATCCACGAGAAACAGAATCAGATCAAATCATCTTGGTAGAAATTGATGAAAGTAGCTTAAAGCAAATAGGCCAATGGCCTTGGCCTAGAAATTTACTCTCAGAATTAACGGACAAAATTTTATCCCAAAACCCAAAAGTTCTAGGTATCGATATACTTTTTCCGGAACCCGATAGGACGTCACCAGACCTTATCGCTGATCAAAACCAAAGCCTCCCCAAAAACATCAAGGAGATTTTGGCATCGTTACCCTCTAATGACGCCAGACTAGCCGAGAGCATTAGGAACAAAGCTGTGGTTCTTGGAATGGCCGCAGGATACGGAACTCAAAATAAAATCCCGGCTTCCGCTTCAAATAGTATCGTCATGGTTGGCAAAGATATCAGAAACTCGATACCACAATATTCTTATATACTCAGAAATATAGCCCCACTGGAAAATGCGACTTTAGCTCAGGGGATAACAAATATAGCACCAGACCCAGATGGAATAATTCGTAAAATACCCTTTATTTACAATATCGAAGGAACACTGGTCCCTGCATTTGAAACGGAAATCTTACGTGTTGCCAATTTAAATGTTCCCACTGAAGTCATATCAAATAATTCAGAGATAAAACAAATCAACGTTGGTGGCCTGACCTTTAATACAGATCAACACGGGAGCTCCTGGATTTATTTTTCAGACCGTCCGCACGAGTTTATTGTTTCTGCAAAAGATGTATTATCTGGAAAAATTTCAAAAGATTACTTTAAAAACAAAATTGTCCTTCTCGGGGTAACTGCCGTTGGCATCGCTGATTATACTCCCTCACCTGTTGGACAAAATCTTTCTAGCCTCTCGCTCCATGCCCAAACCTTAGACAGTATTTTAACTGGCTCTTTATTATCTCACTCACAGATTTCAACCAGCATTGAACTCGGATTTTTTATCCTAATAGGTATAGTTCTCATATGGGTTGCCAACAGTTATGCAGCGCTGGAACTAACAGTCGCCTTTGCTATTTTATGCTGGTCAGTTGTTCTTATTTCATGGGGCAGCTTTTCATTCCAAAAACTGTTGATTGACCCAACACTCCCCCTCGCCCTGACACTAACTCTATTCTTAATAGCAACGTCTGCAGGATTTATCCGCGAACAAAACCAACGCAGATCAGATGCAAAAGAAGCACTCTTACGAGAGCGGGAAAAAGAAACTCGTATTCGTAAATTACAAAACGAGCTCATGCACACCATAGGAAAAAGCTCTGTTCAGAAGCTGTCTTCCTCCATAGCACACGAAATGAACCAACCAATGGCCGCTATATGTAACTATACAAATGCAGCCAGAAGGATTCTCGATAAAGACGATACGGATCAGGATATGCTGAAATCTGTCCTTGAAAAGATCCTCACCCAAGCAGATCGGGGCAGCGATATATTAAAAAGCATCAGAGAAGGTGCCGAAACTGGCAGAACCTCCGTAAAAGCTCTCGACGTCAATCGCATCATAGCAGAAGAAGTTGAACTGATTAAAGATGTGGGTGACGCAGAATCTGTCCAGATTATATTGGATTGCGATAAAGACTTACCACAAGCTCGAGCAAATGAAATCCAGCTGCACCAGGTGTTATTAAACTTAATCAGAAATGCGGTTCAGGCAATTACCCATGCCGATACCGACAATACTCAAGAAGGCAAAATAGAGATTAGAACAGCCTGTAATGCTGAAGGAATGATACAAGTCTCTATTAGCGACACAGGACCAGGATTGAGTGAGCAGGAGAAAGAGACCCTTTTCAAACCCTTTTATACAAGTAAAGAACATGGCATGGGACTTGGATTAGCCATTTGCAGATCAATCTTAGAAGCCCTTGGCGGCTCGCTATGGGTAGAAGAAAACAAAAAAGGGGGAGCCGTATTTTACTTTACGCTCCCCCAAAATTGATCTTTTATATTGTAGCTTAGCGAAGAACCATTACCACGCGTCGGTTAAAGGCTTTCTTATTATCCACCTCTCCATCAGACAACGGGTCATCTTCACCTAGGGACTTTATGTCGATTGCTGAAGCCGTAACGCCGCTCTCTACAAGCAGATCCCGTAACCGCCCTGCACGACGCAACCCAAGCGCCCGGTTATATTCTACCGACCCGGTGGAATCCGTGTGACCGATCAAGCTAATATCAACAGTTGTTCGAGCTTTAATCTCTGCGAGAACCGCATCAAAAATCACCTGAGAGTCACTGGTTAGCTCATCACTATCAAACCCAAAGAAGAAAAAGAATGATAGAGGCTTTGGTGGTTGTGCCTCTTCAGTCTCAGCGACCAGTTTAGCCACGACATCTTCAGACAGTTCACGTGGCTTTTTAGGAGCCCTATTCTCAGAAGTTTCGACAACAGTATTAACCGAAGATATCGTTTGTGATCCAAGATCATTAGCAACACTGATCTCACCAACGGACCCATCTTCTTCTGCAAGAAGAATAACATAATTTCCCCGAGGCGCTGAACAAGCAGCCAATGCCAACAAAAATAGAGGAACCAACAGTTTCAGCATCAATTTCGTATTCATTTTTAAGATTCTCTCAAATTATGCACCGAATTACCCAGTGAATTTTCTCGGAATTACCCGCGACTTACTCAGCGTTGATAAAAAGGCGTGTTCCGCGAACTGTAACCGTTCCCGCTGGGGTCGTAATTTTCAGGTCTTCATCTGGGTTTTTAGTCAACTTTGAGATCAAACCAGAGATATATAATAGTGTCCCTTGAAAGATCTCCACAGCAAAAGCCAATTTATTATTATCGGGATCAAAAGCAAAATTTTCTAATTTTAACAGAGAATTACTTCCTAGTGAAATCAAAGTGTTGTCTCGAAAAGAAACCCCCATTGAAGATTGCTCACTGGTTTTTAAAATATCGTCTTTAAAAAGAGGATCTCCAAGCTTCAAGGGTCGTTCAACCGAACCATTGATCGCAATGCAAGCACCATTCAAGACCTTAACATAAGCGATTATCGGCTTTTCATCCGCAAAGGCCGATGTCCCCGCAAATAAAGGGAATGAGAACATCATTAAAAAAGCAAAAATAGACATAAATTTGCGGAACAAAAACATAGTTTCACAACCTTTGTGTTTGAAGACTAAAACTAGACTTAAATAAATACCGTTTTATGGCGGAGCACGACCTAACAGCAGTGACAGAAGTTATTAATGTATTATATATACCAACAATTGGGAAACCAACAATATCATAATAAACGCAAATAAAGAAAATCCACTTTTGAATTTATGAACAAGATGAGAATTCAAAAAATGTAATCATTAATTCATATTCTCTTACACACTATAATTATATCGCTATTTAAGCAGATCTATACTCCCTAACTGACATCTCACAAATAAAGTTAAAACAAACTATTATCAAAAAATTTGCATGTTTTTTTACATGAAACAAAATATCACTAAAGTATTTTATTATAACTCAAGCAAATAAAACAACCATAACGGTAAAAAAACATAACTTCACTAGAGACAATTGCAAATTTAAATGGTATTTTAAATAAAATTTAACTATTTCTAATGAATTACTCGCAGGAACTTTATGTATATCCCCCCTCTCTACTCACGGACGGGTACGATAATTACACCTGAGCCCCCGCCGAACAGAGGGGTTGGGTTTAAAGCTGCGACCGATACTATTTTAGAGATACAACCGATAAAACAAACATCAACCACCCAGAACACAACAAAAAAATTGCTCCCTCCCGCCACTGATGGCCGGGGTAGTCGTGTAGATATCCTTGTATAAATATTTCATTTGGAGCAGCGAAGGAATATAGGTCTGAGGGATAAAGATAACCTGCCGTAAAGGCGTGGAGAAGGTTAGGATATTCTAACCCGGATTACATATTACCCTAAAAATACAAACTATAGAGCCCAGACACAACAAAAGCGCGGTCATTTAGATCCGCGCTTTTGTTGTGTGCCTATAAACCGTACTTAAGACTTAGGCAGCAATACCTTCACGCCAAGCGGTAGAAGACTTGCATGTCTTACAAATACGTTCACCAGGCCATTCGCTGACGAATTTTTCCCGGCACTTAAGACAGTTACGTTTTTTCTTTTCATAAATCCGGTCAGAAACCGGTTTAGTATTGGACTGATCGCTCATTCATCCCTCCGTAGGATCCGGCATCTTACACCTTACGAACCGTAGTCCTAGGTAATAGATAGTTTTCTAACTTCTTCCATAAAAAATAGAAGAAATAGTCTCCAAGGCTCGTCTAGAGCCATCACAACCCGACACACCCCTTTTAGGGAAGTCATATGTAAGTCAGAGGAGAACTTAAATTCTGCTCTCGAATAACAAATCATAAATTTGTGCCTTTGAGATTGTGGCGATTCCGACAGTTTGCTACGCAAGAGACAACGGTAGCTAGGAACGGAATGGAGACACACCCAAGGCGCTTTGTGCATTGCACACATACTAAATAGTGTAGTTGAGAAAAAAAATCAACAGTCATCTTGAAAATTCTGACATGTCAACGTCTTTTTCTGACGTTTTATAGTGTTATTTTAATCAAACGACACAATCTGGGTCTGACCGCCATAACCATCGACACTATCATGTGCTCGAACAATCACGGATTTAACTCCGTTAGCGATTTTCACTCCAGACAAAGACCTCGTAAAGGGTTGCTCGTTTTCATGAGGGTGGTGAAGGACTCTTGTGGCTATGATTTCACCATCCTCAGACACGACATCCCACTTATTCACATAGTGATCCCACCCTGTGTCATCGTGTCGCACCGTAACATTGAATCGCCAAAGCCCTTTACTCTCTTGATGAGCCTCGACAGTGACAACATCCGCTTCTCCAGCCATAGATGGTTCCAAAACAACCATTTCTAGTGATAAAAATATCGCCCAAAAGGCGATTGCATTTAAACGAATCATATAATCCTCAATTCCACAATATATATAGGGGGTAATGCTGATTCACCACAGGATGAGAAACAATGCTCATCTATATATCAGGAAACGTTAGATCAATTTACTCACAAGTTGGTGAACTCTAATCCCATACAATTATAAACAAACGAAACTTATCTCTTAACTTTAAGCAATTATTCCGTTTCAACCAGAAATTGACTTTTATTCAAGGTCCTATTCTATTTACGAAATCACAAGCTTAGTCCTATTTTACAATTAACTTCTTTATTTCCAATGATTATGGAACAAACCGTGATTTTCCTTCCAACTGGATCTTGCCTTCGCCTTACCCGCAACACATAATGCGGTCATGTCAGATCTATTTCAAACTTCTCCGATTAACGAAACCACCGAAGATTATTCCGCCAAGGATATTCAAGTCCTGGAAGGTCTCGAACCCGTTCGACATCGCCCCGGAATGTATATTGGCGGTAACGATGAACGCGCCATGCATCATCTTGTGGCAGAGGTTCTCGACAATTCAATGGATGAAGCCGTTGCCGGCCACGCGACTAGAATCGATATAGAGCTTGGCTTGGACAACCTTATTACCATTCGAGACAACGGCCGCGGAATACCTGTCGACGCCCACCCCAAATATACCGACAAATCAGCTCTAGAAGTTATCCTTACCACTCTACACTCTGGCGCAAAGTTTACGCAAAATGCTTATGCGACATCGGGTGGACTGCACGGGGTCGGCATATCAGTCGTAAATGCCTTATCTGATACAATGACGGTCGAAGTTGCCAGGGATAGACAGCTTTACAGACAAGAATACAGTAAAGGTTATCCACAGACCAAATTGGAACAAATCGGGAAAACCAATAATCGGCGCGGCACCACGATCATTTTTCATCCTGACTCTGAGATCTTTGAAGAAGGAAGCCATTTTCGACCTGCCCTTCTCTATAAAATGACGCGGTCAAAGGCTTACCTCTTTAAAGGTGTGCAAATTCGATGGACATGTGATCCTTCCCTAATTGAATGTACTAAAGTTCCTGCAACTGAAACAATCCACTTTCCAAATGGGCTTAAGGATTTCATCTCATCTCAACTAGGTGACCGCCCCGCGCTAACAGCCGATTCCTTTGCTGGTGAGGCTGAGTTCTCAGACCAACAGGGGCGCCTTGAATGGGCATTATGTTGGCCTCGGGATGAACAGGGCTTTGTAAACTCTTATTGTAATACAATCCCGACCCCAGATGGCGGCAGTCATGAAAGTGGCATGCGGAGTGGTTTGCTACGCGGTCTAAAAGCCTATGGTGAGCTTACTGGTGTCAAAAAAGCCGCACAAATCACTGGAGATGACCTCTTAAACGGAAGCATCGCCGTACTGTCTGCCTTTATTCGCGATCCGCAGTTTCAGGGACAGACAAAGGATCGGCTTTCTACACCACTTGCTGCAAAGCTAACTGAAGCGACAATCAAGGATCATTTTGATTTGTGGCTCTCAAGTAATCCAGAGAGCTCACGCCTTCTGCTCGAACGAATCATTGAGCGGTCTGATGATCGTCTCCGTCGTCGTCTTGATCGTGAAACCAGTCGAAAAACGGCCACTCGCAAGGCCAGACTTCCTGGAAAATTATCGGATTGCAGCAACAATAAATCTCTGGATACAGAAATCTTCCTAGTCGAAGGAGATTCAGCTGGCGGTTCCGCTAAGCAGGCGCGAAATAGAAAAACCCAAGCAATTTTACCTCTGCGGGGTAAAATTTTAAACGTCGCGTCTGCTACCCCAGATAAGATTAAAGCAAACCAGGAAATTGCAGATATTTCCCTTGCTCTGGGCTGTGGTACCAAAGGCCAGTTTGACAAAGACAAGCTGCGGTACGAACGAATTATCATTATGACAGATGCGGATGTTGATGGTGCGCATATCGCCTCCCTTCTCATGACATTTTTTTACCAAGAAATGCCTGGCCTCATTGAGAGTGGGCACCTCTATCTTGCACAACCTCCGCTCTATCGCCTCACCCAAGGCAGCAAAACAGTTTACGCTATGGACGATGATCATAGAGAAGAGCTTGAAAAGAAAGAACTGACAGGCCGCGCTAAAATAGAAGTCAGCCGATTTAAAGGTCTGGGTGAAATGCCCCCACGCCAGCTTAAAGAAACAACCATGGACCCGTCCAAGCGGACGCTTCTTCGGGTAAATATCCATAGTGATGAAGACTTCGACCCGGCCGATAGCCAACGAGATGCAGCAGATCGTGTAAACTGCCTGATGGGGAAAAAGCCAGAGTTACGGTTTAATTTTATTCAGGAAAATGCACAATTCGTGTCTGATATCGATATTTAAACAAACACCCTCAATAAATATCTTTCAAATTACCTTTAAAAGCATCGACTAGGTCTTCTTAGTCGGTGTTTTTTTATGCTCCTCGCCTAAGAAACAGAAAAAACATCACCCTAAAGTTGCCGCTTTTTAGTCACAAACCACCTCTGTTTTGGCACAAAAGACAGCCATAAGAGGAATAGGCAGTATGTATTTTTGAAAACAATACGACAGATGGCAGGGCAATGGCATGTTAAAAACATCAAGCAACAAAGCAGAAAACACACACCTTTCCTTTAGTTATACTAAATATATTTTCGGCACAGCAATACTTGCCCTCTCCCTTCTGAATAACACAACTTCCTGGGCGGATGGGATCGGAACATCGGCCTCAGCTCCCTCGCTGCAGGTGACAAGTCCCGACTTGGTAACCCCAAATGATATGAAGCGTGGTTCTCTCCTTTTAAAGGCGACCGAAGCCGGGAAAATGGTTGAGGCTATTCAGCTCGCTACGAACGTCGAAATAGATGTCAGTGGCCCCATCGCAAGAACAAAGGTCACCCAACGATTTAGAAACCCATCTCAAGGTTGGGTCGAGGGAACCTATGTTTTTCCTTTACCAGAAAATTCTGCTGTTGATACTCTTAAGATGCAAATTGGGGATCGTTTTATTGAGGGCATAATAAAACCCAAAGAAGAAGCAAAGAAAATTTATGAAGAGGCAAAACGCACAGGCAAAAAAGCAAGCCTCGTTGAACAACTCCGACCGAACATGTTTACGAACTCGGTTGCCAATATTGGACCGGGTGAAATCGTTGTTGTTCAAATTGAATACCAAGAAAGTGTAAAGCAATCGAACGGCCTTTTCTCTATGCGCTTTCCCATGGTCGTCGCCCCAAGGTACAGCCCAAAACCAACCATTGTTGAAACCGTTACCTTCAACGAAGACAGTTCAACTGGCAATAATGGTTGGGGCGTTATAAATGATCCTGTCCCCGATAGAGATAAGATTACGCCTCCTGTTCTTGATCCTGCTGAGTTTGCAAAAACCAATCCCGTATCTTTAACCATGACACTCTCATCCGGATTTCCGATTGGAGAAATAAAAAGCCCGTTTCATAGTGTAACCACCGATTATAAATCTAAAGACCAGGTCACAGTTTCCCTTGCAGACGACATTGTTCCTGCCGATCGAGACTTTGAAATCACATGGAAAGCTGAACCGAACTACGAACCGAGGGTTGCCTTGTTCAAAGAAAGCACCCCACAGGGAGACTTTGTGCTCGCGTTTGTTACCCCACCAAAACTGGAAGACATACAAGAGGAAGAAATCCAGAAAAAACCTCGCGAGGTTATTTTTGTCTTGGATAATTCCGGTTCCATGTCAGGCCCATCAATCCGACAGGCTAAAGACAGTTTGATTTTTGCCTTGAGCAAACTAACAAATCAAGATCGCTTCAATATTGTCCGATTTGACGACACTTATGAGGTTTTGTTTTCTTCTGCTGCCGATGCAAGTCAAGCTAATCTCGATATCGCAAAAGAATTTGTTTCTTCACTGGAAGCAGATGGTGGGACAGAAATGTTACCAGCTTTAAAAGCAGCCCTTTACGATAGCACACCACAAAATACTGAATATTTACGGCAGGTCATTTTTCTAACCGATGGCGCCATTGGCAACGAAAAGGAAATGTTTGATATCATCGTGAAGCAGCGGGGACGCTCCCGTATATTTACAGTGGGGATTGGCTCTGCACCAAATAGTCACTTTATGAGCCGGGCTTCAGAGTTTGGCCAAGGAACCTTCACCCACATTGGTTCTGAGCGGCAGGTCAAAGAGCGCATGACAGAGCTGTTCCATAAGCTAGAAAACCCTGTCATGACAGACTTAAGAGCAACGTGGGCAGATACCGAAAATGTAGAGGTCAGTCCCTCTTCCCTGCCGGATTTATACAGCGGAGAACCCATTGTCCTCGCCGCCAGGTCGGATAGTTTCAGCGGCACCCTTGAACTTTCTGGTCGCTACAACAACCAACCATGGGCGATTAAACTTCCTTTAGCCAAAGCAGCTAACGGGCAAGGTATTGATAAACTTTGGGCCAGAAGGAAAATTGCCGAATACGAAGGGCAATACTTTCTTAATGATGACCGGAGTTCATTGGATAAGTTGATAACACAGACAGCTCTCAATTATCACCTTGTTAGTCGATTAACGAGCTTGGTCGCAGTTGATATAACACCATCTCGGCCTTTGGACGAAAGTCTTGTAAGCCAAGACCTCCCTCTCAATCTCCCCGACGGATGGGATTTTAATAAGGTTTTTGGAGAAGGTTATTCAACCTTACCTGCTCCAGCTAAAGATACTTCGCTTGACCAAGCTCATAACTTGATTTTAATGAAGCCTACTCAGGTTGCAATGAATGGGGGGAACCAGAAAGCTTTACCTCTGCCTTCAACAGCAACCACAGCTGAGCTCAAAATAATAGCAGGCTTCATACTGCTCTTCCTGTCCATTGTACTCTTGGTGTTTACAAGAAAGTCATCCCCTAAGCCTGAAGGGCAAGCTTAATGCCTTTGACCAAGGACAATACGAAGGCAAATACAAAAGGAAGAGCTATCAGGCTCTTCCTTTTCATTCCTTTACTTGCCGGCCTCATTCTAATTGGACAAGGTTCATACATTAAAGTTAAGGCCGCCTTTGCACAGATTTTGCTCGATAAAGCTTGGCAAGACACTGTTGATACGGGCCAAAAAACCAAAGCCTGGCCATGGGCTGATACTTTTCCTGTCGCCGCAATCGAAGTTCTCGGTCGCAGTAATGGCCGGATAATAGCCCTGGATGGCAGTAGCGGTGAAGCTCTTGCTTTTGCTCCGGGTCATCTTCACTACACCGCCTCACCAGGGCAAATCGGCACCGCTGTTTACGCCGCCCACAGAGACACACATTTTGCTTTTCTGGAGAATGCCCTCAAGGGCGACATCATCGTTGTCACAGATAAGTTTGGAGAAGCTCACAAATACCAAGTTGATCAAATGCGCATCACGCCATGGGATCAATCGGGTATTACCGCTTACGATAGCGCCAAGAGAATTGCTCTTGTGACTTGTTGGCCTTTTGATGCAACCACCCCAGGCCCTCTCCGGTATATTGTAGAAGGAGCCTATCTTGGGTCAAAACTATAGAATAAGTACAAAGATTACGTGGACCGCCCCAACCATTTCTCAAGTGCTCTATTCACCAATTCAGGTTCTTCAACATTTGAAAGGTGCCCGCAGTTTTCAACAACAAGCAGTTCAGAGCCAGGTAGTTCAGCCCGTATTTCTTCTGAACAATCCAGCGGCGTTATCAGATCCTGACGACCACATATTATTTGTGCCGGACATTTTATATTAGCAAGAATATCCAGGTGGCTTTCCCGATCTAAAATGGCCGTTTGTTGTCTAACAAAGGCTTGCTGCCCCACTTCCTCAGCCATTTTATAAATTTCCCCCGTAAGAGCACTGTCTTCCATTCGGTCAGGGTGAATAAGCAATGGCATAAGATGAGGTGTCACCCCCTTGAATTTTCCTCGGCCCGCGAGCGCGAGTAGGCCACGTCTACGTCGTTTTTGTTGCGTACTATCAGCGCGGGCTTTGGTATCAACCAATGCCAAACGCTTTACGCGTTCTGGGGCAATTCGCATGATTTCAAGCGAAACATACCCTCCCATGGATAGACCGACTAAATTGAATTTTCCTCTTACCCGCTTCAGAACGGACAAAGCCAGCTTCTCGATACTTTCTTCTTGAGTGAGATCGGGAACCTCACACACGTATTTGTCTTTGAAGTATGATATTTGTGGTGCCCAGAGGCGCTCGTTACACAACAGGCCAGGCATTAAAACCAGGCGTTCTTTTTCAGACATAAAATTACTTAGCTACTTTCAATAAATTCGAGAGTGTTTTGAATTCAGGTGTCCCTGCTTTTTTAAGCATTTCGAACATAACCATTTCACTCGATACGACTTCTGCACCAGACCGGATCATTCGTTCAAGGCCGAGTCTTTTATTATCTTCGGTCCGAGAGCCCACGGCGTCTGAAACAACAAACACATCAAAACGCTCATCAAGAAGTTGAAGCACCGTTTGCATGACACAAACATGTGCCTCTATACCTGTTATAATAACCTGCCTGCGTCCTGTTTTTTTTAAGGCGTCCATAAATGAACCACACCCAACAGAACTGAATGAAAGTTTTTCAAACACATTTTCAGGATTATAAAATTCTTTGAAACGTTCAATGGTATGCCCTAGTCCCTTTGGGTACTGTTCGGTAATAAGCACTGGGACTGACAATTCAGAAGCCGTCTTCAACACTAGATCATTTGCTCGGAGAACGTCATCAAGACCATTGATTGCCGGAGCTAAACTTTCTTGAACATCTATAACAACAACGACTGAGTTCTCAGCATCCATTAACATTTCAATTGCCCTATTTACATACATATAGATCAAGATAAGGCAGGAAAATTCTACCTAAAAAGAGAGAAAAATAAGCTAAAATCCCGCCAATATTATAGCATACAGTGCGAAATAATACATTTTTTCACCATAAATCGTAGTAGAAATTGACTTTTTCAAAGCATTCCGTATTATGCGCACGTCACTTCAGGAAGGCACGCGCTGATTTTTGCGTATTGCTGCTTTTTTTGACTATCGCTCAAACGCACTAAGGAATACATGAGCTTCTCTGATCTTGGATTAAATCCAAAACTCCTGCAGGCTGTCGAGGAAGTCGGTTATACGATACCTACGCCTATTCAGGAACAAGCAATCCCCTACGTATTAATGGGTCGTGATGTTATGGGTGTTGCCCAAACAGGAACAGGTAAAACTGCTTCTTTCACGCTTCCTATGATCGAAATGCTGTCCAGTGGTCGAGCACGCGCAAGAATGCCGCGTTCTTTGATCCTGACGCCAACGCGGGAACTTGCTCACCAGATTTCGGAAAACTTCGAAAATTATGGTAAGTACAGCAAATTAAGTAAGGCTCTCCTCATTGGAGGCACTTCCTTTGCCGAACAAACAAAATTACTTGAGCGCGGGGTTGATGTTCTCATTGCAACGCCTGGCCGCTTGCTTGATCTCTTTGAGCGCGGCAAGATTATGCTTATTGATACCAAGCTTTTGGTGATTGATGAAGCAGACCGGATGCTTGACATGGGGTTCATACCTGATGTTGAGAAAATTGTCTCTTTATTGCCGCCTCTACGCCAGACACTATTTTTCTCAGCGACTATGGCGCCTGAGATTAAAAAACTTTCTGATAAGTTTTTAAGTAATCCAAAAGTAATTGCAGTATCTAAACCAGCATCTACAGCTGAAAATGTCCAACAGACGATGATTAAGATCGATGGTGGAGCAAAAGAAAAACGTGAAGCCTTACGGCAAATCATGACTGGCGAAGGCGATATTCAATCCGCAATCCTATTTTGCAATCGTAAAAAAGATGTGGATATTTTGAACAAATCACTGAATGCACATGGCTACTCAACAGCTGCACTTCATGGTGATATGGCTCAATCTTCTCGCACGGAAACGCTTCAAGAGTTCAAAGATGGCAAAATTAAACTGCTATGCTGCTCTGATGTCGCGGCTCGTGGATTAGATATCCCCGCTGTTTCACATGTCTTCAATTTTGATGTTCCAATCAACCCCGAAGATTATGTCCACCGTATTGGCCGCACAGGACGTGCTGGACGCGATGGCAAAGCTTTTACCATTGCAACTATCGAAGACTACAAAGCACTTAAAAATGTGTTGAGTACTATTCATACCAACGTTCCAGTTGTTTCGCTTGAAGGTTTTGAGAGCTGGTCGGATGAGGAAGCTGCATCCCTTAAAGGACGTCGCCGTAAACGCCCGACAAAACCAACCAGCGTAGCTAAAACAGAAGCAAAACCAGAAACTAAAGATACGAAGCCAAGAGGGCGTCGGAAAAAAGCTGAACCTATTTCAACTGAAGCAACCGTAGATACAAACACTGCTGAAGTTGCGGCGTCTCCTGCCGTTGTACAGGACGACAAACGTTCAGAAAGAAAAGCGCCTCGGGCAGCGCCCCGTCGCAAGACCAAACCATCTGCCGTTATTGGTGAAAGAGAACCTTCTTCAGAGCCGAGTAATCCAACCAGCTCTTTTGGTGATCACACACCTGCCTTTATCTTACGTGAAGCTAAAGTTGCCTAATTAACGACATTGGCTTCAATAATTATCAACAAAATGGCGGCTCTTGTAGTCGCCTTTTTGTTGTTTAAAAATAGTGATTTAGTAAATTCATACAACTAACTATTGCCACTCAACCAAAGGATGATAGTTTAATACCAAGTTCTATTAAGTTTATCCTATGTACTTTTTGGGCGCTCTGAATCAGAAGGGATGCCCACTCCATCTATTTATTATATTGAAGAGACAGAGATTTGAATAATCGGCTGGGTGTTCCATATTCACTATTTTATATCTTCGTCTTTATGACGATGGGAATAATTCTGGTGTTTTGGCCAATCTGGCTTGAGACAAAAGGTTTATCAAAATCAGAAATCGGCTGGATACTATCTCTCCCCCCCTTTCTTATGGTGTTTATCTCACCAGCTATAGCCTATTTCTCAGAAAAAAGCGGCCGTAGCAGAACAGTACTCTTCATAACTTCATTAGTTTCTGCCTCTTTCTTTTCATGTTTTTATATTACCGATAATTTTTATTCATTTCTTGTTCTGCAAGCTGGTGCATCTTGTTGTTTCCTCTCTCTTATTCCACTCGGCGATAGTCAAACGCTCAAAGCTGTCAGGCTTTATGATCTGAATTACGGTCGTATCAGGTTGTGGGGATCGCTGTCTTTTATCGGGACAAGTTTTGGTGTTGGTTACGTTTTAGACCTCATGGGTGTCGATTGGACCCTGTGGCTGATACTCTGCGCCCTGTTAACTGTTGCCCTATTCAGTACGTTTCTACCCCAGCTTCCAAAAGAACAAGAACAGACATCGGGAAATCCACGTATATTTTTAAAAAAGCCTTCCTTTTTGTTTTTCATCTTAGGCGCGGGTATGATTATAGGTAGCCACGCCGCCTATTATGCTTTTGGTTCTCTCTATATGATTTCGCTTGGATACAGCAAAACCCTGATTGGTTTCATCTGGGCTTTCGGTGTTATGGCAGAGGTTATTTTATTTGCCTTCAGCAATAGAATTTTCAAGAGCGCGCGGTCTCTTCACCTCATCTTAATAGGATCCGTAGCCGGCATGATTAGATGGGGAGTACTTGGTTTCGACGACTCTATGGTTGTCATTATTGGTATCCAAATCCTCCATGCGCTCACTTTTGGCGCCACCCATTTGGGATCCATGTCCTTCATTTCCAGGCATGCCCCCAAAGATGTCGCGGCTTCGGCTCAAAGCCTATACTCCAGTATAGCCAATGGCCTGATGATGGGGATCGCGATATTAATATCGGGGCGCTTATACGATATTGATCCTTCGTATGCGTTTTTAGGGATGGTCATTCTTGCTGCAATGGGAGGCTTAATCATACTTACCCTGACAAAGCTTGTTCCTCCAAGCAAAGCACCTCCTGCAGAAGAGTACACACATCAAGAACTTCCTTGATTAAGTGCTCAAGCTTCAGGGTAAAAAAAATGACGGCGATTTAAATCTATAAAGCCAAATCATCAGACGCAGAAGATATCAGTGATTGCGTCATTGCTCTGCCCAAAGAACTTGGAATGGGATTAACAATACCTGAACCAGACACGGTCAGAGAAAAGTGTATTAACATGTTGAGCCAAGATAAGGCTTTTCACGCGTTTTTTGCTAAAAATAAATTGGAAACAATTATAGGCCTTCTCACCCTTCACGAAACAGACGCGCTCTTTGCCAACTCGCCTTTCGCTGAAATTATGGAATTTTATGTTGCCCCTGATTATAGATAAAAGGGGATAGGACAGAAATTTATTAAAAGAATTGAAGAGTACGCAAGAGAAATGAACTGGAACTCATTAACCTTAAATGCCCCTCCCTTAAATATTTCCCCTGCAACAGCAAGATTTTATGAGCGTGAGGGCTTTTACTCATAAGGGACTATATATGGGAAAGAAATTATAGAAAACGACAAATTCATTGAATACCATAGTATGCTAGTATACTATAAGGACATTAATTCGTACATATAAGTACTGGAGTTAGTGTATTGAAAATACAAGCAATTGTTTATTTTATTGCAATCGTTACCTCTCTTGCTTTACTTAAAATCAGTTTTGCAGATGCCACTTTAAGACCAGTAAAAATGGCTTGTAGCCCCTTCCCTCCGTTTAAAATTGAAAACCCTGAAAAGGGTAGAAAAGGTATCGACATTGACATCATGCTCGAGATCTTTGCTTTATCGGGAAGAGACGTTGAGTACGCCTTCTACCCCTGGAAAAGAGCGGTTAAGCTTGTTGAATCAGGAAAGGCCGATGGACTATGTGGTTGCTCCTACCATCCTGATAGAGAGAAGACCTTTAAATATTCCGATATTGTAGGCCAACATAGCCAGGGTGTTTTTCTCGCAGACGGCATAGAATTGGACCAATTTGATTCAGTTAATGATCTCCAGGGCCTCTCCCTCGCAACAGTTCGAGGGTACACAATACACAAAGAATTAGAAGAAGCTGGAATTAAGGTCCATGAAGCCAGCGGCGATGACGAACTATTGCTCATGCTCGATAACAAGCGTGTCGACGCCGTCTATACCTATCGAGATATATTTTTATACAACCTATCTCATAGTGGAAAAACGGGACATGTAAATTACCGAGAACTGGTAAGTCATGCCTACTATTTCTGCTTTTCACACAACCCGGCAGATATTGATGAAATTATTAGTGAAGTAAACAAAGGCTTACGAACTATTCGATACAATGGAACCTACGATAAAATTTGGAAAAATTACCAATAGCTATTCCCACAAAAAAAGCCCTGAAACCCAGAGCCTTTTTTGGGTTTATGCAACAGTTCTATTTTTACTTTGTTCCGTAAATACGGTCCCCAGCATCACCAAGACCTGGAACGATATAACCGTGTTCATTTAATTTTTGATCAACTGATGCGGTAAAGACAGGGACATCAGGATGCCCTTTACGAAATTCTTCAAGGCCTTCTGGCGCAGCAAGTAAACAAAGAAATTTGATATTTTTGGCACCGTCTTTTTTAAGGCGATCAATAGCAAACACGGCCGTATGTCCCGTAGCCAGCATAGGGTCAACCACAATTACCTCGCGATCTTCCATATCAGTCGGCACCTTGTAATAATATTCAACGGCTTCAAGCGTTTCAGGATCACGGTACAAGCCAACGTGCCCCACACGCGCTGAAGGCAACAAATCCATCATACCGTCAAGAATACCGTTCCCAGCACGGAGGATTGAAATGAAGCAAGGCTCTAAATCACGTAAAACAGGGCACATTGCCCGCTCAATTGGCGTCTCAACTTCACGCTCGGTAAGTACCAGATCTCTCGTGACTTCATAAGCCAACAACAAAGATATCTCTTTTAAGAGCCGACGGAAATCTGGCGTAGTCGTATCTTTTGAACGCATTTGGGTAAGCTTGACCTGAACAAGCGGATGATCAACAACGGTCACATTAGCGGTCATGAGAATACCCTTTATCTTTGGTTTATTTGCAGTGTTTCTTTAATAATTTATCCTTTTTATTTACCCTTTCACATCCAATCTGTCGAGCCCCAGCAGCCTTGATCTGTCAATATTTTTATCAATAAGTAAAAATTTAGAGATATTCGTGAGTAAGAAAAAAGAAATATAGCTTTTTATAAAGATGCATTTCAAAGGTGACATTTAGTCGCGACGCGAATATATGACTTTCTCTAAGAGTTTGTCATCATTATATTTTCCTATATTCGAGATAAAACTTGCTATTTCTGCAAAAAGAACAAGCCAAATAAACTGTTAAAAAAGAGGTTGCAATTTTGTTTATTTGAGCTATTTAAAAAACTGGACTAAAATGGTCCAGTATGGAGAAAAGCTATGTTCCGCCTTACGCGTTTAACAGATTATGCCGTCGTCGTGCTTGGACAAATGTCTATGCAAAACGAACGTATTGTAACTGCACCTCAGTTAGCAGAAGAAACTGGGCTGCCTTTGCCAACTGTTGCTAAAATTTTAGGGCTGCTCTCCAGACAAGGACTGATTACATCATTACGCGGTGCTGGAGGCGGCTATCTCAGTCACCAAGACACAAAGGAAATTACAGTCGCAGATATCATTCAATCAATAGAAGGTCCGATTGCCCTTACCGCTTGTGTAGAAGGAGCCGTAGATAATTGCTCCGTCGAAAACATGTGCCCCATGCGCGGCAACTGGAATAGGGTTAATCAAGTTGTAGCAGATGCCTTAAAAACCGTAACCCTCGCTGATATGATTGATTTCGAAAGTAGTTTTATTGTAGATAAACAAAAATCGGACGTGAGCTCAGCCAAGCTCAACTGACGTTTTACAAAAATAAGTCCGGTAGGAGAGTACTGAAATGGCTGCAACCCAAGAAACTGTTGAACAAGTCCAGAAACTTGAGATGGACAAGTATAAATATGGTTTTGTAACAGATATCGAAACTGAAAAAGCCCCTAAAGGCTTAAGTGAAGATACTGTACGTTTTATCTCGGCTAAAAAGAACGAACCAGAATGGATGCTGGAATGGCGCCTTAAGGCTTATCGCCTTTGGCTGACAATGCCAGAACCTAAATGGGGCAAACTGGATCTTCCCGAGATCGACTATCAAGATTCCTACTACTTCTCTTCACCTAAGAGTATGGAAGACCGACCACAAAGCCTCGATGAAGTCGATCCCGAGCTTCTGCGTACTTACGAAAAACTTGGTATTCCGATTAAAGAACAGGAAGTATTGGCTGGCGTTGCGGTTGATTACGTATTTGATTCCGTTTCCGTCGCCACAACTTTTAGAAAACAACTGTTGGACGTTGGCGTCATTTTCTGTCCAATTTCAGAGGCCATTCAAGATTATCCAGAACTTGTTAAAAAATATATGGGCTCTGTGGTCCCTCAAGGCGATAACAAACACGCTTGCTTAAACTCAGCCGTTTTTACCGATGGTTCGTTTGTTTATATTCCCAAAGGCGTACGTTGCCCGATGGAATTGTCGACTTACTTCCGTATTAATGAGTTAAACACCGGACAGTTTGAGCGGACTCTTATTGTTGCTGATGAAAGCTCTTACGTCAGTTATCTGGAGGGATGTACAGCTCCACAACGCGATGAAAACCAATTGCATGCTGCCGTTGTTGAATTGATTGTCATGGATGATGCCGAGATTAAGTATTCTACGGTACAAAACTGGTATCCCGGGGATGAAGACGGCAAAGGCGGTATATTTAACTTTGTGACTAAACGCGGGATCTGTAAGGGTAAAAATTCTAAAATCAGCTGGACCCAGGTTGAAACAGGCTCTGCCATTACCTGGAAATATCCAAGTTGTATTTTGCAGGGTGATAACTCTGTTGGTGAATTCTACTCCGTTGCCATCACTAATGGTCGCCAACAGGCTGACACCGGCACCAAGATGATCCATCTTGGTAAAAACACGACTTCACGCATTATCTCTAAAGGAATTTCTGCTGGTAAGTCACAAAATACTTATCGAGGTCTGGTCCGCGTTGCTGCTAAGGCTGATGGTGCAAGAAACTTTACTCAATGTGATTCTCTTCTCGTCGGGCAAACCTGTGGTGCCCATACCGTTCCCTACATCGAGAGCAAGAACCGTTCAGCCCGTCTAGAACACGAAGCAACAACATCAAAGATCAGTGACGATCAACTCTTTTATTGCCGCCAACGCGGTATCTCTGAAGAAGACGCCGTTGGTCTTGTTGTCAATGGCTTCTGTCGTGAAGTCCTGCAGGAACTTCCAATGGAGTTTGCTGTTGAAGCACAGCAGTTGGTGAAAATCAGTTTGGAAGGCAGCGTCGGATAAAGCAGCGTCGGATAAAGATGCGCCATCAGGCCCTTTAGGGCAGCTAAAACTGAAATCAAGAGAATATAGAGAGCAGAGAACAAAAGATGTTAGAAATAAAAAATCTTCACGCTGAAGTCGATGGCAAATCCATTCTTAAAGGTATCGACCTAAATATTAACAAAGGCGAAGTACACGCTATCATGGGTCCTAATGGCTCAGGCAAATCTACTTTGGCAAATGTTCTTGCTGGTCGAGATGATTATGACATCACCGAGGGAAGTGTCTCTTTTGATGGTAAGGATATATCTGAACTTGAACCTGAAGAACGCGCTGGCGAAGGTATTTTTCTGGCATTTCAATATCCAGTAGAAATCCCTGGCGTAACAAATACCACCTTCCTAAAAGAAGCCCTGAACGCACAACGCAAATATCGCGGTGAAGAAGAGCTCGGTGGTATGGAATTCGTAAAGCTGATCCGCAGCAAAACCAAAGAACTCGGCATCAAAGACGACATGCTTAAACGTGCGGTGAACGTTGGTTTCTCTGGAGGTGAAAAGAAACGTAACGACATTCTTCAAATGGCAGTTCTAAACCCGAAACTTGCCGTGTTGGATGAAACTGATTCTGGCCTGGATATCGACGCCCTTAAAATTGTTGCTGAGGGTGTTAATAAACTACGTGCTGAAAACAACGCCATTTTGGTTATCACTCACTATCAGCGCCTGCTGAACTACATCGTTCCAGATAAAGTACACGTGCTTGCCCACGGTAAAATCCAGCGTACTGGCGGAAAAGAACTCGCGCTAGAGCTCGAAGAAAAAGGGTATGCGGGTTATTCTGGTGAGGCAGCCTAATGGTTACGCTTTCATCTGATAAAGAGGCATTCATTGCCCAATATGACCAGAGCAAAGATCATTTGCCCGGATCTGATATTGCATGGCTTGCTGAACTGCGAGCAAAAAACATTGCTCTTTTTGAAGAGGTAGGACTACCCACGGGTAAGACTGAACTTTGGAAGTTCACCAACCTAAATCCATTGAAGAAGCAAGCTTTCTCGCCCCCTTCCTTGGAAGAGACAATTTTTGCAAACAGTAATGAGTTACCAAGACTCTTAGAGGAAGGCTCCTCCCATCGTCTAGTATTCATTGATGGGCACTACAGTGCAGACTTGTCTGACGACAAACTTCCTTCTGGCGTCTCATTACAAAGCTTATCTAGTGTAATTTCAGCAGGAGCAATTGGCTTAGAAGCCTCAATAGTTCCTCGCGAGCGCCAAGAGGAGCAACCACTTGTTGCCCTCAATACCGCCCTAATGAGCGATGGATATGTCTTGAATATTTCCAAGGATGTTTCTGTAGATCGTCCGATAGAAATTCTTCACTTTGGTGGTGGCAAAGCAGAACAATCCTATCATAATCGTAATGTCATTTCTGTCGCCTCTGGCAGTAAAGTGACTATTATTGAAAACGTCACAGACAGAAACGATAACGTTTACTTCTCCAACTCTGTAACTGAAGTCTCTGTTGGCGAAAACGCAACACTCCACCACTACAGAGTTCAAGCCAGTAATAAAGCGGCTTTTCTGGTCTCCTCTACGGAGGCTGTTGTGAATAAGGGAGCAAGTTATGACAGCTTCCTTCTCAACACTGGAGCGCGCCTTTCTCGCACAGAAACAAATGTCAGTCTCATTGCAGAAAACTCATCTTGCCACCTCAACGGCGCCTATATGGGGACCGATGATCAGCATTGTGATATCACAACCAGGGTTGATCACAAATCGCCCCACACAACTTGTGACGAAGTGATCAAGGGTGTACTTGGCGGCAAAGCTCGAGGCGTCTTCCAGGGCAAAATTATTGTTCATGAACTTGCTCAAAAGACTGTTGGTAACCAGTCACACCGCGCAATGTTGCTTTCTGAGCGCGCAGAAGTTGATGTAAAGCCAGAGCTTGAAATTTTTGCCGATGACGTCATTTGCAGTCACGGATGTACGTCGGGTCAAATTGATAAAGAGCAATTGTTCTATTTGCGCTCTCGCGGCTTATCTACGGATCAGGCTCAGGCACTTTTGGTGAATGCTTTTCTGGCAGAAGCCGTGGATGCGGTTCAGAACGAGGGCTTAAAAGACCTGTTACTGGTTAGAATCTCTGATTGGCTTGAACAGAACCCGAACTAAAAGCTCTATCAAAAAAAGCTCAGGCAAATAAGGACACCATGATGAGCATAGGAAACGCAATTGAAGTTGAAACAGGCAACATCACAGCAGGAGATAACTCTCTGCAAGCATTTGATGTTGATCGTGTACGCGAGGATTTTCCTATTCTTCAGCGTGAGATTTACGGCCGACCACTGGTCTATCTAGACAGTGCTGCGTCTGCTCAAAAACCGCGCCAGGTTTTGGATCGGATGAATGAAGCCTATGAAACTTACTATTCCAATGTTCACCGTGGCGTCCATAGCCTCAGCCAAGCTTGTACTGAAGCCTTTGAATCCGGCAGGATGGCGGCAGCGCGGTTTATCAATGCTGAAACCCCAGATCAGTGCATCCTCACCAAAGGAGCAACTGAAGCGATTAATTTGGTCGCGCAAAGTTATGGCCGTAACTTTTTAAAGGCTGGGGATGAAATCATCATCTCTCATATGGAACATCACTCCAATATCGTTCCATGGCAAATCCTTCGCGATCAAATCGGGATCGTGATTAAAGTTGTTCCTGTCGACGGTGATGCAAATTTTCTGTTTGATGAATACGAGAAATTGTTCACCCCAAGAACCAAACTCGTCGCGATAACGCACATCTCGAATGCGGTTGGTACAGTAAACCCGATAAAAAATATCATCAGGGTCGCCCACGATCACGGTGCCAAAGTTCTGGTTGATGGCTGCCAGGCGGCACCTCATGCCCATATTGATGTTCAAGATCTAGATCCTGATTTTTACTGTTTCTCTGGTCACAAAGTTTATGGACCGAGTGGTATAGGTGTTCTTTATGGAAAAGCTGACCTGTTGAATTCAATGCCTCCCTATCAGGGGGGGGGAGAGATGATTGATCTCGTCACTTTTGAAAAAACGACCTACAAAGAAATACCTCATCGCTTTGAAGCTGGAACCCCTGCGATTGTTGAGACCATTGGCCTTGGCGCTGCAATTGAATACATAGAAGCCCTTGGTAAAGAAAATATAGCTGCGCATGAAAACGGTATACTCGCTTATGCTACTGAACGCTTGAGCCGCATTCCTGGCCTCACAATCATTGGCCGCGCCAAAGAGAAAGCCAGTATTCTTTCTTTTACTATGGAAGAAGCCCATGCCCACGATATCGGCACCATTCTTGATCGCCGTGGGGTAGCTGTGAGAGCGGGGCACCATTGTGCACAACCGCTTATGCAGCGATTTAATCTTCCAGCAACAGCACGCGCCTCATTCGGAATCTATAACACCCGCGCAGAAGTCGACGCTTTAGCTGACGCTCTGGACAAAGTACGGGAGCTCTTTAGTTAATGTTTGATGATGGTAAAAGCTTTACTGATTTTTTGCCAAGTGCAGAAGAAGGCTTTAAAGCGCACGCAGGCTCCCCTTTGGATGAAGGCACAACACTGGCAACCAAAGAAGCCATTATTGACGCTTTTCAATCGGTTCATGACCCCGAAATCCCAGTAAACATCTATGACCTTGGCCTGATCTATGGTCACGAAATAGATCCAAAGGGAACTGTCACAGTCGACATGACGCTCACAGCTCCCAACTGTCCTGTGGCAGGTGAGCTACCTATTCAGGTGGCAGAGGCTGTGGCCGCTGTTGAAGGCGTTGGAGAAGTCACGGTGATCCTCACATGGTCACCGCCTTGGAACAAAAACATGATGAGTGACGATGCTCAACTTGCCCTCGGGTTATTCATGTAGGGACTTTAATATCTAGGGATAACACCCTATTTGTTATATAGTATGCCCATTAACGTATTGACGAAGAGATATTAAGCCGATGATGCCCAAACTCATCACCCTAACAGATGCAGCCGCTGAACGCGTGAAAAGCCTTATGGACCAAAGCACGGATGATTCTGTTCTTGGCCTCCGCGTCGGTATTAGCACCAAAGGCTGTTCTGGACTTAGCTATGTCGTCGAATATGCAAAAGAACAAAAGAAGTTTGAGGATATCGTTGAAGATAAGGGTGTGAAGATCTTTATCGAACCCACCGCTGTTATGTATTTAATTGGCTGTGAAATGGATTTTGTAACAGACAAATTTCAAAGCTCTTTTGTCTTTAACAATCCGAACGAAGCTGGCCGATGTGGCTGTGGCGAGAGTTTTCATGTTGCCCCTGAAAGCAACAAAGCAGAACTCATCACTTAAATTTTCTTCTGTTGGCGTTTGATCAGCCCTACTCTCACATGAGTATTTTATGACTTACGTTTTTGATCCCGCTCCTGTTGTAACAATCCCAGTTGCGGGTTCTGATGAGCGTTTTCCTGTTAGGCATATTTTCTGCGTTGGTAGAAATTATGCTGACCACGCACGGGAAATGGGAGAGAATCCCGAAGAAGAAACCCCGATGTTTTTCATCAAGCCTGCAGAGACTCTCGTAACTGATAATAATGATGTCCCTTACCCTTCAGCGACCAC
This sequence comes from uncultured Rhodospirillales bacterium, assembly GCA_913060675.1. Classification (GTDB taxonomy): domain Bacteria; phylum Pseudomonadota; class Alphaproteobacteria; order Kiloniellales; family Kiloniellaceae; genus Kiloniella. The sequence goes on from CAJXUS010000041.1 coordinate 24,843, forward strand.
AGACCTTCATCATGAAGTCGAACTGGTTGTCGCGCTAAAGACTGGCGGAAACAATATCGCACCAGACACAGCAGGGTTACATATTTATGGCTATGCAGTCGGGGTCGATCTCACCAGACGCGACTTACAACAAATATGTAAAGATAAACGTCATCCCTGGGATATAGCCAAGGCTTTTGATAACTCGGCGCCTTGTGGAAAAATTACACCCGTAAATGAGTGTCTCAATTTGTCTCCTTCTTCTGATATATCATTAGCGGTGAATGATGAAATCAGACAAAAAGCTACACTCGGTGACATGATATGGTCTGTAGAAAATATCATTTATCACCTTAGTCGCTTATTTGAGCTCCGTTCCGGCGATATTATAATGACAGGCACACCCGCCGGTGTCGGCCCAATTAATGTTGGCGATAAAATTAAATGTCGAATTGACGGTCTCGAGGATCTCGACTTCCAATTGAAGTAGTAACCATCCCAAAGATCTTATCTATACCCTGATAGCTTTATAATTTGATCGATATCTACAGAGTTCTCGAGATGTTGGGCAAGAGCATCGAGTGTAGCATCGATCTCATTCTCAAATGACACAGAGCTCGCCTCTCTACTTTTTATTCTGGATAAAAAAGCTGATCTGTAACTGTCAGATGAGAATAATCCGTGTAAGTAACACCCGGAAATCTGACCACCTTCATAGCTTACGCCTTCATCTACCCCTTCCAAATTAAGCATTGCTGAAATATTATCAGTATTTTTTTTGACTGTCGTTACGCCAACATGCATTTCATAACCAGATACCTTCTCTTTACTAAGTAAATCAAAGCCCGATACTTTGGTTAGTGTTTTTTCCGATGTTAATACAGTATCTACTGGCAACAAACTTAAGCCATTAATTGATTTCACATCCCCCTCAATGCCATCAGGATCAGAAACAGTGTGGCCCATCATCTGATAACCACCGCATATACCAAGCACTTGCCCTCCTCTTCGAACGTGAGCAGCAATATCAATGTCCCACCCTTGTTCTTTGAGAAAGACGAGATCAGAAATTGTAGCCTTTGATCCAGGAAGGATGATCAAGTCCGTATCTGAAGGAATTATTTCCCCTGGATGAATAAAATTAAGCTCAACATCCGGTTCTGCAGTTAAAGGATCAAAATCGTCGAAGTTGGAGATACGAGAAATCAATAAAACAGAGACACGAATGACTTCCTCTCTATGATATTTCCCTTCTGTCCTTTCAGAGCGTTGAGAGGATTGAACGCTTACAGCGTCTTCATCTGGCAATTTTCGCGCTTGATTAAAGAAAGGAATAACACCAAGACAGGGAAAGCCGCTTTTCTCTTCTATAATCCTGGCCCCAGATTCAAATAACTTAAGATCGCCACGGAATTTATTTATCAAAACACCTTTTATACGTTCTTTTTCCTCAGGCTGAATGAGTACACCAGTACCAACAATAGAAGCAATAACCCCGCCCCTATCAATATCTCCAATAATAATAACGGGGATATCAGCGGCTTCAGCAAAACCCATGTTTGCGATATCCCCAGATCGAAGGTTTATTTCTGCAGGACTTCCCGCACCTTCAACCAAGACAATATCAGCTTCCTCGGTAAGACGATAAAAACTCTCAAGCACAGTAGGCATCAACTCATAACGCTTTTGCCAATAGTTACCTGTATTTGTATTACCCCAGATTTTCCCTCGCACAATAACTTGGGAACCTAAATCTGTTTGTGGCTTTAACAATATCGGGTTCATATCCGTAGAAACTTCAACACGGCAAGCTCTCGCTTGTAACGCCTGGGCACGCCCAATCTCCCCACCATCCGGTGTGACAGCAGCATTATTAGACATGTTTTGAGGTTTAAAAGGCCTTACACTTAAGCCGCGATTAGTCAAAGCCCGTGCTAATCCTGCGACCAACAAAGATTTGCCGACATCAGACCCCGTTCCCTGAAACATGATAGCTACAGTCAATTTTGCCTCGTTTTATTGGAATACAAAAACAATCATTATGGCGAATACAATTACCGCTTTCTTACATCGAAACGATTTAACATCCAAGTTATGAAATGCTAGATAATCTTCTGCATCATTTAATATCCATGATTATGGATACAGACACTTATATTACATAAAATTTTATACATATTAAATACAAATATGAATTCAATTTTTTATTACTTTAATTTAAACAAGTATAAACACCAAAACACTCATTTATTCTTAGCGAATACAGAAACAATTTTTTTATTTACTTTTTATTAACAGTTGAATGCCATTATAGCTTTAACACAAAAGAGGTATAGGAGCCTATGATGAGCAAATTTGTTAAATCTTTTATTACTGACGACTCTGGTGCAACAGCTATTGAGTATGGCCTAATTGCAGCCCTCGTATCTGTTGCAGCGATTACAGCACTTGGAAGTATGGGTGATTCGCTTGTTGCTATTTTCGGTAAGGTCGATTCTGAACTTACCAGTGCTGTTAAATAATAAAACCTCGCACATTAATATAAGGTTGCCTCTCGGCAGTCTCAGACTACAGACAAACCCCGTCATAACTTGGCGGGGTTTTGTTTTGCCCTAAAAGACCAGAGATTATTCCATGTTTTGGCTCTAAGATTATTGATGAGGTCCTCAAACGAGTCTAATAGCTCTGGACAGGATCTTTGGTGTTGGAATCTCCCCCCCCCCCCTTAAAAGCCTAAATCTTGCCTGGATAAGGGCTTTCTTCCTCATATTTTGGGCCGCAGGTGCGTCAATGGATTCTAAGAGGAAATACCGAACCGATATCAAATTATCAGAATCGTAAAGAGGGCTGTCTAGTCAAACGCGGGATGATGGTTATTGGCACACAATACAAACGCACCACTCGATCATGTATGAAGCTGAACTCTATTTTACGCAACAGATAGCTGGCAGGAGCCAGAGATTCTAAAATCACAATTTCAAGTTATGTCTGAACTGATCCCTTTATACTGTGAATAACATATCCCTCATTAAAGCGAGACCTATGGCGGCAGCTTTAAGCGGTCACTTGAGCTTCTTTTTTGAGTAAAGTTCATGTGCGTATGTATAGCTATTTTCGCCATGCATCTATTAATTGAATTAAGGAGATTGATTTTTAAATTTTTACAAAACATTTACCATATTGTCCTAACATTGCCTTTATGATGGCTAAAAGAATAATTCTCATACTAATCGCCCTGATGTTAAGTGGCGGTACAGCTTACATAGCCAACAATTGGCTAAAGGCTAATAAGCGCCCTATCAAAACGGCCCAATCGGTCGCAGTAGAACCACAAGCTGGAATTCAAATCTTAACTGCGAAAAAAGACATTCCGATAGGTAAGTTCGTGAATGAAAATGATTTTGTTTGGCAGTCTTGGCCTGAAAATTATGTTTCAGACCATCACCTAACAAAAGATAAATTCAAAATTGACCAATTAACCGGACGTGTATCACGCACTGGAATTTCCATTGGCGAACCCATTTATATAGCTAAATTAGTCAGCCCAGGAGAAAGAGGTTTTCTGGCCGCGGTGCTAAAACCAGGCCATAGAGCTCTTTCTGTTAACATTTCCAGCGAAACAAGTGTAAGCGGCCTGGTCTTCCCGGGTGATCGAGTAGATATGATCGTTTCAATTACGATCAAAGGTGATGAAGATGATAAGAAAAAGCGCATGGCCAGTGAAACTATACTCACCAACGTCCGTGTGTTAGCTTTGGGAACCGTATTAAAAACAGAAACAGGTAAAACAAATGCTGGTGCCAAGACCGTAACAGTAGAGTTAAAACCATCTCAGGTAGAAATTGTTGCCGTTTCTGCTATTGTGGGAAAGATTTCGTTGGCTCTTCGCCCTCTTGCAAAGGATGAAGAAGAGTTAAAAATCATAACTGAAACCGGTGATTTATCAGAAGATGCAAGCCCTTCAAAAGGAGATAGTTATACTTGGGACTATGAAGCTGCAGGAGTTTTAGTACGACGCGATAGTCCAACAGGTAGCTCCTTAGTAATTTCCAGGGGAAATACTTCTGAAAAAATCGGGGGAAAATAATGAAGTTCATACTTAAGCTTTTTATCATCTCGAGCTTACTCTTAACCCCATCAATTTTTTCTTTAGCTTACTCTCAATCATTTCAAACTATTGAAGCTGATTCCGACCCAATGGAAATTGAAATTGGCGAAGGAAAACTAGTCAAGCTCCCCAGATCGGCCTCTAATATTTTTATCGCTAATCCTGAAATTGCAGACTTAAATGTAAAGTCAGCCAGGTTAGTTTATGTATTTGGTCGCAAGGCCGGAACAACAAGCTTATTTGCAATAGATAATAATGATCAAGTACTTGCAAGTATTCCAGTTAAAGTACATCACAACATTGAATCTCTCGAAGAAGCATTTGACAAGGCGGTTCCTGGTCACAAAATTAACGTCCATTCAATAAACAACGGCATCCTATTAACTGGGCAAGTCAACAATATAACTGATGTTGATAATGCTAGGAGATTAGCTTTACGCTATATTGATCAAGAGGTTGAAACCGTTATTACTCAAATGTCCATTGCTGCATCAGACCAAATACACCTTCGGGTTAGAATTGCCGAAGTAAGAAACGATGTTCTAGAACAATTTGGCTTTAATTGGACAGGTACAAACTTCAATGATGGTCTCTCAAATATATCTTTAGGAACAACAACCTCAACGATACTTGCAACAAGCCCTCCAAACTTATTGGGAATAACATCAACAATAGGAAGATATTTTAATTTAAACGTATTGATCGATGCTCTGGCTCAGGATGAACTTGTTACAATTTTGGCCGAACCAAACCTGACGGCAGTGTCAGGTGAAACGGCAACTTTTCTTGCAGGTGGTGAATTTCCAGTTCCTATTGGTTCAGAAGTCTCAAATGGCGTAAGAAGCATAACAGTCGAGTTCAAAGAGTTCGGTGTGAGCCTAGCATTTACGCCTACAATTGTTGGCGACAACAGAATCTCACTAAAAGTAAGACCTGAAGTAAGTCAACTTTCATCTGATGGAGCAGTCACTTTGGGTGGAGTTGAAATCCCTGCACTCTCAACTAGACGGGTAGAAACAACAGTTGACCTTGGCTCAGGGCAAAGCTTTGCGATAGCAGGCTTGATACTTAACAATCAAACCCAAGTTAATAATAAAGTACCAGGTCTCGGTGATCTCCCCATCCTTGGTCGGCTCTTTAAAAGTGAGCGCTTTCAAAATAGTGAGAGTGAGCTTGTCATTGTTGTTACCCCTTATATCGTTAAACCCTCAAACTCTCCTATCCCCCTCCCAACAGATCCATATGTATCTCAAGTAAATGAGACTGTTGCGCCAACAAAATTGGGTAAAGTAAAAACGAATAATGTAAGTCCAACTAACTATTCATCTCAACAAACCACTACGTCAGAACCTACCTTCATAGTGGAGTAAGCAATGTCCCGAGTAAAAATATATCGCAAGAGTGTCTTTTCAATGGTCGTCCTCGTCATGCCATTGCTTACAGCCTGCACAGAGCAGCAAGATTTTAGAGTTACAAACCCGATAGATCAGACCGTTCAAGCTGGAAGAAATTTATTAGACACAGGATCGTGGCGACCACTTCCGTCGTCTTCTCGAGCAAAAGCCTATAGTTATATAGCCTCCGAAGGGTTCTTAATTCCTGCAGGATATGTTGAAACCGCAAAATTAAACAATGAGCTTCAAGAGTTTATTAACGCATACAATATAAATTCTTCTGACGTTATTCTATTGGATGGCTTAAGAAACAATACCGGTTCAACAACAGCAGATTCTGAAAATGCAATAAATCGACTAAGGTTTGCCCTTCAAGAGTTAGGCTATTCCAGTGAAAAATCAAACAAGCCAATGGCAATTCTAAACCCAAGTCAACATAACGCTGCCATAATGATTCACAGGAAAATAATCGTTGCACCGGATTGTACGGCACTCCCTCACCCAACTGGAACACGTCCTTCAAGAAAAACATATGGCTGTGTTCAAGAAGTTAACCTTGCAAATATGGTCGTATCCCCGGAGGCACTTGATGGCACTCGTGTAATGTCATCAGCTGATTCTACGGCCGTTAGCCTCGGCATAGATCGCTATAGAACAGGTAAAGTCACACCTTTAGCTACCACGGGTGTTACCTCTAGTAGTTCTGAGTAAAAGGACACAAAATTACCATGCCGACAAGCAACATTGATGACATATTTGGCGACTTAGATAATGATCTAGACTCAGCTCCAGAGATGGTAGGGTTTGTCAGTGATGGACAAACTCACGACGTTACGTTATCCGTTGCAAAACAACTCAATTTTCCGGCAGAAGTTCGCGATGGACAGTGTCATGACGCAATGTCTTATCTAAGTGATAACCCTCCTCCAAGATACCTGATCATAGATATTGGGAGTGATGAATTATCTGCGGCAACATCAATATTCTCTCTTATTACAGCACTACCTGATGACACTAAAGCCATAGCTGTTGGATCGGTCAATGACATAGGCTTTTATCGTGAAATGATCGAAATTGGTGTCTCTGATTACCTTTTAAAACCTCTTACTGAAAAAAGCCTCTTAAATGCGATACATAAAGCAGACCAAGCCGACGAAGTCATAATCCAGCACGATAGTTTCACATCAGAAACTCATAACAACAAAACAGTCGTGATTGGTGCCAGGGGCGGTATCGGAACGAGTACAATCGCTGTAAATCTAGCGTGGATACTTGCTGAACAGCTTTCAATAAAAACTGCCTTGTTAGATATGGACATTGAGTTCGGAACAATAGCTCTTGCCCTTGACGTAGAACCAACCAGAGGCCTTCGTGAGGCTCTTGAAAACCCAGAGCGATTAGATAGCCTTTTTATTTCAAGCACCACGGCGAAATTGTCGGAAAATCTGGCTGTAATGGCTACCGAAGAAAACTTAACCGACGATGTCATCTTCACACATGACGGTATAGCAATCCTTATGGAATCCTTATCTCGAGAACATGAACAATTAATTGTGGACACCCCGAGATCTGCCGTAAAATTGAGAAAAAGTATTCTTTCAGAAGCGGGGACAATTATTCTGGTAACAGACTACAGTTTACCTAGCCTGAGGGATACCATTAGAACGCACAGCGCAATTAAAACAATTAACTCTGAATGTAGAATTCTCGTCGTTGCTAATAAAACGGGGGGGCACCATACAGCAATGCCCCCAAACGAATTTGAGAAAGCTCTCGGTATTAAAGTAACGGCGAATATCCCTGAAGATAATAAATTGGCGATTAAAGCAGCAAATAATGGCAAACCCGTCGTCGCACTTGAGCCGAAATCAAAAATATCGAAAGCTCTATTCTCTCTTGCAAAAGAACTTTTACCCGAAACTAACCAAAGCGCATCTACTGGCAAAAAAGCCCCTTGGCGTAAAATTATTGGCTTAAAATAATGCAGGAAGATCTAAATACAGATCCTGGTTCCGGGAACGGACAAGATGACCAGTTAAAGGCGTTATTAAAATCAACTCTTTCCGGTCAAACAATATCTGTTATGTCCAGGCCAGAATTAAGCCTAAAAATTGGCCAAACCATAACAGAAGAGCTTGAGCGTAGAGATAGCCCTCTTAACTTATTACAAAGACGAACTTTGATTACAGACTTAATCAACTGGTACGTCACTGATGCAACAAAAAATGAACAAACAGAAGCAGAAGTTGTTCCTGTAGCCTCCTTATCAACTTTTGAAAAAAGACCACATCCTTCTGTCCGACCGCAAAATCTTCCTAAAAAAACAGATATACAAGCAACCACTGCGTCGGGAACAATAGAAGAAACCAAAACGTTAATCCAACCCAAGGTAATGGATCGATTAGATATTTCTGCAGCATCAAAATTACCCAAAGATGAGCTTTCTAGTCAACTTGGTGAAATTGTTGGTGAAATTCTCTTCGAAGATAAACTACGATTAAATGCCCCTGAAAAAGCTGCTGTAATTGAATTAATCCTTGCTGACATGCTTGGCCTAGGTCCTCTTGAACCGCTTTTGGCTGATGAGGGTATTACCGATATACTGGTAAACGGACCAAACCAGATATACGTAGAAAAGGGCGGTAAATTACAACTTACTGATGTTAAGTTTCGTGACAATGACCATGTAATGAATGTTGCAAGACGAATAGTTGCCCATGTTGGTCGACGCGTTGATGAGACCACCCCATTATGTGATGCACGCCTTGCAGACGGTAGCCGTGTTAATATTATTATTCCTCCACTTGCTATTGATGGATCATCAATTTCAATCAGGAAGTTTGCTACCCAAAGTATCACTCTCGACATCATGAATAAGCAAAGCAATATCTCTACAGATATGGCAACAGTTATGAAAATTGCATCAAGAAGTCGATTGAACATTCTTATTTCAGGCGGAACGGGTTCAGGGAAAACGACCTTATTAAATGCCTTGTCCCAAATGATCGACCATGGCGAGCGTATTGTTACGATCGAAGATGCAGCCGAATTACAATTACAACAGCCCCACGTCGTCCGATTAGAAACCCGCCCCCCAAACCTTGAGGGTGAAGGGGCAATAACAATGCGCGATCTGGTTAAAAACTCTTTGCGTATGCGTCCTGACAGAATAATTCTTGGTGAAATTCGTGGCTCTGAGGCTGTTGATATGCTTCAAGCCATGAACACAGGTCACGATGGTTCGCTTGGAACAGTTCACGCCAACAGACCACGAGAAGCTCTAACCCGTCTAGAGAATATGGTTGGCATGGCCGGGATAAACCTGCCCGCCAAAGCCGTCCGCACACAAATTGCCGATGCTTTAGACATGATTATTCAGGTCTCTCGTATGAGGGATGGTATGCGTAGAATTACACACATTACAGAAGTAATCGGGATGGAAGGGGATGTTGTTACAACCCAAGACCTTTTTACCTTTGACTTCAAAGGTGAAGATGAAAATGGAAATCTCTATGGAGAATTTACATCCACAGGGCTACGGCCATATTTCATGCCGAAAGCAGAATACTTTAGCCTGGGCAAACACCTCATGGGCGCTATGGGATGATAGAGTTACTAAACCAGATTCAAAGTGGCGAGATTTCAAATCTTAATTTTGTTATACTAATAACTATATTCGTTTTTTTACTTATCGTTCTTCTTTATTATATCTTTCGCCCCTCTGATGATTCAACCAAAGCACGTATTGAAAAAGTCCTTGTTTCCGCGGGTAAAAAAGATGGTTTACCATTGTCACAGATCAGTATCCGCCGAAAAGAGGATGGAAGCGGTAATCCAACCCTTGATAAAATAATTCATAATCTGACCCCTAGACCCGAATTATTAAGGGAGAAGATGCAACGCGCTGGTCTGCAGCCTAATTTAGGTCGGCTTCTCGTCATATCTATATTTACATCAATATGTGCCTTCGCGCTTCTTAAGCTAGGTACAACAACACATATAGCCGTTACAATTATAGTGGGCATAGCCATTGGATTAGGGACTCCTCACCTCGGCCTTTATTTTTTAAAAAGTAGACGACACAACAAATTCATTAGTCTGTTTCCTGATGCAATAGATCTGATGGTCAGAGGGCTAAAGGCTGGACTTCCGATAACAGAATGTATCAAAAATGCAGGGGAAGAGTTTCCAGACCCTGTTGGCACAGAGTTCACAGCAGTAACTGATGGCGTCAAGGTGGGTGGTAAATTACCTGAAGAACTAGAAAGAGCTCAACATCGGCTCGGATTACAAGAGTTTCAATTTTTTACTGTCGCCTTGTCGATACAAACCGAAACAGGCGGTAACTTAGCCGAAACACTTGCCAACCTTTCTGATATCTTGCGTAAACGCAAACAGATGAAGCTGAAAATCAAGGCAATGTCTTCAGAGGCAAAGGCATCTGCTTATATTATCGGGTCCCTGCCGTTTATAATGTACATGATCATATATATGATGAATCCTGGTTATGCGACAGAATTGTTTACAGATGAACGCGGTCAAATTGCTGTCGCAATCGGCCTTTTCATGATCGCTCTTGGATGTGCGGTTATGTATAAGATGGTGAAATTCGAAATATGAACTTATCAGACTTCGTCCCTGCAGGTTTTACAGAAGATGAATTCCTAATCATCAGCGCAGGCCTTTCCGTCTTTATGATTTTTATCGCGATATGGTATTCCCTGCTTGTAACTGACCCAAGCAGTAAAAAGGTTAAAGAGTTGTCCACGCTCAGAGAAAGTATGCGTGATGATTATCTAACCCCAATTCAAAGAAGAAGATTATCCGACAACTCTACGAACCAAATGAGAAAAGTGGTTGAGTTTTTCAAGTTACTTAAAAACGAACAGGCTGAAAAACTAGCATTTTCGTTATCACAAGCAGGGAAAAGGACCCCGGAATCTCTCTATCGGCTGCTTTTTTACAAGTTAATAGCCCCGATGGTCGCGGCCACTGTAGCCTATGTATATATTTATGTTTTAAAAGCCGTAGACTTGGAGGGAATGTCGAAAGCTCTTGTTACAATTTTCGCAACAATTATTGGCGCAAAAATTCCCGACATATTGCTTAAGAACTCCATTACCAAACGGCACGAACTTGTAAAAAAGGCTTTGCCAGATGGCCTCGATCTAATGGTGATTTGTACCGAGGCTGGTTTGAGTTTAGATGCCGCATTTAAAAGGGTTTCAAAAGAAATGATTGCGGTAGCCCCTGAACTTGCAGATGAGCTATCTCTTACATCCCTAGAACTTGGCTTTTTGCCAGAAAGAAACAAAGCATTGGCAAATCTTGCCGCGCGTGTCGATATCCCCATGATGCGTAGTCTTGTAAATGCTCTGATCCAGTCTGAAAAATTTGGTACTCCCCTTTCTCAATCACTTCGGGTTATGAGCGCCGAACTAAGACATGAACGTCTCTTAAAAGCCGAAGAAAAAGCGGCAAGATTACCAGCCATCATGACCGTCCCTATGATCATATTTATCTTACCTCCCCTCTTCATTGTTCTCTTAGGTCCAGCTGTAATGCGGACAGTAGACGCACTATCAGCAATGTAACGATCAAGTTTTGCCTGGACCACTGCCCTAAAAGAAACTTCATTACAAAAAAAATACGGCGTCAGATTTTTTTATCCAACGCCGTATTTTTTTGTGGAACAGGAATATAATGTTAGTTGGAGAGGGGCTCGACCTCAATAACATCAATTTTCTCTGCAATTGATGGTTCCGAAGGTTGAAGGGAGTGGAAATAACGCATTCTCTTTGCGACATCCCTGTCATCCATGTCAATGCGGGTAGTTTGTTCTGCCGCATCAAAATCGCCAGCAAGTGAATATGCCATTGCCAGTAGTTGGCGATGTTTGATCGTTGCCTTAGGATCTTTAGACAAAGGGTAGAGTAAAGCTATAGCTTCATCATGGCGCCCTTCGTAAGCCATCGACAAGCCATAGTTACTGCGTAGGGTTAGATTGTTTACATCAATCTCTAAACCTTCGAGATAATACCGTTGGGCAGTTTGCCGCTCACCCTTTCGGTCATAAGCAACCCCCATAACATTCAGGAGTTTGGTATTCTTCTCAATAGCCAACCCATCAGAGAATTGTTCAATTGCGAGATCGATTTGCCCGCGTTTCATGAACGCGATACCGAGGCCTCTTTTAGCATCGACATTAAGAGGGTCAACAGCAAGTACCTGACGATACGCCTGGCCAGCGGCAAGAGGTTCGCCATGTTTATTGAGTATTTCGCCAACCCGTAGCATCGGTTGAGGATTATTAGGATTCAACTCAAAGGCTCTTTGGAATAACCCAATAGCGGTTCTGACATCGCCTCTTAGGTATGTTTTTTCAGCAATTTTATAAATTTGTACGGTTTCTTCATCAAGTTCTTCAGTCTCAATTGAAGATGCACTTCCCTGCACAACTGAACTCGCCGTAATAGAAGCACCAACGACGTTAGAAAAATCATATAAAAAAGAACAGCCTGATAAAATAAACGGTATTCCCATAAGGAGTAACATTCTTTTGATATAAACCAAGGTCATATCAATTCCTCCGTTCAGAAGCTTGGAAATTACACTCGTTAATAACCTACAAGTAATCTACTTAAGCTTTAGTTAAGCTTTAGTTAAGCATTAATACAAAACTCTAACTTACTGATAATATATACAATATAACTAACTTAGGCTAATAAACCTTTCACTTCTACGCAAAGACAACCTGAAATAAAGAGTTCAAAATCAATTTAACTTCTACCTTTAGTCGTAACGGCTTACACTACACCAGAAATAGGAAGGCTTTAAACCCTACGACACTCTACCTTAGCGGTGTATGTTTCACCCTTAATATTGGCCGAAACGGTATATTTTCAAGATTTTCGGCGAGGAGCATGGACTTCCGCGATGCGGTGTATCGTAAAGTTTGTGCGACGCGGCCCGA
>CAJXUS010000042.1 GCA_913060675.1 uncultured Rhodospirillales bacterium
ACTATCCTCTTCGTCGGCAGCGTCAGATGTGTATAAGAGACAGTTCCAAAGATTTATAAAGGACAAAGAAAAATTCAATTTTGAATTACCCCCTCAGTGCAAAAACAAATTTTGTAAGTTATTCTCCTACTAAAACGCTCCTTGATCTAGTCGTAACTACTCCTTACAAACCATGACAATTTACAAAAATGGACAACCATCATGACACTTGAAATTGGAAACCTAGCCCCGGATTTTACCGCACCGATTAACGGCGGCGGAGAGCTAAGTTTGAGCGCGCTTAAAGGTCAGATGGTGGTGCTTTATTTCTATCCCAAAGATTCCACGCCGGGCTGTACCACTGAGGCCTGTGAATTTCGCGATGCGCTACCTGATTTTTCCAAGCTCAATACAAAGGTCATCGGCGTTTCCAAAGACAGCGTAAAACGGCATGACAATTTTATCGCCAAAAACGAGCTGACCTTTGATCTGGTTGCGGATTTGGACGGTGAAATCTGTGAGGCTTATGGGGTATGGGTTCTCAAAAAGCTTTATGGCAGAGAATATATGGGTATAGAACGGGCTACATACCTGATCAATGCTGAAGGCATCATCCAAAAGATATGGCGCAAGGTTAAGGTGAAAAACCATGTGGCTGAGGTCAAATCCGCTTTGGAAGGGCTCAACCAGTAAGGTTCTTATTTATCTCCCCTCTCAAAAATACACGGTTTATAATCGTGTTTTTTTGAGGAGAGACCAGCTCAAAGCATCAAGTCAATTTTTGCATCGCTTCTATTCAGACAAACTTGCCAGACATTTGTTATTTGAGAACGCTGTTTGGAGAGAAACCACACCAGGCGGACATTTTACGGTACGCCGCAGAAAAACCTTTCAAGGAAGCAACATACAGATCTCCCCCTGAATATTCATCAAGCAGCACAACCTGACGTCCTTTGGCAAAGCCGCGCAAAACATTTAACTCATCGCCGTTTACACTAACATTCGCATAGGGAATACCTTCCTCATCGACACCGGTATAAGCCTCAGCTCCATAACTGTAGCCCTTACCACCTATATGAATGATCCATAGAACGGCTTGATTTTGTTGTAATTGGGTTGGATATCCACGGGCTGTCGCTTCTTGATATTCGACATAGGGCATTCCATCTGGGGGTAAGACATCACCATTGGATATTGATACCTGAATGGAACTGTCGCCATCGCCCCCAGTATGAATGGAACAGATGGTTCTCAGCTCACCATCTTCAGTAAAAAAAGACTCTGCAGCGGCCTGCCAGTCCCTGTATTGTTCAAACAAAATTCCTTCTTTGTTTGGACGTTCATCTTTAAGTGATGCCTCTGCGTATACAGACGCACTGTGACTTAAACCCCATATAGCTGTCGTCAAAAAGGCTCCAAGTCTAACCGAAAATTTACTCATAAATGAAATTTCCTCTGAAGCCTCATCACATAATTGCAGGAAGAGTGGTGCATATGTATTACAATAGGCTTAAGGCCTTTAAGCTAGGGCTTGCTGCGCGCCTATAGGCATCCTCGCCACGCTTATGACATATTCCCCAGACTAAATGCCATCCATTCGGAATGGGAAACTCTTGCAAATCCAATGTTAAAAGATTTTCAAAAAATATATAAGCTCCTGAAATCTTACAGGAAGTTTGATACTGAACCTCCAAAGGTTCCCCGTCTTAATGACACTCCATCCGTAAAAACGGGTCAAGCAAGTGAGCCGCCGAACGAACCATTGGATGCCTCTACGACAACAAAGACACCTTCTGATAAACAGCAAGGCGCTTTATCCATACCCTCTAATGAAATTTTAAACACTGAAACCCAAAAAGCCGCTAGGACACCCAGCTTTTTCAAGCGTCTTTACACAGCTTTATATATAGAAGCTCTTTTCTTTGTATTGGTGCAGATTAATTCCGCCCGCGCGGCAACAAAATCCGATGAACTAAATGCAGAGGGCGTCTCTGTCACTTCTTCAGAAAACCAGATCTTGGACACTCCAGATGGCTCTCTAACAGGTCTAATATCACCCACGGAAACAGCAACTTACGAACAGGCCTCCTTATCGATAAACGACTTTATCGACCCTACCGAACAACCCATTGCTTTGGTGTCTGAGCCAGAAGATGATAAATTTTCATCGCTTCTTGATAATTTGATTACACACGATAACTTCAAACTTCTCGACACAAGTCGGTTACAAAATAAAGCCGGCACTCGCTTATCAAAATACAGCGAAGACAATCAACTCCACATTTTCGACACAGATGACTATATCATCATAGAATTGGATGATGATGATCTTCTTTATTCTGATGATGATCTGGCTTTATTTGCTATGGATGATTATAATTTTTTGGTGGTCAACAATGACTTGTTGAACATGTTCAACAACAATACCGAAAACAATTCATGGGAAAGCTTAAAGCCCGACGAAGAGTATTACATACTCCAACAAGATGACATTTTCGAGGATGACATCGAGATCATCACGGTTGACGAAGAGATATATCTGGATGAGAACAATCTGATATCACAATCCGTCAGCGTAGATTATTTTATCTATGAAGATACTGTAATCGGTATGGCCTTTACCCTGCCTGATGATTTTTATCAAACTCATACCAGTATTGATTTTGAAACTCTGTTTGCCTAATTTCCGCAGCAGCCTTACATCTGATCCAGCCACTTTCTCACAATCCACAATTCAATGCTATCGGGATGGATGATGACACAGCAACGACCAGATAATTTAACCCCGACTAGTTTAGCTCAAGCCGCGGTTATCGCGCTTGGTATTGCCAATTCTATGGATAAAGCAAAGGCGACCCGACGGTTTGCAAAGGCTTGGCAAAGTGGTGAAATTTCAAAAATAGGCAACGCCCCAATACCGAAAGAGCCTGCGCGTGAAGATAAACCTATCCTCGTCCCCCCCCAAGAAGTGCCCCGACGCAAAGTAACCCAAGAGGTTGAAGGCCGTGTCGCGATGCTCCATGCCCTAACCCATATCGAACTTCATGCAATCAATCTGTGCTGGGATATCATTGCCCGCTTTGCCTCCACGCCGATGCCAAAAGGTTTTTACGACGACTGGGTTTCGGTTGCTGATGATGAAGCCCGCCACCATCTCCTGCTTTGTGAAAGACTGGATCAGCTTGGATCATTTTATGGGGCTCTTCCCGCCCACGCCGGGTTATGGAAAGGTGCCGAAGTCACGGAGCACAATCTGAAAGCACGCTTAGCAGTCGTCCCCATGGTGCTCGAAGCGCGCGGAATTGATGTTACGCCGGGGATCATCAAAAAGCTCAAGGCAGTGAAGGATTATGAGAGCGCAGATCGTCTACAAGTAATTTATGACGATGAGATCACCCATGTCGCCAAAGGAAAAAGATGGTTTGAATACCTTTGCGCGCAAGATAATGAAGACCCAATTGAGAGCTGGCAAAACATTATACTCACCCTTTTTAAAGGTCGGGTTAAATCCCCCTTTAATGAAGAAGGGCGGAACAAAGCCGACTTCCCAATAGATTTTTATGGCCCGATTGCTGATCTCTAAAGGTAAACCGCCTTAAAAATCCATAACAAGAGCAAGAAATGACAAGACAAAGCCACATATTACCTTATAAGTTGTGCTTATTGTCGTCCCTAGCCTTTCAGTAAATCCCTTTAGTTTAACCTCCCGTATTCATTCTTTTGCCCTTACTTTTGGCAAAAATCTCTACACCCAGATCCCGCTTTGAATGTAAATCGAGGAAATATCTGTGACCCAAGCTGCCAACAGTTCAGAAAACATGTTCCTTTTGGGATCCCTACCAAAATTGTTTTTGAAAACAGCAACGCCCATTATTCTTGTCATGCTGGTGAACGGTCTTTTCACGCTGGTAGATGCTTATTTTCTCGGCGAGTTCGTGGGGGCCAATGCTCTGACGGCCGTTACCATGATGTTCCCGGTCTTCATGCTCATTGTTGCCCTATCTACCTGGGTATCTGGAGGGTTTTCCAGTGTTCTGTCCAGGCTCCTTGGCGCAGGAAAACATGCCGCTGCCAGTTCTGCTTATGCCAGTGCCTTGATCTTGTCGGCCATGGTTTGTTTGGCTCTCATCCTACTGTTTTTAGGTGGTGGAGAGGAGTTGATAGGCTGGGTCACTAAAGGTTCGCCTGACCTTTCTCACATGGGTTACACTTACATATCTCTGCTGATTTTCTTCTCGCCTTTGGTTTTTATGCTGACAATCAGTGTTGACGCCTTCAGATGCGAAGGAAAATTGGCCTTCATGACCTTCATCTCAGTTTTCTCAACTCTTTTGAATGTCATCTTTAACTATATCCTTATCGTCGAGCTTGAGCTTGGGGTCGCAGGGTCTGCTTATGGAACACTCTTGGCACAATCTCTTTCTCTCTGTGCAGTGGTTCTCTATCGTTTCAATACCCGCTCTGTGATTTCCTTTGCCAATATCGGCACAAAAAAACTGACCTCCTTTTGGCGTGAGTACTTGGCCCTTGGGGCACCGATTAGTTTGGGTTATTTTGGTGTTTCACTGACATCTGGTGCCGTTTTCTATTCCCTTCAGCAGTGGGGGAACGAAAACTATGAAGCAACCGTAACCGCTTATGGCATCGTCACCCGGATCCTGACTTTTAGCTATCTTCCCCTTCTCGGTTTGAATATCGCCTTCCAAACCATTACAGGAAACAACCAGGGCGCTCAGATTTGGCCCCGGGTCAATAACAGCTTAAAACTCGCCGCTTTTGCCGCATTTATTTATTGTGCTGGACTACAGTTACTCTTCAACATTTTCTCCGCCAAACTCGGCTTCATCTTTGTCAATGATCCCCAAATCGCTGCCGAAACAGGTCGCATACTTCCCCTTATTACAATGCTGTACTTTTTCTTTGGTCCCAGCATGATTTTATCCGGCTTCTTCCAGGCCATCGGGGATGCCAAACGTTCCGCTCTTATTGGCCTGACCAGAACCTATCTTTTATCATTACCCCTTACCTATGTTTTGCCACAGTTTTTTGGAGAAATTGGCATTTGGCACGTTGCTCCCATCACAGAAATATTAATGATCCTTCTCTCCGTAAGCGTTCTATACCATAATGCAAACAGAACTGGTTATAGATTAGGGCTTTTTAGACAAACAGTTTAATTGACCAAGACCAGCTCAACCCTGACTTTCGCAGCCCTGCGTGGTATGTTTCCTATTCCCGGCAACAAAACTTTCCTGCAACAATTTGCCATGCACCAACCTTTTCTGTTATTTTGCTCACACCTTTCTTTAAGGGCCTCTCGAGTTTGAGGCATTATTGGTAGATATACAAAAGAACCTATAGATCGGCTTTTATCTCCGGATACTCGCACCTGGAGCCATAGAGGTTGAGTTGAGTTTAGTTTGTTACTAAAGGATGTGTATGCCTGCGCTTGATACTTTGTTGCCCGATATTGCTCTTGATCCTACGGAACTTATTGATGCCCTTTTTAGTGCCTCAGGCAACTACCTTGTCATAACCGACCCTATTACAGGGTTGATTGTTGCGATCAGTGACGCCTGGCTGTCTATCCTTGAATACGAACGTGACGAAGTCGTTGGACGAACCTCTGAAGAGCTCAACATCTGGCTCCACCCCGACCAACGTCTCGAGATGATACGCCGAATAAAAACCGATAAAATTGTCAGCAGGTTTCATACTTGCCTTCGCGGGAAAAGCGGCGTCCTACACGATTTCTCCGTAACTATTCAGGCGATTACAATTAGCTCTAAGAGTTATATTTTATTTACGGGCTATGACATTACCGAAGAACTACAGGTCAAAAACTCGGTTGTGACTTCTCGAAAAATACTCATCGATGCACTGGAAGCGATGAGCGAAGGTTTCGTTCTCTATGGCCAAGATGGCCGCCTGATAATTTGTAATTCAAAGTTCAAAGAATTTTATGGCTATGGCGATGAAGAAGTCAGTGTTGGAACTCCGGGACGTCGACTTGGTGAGTTAGATATGGAACGAGGCACTGTTCTTCTCAAAGATAGTGATCACGAGAATTATATTCTTCGTCGTGACGACATGGAAAAAGGCCCGCCAAAATCTATTGTGGTTCAACTCAAGGATGGTCGATATCTCTTATTGAGTGACCGTGTGACCGATGAGGGCAACATCGTCAGTATTCAAAAAGATATCACAGATCTCAAAACGACAGAGATCGCTTTGGTTCAGGCCAAAGACGAAGCCGATATCGCCAATAATACCAAATCCGAATTTCTGGCCCATATGAGCCACGAATTACGTACACCGCTAAATTCTATCCTTGGCTTTACCCAAGTCATGCGTGATGAACTCCTTGGCGAATTGGGGCACCCGAAATACCGTGAATATATAAACGACGTCCATCACTCTGGCGCACATTTGCTAAACCTGATCAACGATGTTCTCGACATATCAAAGGTCGAAGCAGGAGAGTTTGTTCTCAACGAAGATACCCTGGATCTGAAAGACACTATTTCCGCTTGCCTGCAAATAATTCGCGGTAAACAGGATGTTGCCGCCCTTAACATTATCGTCGAGAACAGTGAGGGAAACATTTACCTGAAAGGTGACGAACGCATTATCCGTCAGATCATCCTCAACCTGCTTTCCAATTCCGTGAAGTTCACCAAAGCAGAAGGGAAGATAACTCTCTCCCTTACCAAAGACGACACCAATGGGATCACCCTTAGCATTTCAGATACGGGTTGTGGCATCGAAGAAGACGACATCTCTCATGTCCTTGCCCCCTTTGGTCAGGCACGAACAAACGCACGCACTGCCCACGAAGGAACCGGGCTTGGCCTTTCTCTCAGTAAGATGCTGACAGAGTTACATGATGGTATCTTGAATATATACAGCCAAGTTGGTGTAGGTACGACAGTTACTCTTAAGTTTGCCCCAGAAAGAACCGTCGAAGATTCCGAAGTCTTATAACTGTTGTCTGAAACTCAGATAGTTCTGATTTTGCCATCACTCATTCTGTTTTTAGGTTCGCCATAAGTTAGTTGTAGGGTTAGTATCCTTACCACAACAGTCATAGAGACATCGCGACCCTAAAAACCCCCGATATACAGGGGCGAAATAAATTTGAGGCTATCACTTGCCGATTTCAGATATCGTTCTTACCATCGCTGGTCTTCTTATTGTTATTGCCTGCACCCAGCCCATAGCTAGACGAAGCGGCCTCCCCTTTACCGTTGTGCTGGGCGGTGTTGGTGTCATCATTGCTCTGGGTGCAAACTGGTTACTTCACACCACGCTTACCAATAGCTTTAATGAAGTCGCAGCCCTTGTAATAGATATCCCCGTGTCCTCGGCCACCTTTCTTGATGTTCTACTGCCGATCCTTTTGTTTCAAGGTGCTATAACCATCGACGTCCGGCGTTTAGCGCAAGATACTATTCCGGTTATTTTCCTCGCCGTGTTAGGTGTTATGATTGCCCTTGGTTTCATTGGCGGAGCCGTTTCACTTGTCTCGTCTGCACCGCTTGTTGTTTGTCTTTTGTTTGGGGCTATTGTCGCAACTACCGACCCTAGCGCGGTTATCGCTTTGTTTAGAGACCTTGGCGCACCAGCACGCCTCACCCGATTGGTTGAAGGCGAAAGCCTTCTCAATGACGCCACCGCTATTGCAGCTTTTAGTGCTTTTCTTGCTCTCACCATTTCAGGTGGAGAATATGAACAAGGTTTTATCCTGAAACAGCTATTCTCTTCGTTTGTTGGCGGAATTTTAACAGGACTGGTATTTGGTCGATTGGCAATTGTACTTCTCACCTGGTTAAAATCCTTTCGGGCTGCTCAAGTCACGATAACAGTTGCCCTCCCCTTTGTGGTTTACAGTATCGCCAATACATACATTGAAACATCCGGTGTCGTCGCGGTTGTTACCAGTGGCTTGGTGCTAAGTGCAATGGCGCGGTCACGTGTCCAGCCAGAGACCTTCAAGTTCTTTCAAGAAACATTGGATCAACTCGCCTGGTGGGCAGGAGGTCTTGTCTTTGTGCTCGCGGCTCTTGTCGTTCCCGATCTCCTCTCTGATTTTGTGCTATCCGATCTGCTCATTACCCTTGTAGCTGTCGTTACCGCCCTCATTGCCAGAGCAGTCATTCTTTTTGGCGTTTTTCCGATACTTACCGCAGCGAAAATCACCCAGCGTCTAACCAATCCAACCAAGACTGTCATAATTTGGGGTGGATTGCGCGGTGCCGTTACACTTGCACTAGCTCTGGCTGTGACTGAAAACCATCTTGTTGATCCTGAAACACAACGCTTTATCGCAATACAAGCAACCGGCTTTGCTCTTTTTACGCTTCTTGTTCAGGGAACAACTCTTACGGCTTTGATGCGATGGCTCAAACTAGATCAGCTATCTCCTCTTGAACGTGCCTTTCGCACCCAGGTTCTCAGCCAGTCCCTATCCACAGTTCGTAAAGGCCTCGGCAGTTTTGCCGATCGGTTTGAGCTGGACCAACAACTCGTTGATATCGTCATCAAGCCTTATAGTAACCGCCTCTCTCGGGTCGCAGAAGACAAATCCTTTGAAGAGGAAATCAGCGACAAAGAACGCCTAACCCTTGGACTTATTGCTCTGGCAAACCAAGAAAAAACCTTGTTGTTTGAACAGCGTCTCAGCAGCGTGTTACCTCATAGACTTGTCGATCAGTATCTCTTGGCCGTTGAGAATATGATTGATGCCACCAGAGAAAATGGTCGTCTTGGCTATCTCAATGCGGCACGTAGACCCCATAAACACAGTTTAAGATTTCGTCTGTTAAGTTGGTGTCATAGCCACCTTGGACTGAACAGACCACTTGCGGCTCACTTGGGGAAACATTTTCAATTTCTTATGATCAACCGCATCATGGTGATGGAGCTTTCCATCTTTCTCGATTTAAAACTTGGGTCCCTACTTGGGGAACGTCCGTTAGAAATTTTACATGAAATTCTCAATCAACGACTTGATGAAATAGAGCGCCACCTCGATGCTTTACGCCTGCAGTACCCTAAATTTGCACGTACTCTGGAGCATGGCGTTTTGGAGCGCTTCGCCTATCAAGAAGAAGTCGATCAGATTGAAACCTTGCGAGAATCTGGAATTATTAGTGATGATATCGCCCGTAGTCTGAGCACTGAAGCAAGTTCCATTCATGTCATAAGCCGCCCAAAGACCACGGTTGATATCAAAGCAACCACAGCTGAACTACTAACGTCATTTCCCGTATTCGCAGACCTTCAGGTAGAAGAGCTTGAGCAAATAGCCCATCAGCTGACACCAAGAATACTCGCCGATGATGCCTTTGTATTCCACAAAGGCGATCGCGCTGATGGACTTTACTTTATAGCAAGTGGCGCCGTAGAGATTAGAGTTGGCGACAACCTTCACCGGCTTGGCCATGGCAATTTTTTCGGAGAAATGGCTTTACTCGACGAAGCGCAACGCAGCGCAGATGTCAAATCCATCAGCTATTCTCACCTCCTATTACTTGAGGTTGATACCTTTAATGAATTGGTTCGCACTCATCCAAATTGGCGTAGTAAACTTTCTGAAATAGCAGGAAAGCGCAAGGCAATGAATGAAGCCAACACATGATACTTACGCGATGATAGTGTTCGCGAGTTTAAGGACATAAGACCTATTGGCTAAGCAGAAAAAATCCAGAGAACGTGATCTCACCCACGGGAGTATCGCCGGACACTTCCGCGCCCTTGCCATACCCGCAGGTATCGGGATGTTATTCAACACGCTCTACAACGTGGTTGATACCTTTTATGCTGGTATGCTTTCCACTGATGCCCAGGCAGGGTTATCGGTTTCTTTTACCGTGTTCTTTATCCTAATTGCTTTTGGTATTGGCCTTGGTCAGGGAATCTCTGCGTTGGTTGGGTCCGCTGTTGGGGCAAAAAAAGGAACGGAAGCCAAAGATCTCGCCGCTCAGGGTTTAAGTTTTTCGTGTCTCTTTTCAATCTTCATAGGTATCGGAGGCTACTACGCCACCCCTCTTTTACTTGATCTTCTTGGGGTATCAAACGGCTATAGAGACCTCGCAATTGCTTACCTACATATTATTATGTTCGCCGCTCCCGCTTTTATGATTGCCTTTGCAAGCAACGGTATCTTGAGCGCGCAAGGGGACACGGTAACCAATCAACGAGCTCTTATTGGGGGTTTTCTTGCTAATTGTATTCTCAACCCTTTATTTATTTTTGGTATCCCCAGATTTTTATTTATCCCCGGCTTTTCCGGAATTGGTTTTGATGGTCTTGCCACATCAACTGTGGTGATTGAATGGGGCGTTGCTTTGTACATGCTTCGTCAGGCAGTGGGATCGCGAGTAATGGAGCACAGCAGGCTGCATTGTTTCATCCTACGTTGGCAAACTGTGAGAGACATTATTACTCAAGGCGCCCCTGCCAGCCTCAACTTTCTGACCATCACCATTGGCGTTTTTGTCATCCAGTATTTCCTCCAACCTTTTGGTGCAACCGCTGTGGCCGCCTACGGCATTGCACTACGTATTGAACAGTTAATCCTGCTTCCCGGTTTGGGCCTTACAATTGTGCTATTGCCTTTAATTGCACAAAACTACGGTGCCCAGGATTTTGATCGCATACGTTATGCCTTTTGGTGGTGTGTAAGCGTTGGCTCAGCCATGATGCTTGCGGGTGCTGCTTTTCTCCTCCTAGGAGGGCGCTTCTTATTAGGTCTCTTTACTGCTGATCATGCTGTAATTGATATTGGCTATGATTACCTCTTGGTCGCAGCTCCGATGTTACCAGCCTATCTGACACTTTTTGCCATGATGTCTTTTTTACAGGGCATCAAACGGCCTATCTGGACGGTTTGGATTGGGATATACCGACAGATCTTTGCCTCCGCGGGCTTTGCTGCTCTCTTTGTCTACATACTGGGCTGGGGACCTTGGGGCGTTTGGGTTGCCGTTTTTACAGCTGTTTGGACCGGATTGGTTCTTTCCAGCCTCGTTTTGTACGCGGTTGCTCTTAGACGCATAGGACATATAGGGTCGCCGAGAATTCTGACCTCCTATCCAAAAGGTGAAACAATTTAATCTCAGTAAGAAAAATCAAAAACATCCCTAAAGAGAAACATCAGATTAACCAATCAGCATTATAATCAACATGCCGACTGGAGGACGAGATGAGATACATACCGTTCTGCATATCCTTAATATGCGGGATAGTGGTGAGCGCTTTTTTCGGCACAACAACTGTACAAGCCGACTATTCGTTGACTGTATTACACGTCAATGATCTTCATTCACGTATTCTACCAATTGATAAACACAACAATCCCTGCAGTGTAGAAGATTTATTATTGCGCAAATGTTATGGCGGTTATGCCCGGTTGGGCAAGGCCCTGAAAGACCGCAGAGCTGCTCTCTCTTTGGAAGGCCAGGACACAATCCTCCTTCACGCTGGCGATGATTTTGAGGGATCAATCTTCTATGCCCAATACCGCGGATTGGCATCTGTTCAGTTACTCAACAAAATAGGCTTTGACGCCATGGCTTTGGGAAATCACGAGTTTGATGGAGGACCAGGCAGCCTTCGGCGTTTCCTATCAAAATCCCAGTTCCCTGTACTCAGTGCAAACACCAATGTTGATGACAAATCTGTACTCGCGGGGAGAATTCGATCCCATGTCGTCATGGACAAGAGCGGTCAGAGGATCGCGATTATTGGGGCCATTACAGAAGAGGCCGATAAGCTATCTAATGCTGGAGAAAACGTGCACTTCAGTAAGCCCGCTGACAGTCTGAAAGAATTGATCAAAGTACTGGAAGCTGATGGCATTGATAAAATCATTCTTCTTTCTCATCTCGGCTATGACCAGGACCGGGAGATCGCGGCAAAAATTTCCGGAATTGATTTGATTGTTGGAGGCCACAGCAAAACGCTCCTCTCCAACAGCGACAACAAAGCAAAAGGGCCTTATCCTGTCGTGGTAAAAAACCCAAACAACCAGCCTGTCCCCATTGTTCAATCCTACGGATATGGCAAATACTACGGCGAAATAGCCCTTACCTTTGATGATAAGGGGAATCTCAAGAGTTTTTTGGGAGATACTGTTCTGCTCGATCAAAATTTTGGCGAAGACCCCGAAATTAAAAATCAGATAACTATTCTAAACAATCAGCTGGAAGAGCTCCGTCAGGTGACCGTCGGAACAACGACAACCCCTTTAAATGGGTCACGGGCTGATTGCCGGACCCAAGAGTGCACCATGGGCAATATGATTGCAGATGCCATTTTGTGGCGTTTTAAAAAACGTGGTGTGGAAGTTGTGATCCAAAACGGGGGCGGGTTACGCGCTTCCATAGACACTGGTCCCATAAGTTGGGGGAACGTTCTTACGGTTTTACCTTTTAGAAACCGGATCACCCTGCTCAAAATAAGCGGGGCTGATATTCTTTCCGCCCTCGAAAACGGATTTTCCAGAGTAGAGGACCAAGCTGGGCGCTTTCCTCAAGTTGCAGGCATGCGGGTAAAATGGACCCCCAACGCCCCTGTTGGCAAACGCGTCCTAAGTGTCGAGGTGGGAAAACCCGAAACCGGATATTACCCTCTCGACTTACAGCAAAGTTACTTGCTTGCTACCAATGATTATCTTGCCACCGGTGGCGATGGATATGACATTTTTAAATCCCAATCCCAAGGCTATCAACATGTTGGGCCAAGATTGGAAGACGCTGTTATTGAGTATCTGGCAGAGTTCTCTCCCCTGACAGTAAATCTAGAAGGTCGAATACAGACAGAATAAGACTACGCCGCTCCTTTCATAGGGATTTCAGCTCCAAAAGCCGTGCGAATGTATTTTGCCAATTCTTGTGCCAAACTCGCATTTGGACCATCCGCCAGATACAGATTGATACTACATTGCGGTAAGGTGGGAAGCTCTCCCCGGTGTGCGATTTCTTCAACCCCCGGATAATCAAAGCTTGGTAGCTCCGGGCGGATGGCAAAGTCCGCAGCCACGGCAACAGAAGTAGAATCTTCACTATCGGTATCAACCGCATCCACCCAGGGAATACCTACGGCTTCCAAGGCGTCAACGGTTGGTTTTCGAAAAGCACATCCGCGCACAAGGGCAATCGGTAAAGGCCGTGAGAGCCAAGCGTGACCTTCCAGCGAACCTGTCCAAAGCAAAGGCTCAACATTCAGCAGCTCTCCATATGGAAGATCATGCGTTTCCTCTCCATAAACCTCTGTCGTGAGGATTAGGTCTTGTTTTCCCTTTAACACAGCGGCTTTCAAATCGATTGATCCTGCCGTCGTCAGCTTCACGCGCACCCGTGGAAAGGCCCGGTTAAATTGTTTGAGTACATTGGGAATATGTGGTCGCACAATATCACCAGGCACCCCCAACAAAATCATACCTTCGTATTTAGGAGCTGTAAGGCGTCCCCAAATCTCATCATTCAAGTCAATCATCGAACGGGCATAACTCAGTAATTGTTCGCCCTCTGCCGTCGGACGTATGCCGCGACCACCACTTCTATCAAGCAACGATAGACCTACGCTTTCTTCTAAGCGCTTGATCTGCATGCTCACAGTGGATTGGGTCATATGTAGCTTATTCGCCGCCGAGGTCATGCCTCCGGTTTCCGCAACCGCGATAAAACTACGCAGCGTTCCTAAATCAAAATTACGATGCATCAAACTTCCTTCCCAAAACCGAAGACAATATACCAAGACGCCAATGCCCCGACCTTCCAGAGCATTCCATCCACAATTTGTTAGTTGAAAACTAACTATCAATATTTGTGATTAACATCATCAAAACTATTAGCTTTAATAATAAACCATTCCTGCCATATATCAATAGTATTGATAAACAATCGTCAAACCATCACAATCCACAATGGAGGATGAAATGTTAAAACAACCATGTCAGACCCTAAGCACCAGCAGTGCATGTGGCTCTTCCTATACCCAAGATCACAACCTTGCATCCCAAGTCACGATAAAGAAGACAGAGATCCTAACACTTTTAGGGCGTGCGATTGCGTGGGTGGTTATGGCATTTACCGTCAGAGAAGAACGACGTGCCCTCGCGGCATTAACAAGCCAGCAGTTGCGCGATATTGGTTTGAACAAAGGTGACGTCCAAATCGAAAGCCAGCGGACTTATTGGGATGTACCTTTTAATCGCAATGCTCGTTCTGAAATTTATCGGACCTTAAAACTTTAACCGGACTGCCGTCTATTTCGGTAAAGAGTTAAACACCTCTTTATTATCCATATGCAGGTCATCTGGTTAGGATAGAGGGGGTGTTTATCTGGGACTTTATCTTGTCCCAATGCTTAACAAACCTGCTGTTTGACAAGCAAAAAAGCCCGGTGATTACGTAGTAATGTAATCACCGAGCTTTCTTTTGATCTATCTGGGCTTTACCTATTTGGGGCTCGGCTTCTTAGAGAATGTCTTCTTGGTCTTCATCTTCAGACGTGCCGCCTTTTAGCTTCGAGGCAAGAGAAGCTTCGAGGAACATGTCGATATCACCGTTGAGAACGGCACTCGAATTACTGGTCTCAACCCCGGTTCTTAGATCTTTAACCATCTGATACGGCTGCAGGACATAGGACCTAATTTGGTGCCCCCATCCAATTTCAGTTTTTGAATCTGCTTCAGCCTGAGAAACGGCCTCACGCTTTTGCATTTCATGTTCAAAAAGACGTGACTTCAACATATTCATCGCAGTGGCACGGTTTTTATGTTGCGAGCGATCATTCTGACACTGCACCACGATCCCGGTTGGTTCGTGGACAATACGGATAGCCGAATCAGTGGTGTTGACGTGCTGTCCCCCCGCACCAGAGGCACGGAATGTGTCGACACGTAAATCCTTATCCAGAATTTCGATATCAAAATTATCGTCAATCACAGGGTAAACCCATGCAGAACTAAAGGACGTATGGCGACGTGCCTGGGAATCATAAGGTGAAATACGGACCAGTCTATGAACCCCAGCTTCTGTTTTAAGCCAACCATAAGCATTGTGACCTTTGATGATCACTGTGGCCGATTTTAATCCGGCTTCATCCCCGCTACTTTCTTCGAGCCACTCAACTTTATAACCATGCTGATCGGACCAACGGGTATACATGCGTAAAAGCATCTCGGCCCAGTCCTGAGCCTCGGTACCACCAGCGCCGGCATTGACCTGCAAGTAGCAGTCGTTAGCATCGGCTTCACCAGAAAGCAGGCTTTCAAGTTGCTTCTTGTCCGCAAGTTCTTTGAGAGTAAAGATTTGGGCTTCGCCTTCTTCGACGGAATCGCTATCGCCCTCTTCATCCCCCATCTCAATCAAGAGACTGGCCTCTTCCACTCCGCTTTCAATCTTGCGCACGGCAGCGATCGATTGCTCGAGGTGGGTTCGTTCTTTCATGAGAGCTTGGGCCAGTTGCTGATCATTCCACAGCTCTGGGTCTTCGGCGCGAACATTAAGTTCGTCTAAACGTCTAAGTGCAGCATCCCAGTCAAAGATGCCTCCTTAGCAGGACCAACGATTGTTCTATATCGTTAACCGCTGCTTCGATCTCGGCACGCATGGCTATACGGCCTCCTCATAAGCTAATAATATTAATACAAATTTGAATTCAAGATCTTCTACCTGCCTATTGCAGCTTAGTACAGCCCCTCTGAATTCAAGAGGTCATTTCCTGATAGTAAAGGGTCATCGTTCTCTTCCCCAACACCAGTGAATGTGGGTGACGGAACGTTGTCCGGCTTGAAGGCCTCGACCAAAACATTACTGTCGTTTGGACCAGCCAAACGGCCCGTTTCAGCGTTGATACGCACAAGACGAATTCCTGCTGGCACTCTAAACGGTGTCGCAGGCGCATCCTTAAGGGCTTCTTCCATAAAGGATTTAAATATGGGAGCCGCAGCACTCGCTCCCTGCTCTTTCCGACCCAACGTTTTGGGATTGTCAAAGCCAACATACGCCCCAACAGCAAGATCGGGAGAGAAACCCAAGAACCAGGCATCCAGGCTTTTATTTGTCGTACCCGTTTTACCACCGAGGGGCTTAGCAATTGAACGAATGCTTCGCCCAGTTCCACGGATAACCGTGCCTTCAAGCATCGAGACGACCTGATAAGCAGAAGCAGGATCTGCAATTTGCTCACGCGTATCCGGCAAGATGGGAGCTGATTGATTATTCCATTCTGCACTTACCGTACAAGGCAGGCATTCTCTAGCATCATGTTTAAAGATTGTACGTCCCCGCCGATCTTGAATACGATCGATAAGAGAGGGCGTAATACGCTTACCACCGTTCACCAGCATAGCATAAGCCGTTGTTAGCTTAATAAGGGAGGTTTCCCCAGCACCGAGCGACATAGACAGTACGGGTTGCATATTGTTATCAATACCAAAGCGGTCGACATATTCTACAATTGTTTTCATACCAACATTTTGAGCCAACCGCACGGTCATCAAATTTCGAGATTTTTCGATGCCAACGCGCATTCTCGTCGGACCGTAAAATTTATTGGTATAGTTTGCAGGTTTCCACTTGCCTAATCCTGCGCCTTGATCCAATGCAAAGGGGGCATCTTGAATGAGAGTTGCTGGCGTATACCCATTATCCAAACCACTGAGATAGATAAAAGGTTTAATGGCTGATCCGGGTTGACGTATAGCCTGAGTTGCTCGGTTGAAAGAGCTGCGCGCAAAAGAGAATCCGCCTGACATTGCCAATACCCTACCGGTATGAGGGTCAATAGCAATGAGCCCGCCGTTCACATCCGGGATTTGGCGCAAGCCGAAAGTTCCCTTAGGGTAATCCTTACCTTTGGATGTTTTCAATACCAGCTCAACAAGAACAACATCGCCCACAGAAAGGACGTGGCCAGGTGTAGAGGGTACACCGCCAAATCTCTGATCCTTGAGCCATTTGCGCGCCCACTTCAGCTCGCTCATCGGGATCGTGCCTCTAACTCCATCGACCATTCCGATAGATACGTCTTTCTTGCCTACTTCCAGTACAGCCGCCAGTTTCCAAGGCTCAGCCCCCTTTGGCAATGCAACACTTTCCAGATTTTTCTTCCACCCTTCAGGGGATTCAGGATCAAATGTGGCCACGGGGCCGCGCCAACCATGACGACGGTCATAAGAAATCAGACCTTTTCGTAAGCTTCTTTGCGCAATGTCCTGAAGGTTGGGCTGCAAAGTTGTCCGTACCGATAGTCCTGCTTCGTAAAGGCCTTCGTCACCGTATAGATCAACCAATTCGCGACGTACTTCCTCGGCAAAAAAAGGTGCTTCGACAATTTCAGTACGGTCACGTTCTATCACTTCGAGTGGTGTCTGCCAGGCAGCTTCAGCCTGTTCACGTGTTATCTTTCCGTTTTCCAGCATACGTTCAATAACATAATTTCGCCGAGCAAGAGCCGCAGCATGATGCCGAACAGGATGGTAATTTGAAGGTGCTTTTGGCAGCGCCGCTAGATAAGCGGCTTCTGGTATCGTAAGCTGGTCCAAAGATTTATTAAAATAATTTAAAGAGGCTGCGGCGACACCGTAAGACCGATATCCGAGAAATATCTCATTGAGATAAAGATCAAGAATACGCTCTTTCTCAAATGCCTTTTCGATCCGGATTGCGAGGATCGCCTCTTTGATCTTGCGTTCATACGAGACTTCATTGGTTAAAAGGAAATTTTTTGCAACCTGCTGCGTAATCGTAGATGCGCCGATTAACCGCCGACCAGATCCAGATACATAGTTCTTGATATTGGTTAGCATTGCACGTGCGAGAGCGAGGTAATTAAGCCCGCCGTGATTATAAAACTCTTTATCCTCGGCTGAGAGGAACGCATCTTTCACCCGGGCCGGGACTGCATCAATTGGGACATAGATACGCTTTTCCTTTGCGTACTCTTCCATCAATCGACCGTCACCAGCGTGGACGCGTGTGACTGTTGGAGGATCGTAATTCGCGAGTTCTGTATGCTCGGGAAGTCCCCTTCCATACTCATAAAAAGCATAGATCACAACACCTGCTCCAGCGATAGCTGCAACCACACCAAGGCCAAACAGGTAGCCGAGTATCTTCAGAAACTTCACACCAAAATCCCAATCATTTTCAAGGATCAATGTTAACGACCTACGTTAACGACCCAATTTCAGCGGTCCAACTTCACAGGTTCAATTTCACTGGCTCAATTACCTTGGCCCAATTTCTTTTGGCTCGACACAATTTTGAACCAGCAAACAACACAGAGTAAAAAATAAAGGGGCATCAAACTCTGTGCCCCCCATAAAATTAAAGACAAACCTCAACAACCTACCAGGTGCAACACTCTTTCTATAATGTGCGATAGAACTGTGACCTTGTTGTGGCAGATCATTCCTTAGTCCAAGCAAAGCGTACCTAAATAATTTCGGTATTTATTATACCAGAATAAACAAACATGCCACCTATTGAAGATTATAGCTTTCTAGCTTGCCAAAATATTGATCAACAGCTCTGGAAATTGCGACGACAAGCTTATGGCGGTGAGCATCACTGCGAAGCAGCCTTTCTTCTCTTTTGTTCGACATATATCCCAATTCAACAAGTACTGAGGGAATAATTGGCGACTTTAATACCGCAAATCCCGCAGACCGATGCGGCCGGCCTAACATCGTCGCTTCGCGCTTAAGTTCTCCGACGAGTACATTTGCAAACTGCTTGCCTTGGTTATTGGTTTCTCGCTGCGCTAGATCAATAAGAATTTTACTGACATCAGGGGATTGTTCACTCAGATCAAAGCCAATGATAATATCTGCCTTGTTCTCTTTTAATGCCAAGGCTTCAGCTTCTTTGTCTGAACCGTTTTCAGATAGACTATAGACTGATACACCCTTGATTTTGCTAGACGAATGTTTATTTGCGTGTAAAGAAATAAACAGATCCGCCTCAACCTTTTGTGCCACCTCAACACGCTGACGAAGGGCTAAGGATGTATCACTATTACGGGTCATAACAACCTTGTAACGGCCACTTCGCTCTAAAGCTGTTTTCAGGCTTCGGGCATAATCAAGGGCCAGTTTTTTTTCTTGTACACCAGATAAACCTGTGGCCCCCGGATCAACACCTCCGTGACCAGCATCGACAACAACTATTTTTTTAGTTCTCTTTTTCTTAGCTGGTGAGGGAGCAAGCAAAGCGGGTGGTGCCGGATTTGACGCGATCTGGCTCTGCATTTTTAAAGGTAATTTTGAGACATTTTTTTTCTGCTGTTCACCAGATTTCACATAAAGAGTTTTAGATATTTTGGTGATATCAACAACAAGCCGATGCTTATGCCCCTCTTTTGGAGGCAAGAGGAACACTGATGATATGGAAATCGGATAGCGGGCATCTAAAACGATACGGCTCACTTCAGGCTCAAAAAGACCAAACCTTAGTGCCTGCACGGCCCCTGTAGCTTTGGGAACCTTATTTTTGGGCACTTTCCAGTTCAACCTTGGCAGGTCAATAACAATCCTGAAGGGATCTGGTAAGGTGAATACGCGATAGGATGGCGCTTCAGATAATTCCAAAACAAAACGGGTTTTATCCGGATGGTTTCCGATTCGAATTGCTTCAAGGTCAGCCCCTTGAGCGACACCGCCCCACAAGAGTGCCAAAGCGATAAAAACCAACCCTATGCTCTTCTTATAAATAAGAAACCTAACGTTCATGCGCCTTTTAACTCAATTATCACAACAAAATACTACCAAATTTAGGTTTACTTTAAGTATGTTACAGGAAAAATTCGTCTTTTGCAGACCCGAATCACTCTAATCAAACAAATTAATCCAAAAAAATGAAATTACCTTCTAGCACAGAGGCAACACTACTGTTAGTCTACAAACAGAAAATTCTGTGCTAATGGTGGCCTCACAAAGACCATTATTTAGCATTCGCTGATGCTCTGGGAGGCTCTGCAGTTAACACCTGTGGATTTCGGTCTTTACAATTAAGACGCCCTGGAAAGCAAGCGTAACAAGCCAACGCGACGAGGCAAGGTTTTACAAAAACAACTACCTCTTCGATATTTCTAACTTAATTGAACCATTTTTTCGGTTCCCACACGAGAGCGTTCCCGTAGTTTATGCGGTTACGCAGGACAAAAAACGGTAATGAACGCTCTTGATCATATAAATTCATCTACAACGATGTACCGTGCGCCGCCTCCGTTATGGCTTACCGGAGGGGCTGGCCGCACGCTGGAGTTACTCACGTATGGCAAAGCGTATGTTGATCGATGCCACCCACCCGGAAGAAGTCCGGGTAGTGGTACACAACGAAAATAAACTTGAAGATTTCGATTTCGAAACACTCTCTAAGAAGCAACTAAAAGGAAACATTTATCTCGCTCGTGTAACACGTGTTGAACCTTCTCTTCAGGCCGCATTCGTAGAATACGGCGGAAACCGTCACGGCTTCCTTCCCTTTAGCGAAATCCACCCGGACTATTACCGTGTCCCTGTGGCTGATCGTGAAAACTTGCTGGAAAGCGATGCTGGGAGCGACACAGAAGCAGAGGATAAAACCAAAGCTGCACTTGCAGAAGATGATGTAACAGATAGTTCTTCTGACGATCCTGAGAGTCTCGCGAAACAGCAAGATGATACCATTGAAGAAATCGCGGGAGAAACTTCCGTCGATAGCATCAATGACGATGACTCTGATTTCGTTGAAAAAACGAAATCACGCGTAAACCTCATGAAGCGCTATAAGATTCAAGAGGTGATCAAGCGTAGGCAGGTCATTCTGGTCCAGGTTGCGAAGGAAGAACGCGGTAATAAGGGTGCAGCCTTGACGACCTATCTCTCGCTCGCTGGCCGTTATTCAGTTCTGATGCCCAACACCAACAAAGGTGGTGGAATCAGCCGCAAGATTAGCAGCCCGAATGATCGTAAGCGTTTAAAGGACATCCTTTCAGAGCTTAAAATTCCTGAAGGTATTGCTGTAATCGTACGTACCGCTGGTAGCCAGCGGACGAAGATGGAAATTCGTCGCGATTATGAATACCTCATTCGTCTTTGGAATGAGATCCGGGAAAACACACTTCAATCAGAAGCCCCGGGCCTGATTTATGAAGAAGCAAATCTGATCAAACGTGCGATGCGTGATCTCTATACCAGCGACATGGAAGAAATTCTGGTAGAGGGAGAGCGCGGCTACAAAATGGCAAAAAGCTGTATGCGCTCCTTGATGCCAAGCCACGCCAAAAAAGTTAAAAACTACAAGGGAATGCAGGTTCCGCTCTACCACCGTTTTCAGGTGGAAACGCAAATTGACGCCATGCATAACCCGATTGTTCAGCTCAAATCTGGTGGCTACCTGGTCATCAACCCGACCGAGGCTTTGGTTGCCGTTGATGTGAACTCCGGGCGAGCTACCAAAGAACGCCACATTGAAGAGACCGCCTTTAAAACCAATCAGGAAGCTGCTGATGAAGTCGCCCGCCAGGTGCGCTTGCGTGATCTCGCAGGGCTACTGGTTATCGATTTTATCGATATGGATGAGCCAAAACACAATCGTGAGGTCGAACGACGGTTGAAAGATGCCATGCAGGCTGACCGCGCTCGCATTCAGCTAGGCAGGATCAGTCCTTTCGGCTTACTCGAAATGTCACGTCAGCGGCTACGTCCTAGCATTGTTGAAAATTCAACGGTTGCTTGTCCTCATTGCGATGGCATCGGAACAGTTCGCACAACCGAGTCCACGGCTCTTCATGTGCTTCGTGCTCTGGAAGAAGATGGTATCCGTCGTGGCGGCGGCAAGATAGAGTTGTTTGTACCAACAGATGTTGCTCTTTACATACTCAATCAAAAGCGTACCCGCCTAATTGAAATTGAACAGCGCTATAAATTCAGCGTCGACATCAATGCAGACAATACTATTGTCATCCCGAACTTCCGTTTGGAAAGACTAGTATCGAACAACGATGGCCCGATCGAAGAGATTATGCCGCTGGAGCCCGTTAAACCCTCACCTGTGAAATCCACTCGTAGATTGACCGAAGAGCGGACTGAACGTTCTGATTCTCGGGCTGATACTCGGACAGATTCTGGCGAACAGGTTGATGGGGATCAAAAACGTCGCCGTCGCCG
Source organism: uncultured Rhodospirillales bacterium (assembly GCA_913060675.1). Taxonomy (GTDB): domain Bacteria; phylum Pseudomonadota; class Alphaproteobacteria; order Kiloniellales; family Kiloniellaceae; genus Kiloniella. Next base: position 22,145 of record CAJXUS010000042.1, read on the forward strand.
TCGTCGCCGCAAAGAAACGCCTGAAAGCCAGGATGGGGAGACAGAAGGTACTCAACAGGCCCTACAATCTGATGAGTTAGCTGATGACCAAGCGAAAGCGGATGGCGATCAGCATGATGAAGGCTTCGAGGATGATGATCGTCCCCGTAAAAGACGTCGTCGTGGTAAACGTGGTGGTCGTAGACGGACGCGTCGTCCAGAGAACGAATCAGATGAAATTTCAGATTCTGAAATCGAAACGACGAATGACAACAATCAGACAGAGACTCCTTCATCTGAGGGCGCTCGGCCTGATGCAGTAGTTACCGCTCAAACAACGAGCTCAGCTTCTGATGTCTCATCAGAAGCTGTTGAGGAAAAACCAAAAAGACGCAGAGCTCCTCGCAGGCGTAAAGTTGCCCCTGAAGAAGCCGTCGATGCAGCAGTATCTCCAACGGAGCCCCTCCCGGTTGAAGGGGGAGCATCACAAGCTTTGGCGAATGCAACAGACGAAACAACTGAGGTAGCATCATCCACAGACACTGAAGATAAACCGGCCAAGCCAAAACGTGCCCCTCGAAAACGGGCAACAGCGGCACCCCGTCGTCCTCGAAAAAAAGTGGAACCAGAAGCAGTTGTCGCTGATGCTGGTGACGACGTGTCGGTTAAGACTTCCTCAACTGTTAGCACAGAGGCCTCACCTTCTGGGGCATCTGATACTATAGTTGAAACAGTGGAAAAACCTAAACCACGGACAAGAACCCGAAGCAAAGCACCTGCAAAACCGCGTAGCACCGCTACGCGCACCCGCAAAACTGCAAAAGTTGAGGGCTCCACGGGCGCTGCTGAAGTAAAGAAAGCTCCTGTAGAGAAAACAGTTGCTCCAGTAGAGAGTAAGCCGTCAACACCTGCGATCTCTACCCCAGCGTCATCAAAACCGACCCCCTCAACATCGTCCACCTCCCCTGCTGAAGCTCCGTCTTCACCAGCAGCGACCCAGCAGCCCGCTTCGGCAAAGACTGCAACAGCTGACTCAAAGAAAAAAGGGTGGTGGAGCCGTATTACCGGTCACTAAGTAAAGTTTGAGCTGGTCAAAATTGCTCCAGCTCAGCCCTAAATAAAAAAGCCCCACGCTTAAACAGCTGGGGCTTTTTTAATGGCATTAGTGATTACTAAATATTCGGCAAATACCGCTCAAACTCTTTGTTACTTCCAGCTGCTCAACCTCTTTATCGCTTCGAGCATAGTTTTTTCAGAGCCCGCAAACGAAAATCTCATAAAATGATCACCGTTGAAGGGATCAAAATCGACCCCAGGTGTTGCTGCAATACCCGTGTCGTTTAATAGGCGACGACAAAATTCCTGACTATCGTTTGTTCTATGGCTTATATCAGCATAGATATAAAAACCGCCGTCAGCTGGAGCAATATTACCAAACCCAACCTGAGGCAATTCATTCAAAAGAATGTTACGATTTCGGGCATACTGCTTCACGTATTCATCTAACACATCATAACAGTCAAAAACCGCCGCTCCTGCAATCTGGGAAAGAGTTGGTGGAGAGATAAAGAAATTTTGTGCCAGGCACTCTTCGGGACGGACCATATCTTCGGGAAGCACCATCCATCCCAATCGCCAGCCCGTCATGGAAAAGTATTTGGAGAAGGAATTTATAACAAAACTATCATCGGTAAATTTCAAGGCCGTGGTGGCTTTCGTACCATAGCAAATCCCGTGATAAATTTCATCCGAGATCAATCGGATCTGCTTTTTCTCACAGTATTCGACAATATTCTTTAGAGCCTGCTCATCCAACATTGTGCCCGCTGGATTTGAAGGGCTCGCGATTATCAACCCATCGAGCTTAACATCCAAAGCATCCAGCAATTCTGGCGAAGGCTGAAAACGATCATTGGGGCCGACTTCAATAAGGATAGGCTCAATGCCCAAAGCCGTTAGTATATTCCGATAAGCAGGATACCCTGGGGCTGCAAGCGCCACCTTATCTCCGGGATCAAACGCCGCCAGAAAAGACAGTAGAAAGCCTGCCGAGGAACCCGTTGTCACCATAATGCGTTTTGGATCAATGGTTTGATTATAAAGATATTTATAATGCTCTGCGATCCGTTGACGCAATATAGGTATACCCAATGCATCAGTATAGCCTATGGCCTCCGTATCAATCGCCTTTTTCACTGCCTCCAGTACTAAAGGCGGAGCAGACGTCACGGGCTGACCGAGAGAGAGGTGCAAGATATCTTCCCCGGCTGCAGCCCGTTCATTTGCCGAGCGAAGTACATCCATTACGATGAAGGGGGGGATATCCCCCCTCGACGATAGCTTTAACGCCATAACCTATACCTAGTCCTATGATGAGCTTACGCTTACAATTCGACGGATCGTTCAGTACTTACCGAGAAATTACTGAGCCAAACGGCTGAGGCCGTACCCACGATTATCAGTAGCAGCTACACAAGTTTCTGGCTTAAACTTCAGACTTTCAGAACAATAAGCTGAGTTTACACGGCCAAATTCTGGAGCAGGTCGCGCATCGTGGCCTTTTTCCTTTAAAGAGGCGACAAGTTCAGCAGCGCTGCTTTTTTCATAAAAAACTACATCAGGTTTCCCACTATGATGGAGCCTTGATGATTTTTCAGAGCTTTTAAGCTCCTGACCTGCCAGCAAAGTGTTCGCCATTACCTTACCGAGAGCAGAAGCCCCAACAGCTCCCCCTGCAGCCGTGCCAGCATACCGTGAGAACTTGGTCGGATCATTCGCAACAACAACGCTTATAAGGGTATCTATACCGTCTACTGATGAGCGAGGAGGCGCGGGAAGAACGATGCCAGTCTCTTGGGCCATACGACCAGAACCAAACAATCCATTAAGAGTAAAGCTACAGGCAACAGAGTTATTGTACCGATCAATAACAGCAAAACCAGCTGCATAAGGGTTACCAGATACCGCAACAGGCTGATAGGAAAGGGACGAAACAGGGGTTGCACGGTTTTCGTCAAAGTTACTGAAATCAGCTTCAAGAGCTTCAACACTCAAGCTTTCCTGGGCTGATAATTTTCCTGAAATCACACCACCACGGTTTGCTTGAGCTCGCTTTAGAGCCTCAACAAAGATATGCGCGCGCTCTTTTGGATCGGCATCAGCATAAACATCATCTGCGCTCAACTGTCCAATAAGGTGAGCGGCCACAAGAGCCCCATTGCTGTAATCTCCGGAAAAGTGAGCCAGATCGTCCCCCACTTGAACTGAGAGAGGCTCTTCCATTGAAGGTAGGTAATTGCGGATATCATCAACAGAGAGAGGTAAACCTGCAGCAGTTGAGCCTTCGGCAAAGCGCCGCGTCAGAGGCCCAGCATAAAGATACCCAGCACCTTGAGCTCTTAATCCAGATAAAACACCGGAGAGTTCTGGTTGAGTAAGGTTGTCACCTTCTCGTGGAAGGCGACCATCAGCCCTTGCAAATTTACTAAGGAGTTCAGCATTCACACCCAATCTCTCATTAGCAAGAGCAAGGTCATAGGCAAAAGCACGACTGACGGGGTTTCCGAACCGGGCCAAATTTTCACCGTAAGCAACCAACTTTTGCCACCGAACAGATCCGTACTTGGCATGAAGAGCAGCCATGACCCGCGGCGCTTTAGGAACGACACCGCCAGAAGGAGATGATTTTGGTAAAAAATTCAAAGCGACAGCCTCATTATCTTCTTTGTGATAATAAGAACATGCTCCTCCAGCAGCTAAACCAACGCGTGATGGCATTGTGACTGACATGGTGAAATACATTGCCACCGCAGTATCAACTGCCGTGGCACCATTTCCCAAAAGCTCCCGTCCAACTTGGGCTGCGCGCGGTTCATCAGCTGAAACAAGTCCTGCAAAACCCTTCACAGTATGGAGAGTTCCTTTTTCAGGTTCACTTGTTGTATCACAAGCGGAGAGTAGCAATCCCCCCAAACATACTGTTAAGATAGCCGAACTGACTTTCGTCTTCCGGAAAAAGTTATCTTGCATTGCTGACGCTTTGCCCCCAATTGGTTGTATTGAACTCTCTTAAACCTGCGAGTAATGAACGTTGTTAAAACGCCCACCCAGCCTGATTTTACGTATCATAACTCTTATTGCCACTGTTACTTTCGCGTTACCAGCAAAAGCTCAGGGTTTAAACCTGATCCGAGACGCAGAAACAGAACATGCAATTCGTAGCTATGCCACCCCTATTTTTCAAGCTGCAGGTATTAGCCCGCAGAGTGTAAGGATTTTCATCGTTAATGACAAAAGCCTTAATGCTTTTGTTACATCCGGAAATCGCATGTTTATTAACACCGGTTTGATTATGAAGGCAAAGACCCCTTCGGAAGTGACCGGTGTGATCGCACACGAGACCGGACATATAGCCGGAGGCCACGTTGCTTTCCGCGGTGAAAATATCGAAAAAGCTGCCATTACCAGCATCGCCAGTTACCTTCTTGGTATTGGCGCAGCCATTGCCACAGGCAAAGGAGAAGCTGCTGGAGTAATCATTGGTGCTGGCCAAGGCTTTGCTTTGCGAAACTTTCTTAGCTACACACGACAGCAAGAATCAGCCGCCGATCAGGCAGCGGTAAAATACCTTCGAGCAACGGAACAATCTGCTGAAGGTTTGAGAAACTTTATGGGCCTGCTCAGAGGACAAGAAGTATTACTAAGTAAAAATCAAGATCCCTATCTAAGAAGCCATCCCCTTACACAACAACGTTATAATTTTCTCGAGAATGAAGTCCTTAACTCACCCTATTCAGGCAAAACCGATTCGCCGGATACGATAAAATTTCACAATCGAGTTGTCGCCAAGCTGGTCGGGTTCTTAGAACCTTCAAACCAAGTTTTTAGAAAATACCCTGAAGAAAATAAATCACAGGCCGCAAGATACGCCCGTGCTATTTCCTATTACCGCTCTACTGACATCGAAAATGCATCACGAGAGTTAGATAGTTTATTATCAGAATCACCAAACGATCCTTATTACCTCGAACTAAAGGGGCAAATACTCTTCGAATTTGCCAAAGGCAGTGAAGCGGTTCCATATCTCGAAAAAGCATCAGAACTCGCGCCAGATGCCGCCCCAATTAGAAGCCTGTTGGTTCGGGTTCTCGTTGAGGAAAACGTCCCTCTTCAAGATGATAAAGCCCTCAAACACATAACCAAAATCCTTCAATCAGAGCCCAATAATGCTGGTGTATGGCGCCAGGCCGCAATCATACATGGTCGTAAGGGCGATAAGGGCATGACTTATCTCGCTTTGGCAGAAGAGGCCTATGGCCGCGGTAAATTCAAAGACGCCATTTTGCATTCAGGCCGTGCCACCGATGTACTGGCAAAAGGCTCACCCGCATGGCTCAGAGCTTCTGATTTAAATAGCGCTGCGGACAGAAAAGAAAAGCAGCTCAAAAATCGCTCCTAATGAACGACCGTGTGTACCTGAGTAACTGGAAAACGTTTACCTAGTACTGCAGCTGCTCATATGAAAGTTCTTTGCAACGAGCTCTCACTTTCCGCATACTATTGATCTAATTTTTTTAAGTAGATAGAGATTATTAAAAGATGTTCCCAAAGTTTGATTTAAAAAAATCTGGTTTAGCTTCTGCACTTGTTTTCGCGACAATGCTCCCAGCTACATCGCTTTATGCACAAGAAAAAAGCCTGGAAGAGAAAGCAGCATTCGAGGAAGCCGTCCGAGAATATTTACTCAAAAACCCTGAAGTGATTATTCAATCTCTCACTCGGTATCAAGAACTTCAGGCTTTACAAGAACAGGAACAAAAACAACTCGCTGTTGTTGATAATTTGGAAGAACTTCATAACGCGCCAGATTCGCCTGTACTAGGCAATCCTGAGGGTGACGTGGTTCTGGTTGAATTTTTTGATTACCGCTGCCCCTACTGCCATAAAGCAGCCTCCCTTATAAAAACGTTAATCGACGAAGATCCGAATCTCAAAGTGGTTATGAAAGAGTTTCCAATCCTCAGCCCAGAATCAACCATCGCCGCACGCGCGGCTTTGGCAGCGCATAAACAGGGGAAATATGCTGAATACCACTTTGCATTGATGGATAACCCCAAAGATCTTTCACAAAATCGATTACGCGCGCTCGCCGACAATCTCGACATGGATCTCGAACAGTTTTCGGAAGATATGAAATCAACTGAAACCGGAGAAGCTATATTGAGGACCCGTCAACTTGCTCAGCGTATAGGTGCCAATGGCACTCCTGCATTTGTTATTGGAAGCCAAAGTGTTTCCCCAGGCACAAGCTATGAAACTTTCAAGCAACTGATTGATAACATAAGAAGTAATAAGCAAAGCTAAGGATACAACTCGACGATTAGGACCATTTCCCTGCTTCTCGTTAATATTCGGGAGAAAAAAGGTGGAACTTGCCCAGCAATGATTGCGCCAACCGCGGGGCTATGTTAGGCCTAATCAATTCATTTAACTGAAATGAATGGTGTATACCTTTGCCGTCAGTGTTGCTTTTAAACGGTCCTAATTTGAATCTATTAGGAACCCGTGAGCCAGAAATTTATGGTTCTGAAAACCTTAAAGACCTTAATAACCTGTGTAAACGACGGGCCAAGGCACTTGGGCTTTCTTTAGTGTGCCAACAATCTAACTGGGAAGGCCAGCTGATAGACTGGATCCACGAAGCCCGTGGGAACCACGAAGGAATCATCATTAACCCGGGTGCTCTCACCCACACCTCTATAGGGTTGCTTGATGCCCTCAAAGGCGTCGACCTCCCTGTTATAGAGGTTCATATATCAAATATCCATCGTCGGGAAAGCTTTCGACATCAGTCCTTTGTATCTCAAGCTGCTCTTGGGGTGATCTGTGGACTAGGGCGTCAAGGCTACCTATTAGCGATGGATGCGATGGCAAACGTTTTAAACAGCGAACAAGAATTATAATGTCCAAACTTGAAGTAAATGAGAAGGTTATCCGTACCCTCGCCGGCTTGCTGGATGAAACGGATCTGACTGAAATCGAATATGAAGCCGATGGCCATCGTATCCGTTTGGTACGTGGCGGAACCGTGGTTCAGGCCATAGCTCCCGCTCTGGCACCTGCTGCTATCAGTGCTCCTGCGGCAAGCGATGGCGGCATACCTGCCAATGCCATTACTTCACCGATGGTTGGCACCGCCTATCTTGCTGCAGAACCGGGTGCGCCTGATTTTGTGAAGGTTGGTGATCGTGTTAACGAAGGTCAGACACTTCTGATCCTCGAAGCCATGAAGGTTATGAACCCTCTACCAAGCCCGAAATCAGGCGTGGTTAAACAAATACTCGTCAGTGATGGAGATCCAATTGAATTTGGTGAACCGCTGATGGTCATTGAATAATAAGCTGGCAAAAGAAGGCTCCATGTTCAAAAAGATCCTGATTGCCAACCGCGGTGAAATTGCTCTGAGAATTCAAAGAGCATGCCGCGACATGGGCATTGAAACCGTTGCAGTTCATTCCACTATTGATTCGGATGCCATGCATGTGCGTTTGGCAGATGAATCCGTATGTATTGGACCTGCTCCTAGTAAAGACAGCTACTTGAACATTCCTGCGATTTTATCCGCAGCGATCATGACAGGTGCTGATGCAATCCATCCTGGCGTAGGTTTTCTTTCAGAAAACGCCGACTTTGCTGAAATGGTCGAAGAGCACGGCTTTACCTTTATCGGCCCGACCCCCGAACACATCCGGATTATGGGGGATAAGGTTGTGGCTAAAGAAACCGCAATTAAACTTGGTATCCCTGTTGTTCCAGGATCAGACGGGGAACTCAAAAGTGCCGACCAAGGCATAGAGCTCGCCGCAAAAATTGGTTATCCAATTATTATCAAAGCCCGTTCCGGTGGCGGTGGTCGCGGTATGAAAGTCGCAAACAATGACGAAGAGCTTCGTGTAGGATTTCGTCTCGCCCGCACAGAGGCAAAAGCAGCCTTTGGCGACGATGTCGTCTACATGGAAAAATACCTCGGCACACCTCGGCACATTGAGGTCCAACTTCTTGGTGATGGACAGGGTAATGCTGTCCATGTCGGTGAACGCGATTGTTCCTTACAACGACGCCATCAAAAGGTCCTCGAAGAAGCTCCATCCCCTATGCTAACGAACGAAGAGCGTGATCGTATAGGCAAAATTTCTGCTGATGCGATGAGGCACTTTGACTATAAAAGCGCGGGCACAATCGAATATCTCTATGAGAACGGTGAGTTTTTCTTCATTGAAATGAACACCCGTATTCAGGTTGAACACACGATTTCCGAAGCCATCAGCGGTATTGATCTCATGCGTGAGATGATCCGTATCGCAGCCGGAGAGAAATTGAGCGTGACCCAAGAAGACGTCGTTCTCAAAGGGCACGCTATTGAATGCCGAATCAATGCCGAGCATCCTTTCAGCTTCATGCCTTCACCAGGACTGGTAAAAGGGTATCACGCACCAGGTGGTTTAGGCATTCGCGTTGATGCTGCTATCTATGCTGGCTACAAAATTCCGCCAACTTATGATAGTCTTATTGCTAAGCTCATCGTCCACGGTGATGATCGTGCCGATTGCATTATGAAAACAAGGCGTGCTCTGCAAGAATACGTTATTGATGGCGTAAATACTTCCATCCCACTCCATATGGAGTTGGTAGATAACGAACAGTTCCAATCTGGAGTCTATGATATCCATTGGTTGGAAAAATTCGTTGATAGTATAAATAACAAGTAAGAGTTCGCTTCTGGATTACACGAGCATAAATGTTTCAGGCATAGATGTTTAGGCATAGGTGTTCATGGAGATCACAGCAGATCTGCTACTAAAAGCTTATACCATAGGGGTTTTTCCTATGGCTGAAAGTCACGATTCTCTGGATTTACATTGGATAGATCCAGAGAACCGTGGCGTCCTCCCCCTAGATAAAATCCACATTTCACGTTCTCTACGAAAAACCCTTCGTAAAGCCCCCTTCGAAATTAGGTGTAATACATCTTTTCAGGACGTCCTTGAAAAGTGCTCCGCAACGACGTCTCAACGTCCCGACACCTGGATAAACCCACTTATAAAGAGAATTTACACGCAACTCTTTGAAAGGGGCTTTGCGCATACGGTTGAATGTTGGCTTGATGACCAATTAGTTGGTGGACTGTACGGCGTCTCTTTGGGAGGCGCATTTTTTGGCGAAAGCATGTTCAGCCGTAGAAGTGATGCAAGTAAAGTTGCGCTCATTCACTTAGCTGCCCGACTACAAAAAGGTAACTACAGCCTGCTAGATACCCAGTTCACAACCCAGCATCTCAGCCAATTTGGGACAATTGAAGTTGAACGAGAAATCTATAAGCAATGTTTATTTGAAGCGATGCAGGTTCCTGCACGTTTTCCTCTCGAGCTAACGCACAAAGAGCTTGAGGACTTTATAGAAAGTAATAAGGGAAATCGGCCCTCGGTTTATTCCGACGACTGAGTTTCGATTTCTGTTTCTGTTTCTGTTTCTGGCAATAAAGTCGTTGCCCCCGCGGCATCGGTTGCCGAGACACAATTAACCACCCAAACATCGTATACAGGGTGTTCCATCGCAGATACGGCAGGCGAAGATGCAAACATCCATCCAGAGAACATTCTTGTTTTCTCAACGTTTTCTTTAATGTCGTCTATCTCCAAAAAAGAAACAGACTCTGGCATATCTTCTGGAGAACTCTTACGACAATCTCTCGCCGTGATTTCAAGACTACCAAACGTTACAGGCTGGTTGATCGGCGCTTTGAATTCAGAAACCCGGGCCGTGATTTTGTTCAATCCTTGTAAAACCGCGACATCATAAGGGACGAGATCAGCAAGTGATGAGGTCGCAAACAATGTACCCGTAAGACAAACTGCAACTCTAATCAAAGGTGTTCTCATCAAAACCATCTCAGAACTGTTAATTTTCTGAGCCTTTATTACCATAGGGATTAACTAACTCATCGACGATTTTCATAAGGACCTCACGAATCTGGTGCTCATCTCCGCCCATGAGAACAGCATCTTCCAAAGCATCTTGAGAGAGCTCTCTTATTTCTTCCAAATTTTCATTTAAGACTTTGATTTTTTCAAGGCAGGATAAGGGCGTACCATTTGGTTCTCGCCAAATTATCGGCTTTTTGTCCTTCTCATCCATATGCAATCCTTCTCCAAAACAAGCCTCAACTTCTGATCACATGAAAAAGCGGATGCTTATTCAGAGTCTGCCGACGAGAATACAAAGCGGCCAAGTAGATCCATCAAGTTCACAGCCCCTTGGGTATCGTCAATTGATCCACCTGGCTCGATGAAATCATCTTCGCCACCTGGCTCGAGGCTGACAAAACTGCCTCCCAGCAAACTTTCGGCCAGAATCCGGGCTGATGTCCCCTTTGGAATCTTGATCTCTTCATCGATCTGTAGAGTTACAACCGCAAAGTAAGTATCTTTATCCAACTCTTGACGAAGGACGGTACCGACTTTCACACCAGCAATTTTCACATCAGTACCAGATACCAACCCAGTGGCATTATCAAACTCTGCAACAACCTCGTACCCACCAGCAGATCCAGTAGAGTTATTACTAAAGGCGTAGAAGCCAAAGGAAACTGCGACAAGCAATACCAGCCCACCGATAATCGTTTCGACAATACTTCTATTCATGTAATCACCTACGGAAAAAGTAACGAAAATTCAGGGTGTCGAGCTTACATTCAGATTATCAAAAATCTGAGCATCAGCTCATGGAGAGTGGATTTAAGAGATAGCTACTCTGGCTGCCAAGCATCATAGTCACCAGCTACACGGGGACGCTCTCCAGCTTTCAGAGCACTCCCTTGAGGGCGATAAGCTTCTGCTGTACCGGTCTTGTTAGGTTCGTGACTGATCTGCCAATCGTGTTTCGCATAACCACCTTCAGGAGGGACATCGTTTGTGGTGTGGTGTATCCACGCATGCCAGTCAGCTGAAACCCGGCTGGCTTCATTGACGCCATTATAGATGACCCACCGACGCTCAGAGCGCAGGCTATTTTTGTGTACTGCACTGCTACCCTTGGTGCGATAAAATTTGTTTCCGTCGCCATCTTGCCCAACAAGCTCACCTTTGAGCCATGTAAACAAACGCGTTCCAAGAGGAGTTCCAGCCATTTCTCTTCCTTATTGGGCAATGCCCTTTTTAGTCTTAGCCTTTAATAGTTATGCCATAGAGACATTCACTATCGAGTTAACAAATCCACATCAATTTTTAATGCTTCTATAGAGTTCTGGGCTGAATATTACACCGCAACCCCTTTCAGTCCAGCCAAAAGGGCGCAAAAATGTCGTAATTTTATCCTTATTATAATTCAGCTGTTCCATCTGGAGGTGAAAAAAGTCCATCCTTTTCTATGATCGCTTTCCAATCCTGCTCATCCACGTCATATCCCTCTTCGGCTACATCCTGATTTCGAGCCTCTAAATCAGCAGGATTATACAGACGCGCTGGCGCGGCTTTAATCCCGGCTTCAAGGCCTGTAATGATATTTTCGTAGAGATCAGGTAGATCCAGACAAAGAAGCGTACACCCTGGAAGTAGGCTTTCCGTCTTTGAAAGAACACTGACCAATAAGTCACCAATGTTTTCCGGTGAAATGCCCTGAATAAATGCATCGTGGCTGACAGGCAGGCCATAGAGTTCGATATGAAGAATTTCCTCTTGTCCTGGAACCCCGATAATTCCCCGGCTATGGCCATAAATTTCAGTTAAGAGCTGACCTTCTTCACTTAATGGGTTAACCACAAAGGAGGCAAAACAGGCATAGCCCTTCTCAACAGCCTCTTCGACGAGTTGCCCAACGCCGATTAAATCACTGACACTCGATATAACTGACAAACCCATACCGCTTTCTTGCGCATGGAGAAGAGCCTTTTCCAGTGCTTGAGGCCCTGCAACGGCCAGGGACTGACCTCCACAGTCCAAAAAGGATGCATTTCCTTTTTCAGAGGTAAGAGCAACCAGATTAATGTCCGTTTTGGTGAAAGCATCACTCTGGCGCGCGAGGTACCGAATACCGCATCGGTGAATGCGTTCAACCCATTGTATCATCGCAGAAGCACGATCAAGTGCGGTGTCGTGTGCGCCGCGTGCCTCGAGGCAATCTTCAAGCCCATCCCGAAAATCGAGTAACGGTACTCTCATCCATCAGTCTTTCACTAAAGCATCAATAATCGACATCATTTACCACACCCTCAGAGCAAGCACACGCGCTTAACTATCGTGATGTTTTCCCACAATCTAAGTTTCAAAGAAAAGACGTTTTTACCACTTTTTCTTGCGGCATGTCTTTGAACAGTCTTAAGTGTCCGTACTCCCATTAGAGAAAGCTATACACGCTGCTATTCTCTCTTGTTTTGTTAGCCAGATATTTTGTGAGCAGAATTTTGCCCTCAACACCCCCCAATACAGACATTGCACAATCCACCAAAAAAGTTCCTCTCCTAGGCATGGTGACTGGATTAGTCGGCGGCACGTCATTTGGGTTAATCACACCAATTTCACCCCTTGCCAATGAAGCAGGTATCTCTCCCTTAACGATTACGATTATTCGATTTGTGCTGGGAACGGTCCTAATGGCCATAATCTTAGGTGTTGCACGGGGCAGTTTTCGGGTCCCAAGAGACAAATGGCTTCCTCTGTCTTTAATGGGCTTGCTAATTTTTACCGTGACCGTTTTTTATCTGTCAGCCGTTGTTTATATACCTGTCAGTCTGGCAGCTATCTTATTTTACACATACCCAATCATCGTCACGATCATTGATCCCCTGCTACAACGTCGGATGCCAAGTTTGGCACAGTTTGCGTTATCCCTATTGGCGTTTACTGGAATTGCGATAGCAATGGGCCCTTCTATCAATGATCTCGATTGGCGTGGCATTGGTTTTGTAGCTCTCGCTTCCCTGTCCATATCTGGTACTTTAATTATCAGCAGGAAAGTGGTTTCCGATGTCACCAATCTCACCATCGTATTCTATGTAAACATTATTGCCCTCCTATTGTCTGTCCCTTACTTATGGATCAGTAATGGCTTCGTTATGTCTGGGATCATTGACGGTATGTTGGTTGGATCTATGTCTGGCTTTCACTTTGCAGCGATCATTGCCGGATTATATTTGCTCGCCACCCTTGCCCAAATCAACACGGTCCGGTTTGTCGGCCCCTCACGGACTGCAATGTTTTTTAACATAGAACCCGTTGTGACTATCCTGGCAGCGGTCGTTATTTTAAGCGAAACCTTAACCACCCCTCAATTCACGGGCTCTTTATGCGTTCTAAGCGCTGTTGTTATCTCTTGCTATAGGCCCGTTAGAGTTTAGATCATTCATAAACATTCGCTCATGATTTCAAATTCATATTTTACCAAAAAGAAAAATCAAAATTTCAAAACCTGCCCCAAATACCTGTCTCTTATACACATCT
>CAJXUS010000043.1 GCA_913060675.1 uncultured Rhodospirillales bacterium
CTTAATTCTCACTTATGAAAAGAGGGTGGTGTCAGATCAAGTCGGAACTAATTCAAAAAAGAAGGCCTCCATCTGCCCGACACAAAAGAATTACCCACTTCGCTCTTCAATTCGCCGTAGGTAATCCTTGTCCTTATGGTAGCGAAGAAAACACCCATACTCCTGCACCCCCCTCTAAGCTAGAATACTTAAAACTGTGGGCGAGGAGCACCTTTTCGTTTTAGATTAGGGATAAATTTCGGATGATTAGAGACCCAGTTAGACACCCCCTCTTCGACTTTCTTTATTTGAGTTGGGCTCAGTTGAAAATCGATAATATCGATTAACTCTAAAGCCTTAGCGTCTTCATATGCATTGGCGATACTCAGCCATGTATACGCTTTTACAAAATCTTGTTTAACCCCATTTCCAATAGCATAGCGTAAACCTAATGCAGATTGTGCTTGAGGAAACCCTCTTAAAGCCGCTTTTTCGTACCATCTAAAGGCGATTAGGTCATCTTGCGGTGCATCATTCCCTTTTTCATACATAAGGGCAATTTGGTATTGTGCCTCTTGATACCCATCAAGAGCCAAAGGATAAATTATTGCAAAAGCGGTATTCATATCCCCTTTAGTATAAGAGTCTAAGCCGCTTTTAAAATCCCATCTTAGTAAACTTGCGGGTTTGGATGTAATTGAGTTTGGGTTGAGCAACACATCGGCAAGCTTTTTTGCTTCCGATATTTGATGGGGTGCCATGAAGTTAGAAAGAACCTTCAATTTACGCCCGGCAGTCACATGTCCATTTGAATCCGCATTTAAGAGCCAAGCATAAGAGTGAACATAATTGCGTGTAAAATATTTTACGTAAAATACTCCAAGATCGTGTTGTGCTTCGACCAAGCCTTGCTTAGCTGCCTTATCATACCATTTGATAGCAACCTCAGTACTCTTCAGCCCAAACATTCCAACTGAAGCTATCAAGCCAAGTTTATGTTGTGCTTTAGCGTAACCTTTTTCTGCTGCTAATCTATACCAGCGATAAGCCTCTTTTCCTTTCCCCTCAGGTCCACCACGTTCTTTGAAGTAAATTGTTGCAAGTTCGTATTGAGATTCAACATGTCCTTGTTCTGCAAGCTCAATAAAAATAACCTCTGCAGTGTCTCGATCACCCTTTTTTAACGCAACCACGGCCTTTTCGAATTTACTCTCGATTAGGGTATTTTGAAGAGAACTAATAGCTCTAACTGGTTTTGTCGTTATTCCATAAACAAGTAACAATGAAATGGCCGCGATAACGAAATGTTTCATATTGATGACCCGATAGTTTCTGTAACTCTTGAAAAGTGATTACTCAATCTAGACCTCATTACTCCTCAACAAACCGCCAACTATCAGCCCCGTCGAACTTACGGATTTTGATATCTGCAGCCTCAATACGGTCGAACAATCGGGCGTTGACGGCGATGCGTGGATCTGATGTCCTTCTACGCTGCTCCAATGGGTCACGCAGCCACATGAAGTACAGTGATGAAAGTCGATGGTTTCATCGCCCCATCTATAGGCTTTGGTGGCGCCGGGTTCGCATTCCACGGTAACTTTTTCCGGCGTATAATGACACCAAAGCGTGCCGTAGCGGTGGCAAAGCGAACAGTTGCAACTTACCAGGAATGCTGGTTTTTCAGAAACAGTGATCCGAACGGCTTTACAATGACATGTGGCTTCCAATGCCTTCTCCTGTGTCGACGTTAATGATAATAAAAATATTTGTGACAGAGCCTAACTAATCTCTTTACGTAAAGAAAGCGGTAGGGATTTATCTGTAAGCTTTACATCCCAGACGACACCAAGTACAACGGCGCCAGCATTAACGACACGATAAGACCTCACGGCCGCCCACAGTGAATTGCGGCCTATAACTTTACTTATTATTGCAGCGCCTTAAAATGATGCCATCAAACTGATGGCCCTTGCCGCGCAGCCAGAACGTCCTCCGGAACGACAAAAGCCGGGAAAGTTCTGTTTCATACTCAGAGAGAAAAAGAACATGTCTAATTCGGAAACCCCGGTAAATGACGAAAACGCAAATGACGACAAAGTAAATGAAGAAAAAGTAGCCGCTAAACCGAAAAAAGTGGCAAAGGCTAAAGCGCCCGCAAAAGCTAAGGCTGAAACGAAAGCCAAAACTGAAACAAAAGCGAAGGCTAAGCCTAAGCCTAAGGCTAAAGCCCCAACAAAAGCTAAAGCTAAAGCTGAAGCTGAAACGGCAGAAAAAGCTGACAAGCCCAAGAAAGTTGCTAAACCTAAAAAAGTAGCTGAGGCTTCAACCGACACTGAGACAAAAACTAAAGCTGTTAAAGCCAAAAAAGAAGCGAAGCCTAAGGCAGCTTCCAAAACCTCATCAAAAACGACAAAAGCTAAAAAAACTGTTGAGGCTCCTGCAACCGAAGCAGTAGAAGAAGAAAAAATTGTTGAGCCTGTTCAAGCTGTAGAAGCAGAGACTGCTCCAGCGGACGCCCCCTCAGCTGCCGCGCCAGAAGAAACACAAGAAGAAATCACCGAAGTAGAAGCTCCAGTAGAAGCAGAACCTGTGATCGAGAGCGATCCGTTTGAAGGTGTGCACCCTGCTCTTGCAATAGCTCTTGGAAAAAAAGGCTATAAAGCTTTAACACCTGTGCAGAAAGCTGTGCTTGCTCCTGAACTTCGCGATGCTGATGCCTTGGTTTCTGCCCAAACAGGTTCTGGTAAGACTGTTGCTTTTGGTATTTCGCTGGCACCAACCTTGCTCGGCGACGATGACCGTTTCAAACGTGCTTCTGCACCTCTTGCCCTGATCATTACACCAACACGCGAACTTGCCCTTCAGGTAATGCGCGAGTTGGAGTGGCTCTATGCAAATACTGGCGCACACACAGCGACCTGTGTTGGTGGCATGGATATGCGTGCAGAACGTAGCGCGCTTAATCGCGGCGCTCACATCGTTGTTGGTACGCCGGGTCGTCTACGCGATCACATCGAACGCGGTTCCTTGAACATCAGCGCGCTTCGCGCAGTGGTTTTGGATGAAGCCGATGAGATGCTTGATCTCGGTTTCCGTGATGATCTTGAGTACATGCTCGACACCACACCTAAAGAACGTCGTACTCTGATGTTCTCTGCAACAGTTCCGCGCTCTATCGGTATGCTTGCCAAACGCTATCAGCGTAATGCGGTGCGTGTCAGCACAAAAGCCGAAGAAAAACAGCATAGCGATATTGAATATCGCGCCTTAACAGTTGCCCCTAACGATAAAGAAAACGCAATCCTTAACCTGATCCGTTTTTACGAACCTAAAAATGCGATCGTATTCTGTGCAACGCGAGCCACGGTAAACCACATGGTAAGCCGCTTTGCTAATCGTGGGTTTGCAGTCGTGGCGTTGTCTGGTGAATTGAGCCAGAACTTGCGTAGTCACGCGATCCAGTCTTTGCGTGATGGTCGTGCACAGGTTTGTATCGCAACAGACGTTGCCGCGCGTGGGCTGGATTTGCCAGACTTGGAATTGGTGGTTCATGCCGATATTCCTAAAAGTCGCGAGCCTCTATTACACAGATCAGGTCGTACCGGCCGTGCAGGTCGTAAGGGTATTTCTGCACTGATCGTACCTTACAACTGGCGCAAACGTACCGAACGTTTGCTTGATAGTGCCAAAGTAAATGCGACTTGGGCTAATCCACCATCAGTCGACGAGATCATCCAGCGTGACCGCGAACGTTTCCTCGCCACACCGACACTTATTGAGCCTGTAAAAGACGACGAAAAGTCTTTTGTAAAAGAACTTTTAGAAAAACACGGCGCAGAACAAATTGCTGCCGCTTTGATCCGTACCCAAAATGCTGGGCGTCCAGCACCGGAAGAGCTTATCACTCGTTCCGATAGAGGTGGCCGAGACCGTGACGACCGCAATGAGCGTGGTAGCAGAGATAGAGATCGTGGTAGAGACAGAGATGACCGCGGTGGAGACAGAGGCGGTGATCGTAGTGGGGATCGTGGCGGCGATGGTGGCGGTAGAGGCCGTAATGATAACTTTGGTGCCACGCGCAAAGAACGTGTAGATTTTGAAGACGGCGTCTGGATTTCCATGACGGTTGGTCGCAAACACACGGCCGATCCTAAATGGCTTCTGCCAATGGTATGTCGCGCAGGCTGCATCACCAAAAATGAAATCGGTGCTATCCGCATCCACATGGCGGAAACCCATGTAGAGTTGACCCCTAAGGGCGCTGAGAAGTTCTTTGAAACTATTGGCGGCAACAACCGGATTGAAAAGACCATTACCGTCAAACGTCTCGAAGGTATTCCCGAAGAGCCTGATGATGTCATGGACGACAAAGACGCCAAAGGCTTTCACCGTCAGCCGCGTGACAGCAAAAAGCAAAAGCCGTTCCGCGATAACTTCAACAGAAGCGATCGTAGCAAAGAATACAGTAACCGGGCTGCTGAAGGTAAAGATTTTGGCAACAAAGAAGAAAAGTCCGGTGAAAAGAAATTTGGCGATAAGAAATTTGGTGACAAACCTTTCGCCAAAAAGAAATTCGGTGATCGTAAAGCTGGTGAACGTGATTATGCCAACAAAAGCGGCAAACCTAAATCAAAAGGTAAATTTGGTTCTGACGGGAAGTTCAATGATCCGCAGGCCGATGGCGCTAAAAAAACCTGGTTTGAGGATGGCGTAGATAGCGCTGAAGGTCGCGGCGATTCAAGGGGTGAACAAGCAGATAAACCAAGAAGCTATAAAGGTCCCAAGGGCGGAAGAAAATCTTACGAAAATAAAACCGCTAACCGCTCAGGTAACAATGGTGCCTTTGGCAAACCCTTCAAAGGCAAGGGCGGTAAGCCGACAAGTGACAATACCGGGTCTTCTACGCTAAAACGTAAAAGTCCTCCTAAAAAAGACTAACGAGATAATTAATCTCGGCTAAATTAAGAGGAACAGCGGATAAAGTCCTGAAGCTGTTCCTCTTTTTATTTCTACTGTATTTATTGAACACTTTCAAAACACACATCTACTGGTTATCATAACCTTACAAATAAATACCATAACGGTTATTTTAGCCGCATATTTCGACTATGTATTCAGGCTAAATACTCGGGGGACATTATTATGATAGAAAAAACAGGCCGTACCGCCACACTTGTCCCCATGGCAGAGGCAGATTATGAAGCGTGGAAAATGCATGGCATCAAAGCTTTTGCCGATGACAAACAACAATCTGGCTATAGCGCCGAACAAGCCTTGAAACTCTCACAAGAGTCACACGAAAGTGGCCTACCCCAGGGACTAAAAACCCCTGACAATTACATCTTCACCATACTCAATGCTGCCGAACAACCCGTCGGCGCGACCTGGTTCGCAGTAAAAGAACATTACGGTAAAAAATCCGCTTTTATCTACGACATCGAGATCGACCTCGCCAACCGTGGTAAAGGCCTGGGCCGTGCGACCATGACGGCCCTTGAGGATGAAGTAAAAAAGCTCGGCATTGACAAAATTGGCCTTCACGTCTTCGCCTTCAACAAAACCGCCCACGCCCTTTACGCTTCCCTAGGTTACAAGACTACAGATATCACTATGGAAAAGGCTGTATAATTCTGGGTTATTTTTGGCCCACCAAACGTTCAACTTCTGAGATAATTTGATCACTTAATTCCAATGGACATCCCCAGTAATCAAAGATTCCTCCGTCATTTGAGTTTTGCCCACAAACAACAAAGACACCTGTACCAAACAGGGTTTTCAAATGCATTGCGAGCCAGCCGACAAAACCGGAATTATCAGCACCATTTGGGAAGTGAAAACGCCAAATAGCGAACTGTTCTTCATTCGGATCATCACGTTCTATAAGTTGGCTCCACACTTGATCATCACGAACAAGAGCAAGAGCTTTTTCATCAGCACGCGACTTAAATTCACCTAAAGGAAATTCTTCAAAAATATAAGCCCCCTTGTAAACAGTTAAGCGAGTTTCTTGAATAACACGCTCAAGCCGCATTGCTATTTCTGATGAAGTTTCATGAGAGATATTAACCATTTCATGTTCTTTTCAATTCGTTGGATAGATCTTAAATATGTAATGAATAAGAGGAAGACTGAGGGTAATATAAAATGATTGTTGTACTTTCAGCTAATTATATTTTGCCAAAATCGCTATCTAAAAATTATCTTTTCCAATTCCCTTTTATTAAAGAAATATCGTCTATAACAATGTTTCCAATACCTCGAATACCTTGGGGTCTTGGGCTTGAGCGGCGTTAAAGCGCATAAATCTATCGGCCGTATTGTTCAGACTAAAGACACTTCCGGGGGCCAACACTATGTTTTGGGCGAGAGCTCGTTGAGCGAGGTTAGCACCATCAACACCCTCTGGTAACTCACACCATAAAAACATACCACCTCGAGGCTCCACCCATGGCTTTATGCCGAGCTTGGCTAAGCGTGCCGAGGTTATGCTCATTGCACCAGCCAAACGGGTTCTGAGCGCATCTAAGTGCTTTCGATAGGCCCCATCCTTTAACACCGTTAGCACCAATTCTGCCGCGAAATGGCCTGCGCCAAATGAAGTCGCAATACGTAGGTCAACCAAGCCATCAATCCATTCCGGACGGGCGATGATATAACCGCAGCGCACTGAGGCCGACAGGGTCTTTGAGAACGAACCGATATGCACCACGCGATCCAAGCCATCAAAAGCCGCGTATCTTGGCGCGGGTTCAGGCTCCAGGTCGGCAAAGATATCATCTTCTATAATGGTGAGGTCGTGTTGCTCTGCCAGTCTGAGAACGCGGTGAGCCACCACAGGTGATAAAGTCGCGCCCGTAGGATTATGAAGACCCGAGTTGGTGATATAGAGCCTAGGCTTGTGTTCCTTCAGGGCCTGTTCAAATTGGTCCAAATCAGGGCCGTTAGGCGTAAACGGCACCGACACGACTTTGGCCCGGTGCGCGCGAAGTAGGGCGTGAAAGTTAAAGTAACAGGGATCATCAACAATCACGCAATCACCCGGCTCCAGCAAATAACGACAGAGTTGATCGATGGCCTGTGTTCCTGAACCAGTGAGAATAATCTGGTCAGGGCTGGCATCAATGCCATAGGTCGCTGCCCGACGCGCAAGGAACTGTCGCATTTCAGAAAGCCCTAACGGGGAACCATATTCAGTCAAAATGGCATCATTGGCACGTGAAAGGCTCCGCAACGCCTTTCGAATAGGGACCTCTGGCATCCATGACGCTGGCATCCAGCCGCATCCGGGCTTGAGATATTGTTCACCTGCTTCCAGTGATTGCCGCGACACCCAAAGTGGATCAACTTCACGGTCCAGCTTTGGCCCTATTTCAGCCAGGGTTAAAGGTGTAAGGTGTCCGGAATTATTACCCGACATTTGACTGGTAACAAAAAATCCGGACCCACGCCGGGAGAGAATGACCCCCTCAGCAGACAGTCGGTCATAAGCTTCAACCACCGTGGATTTGGAAACCTGCATTACCTCTGCAAAGCTCCGAATTGAAGGTAATTTTGCACCAGGCACCAGTGTACGAGCAGAAATACGCTGCTTAATCGCCTGCATCACCTGTTCCACCAAGGTCCTTGCCAAAGGATGAGTTTCAATATCACCCGTTCTCTTATCGTCTAATCTCTGGTCACCTAATCTCTCGTCACTCGCCATCTGTACTTACTCTGTTACCAATACAGTTTAAACAAATTGTACTGAACTGTATCTGGTTAAACTCTCTCTCGCAACCTACATAGAAACGGTGACAGAGAAACATAATTGAAATCGAATGAGATTAAAGAGCTGGCAGTTATATAGGCTCAAATGGGTGGTGGTGATATGAACAAGACAACAAGTGGATGGATCTGTGGTTTCTTAGGCATGCTGATTTTCAGTGGCTCTCTGCCAGCAACAAGGGCTGCCGTGGCCTCGTTTGATCCGCTATTTCTCACTCTCGCCCGAGCAAGCATTGCTTCCCTATTAGCCCTTGCCCTACTTCTGGCCTTTAAGGAAAAGCGGCCCGCTAAAGAAGACCTTCTCTCTCTTGTGATCGTTGCCAGCGGCGTCGTTATCGGTTTCCCACTGCTCACAGCTTTCGCCTTACAAACTGTCACCTCAGCCCACTCGACCGTGTTTATTGGCCTGCTGCCTTTGGCAACGGCGATATTTGGGGTATTACGCGGGGGCGAAAGCCCCCGCCCTGTTTTTTGGATCTTCTCTGGACTTGGATCAGCTCTTGTTGCTGGTTACGCGCTTACTCAAAATCTCGGGCCACAAAACCTCGGCGGAACAGGCTTTGCCGATATCCTCATGTTTATAGCCATTATCCTTTGTGGATTGGCATACGCTGAAGGAGCAAAACTGTCTCGTAAACTCGGCGGTTGGCAGGTGATATCCTGGGCTCTGGTGCTCTCGCTCCCGCTTATGGCACCGCTCACGATCTATACCATGCCCGCTTCTTTTGTCGGCATTGAACAGTCCGCCTGGATTGGTCTGGCTTATATATCGCTCTTTAGCATGTTGATCGGCTTTATTTTCTGGTACCGCGGCTTGGCTCAAGGTGGCATCGCAGCCGTTGGACAATTACAGTTATTACAGCCTTTCTTTGGCCTCGTGCTTGCCGCAGGACTTTTGGGAGAGACCGTGAGTTGGTCTATGATTACGGTCACAGGTGCTGTGGTGTTCTGTGTCGCCGGAGCCAAGCGATTTGCCAAAAGACAAGGCACCAATTCAGCTGCAAAAATTGGTCTTATGAAACAAGCCCCTTTACCGAACAAACTTTCCGCAATCCAAACTGAGAGATAAGGCCGATATAATGAACTCCTTAAACGACCTTCTCCTTTATCTTCCAGCAATATCCGTATCTTATATCGCTTATCTGGTTGCGACTATCAGCCCTGGCCCCGCCAACCTTGCGATCATGGCAACATCTATGAGTGAGGGACGTAAACCTGGCGTACTGCTTGCTGCAGGCGTGGTAATGGGGTCCTTGACATGGGGAATACTAGCCGCAGTTGGTCTCTCGAGTTTTCTATTTTCCTATGCCTGGCTTATGACCGTGATGCGTATCGTTGGAGGGCTCTATTTGTTGTGGCTTGCTTATAAATCATTCAGGTCCTGTCTACGACCCCAAGAACCCAAGGCGCCAAATCCAGGTGATACTGGCAAGAACAGAACCGGATCACAGTACTTCTTGTTAGGCCTTGGCATCCACTTGACCAACCCGAAATCTATCTTTGCCTGGCTCTCCATCATCGCCGTCGGTGTCAGTCCCCAAGCCCCGGTTGAGATTTCTTTTGTGATCGTTGGCGGTTGCTGGTTAATGGGGATTGTTGTCTTTGGTGGTTACGCCCTCGCCTTTTCGACCCAGAAGATGATCACTCTTTACGGATCTTTCCGCCGTTGGATCGAAGGCACCGCATCGGTAATTTTTGGCCTTGCTGGATTTAAATTGCTGACAATGCGGTGATCACAATTATATCGCCTCGTCCACCTTGACGGGGCGGTATTTGTAAATAAGAAATCAACCCAAATCGGCGCCCCCTTTTTCAAAGATACGAGTAAGATAATCCTATCAATTAGAAAGTTTTTGGTTAACACTCCAAATCAGAGTAAACCAAGTCGAACCCTCTGATTGTGCGAGCCCAAAATTGCAGTTGTTAAAACGCTTCAGTCCCATACTAACTGTTATCGGCATACAGCTCGTAGTGTTAATAGGATTGTACCTTCTTATCCAAGGGTTATGGCAGGGTTTTTCCTTCAGCCTATCACTATGGGCGAAAGTGAGCATTCAAGCGGCGGGGGCTGTTTTGGTAAGTTATCTTTTTCGCCTCCCCCTTTGGTGGATTGCCATTCAATTCATTATTCCGTTTGCTGTCGTGCTCGCTATTATTTTTGACCTTCCCACTTGGGTTTACCCCCTCGCCTTCTTCGCTTTGCTGTTGTTTTACTGGAATAGCGCGGACGAACGCGTCCCCTTATATCTAAGCAATAAAACCACATGGAAAGCGTTGGCTGATTTACTGGAAGAAGATCGGTTAAGTGGAGATAATAAGCCGATCCACTTTATAGATCTTGGAAGCGGTTTTTCAGGTACTTTGGTCGCCCTCGCGAGACAATTCCCCCGGCATACTTTCACTGGGGCGGAAACGGCCCCGCTTCCTTATCTTGTATCCATTATCAGATGCCAGATATCAGGTCTTGATAATGTACACGTTCAACGCAAAAGCCTCTGGGATGTGGATCTCTCAAGATACCAATGGGCCTATGCGTTTTTATCTCCAGAACCAATGCCCCGGCTTTTTAAAAAGGTCATATCAGAAATGCCCAAAGGCAGTAAATTCATAAGCAATTCTTTCGTCGTACCGAATAATCCGCCGACGGATACACGTATACTAGAAGACAGGCGTCAGACCGAGCTGCATATTTGGGATATCAATTGATATCAGTTAATATCAAGCCCATCCTATGGGGCACAATAACTCTCAATATTGATTAAAAGGCGAAGACATTATGGCGTGGGTTTATCTGGTGTTGGCGGGCTTATTTGAATGCGGTTGGGCGATTGGCCTTAAATATTCAGATGGTTGGACCAAGTTGGTGCCTTCAGTTCTCACAATGATCGCCATGGCCGTAAGTTTTTGGCTGTTGTCTGCGGCTATGAAAACTATCCCAGTTGGTACCGCATACGCTGTTTGGACTGGAATAGGTACCGTCGGCGTTGCAATCCTCGGCATGGTCCTGTTTGGCGAGAGCCACGATATTATGCGTATGCATTTGTCTGCTTCTCATCGTTGCAGGTATTTTAGGATTAAAGATATTCTCCCCAGCCTAATACATCCCCAGTAGATACAGCAGACAACATAAAAGGCCTGATAATTTGTTAGTATTTTCAGGCCTTTTATACACTTCAATTTGCTTATTCGTTATGATCAGCTTCCAATATCAGGAGCTTCAATCTCGCCGTCGGCATCAATCCAATCCTTGATGGAACCGAGATTACGTACATCACCGTAGCCCATATCCATCAATGCCTTGCCACCTAAGGCAGAACGCCCACCAGAGCCGCAATAGAGCACAATCATCTTATCCCGTGCCAAATCCTTGTGATGCATTGGGGTCGTTGGGTCAGCTCGAAACTCCAGCATGCCACGCGAAATATTTATGGCACCTGGGATAATCCCCGTAGAAGCCAATTCTGGTTCATCGCGAACATCGACAACGACAACATTACTTTGACCTAAAACTTCCATTAAACCAGCTGGACTTATTGTTGGCACTGCCTTCTTGGCATTTCCAACAATTTCCACAACGGACTTAATCATAACAAAATATCTCCTTAAATCTCTTTTAAAATCAAGAATGGTTCCACCTAATGCTAACGGGGAATTATTACTCAGGAATTATCAGGTGAAAATATAATTCGCTATGAAATTTAGTCTAAATTTACTGATAACAAATTAAGAAGAGAAATATTTCGCATTAGCCGTTATCAATTTTTTCAATAACGACATGAAAATTTCCGGCATTACACCTCTGGCCTAATTTTGCTTAAGTGTCGAGAGACACCTTGAAGCACTTGTTGAACCGCTCGTTATCAGAATGGCTATTTAAAGTAATGTCAGTGAAAACCACAACACCCTCTATGCCACATTTAGTGAGCAGCTATCTTCCGAGCACCGCTTGGGTAACGTTCTTTGTCGGCATCATGATCTCTTGGTGGGCTTTACTATGGATGTCAGCCGAACACGCTGCAATAACCCGTATTGGCCCCTCAAACCTTGGTGTTGAATTTTTACTTTCCCTTTGTTTAACAGCCACAAACGAGCTGACATTTTTTGGACTTGTCGCAATGTGGTCCGTCATGTCTCTTGCTATGATGGCGCCAACAGCCGTTCCGATGCTTAAGAGTTATCAAGACATACTTATTGCCGGCAAAGGGAAAGTTCCAGCGCATGCTTTCTGGGCTTTACTCAGCGGATACCTCAGCGTTTGGCTTTTGTTCTCAGTCCCTGCAGCAGGCCTGCAACTGCTATTTTCAAACTTCGACTTAATAACGTTTGATGGAATTATTTTATCCGGCTGGCTAACGACTGGACTACTAATCCTAGCTGGTATTTACCAGTTTACCCCCATGAAAGAAGCTTGCCTAAGCAAGTGCCGCTCTCCCATGGCCTATTTTATGGGGCGCTGGCAACCCGGAGTGGCCGGTGCTTATCGCATGGGTCTTCATCATGGAGCAGTTTGTGTTGGCTGTTGCTGGGCACTAATGCTGCTTGGTTTTGTCGGCGGGACTATGAACCCCGCTTGGATGTTTGGCGCAATGATTTTAATGATCGTTGAAAAGCTACCTGACATTGGCCGCTATATCACCGCTCCACTGGGCATCGCCCTACTTTCTTCTGCAATCCTCGTTTTGTGTCAAACCCTTGGTTTAATTTAAGCCAGCTGCCCTTACTCATTCATAGGTCACATGTATGGGCCTTATTTTACGGAGTTATAATCTATGTCCTCCAGCTCAGAAACAAATTGGTCCCTCAAGGGCGAGCTTATATTGAACTGTAACTGCACAGTCTTCTGTCCTTGTGTTGTATCCCTTGGCAAACATCCACCGACCGAAGGCTATTGCCAGGCCTGGATGGGTGTTCGCATCGATAGCGGTCACTTCAATGGTGCTGATCTTTCCGGACTAAACGTTGGCATGGTTCTCGATATCCCTGGCAACATGGGCCGTGGCAACTGGACAGTTGGTGCTTATATTGACGAACGCGCCAGTGAAGAAGCCTATGACGGCATCTTGAAAATATTCTCTGGCCAGGCTGGTGGTACAACAGGTCTGTTCTCCATGCTGGTTGGAACGTTCCTCGGCGCGGAACGGGCTCCTGTGGAATATCAAAATGATGGCAACAAACGTCGTTTGGCGGTTGGCCGTAAGATTATCGGTGAGATCGAGCCCATTGGCGGTAAGGACGAAGGTCAGGAAGTCCAGGTAACCAACACGGAATACTGGATGGGTGCCAATGTCACCATTGCCAAAGCCAACAGGGGACGGGTCCGCGCCTTTGGTCGTGTCTGGGATTTCGAAGGCCGTAGTGCCGAGATCTGCCAAATCGATTGGTCTGGTTAAAATAAACATCCTATCAAGCAATACTACTCTTGGGGAGAGAGACATTATGAAAACGGACAAGGATAATTCCGAGTTGATGCCAAATCCAGCGAACCATGTCCCGCTCTCTCCCCTTTCTTTTATCGAGCGAGCCAAAGACATCTATCCAGAACGTACCTCTTTGATCTATGGCTCTCGAAAATACACCTGGGCCCAAACATACAAGCGTTGCACTCAACTGGCCTCTGCCCTCAGCCATCATGGTATTCAAAAAGGGGATGTTGTCTCAATTATAGCCGCGAACACGCCTGAATTGTTCGAGGCACACTTTGGTGTTCCGATGTCCGGTGCCGTACTCAACACCATCAATACAAGGCTAGATTCCGATACTATTGCCTATATCCTTGAACATGCAGAAACTAAGATCTTAATCACCGATACCATCTTTTCTCCTGCCGTAAAAGAAGCTCTTATACTTTCAAACCGCCAAGATATTCTCCTTATCGATATCGTAGACACGCAGGCCGAAGGTGAAGCTCAAGGTACGGTCAAACTCGGCATGATGGATTACGAAGGTTTTCTAGAAAGCAGTGACCCTGACTACAATTGGTTTCTCCCAAATGACGAATGGCAATCGCTTGCTCTCAATTATACGTCTGGTACCAGTGGCCGTCCTAAGGGAGTACTCTACCATCACCGCGGTTCGTACCTAATGACAATGGGGACTGTGCTTGGCTGGGAATTATCAGGCCACCCTGTATATCTTTATACTGTTCCCATGTTTCATTGTAACGGCTGGGGTCATGCCTGGACCATGGCTGCCCTTGCCGGAACTGTCGTGTTTTGTCGCCACATCACAGCAAAAGCCATATTTAATTCTATCGCGGATCACGGTATCACCCATTTTGGGGGAGCGCCTGTTGTGCTTAGCATGCTGGTTAACGCCACAGATGAAGAACGCCAATCGTTCAATCATCCAGTTAAGGTCATGACAGCAGGCGCACCGCCGCCCGCCTCTATACTCGAAGGAGTGCAAAACCTCGGCTTCGAAGTTATGCAGGTTTATGGCCTCACTGAAACGTATGGCCATGTTGTTCAATGTGCCTGGAAACAAGAATGGGATCATTTATCGCCCGGTGAACAGGCAAGTCTAAAGGCCAGACAAGGGGTGCGCTTCCCCATGACTGAAGGACTTCGCGTGGTTTGTTTGGAAACAGGAAAAGATGTCCCCCAAAACGGTCAAGCCATGGGTGAAATTCAAATTCGCGGCAACACGGTCATGAAAGGTTATTTAAAAAATCCCGACGCAACTGCCGAAGCCTTTGAAGGCGGATGGTTTCATTCTAGCGACCTCGCTGTTGTCCATGCCGATGGCTATATTGAAATTAAAGACAGGCTTAAGGACATCATTATTTCTGGTGGCGAAAATATTTCCTCGGTCGAAGTTGAAAACACTCTGTACAAACACCCAGCTGTAGCAGTGGCAGCCGTAGTGGCCAAACAAGACGACAAGTGGGGAGAAGTTCCTTGTGCTTTCTTGGAATTAAAACCAGATACAGCTTGTAGTGAAGAAGAAATAATAGCCTTTTGCAGAGAACACCTGGCCGGGTTCAAAACACCTAAGAGTATTATTTTTGACATCCTTCCCAAAACATCGACAGGAAAGGTCCAAAAATTCCTATTGAGAGAACGTATAAAATCAATAAGTTAAAACGAGACCTTTTATGAGAAGCTTAATGGCTTTGTTTATCACCAAGCATATTATTTTTACTTTGCACTGTGTATCCTCAGTTGGCTTGGCAATCTATAGCTTCAAAACTGGCTAATATCCCCCATAACAGCTATAATAGCGACCCTCGACAACCCTTAGCATAACTATCCAGGGGATGTACCATGGCTGTATCAATCACAATTCAGAATTATCTGAAGGACTTAAACGTCCGTTATGTACCACTCGAGCACGAACACACAGAAACCTCATCAATGACTGCCGAAGTCGCTCACGTACCAGGATCACGCCTCGTTAAGGCTGTCGTGATCAAGGACCAGACCAAGTACATGATGGCCCTCTTGCCAGCTTCTCACCATCTGCGTTTGAAAGAACTTGCTGAACTGCTGGGCCGGGAAGTAGAACTTGCCTCAGAAGAAGAGTTTTCCGCACTCTTTACAGACTGCGATAAAGGTGCCGTCCCTGCTCTGGGCTTCGCGTACGGCTTAGAAGTCGTCGTCGAAGATAGCTTAAATAAAAACGATGATTTGTTCTTTGAAGGTGGTGATCATGAGACCTTAGTTCACATGGAAGCAAGGACCTTTGAAAACCTTGTTTCAAGTTCTATTCACGGCCATTTCAGCCATCACGACAAACACCCGGAAAACCGGAGTGGCTTTCGTTACGAACATAGCTAAATAAAACTAATAAGGCACGTTTCTGCAAGAAGCCCTCTCAGGGCTTCTTGCCATGAGGTTAAAATAAAGATCGATGTTTTAGGCGTCCGGTCAATGGTATTTTTTCGTTCTCATATCGAAAATAACGAACTTCAGCCTGCAAATTACCTCGCAAGTTAATAGTCATACTCACCCAGGATACTCAACCAGAATGCTCAAATTGAGAACGAAGGCTGTATTACCTCTGCTTTGTCTTAAATAAATAATAACGATCTGTGTAATATTATACATCAGTTGTTACCCTAATTTTATATCAAAAATGCCCCACCAGTATCAATCAAGAGGGTATTTTTATTTCAAGAGGGGCAAAAATTGACGCGACTTCCTCGGCTAATATTACACTCAGACCTCTTCTATAGATTGGTCACTTGTAGACGTGGGCTAAATCTAAAAAGCATCGTTCTGGCCCTCACCGTAATTTTGTTCCTTACAGGTGTAAAACCTGGGGCCGCCTCTGATCGTTTGACATTGGTAGCAGCCGCGGGAACTGTTGATACCGTTATCAGTGAGGTTATTTTACGAACAGCTTACCAACGCATCGGGCTTGAGATCTATATCGAAAAACATCCGGGTGAGCGTGCGCTGAGGCTTGCCAACAGTGGCGAGGTCGCAGGCGACGTCCAACGTATCGACGGCTTGTCGGCCAAATACACCAACATGATACAAATCCGCCCCGCTATAAATTTCATTGAAGGCTCAGCCTTTAGTAAATCCCAAACCATTCCCATAGATGGATGGAAAAGTTTACAAGATTATAGGATTGGCCTTATTCGCGGCATCAAGTTTGCCGAAAACAACACCAAGGGTATGGATACTTACGTAGCAAGGGACTATGCCAACTTGTTTCGGATGTTGGACAAGGACCGAATTGATGTTGCCATCTCCCCTCGGCTCAATGGCTTATATCAAATCAAACGCTTTGGTATTCATGATGTCACTCCATTGTTCCCTGCGATCGCCAGATTTGAACTCTTCCATTATCTTCATAAAAAACACGCGGCTTTGGTGCCAAAACTTTCAGCAGTCTTCACAGAGATGGCCGCATCAGGAGAGCTCAAACGGATCCGTGAACACGTTATTAACGTTTTGATGTCATTGGCCGAACAGAATCTTCCTCTCTGTGATGATACCTATGACTGTTTTGAAACCAACCATGGCAGCTAAGAAGTTTGATTTAAAGTTCGCTTGAAAATTGGCTCATTGTAAAGGCCTGTATAAGTGGCAAACAATAATACAAATACCATTCCCTTTAAGTCGATTTCACGACGCTTGATATTGTACATTGTGCTATGCAGCTCCCTGGTCACACTTTTGCTCACCATCTTCCAGCTCCAAAGAGATTATCAAACAGACATTGCCGAGCGAGATAAAGGGCTCGAGCAAATCAGACAGGTTCATTTAGAGACTATAAGTCAGGGTCTTTGGGCCACAGATACAGAGCTTCTACAGACCATCATTGAGGGTCTCGTAAATATCCGAGATGTCAATTACGCTGCCATTATAGATGATAATGAAATCTTACTGTCAATAGGGGATAAACCCGTCGATGACAGAGGGACAAAAAACTTTCCATTAAACTATCGATACCTTGGCGAAATTGATAAAATTGGCACCTTAGTGGTTGCCATTGATGTTGAAGCAGCCTTTCGACGCGTCCTCGATCGAGCTTTGATTATTCTCATCAGCAACGCCTTTAAAACGGCTTTGGTCGTGATTTTTACGATTATGATTTTTCACCAGATGGTAAGCCGCCACTTAACGGGAATTACCGACTATCTGGGAACTCTAGATCTTTCACATCCTTACGCTCCCCTTAAGCTTGACCGTAAAAATGAACCCACCAAATCATCCGATGAATTGGATTTGGTCGTAAGGTCAATTAATCAGTCTTCCGATCGGATCAGCCAAGCCTTTGCCCTGGAACAGGAAATTAAAGAACGTGAACATGCCGAAGCTTTACTGCGTAAAAGTGAAGCTCGCTTAATACAAATTCTCGACAACAGTCCTTTTGGTGTATCTATCGTCTCACGAAATGGTCGAAAGCAATTGTATTACAATCGTCGTTTCATCGAAATGTTCCATATTCCAGAAAATGAAACCGACATTGAGAGCATAATATCTAATAGTTACATCTACCCATCAGACCGAGAAGAGATCTGGTTACGTTACAAACGAGAAGGCACCATAAACGGATTTGAACAACAACGAAAACGCACAGATGGATCTTTTTGGTGGGCCTATGCGGATTGGAGCCCCTACGTCTTTGCCGGGGAAGAAGCGGTTATGATCTGGCTTTCTGATGTCACAGAACATAAGCAAGCCGAAGAGAAGCTCCAACAATTAAACGAACAGAAAAACAAATTCTTCTCCATCATCGCGCATGATCTGAAAGGCCCCTTTAATTCTCTTCTTGGGTTTTCAAGCCTGCTGTCGATCAAGGGCTCAGAGATTGATCCAGAAAAAACGGTTCAATACGGTGTAGCAGTTCACAAATCCGCTCAACAAGTCTTTAAACTGTTGGAAAATCTCCTCGATTGGTCGTTGCTACAAATGGATCGCATGGAATTTGAAATTGGCCCCGTTCGCGTTGAAGAGATTATCCAAGAAAACTTAGAACTATTTGGCCCCACCGCTGATGAAAAAGCCATCCACTTAACCTCTGACTGCGAGCAAGGTATCATAGTGATGGCCGATACCTATATGCTTGATACCATAGTAAGGAACTTGATCCATAACGCGATCAAGTTCACCCCCGTGAATGGCGAAGTGACGATAACAAGTCGAGCCAATGGTAAATGGGCTGAAATAGATATCTCTGACACCGGAGTTGGAATTCCCGCCCCTAAGGCCTCTCGCTTATTCCGGTTAAACGAAAAGACCTCCACTTTGGGTACTGGCGGGGAAACCGGTACAGGTCTTGGACTTCCGCTTTGCAAAGATCTTGTCGAAAGGCAAGGAGGACAAATCAAAGTGAAGAGCCGTAAGGGTAAAGGCTCTAGCTTTCAGATCAAATTACCGCTTAAACCTTCAGAACTTAAAAATTGAACATTGAATAAGTTGGACGCTAGATGATAGCTTGAAACTGCTCATACTAGACATACAGCTTAATAGGATTATAGACGAACTAAATGGCGGAACCCTATTTAACTGAGCTTATTGCTCTAGCGAACAAAATTCCCAACCGATCAAAAAACGAGGCCCTCACCTGCAAACACTTTTTCAGCGGGGCTGCAGCCCGTATTGACGGACATATTTTCATGTCGCTTAGTCCTGTCGGACTTGCGCTTAAGCTACCAGAGCCGCAAAGGAACGCGGTTTTGGATCAAGGGGGAAAGCCTTTGAAATACTTTCCCAAGTCCCCAATCAAAAAAGACTATGCAGTACTCAGCCCTCAACAAAGAGAGGACACAAGTAGTCTCTTCGACCTGATCAACTTGTCGATAGATCACGTCTTAACCCTCACAGCGCAAGAGCGTGTTTAAGAAGTTGTGCTTAATCTTGCCCTAGAAGTACTCTGGAAGAACTTTAGCCAGATTGTCCCGAATACGATCCCGTAATGGTTGATCAAAACTTTCACGTTTGAAGGTTTCGCCGGTTACACGTTCAAACAAGTTGATGTATTTCTCACTAAAGATCTCGAGAGTCTCATCAGGGATATTTGGAATATCGTCTTTATAGGGATTGCAGCGCTTACTGACCCAAAGCCGTAGAAACTCCTTATCCAGACTTTCGGGCTCAAGCCCTTGATCCATGCGCTCTAGATAATTTTCAGCAATCCAGTAACGGCTAGAATCAGGGGTATGGATTTCATCTGCAAGGGTTATGCGTCCTTGTTCATCAACACCAAACTCATACTTGGTATCAACTAGGATCAAACCGTGTTCGGCAGCGATTTCGCGTCCGCGGGCAAAAAGCGCCAAAGAAAGCCTAGCCAACTCTTCCCAAACATCGCGTTCCAACACCCCCTGCTCAACAATTTGGGCTGCGGTAATAGGGGCATCGTGTTCGCCCTGTGCTGCTTTTGTCGTCGGGGTGATAATGGTTTCTGGCAGCTTCTGATTTTTGGATAGCCCCTCAGGAAAATCATGCCCATAAAGAGTCCGCTCGCCACGTTGGTACATCGGCCAGATCGAAGTTTCGGTCGATCCGGTCATGTAATCACGCACCACCATTTCAATCGGTAACATTTCAAGCCTACGGCCTATCACCACGTTGGGATCTGGAAAGCTTATAATGTGGTTGGGGCAGATATCTTTGGTTTTTTCAAACCAGAAACGGGCCGTTTGATTTAGGACCTGTCCCTTGTGAGGAACGGCAGCAAGGATGCGGTCAAAGGCAGACTGGCGATCCGTTGCAATCATAATACGGCGACCGTCAGGCAGGTCATAAGCATCGCGGACTTTACCCTGATAATGCTCTGGAAGCTCTGGGTATGCAGCATCGGTTAAACGATTAGCTAATGCCTGTTGAAAGTCCTGATTTTTGTCGCTCATTGCGATCCTGCCTCTGACTGGTGTCGTGCCAAATAGACTACTATTAGATTCTGGGGACCTAGATATCACTCACGAGGCCAGAGGACAAGAATTCTAAATACGTTCAGATATCCCTAAACTTCTTTACACGCTGGCATTTTCACTTAAAAAATCAACTATAAATAGTAAAAAAATAACAGCACGTACTTCCATCTTAGGTAATACTACTTACATTGCTTAATTTTTATTTGTGAAATAAATTTAACCATGAATATACTTAGGGTGAAACTTAATTGGATCAATACTAAATGAAAGAGCTATTTTACCCTGAACACCAACAGCTCTATGACTATTGGAACGAAAAGCGGGGAAACAGGTTTGCCCCAAAGCGCATTGACATTGACCCAATTGATTTTCCATACCTTCTCCCAAATCTTTGCATATACAAAGTACACAGAGATCCTCTGGAATACGAAACCACCCTGATGGGTACGAATATCGTTTCCATGTGGGGTGTAGATTATACAGGTAAGTATGTGAAAGACATCGTCTTAGGGCCACTTTACCCTTCGGTTAAACGGCATTTTGATACGATGATCAATGAAAAGAAACCAACTCTGCACGATCTCGATGCAAGCTGGATCGACAAAGACTATATTAAATATTCTCGACTAATGCTGCCGTTGTCAGAAAATGGCCAAGACGTTGACCGGATTTTGGTTTGCATTGTTCTTCAGAAGAAAAACCACCTCATTCAAGGTGTAGATCATCCGTCAGAAAAATGGGTTTGATCGCTCTTAATTTTGTAATTTAAGGATTTCAGTAAAGGGTTCGTTCTTTTCTAAATAATCTGAAAACCGGATCATAAAAGGAGAAAATTCAGAACCAAGATAATGATAGAGCGGTGCTGATAATATTAGCTTCAGCTTAATTGGAGCGGGTTTTAACTGCTCGTTCCTTATAGCTCTGCCAACGGTAATATCAGCAGCTAAAAGGCTTGTTATTTCTCCTGAACTGTAGGCACTAAATAGCTCTGTATTATCATTAAATTTTCTAGCTCTTCTGCCTTCGACGTACTTTTCCTGCCAAATGACGCCAAAAGTATATCCCACCGGGATTTCCGTACTGTGGATCATATCAGGATGAACCCAGAGCGAAGAATGTACGTCCAGTAACTTGACTTTGGATCTAATAAAGTTACGCGAATAAAGCGGTTCAACCTTATCCAACCTCATTACTTCGCCATTAACCTGCCCAATATTGAACAAAGCAATACCTCTGCGTCCAGGTACCTGAACCAACATCACTCGGCAATTAAGGTCTTTATATATTTCCTTAATCCTCTCCCCAACGGTATCGGAGAGAAACCCATTATTAACCGTAGCAAGTGTGGCAGGACAATCTACCGCAAACTGTGCTCTGGCAAGTTTGGCTTCAATTGGTATGACACTTAGCAAAAAACCAAGCATGAAGAGAGCTTTTCTGTCCACTAAAAGCACTTTAACCGTTCCGAAGTAAGTAGGATCTATACTCCCTTATAAAGTAATGGTTTTAAGAATACCTTTACCCAGGTGGAACGAGGACTTCGTTATCTTGGGTGAGTTGTTCGAGGGTTGGTAACATGCGTCCTTACATTACATTACTATTCTTTTCTTTGATTTTGTTAGCATGCCCCCTGAGAGCAGAAGAAAAGTTAATTATCAAACATTATCAACAACAAGATCGTTACGAATTTGGCCTTAAAGTTCTTACTCTGGCACTAAGTAAATTACAGTATCCCTTCGAAATCCAAACACCCCATACCCAAAACGTAAATGAGAAGCGGGGCGAATATCAGGTAATTGAGGGACAGCTAGACCTTCAGTGGATGTCAACGACCAAAGCGCGTGAGAAAGACATGATTCCTATTAGAACTCCCCTCTATAGAGGGCTTCTCGGTTTGAGGCTTCTATTGGTAAAAAAAGAACGGCACAGCCAACTCAGTAAAATTGAAACTATTGATGATCTTAGAAAATATGTCGGTGGACACGGGCGTCATTGGGGGGATTTACCAGTATATCAAACAAACAATTTGCCTGTCGTAACCAACGTAAATTACGACAAATTATTTCTGCTCTTGATCGGTAACCGATTTGATTATTTTCACCGGGGATTGAATGAAATATGGGATGAACAGCAACGCTATTCGGATCAGCTGAGCATTGCCGATAACATTATGTTGTTCTACCCGCACCCAGTATATTTCTTTGTTACTAAAAGCCGACCTCTCTTGGCCAAACAAATAGAAGAAGGCCTTCAAATAGCTATTCAAGATGGATCTTATAGAAAATTATTTTTACAGAACTTCGGGAAAATTATTCAGCAAGGTAACCTGGATACGCGGAAATTAATCGTCCTAAAAAACCCGGTTATTCCAAAAGATACAAAGCCTTTCGATACCAGCTGGTGGTTACCGCTAAAATTTCAAACTCAGCTGAGAGACAATCCCTAGTGCGGGTATTTAATAAGGTATCGTCTAAAGTCATAACACCGATACAGAACGATCTCTAAGCCGATGCCTCAACAGATGGAGGTTTGATAAGCCCTAGCGTCTTCAAGAGTGTCAAAAAGCTTAAATATCCAATCCGTACTCGCCAGATTGTCCCGGTAAGTTTTGTAAAGTGCGATAAAATCATCGTCGATTGAGACAAAGATGGCATGCATGTGCGGCTTATATGTTGCAAAAACCCGGTCCGCAAAGGGTATTACTAACGGTACTTCATGGGTTTCTTCCACAATGGTCATCTTTGTCGCGTCTATGATGAAATAGCAACTTTCATCAGGTTTTGGATGGTTATAGATATTTTTATGGAGGCCCATAATGTCTTCTACATTGAATTTTCCCCTGAGCATTATCAGGGTTCCGAATTCTTCATATTCAAATGAATGGTTCATTCAATGCCTCACACTATCCGCAAAATATATCACGTAATCTGATCTCGTTTTCTAATAATATAGAATTTGGGTTTCCTTGCATAGCCGTGCAAATTCTTTCCCCCGATTACAACGAGGGCCAGACATGAGCACCGCTTTCGCAAGACACGAACAAACTCTCAAAGGAATAGACTGAACAACCGTCCTCTTCCCCGTTTCGACAGCAGCCTATTTTTTCTGATTATTGAGATACTCAATCAACATCTTATACGACCCGAGAATATGGTCACGGGTTCGACTGGCCGCAAGATCTCCATCCCCCTTGATACAGGCATCAATAATACCAAGGTGCTCTTGGTGCGCTTTTTCCATGCCGTTTGTTAAAATCAATTGAGCCCTCAAATAGGAATCAACTCTGTCTATGGCTTCACCAACCAACTTCAAGTGATAGGGTCGTTGTGCGTCGCGATACAGCGTTTCATGAAAACGGCGGTTCCACTCCCCCCACTTGGTTGCATCGGTCTCGGTATTAAACAAGTCGCAGTATTCGCGGGCCTCCTCCAGTGTTTCCTCGCTCATAGAGGCAACAGATCTTTCAATCACAATCGGTTCCAAATGAGCCCGTATTTCGTAAATCTCTTCGGTCTCAGCGTGTGAAAGGAGTGATACCACGTATCCTTTGTAACGCAGACTTTGTACAAGCCCCTGAGCTTCAAGCCGCTTAAGGGCTTCACGAACGGGAATACGCGACACATTAAACAGGTTGGCGATGTACTCCTGGCGGATCGACTCCCCGGCTTGAACCTGGCCGCTTATGATCGATCCGCGAAGCGCATCAAAGATAACATCTGACGAAGATGCCGTTTTTCCTAGGTCGGTAGCAAATATTTTCAATTTTCTCTCCTGTTCTAAATCTTCTTTTTTTTCAAACACATCAATCTAGGTTTTTGATTTTTTGGAATGTGAAAACCTTTTGATTGATGATGAAGTAAAATTATTATATTGAATATTGTATACAATGTGCAGTATACAATATTCCACGCTAATTGAAAGCAAGCAAAAAGACTTGTTGAAATCAGCCTCAAACCAATTCCGCAATAAACTTAATTAAAAGACTTAATAAAGAAGCAAACCAACAGTTGGAGGAATACATGTTAAAAGGTTTTATGAAGACGCTTGCGCTCGGCGGATGCCTTGCTGCTTTTGTTGCACAACCCGCCGCTTATGCGGATAAGCTCGATGATGTTATTGACGAAGGTGTTCTGCGTTGTGGTGTGGTGCTAGATTTCCCACCAATCGGTTATCGCGATGCTAACAACGAACCTGCAGGCTTTGATGTTGAATACTGTAAAGATCTCGCGGCTGCACTTGAAGTAGAGCACGAAATCATTCCAGTTACCTGGGCAGAACGTCTTCCTGTGATCGTAACTAATTCTGCAGATGTTGTATTTGGCGGCACATCTGACTCCCTGGCTCGTGCAAAAACGGTCGGATTTTCAATTCCCTACGCCATTTACTATGCACAGGCCGTGATTGGTAAAGAAACTGGTATCAAGTCTTTTGAAGACATGAAGGGCAAACGCGTTGCCGCAGCGGTTGGAACCGTACCAGAGCAGGAATTCCTTAAAATTGCCAAGAAATGGGGAACTGAAGACCTCTACCAGGGTTACCAGAGTGAAAACGAAGTTTTCCTAGCAGTTGCACAGGGTAAAGCGGACGTTGGTATCACAACCAATACAGCCGTTAAGCCAATCGTCGATAAGTACGACACCATTGCAGCAGGACCACGTATGCCGTGGACCACAGATTACACGTCTGTTGTTGGCCCTCGTAAAGATACCACTTGGCTCAACTACCTGAACCTTTTTGTTACCCATCAGGTTCGTTCTGGTCGTTACCAAGAGCTTTGGGATGCCTATGTAGGTGGTGAAGCTCCAGAACTCCGCATTCCCGGTGTGCTGTACTAGGCCGTCTATTGTACTGAGGCTTAATCCCTCTAGTGCCTAATCTACCCCCCCTCAAAGCTGTTAATTTATGCTTTGAGGGGAACAGTAGGAGTTTCCCCGCGTGGATTATAATTTTCACTGGCGTCCGGTATTTAGGAAAATCCCAGAACTTCTCGAGGCTGGATTACTGACCCTTGAAGTTGCGGTTATTTCCATGATCCTTGGAATAACAATCGGACTAGGTTTGGCTTTACTCCGGATGAAAGGCCCGACGCCTTTACGTCAAATTGCAACAACCTGGGTTGAAATCGCAAGAAACACCCCGGCCCTGTTTCAACTGTTCTTCTTTGGCTTTGGTCTCGGTGCCTTCGGTCTGCACCTCTCCCCCTACCTGATTGTGCTGGCAGGTCTGACCTTTAACAACGCTGGATACCTGGCCGAGAATTTCAGAGGTGGCTTTCTTGCCGTGCCAGATACCCAAATTCGCGCGGCAAGATCGCTTGGCATGACAGCGGCACAAACCTATATCCGGATTATCATTCCGCAGGTATTGCGCATCGTCTATCACCCCATGACCAATCAAATGGTTTGGGCTGTGTTGATGAGCTCTCTCGGCATGCTGGTCGGATTTCGCGAACTCTCAGGAGAAACCCAGTTCTTTGCCTCCAAGACCTATCGCATTTTTGAATATTTTGCCGTCACCGCGATCATTTACTACGTCATCGTCAAAATCATTCTTCTCGCCTCAAACTTTGCCGCCCGTCGGCTCTTTAGATACTAAGAAAGGAACATGATAAATGAGTAATTCAGCTTCCTTTTTTACCGACTTTCAGGCCACTGACCTTTTGTTCTTGGGCGAAGCGGCCGGTCGAACTTTGGGCATTTCGCTGGTATCCATCAGCATCGGCACCGCGCTCGGTATTTTCTTTGGCTGGTCACTCCAGGCTTCTAAATGGTTTGCTCAGGCAACGATTGGTACCGTTTTGGATGCCTTCAGATCAGTCCCCTTGATCATTCAGCTCATCCTATTTTACAACTTCTTCCCGATTATCGGTTGGAAGATGGGACCCTTTGCTGCTGGCGCCTTTGTTCTCAGCATCTACACGGCTGCGCTGGTGGCAAACGTCGTGCGTGGAGGCATTGAAGCCGTAGGTGAGCCTATGCGCCGTGCGGCACGGTCTCTGGGCATGTCTTACTGGCAAGACCTGCGGTATGTGGTTTGGCCCATCGGTCTACGCGCAGTCTTCCCTTCATGGGTAGGAGTGGCCCTTAGTGTCATCAAAGACAGCGCCCTTGTTTCTGTTTTGGGTTACATGGAGCTGCTACGGGCTTCGCAAATATTGATCACTAGAACTCAAGAGCCCTTTATCATTTTGGCCTGTGCAGGTGCCTTTTACTTTGCACTCTCTTATCCTCTCTCAAAATACTCCCAAAAGTTGGAAGAAAGTTGGACCTCATGATTGAGATCAAGCAACTCCATAAATATTTCGGTGCCCTCCATGTCCTGCAAGGTATAGATCTCAATGTCAGTAAAGGCGAAGTTCTCAGCATCATAGGGTCATCCGGTTCAGGGAAATCCACCCTGCTCTATTGCATCAATGGTCTGGAAGATATTCAACAAGGAGAAGTCTTGGTTGATGGCACCACGGTCCATGACCAAAAGACCAATATCAATAAATTGCGCCAGAAACTCGGCATGGTCTTTCAGCAATGGAACTCCTTCCCCCATCTCACCGCTTTGGAAAATGTGGCCCTGGCCCCTAAGATCGTAAAAAATTTCTCGAGGGATCAGGCAAAATCTATTGCCGAAAAGCAACTCAAACACGTTGGCCTCGGTGATAAGCTTGATGCCTATCCCTCTGCTCTGTCTGGTGGGCAGCAACAACGCCTCGCCATTGCACGGGCCTTGGCGATGGAGCCGGAATACATGCTGTTTGACGAAGCAACTTCGGCTCTCGATCCGGAACTGGTCGGCGAAGTCTTGGATACCATGCGTCTTCTCGCGGATGAAGGTATGACGATGATTTGTGTCACCCATGAAATGGGCTTTTCGCGTGATGTATCAGACCGCGTTGCTTACTTCCATCAAGGTGTCATGGAAGAGGTCGGGCCGCCCGAACAAATTTTTAGTGCACCCCAATCGGTTCACACGCAAAAATTCCTGGCAAACGTTCGTTAGAACACACTAGGAAGAAATCATGGTGTTTACGGTTTATGTTAGCCCTGAGGGCACAAAGCGAAGTGTAGTTTGCCTATACCAGCGATGTCGAACGATGGAAAATATAAGTGAGAACACTATACACTCTTTTTAACAACTATAATTAGTACAGGAATAAGACCATGTGGAAAGGCGTAATCCCAGCCGTCACAACCAAGTTTGATGTCAACGACAACCAAGATCATGTAGAAATGAAACGCTGCTTTGATTACCTCATGGATGCAGGCTGTGATGGC
The DNA here is from genome assembly GCA_913060675.1 of uncultured Rhodospirillales bacterium. Classification (GTDB taxonomy): domain Bacteria; phylum Pseudomonadota; class Alphaproteobacteria; order Kiloniellales; family Kiloniellaceae; genus Kiloniella. Next base: position 27,346 of record CAJXUS010000043.1, read on the forward strand.
TTGATCGTTTGCGGATCTCTTGGTGAAGGCTCTATGCTTTCAAAAGCAGAAAAGATCGCCCAATTAAAGACTGCCAAGGCGTCAACAGGTGACAAGCCCACCCTTATGACCATCAACGAAGCCGCGACCCGAGACGCCTGCGATATGGCACAAGCATCTCAGGAAGCTGGTGCCGATGGTATCATGCTGGTGCCAAGCCCGATCTATCACACGGATCACCGCGAAACCGTTGCCACCTTGCGTGCCGTTGCAGAAGCAAGTGATCTTCCGATCATGATCTATTCCAACCGTGTTGCTTACCGCGTTGATGTGACACCGGAAGTCATGTTGGAATTGGCAGACGAAAAACGTTTTGTGGCGATCAAAGAAAGCTCTGACGATATTCGCCGCACCACGGAAATCATCAACAAGCTCGGCAACCGTTATGACATCTTTACAGGCGTTGATAACCTTGGCTTTGAAGCTTTGAGTGTTGGTGCTGTTGGCTGGGTTGCTGGTCTTGTTGTTGCTTTCCCGAAAGAGACCGTTGCGATTTATCGTTTGATGCAGGCTGGCCGCAACCAGGAAGCCCTCGAAATTTATCGCTGGTTCCGCCCGCTTCTCGATCTCGATGTATCAACTTATCTGGTTCAAAACATCAAACTCGCCGAGCAAATTGAAATTGGGTCCAATGATCGTTGTCGTATGCCACGCATGCCTTTGGTTGGCGCTCAGCGTGAAAAGGTCGAAAAGGTTATTCGTGATGCTATCGCCTGTCGGCCAAAATTACCGACAATTTAAGATCGCCTTCCAACAGTTTAATTTATCAACTCCTTAGGGTCCTGCCCCTAAGCTAACGACATAACTTTCGGGCACTTACGCGGTTGCTCGTATATACTGGGCGAAGTTTCCTGCTCGACCTTCGCCCAGTACTTTTTTTGATAACCTTCTCGGTCTTTTGTAAGGCACGTCCCATGAACAGCTACTTCCCCAGCATCCTCAATGACGCAATTGGCCCGGTCATGCGCGGAGCCTCAAGCTCTCATGTCGCCGCAGCTTATCGTATTGGTAAGCTTGGTCGGGATTATATGGGTGGAGAGTTAACCAAGGTCCTCATTGAATATGATCCCAGTGGATCACTGGAGCCCACCCACGACAGCCAAGGTTCTGACATGGGGCTGTTCACAGGACTGATGGGCTGGGATATTACCGACGACAGGATGGTCAACGCGATTAAGCACCTCGAAGCAGACGGTATTGATGTTGAAATCGCTATCACAGATTACGGAGCCATTCATCCCAACACTTATAAGCTCACCTTAACCAACGATCACGAAAGTTGCTGCATTCTGGCAATTTCCATTGGTGGCGGCATTATCGAAGTTATCGCCATTGATGATTTAAAACTATCGATGTACGGCGACTATTCTGAGACCTTGATCTGGAGTGATGCCCCAGACCTTAAAGATTATTTGCAAGAATTAAAGGAATTCGATGCTGTACTGGCCCACAAAGGCATCCAAGGACAAGTTTTACAGGTCAAGGGGCAATCCTTTATTAGTCGGGATATGCTCCCTGAAAACATTGATGTTAAAGCGATAAAAACGCTCGCGCCTATTCTCCCGATCGGAAGCTCTGCAAAAACGGATCTGCCTTTCACAATCAGTGAAGAAATGGTTGCCTATAACCGGGATAAAAATCTCTCGCTTTGGCAACTTGCTCTGAAATACGAAAGCACTCGAGGCAATATCACTGAAGAAGAAGTTTTTGAAAAAATGCGCGAGATCGTGCAGATCCTAGACAAATCGATAACCGCCGGAATTAAAGGCACCCAGTACATGGACCGAATTTATCCAGCACAGGCCCCGGCCTTCAAAGAAAAAATGTCCGGCAACAGCTTCCTTAACATGGGGCTCTATAACGACGCAATTCTCGCTGTGACCGCCCTGATGGATGTCAAAAGCTCTATGGGGGTCATTGTTGCTGCGCCAACCGCAGGATCATGTGGCACTTTACCGGGCACCTGTCTCGGGGTCGCAAATGCCTTGAACATGTCCGAAGACCAAAAGGTTAAAGCCATGTTATCCGCGGGGATCATCGGTGTGTTTATTGCACGTATGGCGACTTTTTCCGCAGAACTCGGTGGCTGTCAGGCCGAAACGGGGTCTGGCTCAGGTATGGCCGCAGCTGGATTGGTGACCCTTATGGACGGCACCTTTGAACAATGCGTCTCCGCTGCTTCCATTGCGCTGCAAAATACCTTTGGTCTTATCTGTGATCCCGTTGCCAACCGGGTTGAGGCGCCTTGTTTGGGGAAAAACGTCATGATGGCCGGAAATGCATTGTCTGCTGCGAACATGGCCCTTGCAGGATTTGATCATCTCATTCCGCTGGATGAAGTCATTATTGCCATGCACAAAGTCGGACAGGCCCTGCCCTGTGAACTCCGCTGTACAGGCAAAGGCGGCCTTGCCATGACACCAACCGCCCAAGCCATCGAGCGCGCACTTAAGGAACAACAAACATCCTAGGATCTTTTTGGAGTGTTAGAAGACTGCTCTGCTGAAAAAATAGGCCCGCGGCCTCCTCACCACCTTAAAAAACTTACTTTTCACCCGTAAGTAGCCACTCGGAGCATTCAGGACCGAGCTCGGAAAGCGCTCTTTTTTCATAAGCCGCACTTTCTTTGTCAGACAAGATCTCCTGCCACCTGCCATTGGTGCCTTTATTAATAAACGTCGTCGCACCACCATCCCAAAAAGCTCCCCCGAGAGGAACACTTTCAATGGCATTTTCCTTCATATAATCAAAGCTACAGTGCTCAATAATATTATCCCAACTGCCCTCATCGATTGGGATATCAAGAAAATCGGCGATGCGCCTGATTTCTCCAGGCATATCGGCCTTCAAGTTAGAAAAATGCAGAAGTTTAACATTGGGTAAATTGCGGATCTCCCACCACGTTCGAATGTTCTCCCAAAACGACCAAAAGGGATAACCATCTTTTTCCAACCAGTCGTGAAAATACTCTTCTCGATTTCCCGGTGGTGGGCTTATCGGGGGGCCAACCCTTCCTGGGGTCTCGTTCAAAGCCTGATACCAGAGATCATTGGCATTCCGATGATGGTTATATAGGCTCCACACCACATCACGGCCATCTCGACCAATGTAGAGGTATTTTGCGCTGGGAGAGAATACCAACGCGTCGACGGGCAAATGGGTTTTTAAAAACCTACGGTGAGTTTGCTGTTCAATTTCTTCAAGTTTGATTTCTTTTGGTGGGACACGAAGATCCATCCAAGGTGACATCTCCGCCACTGCCAGTTCACCTTTACCCTTAAAAATCAACTGGCTGATGATTTGCTGAAGCCAAGTCGTGCCCGCTTTGGCATAGGTGGCAATGATAATGTCGTCATCGCGAAATTTGAAATCATTCCAGATGGTCGAATCAAAGTGGTGACTATGAAGCTCGCGGGTCTTCACTGGCCACGTGATCTGCGAAGGGGTCATATATCAGGGCTCCCTGTTATCAACATCACCGCACTCAAGTCTCTAGCAAAAGAGAATAACAACTGCGGCACGTTTTGTCTGTACACATCGTCAATGGGATAGAGAACTGGGAAACTCAACCTAGCTTATTGTATCTTTATGCCAGTTTGCATCGTCAAAGTTTTGTATTTCAATACGGTAGCCGTGTGGGGAAACAAAGAGAGAGCTATAAACCGAGAACTTTTCAGAATGGGAAGGTTCTTTGATGTACTCTACCCCCTTAGAGGTCAGAAATCTATGCCAACCATCAACATCATTTGAAACAATGGTGATCATAACCCCCACTTGAGATCTTGGACGGTCTGGCAGACAGCAAACCCCGAGATAACTCAATTCTGTCAGGCGATAGATGTGACAAGCCCCCTGATCTACTACAAACTCCAGTTCCATAGTATCTCGGAAGAAACTTGAAGCGATATCTAGATCATCACAGTAAGTAAAGACGATTGATTGGTTTATTTCTGGGCGCAGAGTTATTTCCTCCTGGTCAATGACTAACCGCTGTAAATGAAGTTGAGAAACTCAATAATGCGTAATAGACACAATAAAACCGATTAACAGGTAGGAGTTTAATCGAGCTTTATTTCTTTAAAACTGTTGACTTCCCAACGGTTAGGGACAAATCCACTCTCTGGGTTAGAAAGACCTGACAGGCGCGATATGGCGCCAAGGATATATTTGACACCCCCTTGATCGTCGAGAAGAGGAAGGTGGATCGCCTCGACCATGACATTCATATCATCTTGAGAGATTATTTCTTCATGAGATATATAAGGGGTGCGCCGATTAGCCAATTGCTCATACAGTTTTAAAACTTCGGCCGAATAAGGACCAAAGTTGTCTTCGTCTATAAACTGCCCGGTAAAATGTTGTCCAAGAGAATTGTTGAGATAAGTCCCCTGAAGCCGAATATAAGCGGAAAAAGGATCGTAACTCAATTCAACCAAAAAAATATGAGGTAAAATTTCAGTGGGGATCAACAAGGGGTCAAGCGCAGATTTATAAGGTAAATCTTGTTCTAGAGGTAGTGATTTCCAATATTCTAAAATACCTTGTATCGGTAAGGTTAGGCCTTTTGTGTCAGCGGTTGTATCCACGATATATGCCCCAACTTTTTTACTAAACTCACTCAGAAGAGAAATCTGAAACAAACACTCAATAGCCGGAATGAAATCAGATCCATATCAGCTTATCCAAAAAACCAACCGCAATGAAGGGTTTTCTTTCGCATAACGTAATTATCACACAGGTTGTAGCTCACATCCTAAAACCGAAAATCGCCCGTTAAACCATACTTTGCATTAATTCTTTGTGTAATTTATCACTTTTTTCTGCATCTTGAACTTGAACAGAACTACCAGAACCGCCCGCTTGTTGGGTGATTAGTACCTGCTCAGAACCAGAGCTCCCTTTTTCATTTGATGTGGTTTGCCCACTCACACCTTCTTGCTCTGCAATGCCTTCAGCAAGGGAACTTTTAACTTTTTCATCAATGAGCTGGGTTATCTTTTCTTCAATTTTTTTACGTTCTTCGGGTGGTAACCGTTCCAGTTCTTCCTCGGTCATCCCTAAAGATCTGAGAACCTGCGCCCTCATCCGCTCTCCAGGAGTTTTCCCAACTAATTCTCTATAAGCCTCCACTGCATCACTATGGGCTGTAGATTTAGCATCTGGCACTGACGTAGAATTGGCCCCAGAACTGGTCCCTGAATTAGCCTGTGGATTGGCTGAGGCTATTTGCTGTGCATAAAACAGGGTTTGTGAAGTTTGACTGCTCGCAAGCGTTACCTGAGATCCGTCTGTAGGGATAGGGTTACTTTCAGCGGCAGAAGTTACCTTGTTCGAAGCTCCCGCAAATAATGATGCGGCTTTATTTTCCGCTTTACCTGCTTCCGGCTGGGCAAATTTTTCCCGCTCGACCTTCTGCACGGCCTTAAGCTCTGTAAGCCTAAGTTGCTCTTTATCCCGGTCAAACCCCCAGTTAACCCCGGGTAGACTGCCAGCTCCACCAATTTGCATCGTTGTGTCCGTCTGATATCAACAGAAAATACTCAACTATAACAAGCAAATTTTATGCCATATCTAGGTTCATCACGACGCCATGTCAGGCTCTAATGATTTATACCACCGGCCCTTAACCAACCCGCAAAGGCTTCTACGTCTGGATTGCTACGCCCCTGTCCCGGGTAAGCAAGAAAATAGCCGTAATCAGCGAGTTCTACGTCAGATAAACGTACCAATGTACCAGTAGCAATTTCTTGTGACACAAGTTCATCATTTAACGCGACACCCTGCCCATCAATCACCGCTTGCACACGTACATTTGGATCTGGGATGATCAAGGTATCTTCGTGACCTGGAAAGAACAGACCAGAGACGTCAAACCAATTTGACCACGCATTGCTATCATCACGATCACGCAATAAAGTAAAGCTAGAGAAGGCTTTACCCAGCCCATCACGCTCAACCTGTTCAGCCATTTCAGGGTTGCCAACCGGCCACGACGGACTGGAAAATAGGGGCTCAACATCCATATCATTCCAATCGCCATTTCCCCAGCGAACCGAGAGATCTATACCGTCTTCCTCTCCCCCAAGTTGGTCGATCATAGGCTGGACCCGCAAACGAATATCAGGATATGAACGCATAAAATCCATCAGTCGTGGGGATAACCAGCGTGATGCAAAATAGGTCGAAACTCCGATCGTTAAGGTACGGGTATCAGCCTGACGCAATTCACTGACCTTCAGTTCAATCTTATCAAAAGCCAGCCTTGTCGTGCTAAGTAAATCCTGCCCTTTGGCCGTCAGTAATACCCCACGAGGAAGCCGTTGGAATAACGTAAATCCCAACTCATCTTCCAGACCCTTGATTTGATAACTGATAGCTCCTTTGGTCAGGTTCAACTCTTCAGCAGCAGCCGCAAAACTTCCGTGCCGGGCAACAATATTGAATAAACGCAGGTTGTCATAATGTCTTAACCTCATACTTATCGTTTAAATTATTTGAACCCTAAGAGCAAATCTTTTGGTTTGTTCTTTTCCACATCTTATTCAAAATACATCAATAATTTTGATTTTGTTTTAATCTACGTAACAATTGGATTAGTAATTTTGGACAGTATATCTCAAAATTCGTCTCAAGACCCAACGCCCCTAAGGCGTTCGCAACGGCGTGGACGTGAAGCACGGGTTGGGGCGAGAAAATCAAACTATGGCAATAGTCAACAGCCACCGCTTCATCATAGACGCATCCCGGCCTATAACCTCCTTGACGACGAAGCACTTACAAAACTCGAGGTACAGGCAGACTGGATCTTGCATAAAATTGGCATTGAGTTTCGCGGCGATGAAGAAGCCCTTAACCTCTTTCGAGAGGCCGGTGCAAAGGTTCAGGGGGCCTGTGTGCGTTTTGATCCCGGTCATGTTCGTACGCTCTGCGCCAGTGCTCCAAATGTGTTTAAGCTTCACGGTCGCGACCCACAAAACACGGTCACCCTAGGGGGTGATCATATCGTCTTAATGCCCGGTTATGGCTCTCCCTTTGTCACGGACTTAGACAGAGGCAGGCGCTATGCAACACTTCAGGATTTTGAAAACTTTGTGAAGTTGTCTCAACTGTCACCCTGGCTCCACCACTCTGGTGGAACTGTCTGCGAGCCTATGGATGTTCCGGTGAACAAAAGACATCTCGACATGGTTTACAGCCACCTGTGCCACTCGACCAAGCCATTTATGGGTGGTGTAACTTCCGTTGAGCGCGCCCAAGACAGCATTGAAATGGCGCGCTTGGTATTTGGCACAGTGTTTATGGAAAACAACGCTGTTATTCAGGCCAATATCAACGTGAATTCTCCATTGGTATTTGATGATACCATGTCAGGTGTCTTACGAACCTATGCCGCTGCCAACCAGTGCGTCGCGGTTTCTCCTGCCATCTTTGGTGGGGCGATGGGGCCGGTGTCTCAAGCTGCCGTGATAGCCCAAACCCTAGCTGAAGGCATGGTCGGCATTGCCTTGGCTCAACTGGTGCGTAAGGGCTGCCCAGTTATTTTTGGAAGTTTTCATTCCACCATGAACCTGAAGTCCGGCGCACTCACATTCGGCACCCCCGAAGCCAATCTCAGCACCATGGCCCTATCACAACTCGGACGCCGCTTAGGCGTGCCTGTTCGTTCAGGTGGAGGGCAAGTCACGTCTTCCAATGCAGCGGACGGGCAGGCTATGCAAGATAGCGCGGCAGCGATGTGGTCAACGTTAATGTCAGGAACCAATCAAGTATGGCATGCCGCTGGATGGCTTGAGGGCGGCTTGACCATGTCCTATGAGAAATTTGCTATGGATTTGGATCATTGCGGCATGATGCTCAAAATGTTGCAGGGGGTCACGGTCGATGAAGAAACCCTGGGAAGGGACGCCTATTTAGAAACGGGACCAGGACAAAATTTCCTCTCTACCGCACATACCTTACGCAACTTTGCCACCGCCAACTATCAATCAGAACTCCCAGACCTGTCTCTTATACACATCTGACGCTGCCGACGAAGAGGATAGTGGAGGTCTCGGTGGTCGTCG
>CAJXUS010000044.1 GCA_913060675.1 uncultured Rhodospirillales bacterium
AGCAACTGTACCATGCGTTCATGCATGGATTGCAAACGAACGATCTTGCTTTGAAGATCGGCAGTTTCAATCAAATCAACATTTGGCGGAAGACTACTGCCATCGTCGGAACCTTCGAGCAGCCAGATCATGTTCACGCTTAACACCCCGGCCAGAGAGACCAGTTTATTGGCGCGGGGCTCAGATCGATCTGATTCCCAATTATTTAATGTCGCAACTTTTACACTAATCCGACGAGCGAGTTGTGATGGGCTCAGCCCCTTACTTTTACGAGCAGTTTGAATGCGTTCACCCATGGTTACATAAGTCATAAAATATTCCTTTAATTAAAATTATGATTAAATTTTTGAATTCACAAATATGCTGATGAGAGCTTTTAAAAACTCATTTCTTTAATTACAAGCGCTCTCAAATCAAACATAAAACGTATCCCTTTGGCTAGTGCTAAAGGGATACACCTATTAAACTCTAAAAGCAATCCCAAACAACTAAAACATGTTTATTTATGTAAATTTGTATAAAGAGTAGATGATTGCTCCCATTCAGCACCTCAGCCCCACCCTGCTCAGCTCCCCCTAAAATAACCAACTTATCAGAACAAATTATGAGCCTTCATTTCTCAAGCCATTAACGGTTTTCTCTATATAATCTAAGGTGCCATAACATTGGGACCGAAAACCCCTAAAAGAAATACAGGAACAGTTAAATGACTACCCAGAACATTCCTTTTCAAACCATCAATTGGACTGACGTTCCCAGAACAGAACATGCTGGCGACAGCGGCATGGCTTATTGGCAAACTGTTCAATATCAAGGGCTACGCGTAAGGATTGTTGAATACTCAGAAGACTATGTCGCTGATCATTGGTGTGAGAAAGGCCACATTGTTCAGTGCCTTGAAGGAGAGTTTGTCAGCGAGATGAGCGACGGCACAGAGTTTACCCTATCAAAAGGCATGACTTATGTCGTATCTGACGATCTAAGTTCGCATAGGTCAGTGACCAAGAACGGCGTCAAGCTCCTGATCATCGACGGTGACTTTCTTCAGGCACAGGAATAAGCCTAAGGCCCTGAACCTTGGAAGGTGCATCAACTTTTGCTTTTCACCCTTCAAGTACAGAGTTAAAAGTGCGCACCGAAATATAAATGAGCTGGTTGGATGAAACCGATTTGTCTCGTGCAAAGGAAAGTATCCATGGCAATAAAGAAAAATCCGCTGAAACTAAACAAGCTCCAGCTCCGTACCTTAATTCTTGCACAAGTCATTGGCCGCGACGAGCGTCAAGCCGTGCATCATCCCAATGGCGAGATAACGCTTTCTCAGCTCCCCCATGCGCACGGGGACCACGTACATGTTGGCGAATTTGTGGTTACGGCGAAAGATGCCAGCGGTTTTGGTAATCCCGCTGTATGGACAGCACTTGTCCGCAAAGGCCTGGTAAAAGACACCGGACAACCGATTACTCTGACCTCAGAAGGTGTTTCCTACGACACTGGCCTAGGTGATAAATTTTTAGAAAAATCGGATCACTAAGATCCCCTCAGACCATTAAGATCTGCGGAGCCTTTTGGTAAATAAGCGCGAGAATACTTTCTCGCGTATTATTCTCGATTAGCCGCAGTCCCGCGCACATGGCTACAACCTAAACAAACGTGCAGGGTTAAATCTACAGAGACATTCCCCCCTTCTACGTCTGATATATCTTCGGGGGCGTATTTGGAAACGTCATTGTCAAGATGCCACGATCCACTATCGGCCAAATCATGTCGCGACAACTCGTAACGAACCACGCGTTCGGAAAAGCATTTGTTACATTTTTTCATGACATCCCCTCTAATAGTTCAATAAAAACTATACGTTACCTCAAAGACAAAGCATAGCCTAAAAAATATGAACATGTCGTTTATGAAAAAATTGAAAGATCCAAATCAAGCATTTCACCCATCCAAATCGCGTGTTTGGTATGGTCCTTCAGATCATCTCCGGTGTTCGCATGTACGAAGAGGGTAAGCCCTTCCCGATTTAGAGATAACCAGGTAAGTACATCACCAAATTTTTCTGGCGGAACCGAGAGCTGACAGCTCCAGCGAGGATGTGGTCCAACATTCTTTTCATGAACCCGTCCCATTGGAATGTCATAACGATCCCTGACTTTTTCACACAGAACCCGCGCCTGATCGATGGTGCCTTCGTCAAAATAAACATGGGCGTGAAAGTCATCTAGATCCATCTTGAATCCCCTATGGATAAATCTGTTTAAAACTGCATTGCACCGTAAAGATCTATCAAGGCTGTGGCAAAGACAACATTGGGTAAAAGTCAGGCTCTTCTACAGTTATCTGCTCCCCAGACAAGCTAAGAAGAAAAGCCTTTAGGTCTTCCTTTTCCCTCGGGGTTAGGTTCAGAGGTTTAACGAGAGACGATTTGTTCGCTGAATATTCATTACTCTCTCCACCTGCATTATAAAAATTAATCACCTCTTCGAGCGTAGAAAATGCACCGTTGTGCATATAGGGTGCCGTATATTTGGTGTAACGAAGAGAAGGTGTCCTGAACTTCCCAAGATCACGTTTTTGTTTGGTGATAAAATATAAACCTGGGTCATCTTTTGCTTTTCGATAGAGCGCCTCTGTTACCCCTTTTGCCAGAAGCTCATAACGGAAGGTTATCTGAGCCATTCCATCCTCCTCCCAGAGCCAAGCAGACGGCACACCAAGATTATAATACTGTTCATCCGAAAGCAGAGGGCCATTATGACAAGATATACATCCAGCCTTTGAGGAAAAAAGCTCTAACCCACGCTGTTGCTGGTGAGTCAGTGCCGCATCATCTCCGCCCATAAAGAGATCAAAAGGCGTATCTCTTTGGACGAGGGTCCGCTCAAAAGCTGCAATAGCGTTCCACGCGTTGCCAATCTTCGGCCAATTATCCCCAAAAACTTCCTGGAAACGTTTGCGATATTCAGGAACAAAAGCCAAGCGGGCTTCCATCATGTCGCTTTCTCCGTTTCCGGCAACAGCTCCCTTTGCCGCAGCAGGTGCTTGTTTCTCCAACGAAAGTGACGCGCCATCCCAAAAAAGTTTTTTATAATAAGCTGAGTTGATAATGGTTTGACTATTACGCCAGTGGACTGTTCCAGGATAACCAAGCGAAAGTGTATCGCTAAACCCCCACCCCATTTGCGGCAAATGGCACGTCGCACAAGACATGGTCGCATTCCCGGACAACCGAGGATCAAAAAATAGTATCCTTCCCAAATCTATTTTCTCTGCTGTTTGAGGGTTGTCTGCGGGAACGGGTGGCGGCCCAAGCGGGGCCAGCATTATCGGGCGGGCAACAGGATACAGATCTTGTTTTGCCACCTTATCGTCAACATCGACTGTTTGCGCAGCGCTCATTTGAAATGAAACTATAATAAAAAACACTAAAACTGATGCGATAAATGAAATTACAACAGATAATTTTATTTTCATAAAAATATTCACTCGAATTAACTTACAATTACTAAAAAAATCATAACAATTAATTGATTGATACTTACAAATTTACTCTATAATACTTAATATCATTGATGATATCGATTCTCAACGAGGGTAAAATGATCACAACCCGAAGACGTTTTCTACAAGTAGTGGCCAGTGCCCCGATTTCACTTGGCGCCATAAGTTCAATTTCATCCGCAGCAACGCCGCCAACAACCAAGCCAGAGGGAAATGCTGTATCCGTTGAGATGCAATACCCCCTAACTTTTAATGCCAATGATCTCTGCCTTCCCACCACAACTAAAGCGTCTGAGCAGAATAGTGATCTTCCTTTGATAGCAGAACTAAATGGCAACTTCATTGATGTTAATCAATTGATTGAAGCTGAGGCCATTGATCCATTTGAAATGTTCAAATTTTCCCCAAGCTATATTGAAATTGATCCAGGTGATACGGTACGATTTTTGAACTCCATGGGCCAACACACCGTTGTATCTATCAAAGACATGCTACCCGACGGCGCCAAACCATTTGAAATTTCTCATCAAAAAGTGGCTGAAGTGAGGTTCGATCACTCTGGTGTTTATGGCATCCGGTGTAAAGTCCACACACGGTATGGCATGGTCATGCTGATAAAGGTTGGCGATAAACTTGCGAACCTCGATCAGGCAAGAAATGTGAAGCATGGACGAATGGCAAAAAAACGTTTTAAACAACTCTTTGCACAATTAGATAAAACCATTATCTAGCCTCCCTACCTATGTTCCCACGACAAATCAAAATGGCATATCACAACGGCATGTTGCTCTCTTTTCTGTATTTTCATGTTTTTTTCAGATATTAGATGCCATAAGGAATTTAAACTCTGAACATCTGAGACTTAGATATGATCACACCTGCAATATTAGACTTGGCTTTGACCGCCTTTGTATCCCTCTTTGTGATCATTGATCCCTTGGGGTTGTTACCAATCTTTATTGGATTAACCCAAGGTGCCGATGCCGCTCACAAGCGCAAAATGGCCATCAAAGGCGTTCTAATTGGCGGAACCATCCTCGTATTTTTTGCCTTACTGGGAGATCGCTTCTTAGAGGTACTCGGCGTTGGCTTACCTGCCTTTAGAATTGCTGGCGGCGTAATGTTGTTTCTCATTGCCTTAGAAATGGTTTTTGACAAGAGATCAAAGCGCCGGGAAAACAATGCTGAAGAGCTCAAAGAATCCCAATCACATGAAGATGTCTCTGTCTTTCCGCTTGCAATCCCTTTGATTTCCGGTCCAGGCGCGATTGCGTCCATTATGTTGCTCATGAGTGCGAACAAAGACGATGTCGTCTCTCAGGCTGCTATTCTTAGTGTATTAGCGGCCGTATTGCTCTTGTGCCTGATTTTGTTTTTTATGGCTGATAAATTGGAAAGATTTATTGGAGATACGATAACTCACATCATCTCACGTGTACTCGGGATTGTTCTCGCAGCCCTGGCAATTCAATATATACTTGATGGTTTGAAAATAGGTCTGTTAAGCTAAGAGGCTAAAGATACACAGCATTTGTCCTATATTGCGTATAGATCTTTGCACTTTTGAAACCTTTACCTCCTATAACATCACGACAAGGTTTGGCGGTACCTCTTCATAAGAGCTTAACAAGATATCAAAATTAAAAGCCACACCAACCAGGGAATTTGAACCTTAAAATATTAAGGTCTGTCAAAGATCAAGTGCGGTAGGAGTTGGTGTTGAAAAAGTACAATGATTTTGTTTTTGATAGACAGACTCTGCTTGACGCATTCCCATTGCCGATTTTCATTTCTGACAATAACCAGCGCTTTATTGCTGGAAATAAAGAATTTTATGATTTTATCGGCAAGAGCAGCCTTCGTGAAGGCTTCAAAGTCTCAAAACTGATAAGTTCTCCCTTCCCTAAGGAAACCATTCAAAAACTGGATGCCGACGTTCTTACTACGGGCGAACCTAAGGCTATAGAATTGTCTCTAAAAAGAGCGGATGGCGTTCTCTGCCAGGTCTTATTACGAAAAACTCGACTGATTGATCCCAACTGGAATGAGCCACCCCGCATTTTAAACACTCTACAAGACATTACAGAACAACACCTTGCTCAATACATCCTTCTCGACGCCATTGATGCCATTGCTGAAGCCTTTGCAATGTATGACAACAACGGTAATTTGATTATATGTAATCAAAATTTTCGAGATATGTACGGCTATACAGAACAACAAGCACGCCCAGGCGTTCATTTTCAAGAGCTCGGCGAAATCGATATTCAAAATGGCAATGTTGCAATCGGGGATGAAACTGGTGAAGATTACCTCGAACGAAAAGCCGCGTATCGCCGTGAACTCACGGGCTCCTTTACCGTAAACTTGAAAGATGGCCGGTGGATTAGAACGACAGACCGACGTGTACCAGGCCTTGGTTTCGTTTCAGTACAAACGGATATTACCGCGGTTAAAAATTCTCAAAATTTACTTAAAAATGCAAAAGAAACTGCTGAGTTTGCCAGTAGGGCCAAATCAGAATTTTTGGCCAATATGAGCCATGAACTCAGAACACCACTGAATTCAATTATTGGCTTCTCCCAAATTTTGATGGGGGAAATGTTTGGGAAACATTCAAACGAGAAGTACAAAGATTATTCCGAAGCTATCAACAGATCGAGCAATCATCTTTTAGAGCTGATATCGGAAATATTGGATCAATCAAAAATCGAACTCGGTACCGTAACTATAGAGCCTGAAGATGTAGATATCTACGGGATGTTATCAGAGTCAGTTGCTCTTTTAAAAGAACGTAGCGAGAGAGCTCAGATCGAAGTTACGCTAGAATGTGATGATAACTTACCACTTTTCTCACTCGATCGGTTAAAGGTAAAACAGGCTGTTCTCAACCTTCTCACCAATGCGATTAAGTTCACAGATGCCAATGGCATTGTATCCATAAATGCCTATCTAAACCACGATCAAGGACTGGCTATTAAAGTCAGTGACACAGGTATAGGTATCACCATTGAAAATCTGGACCGGGTATTAGAACCTTTTGCACAAGTCGCTGAAAGCAAGACAAGAAACCATGAAGGAACAGGCTTGGGACTATCAATTGCCAAATCCTTCATCGAACTCCATGAGGGAAACCTTGTACTTGAAAGCTCTCCCGGTTACGGCACGACAGTTACTCTGAGATTCCCCCCTCAGCACTAATCATCTCAATCAAAAAAAGCGCTCACCTTTTGAGACTTTTCTATCCCAATAATCACGTGCATAGTACTCGGCATCCAACACTGTGTTCTGCAACAGAGGCCCAGTAGTGATCAGTAAAAAAGTATTAAACACCGACATAACGAGCCCAAAAATGCTGATAGCCCAGATTACAGATTTCCATGTTGGACGTATTATCGAAACAGACAGTGGAAGTATCGATCTTTTTGACCGTTTAAAAGATACTGTAAAACACCTGATAGAGCTCGACCCAAAACCCGACATGATTGTTGTCTCTGGCGACATTTCAAATCACGGCAATATCGAAGACTATCAACGGACGAAATCCTTACTTGATACAATCGAGATCCCTTATCTCGTCATGCCCGGAAACCATGATAGCCGGGATAATCTCCGAGAGCTTTTCGGGGATCGTGGCTACCTCCCGCTAAGTGGAGAGTTCCTTCAATATACCGTTGAAAAATTCCCCCTTAGACTTGTCATGCTCGACTCTCTTGTAAAGGGACATCATCACGGTATGATTTGTGAAGAACGTCTAGAGTGGCTGAACCATACTCTCCAAGAACAACCAGATCGCCCTACCCTTGTATTTATGCACCACCCTCCCGCCGACCTCGGACTCCCTTATCAAGATAGTATAAATTGCCGAAATGGCTCCCAGCTCAAAGAAGTGATCAGATCCCACCCTCAAGTTCTGGGAGTAGCCTGCGGACATACTCATAGAGACAGTATTGCTAATTGGGCAAATACGGTTCTTTTTGTTACGCCAAGCGCAACATTTTCATATGGTCTCCAGATGAAACCAATTGACGATATCAACCCCAGGTTTGAACCCGCATGTATCCGTCTATTCTGCTGGGGGGAAGATACAGGCTTGGTTTCGCATCTTAGCTTTGTCGGCAAATATCCTGACGGCTTAACTGAAGGCGTCCCAACACCAGCCTCGAATTAATCAAAAAAAGATGGTTTAGCCCTTTTCAATCCTTTTCAGCTCATCTTCCAACTCATCACTCTTTAGATGAAGAGAGCCTTTGGAAGAGAAGGTAGGCTTTGGATCGGCTTTCTTGCCTGTAAGGAAATGGAACACTTTACGTATTCCTCTAAATATTTTCGGAATAATCCAAATCGCAACGATCAAAAAGATCGCGAGGAACACAGCAAAAACTGTCGGGCTAAACAGAGCTGTAAAGAGCCCACCAATAACCAAAATGTCTTCGATAACTGAGGCCATGATATTCGTAAATGGTTCCGGCGAGGTATTTATCACAGCCCGGCTTCCTGATTTCACGGTATGACTTACCGCTGCCAAGCCTCCGCCTGCGAGAAATGCCATAATTTGAGCTTCGGTACTTACATCATCTAGCATGCCAGCCGCAATCATCGCACCCGCTGGTATTCTGATAAATGTATGTATGCCATCCCAAATAGAATCGACCGCTGGGATTTTGTCTGCAATAAATTCAATAACATAAAAAATAACTGCGATTATTATAATGCCAGGGTGTTGTAGTAGCTCTAATCCGGGCGGCAGGTTGACTTGCCCTCCAACACCTAAAATGCCCAATATAGCAAGGGTTGCATATAGGTTTATGCCACTAGCCCAGGCGAGCCCCATCGCAAGAATTATCGTTTCAAAAAGTGACATCTGATCTCCAAATTGAAAAATGAAGTCCAATTTTTCTCGAAATTAACGATCTGTATTTATATTGTGACGTATCATGGAAGGACAACATTGGTAAATATACGGAGTGAGCTGACCTAATTGGTTTAACTTTTTAAAGCCTCAGTTTATCTCAATTCCGCCATAGTATAACTATACAAAAAGTAACGATAGATAGATAATAGTTGTAACTGGGATAGAGTAATCCCGATTTTAATTACAGAATTCATTGGGGGGGACTGTTCCAACAAATTCGGTAATATGAAAAATTCATACACACCAATAAGTTGATGCAGACATCACCATGACTTCTGATATAGACTTAATTATTGGCCACGCTAAGGGAGTTAATAAGCGTTGGAAAATGGTGTAACAAATAGCCTGAGTGCAAAAGAACAGGCCGATTTATTGGCTCTGGTAGCTCATTCCAGAGATAGAGAGGCTTTTGTCAAACTTTTCAGACACTTTGCTCCCCGGCTCATGTCATATATGCGTAAACTTGGGACTGACAACAATATTACAGAAGGCCTCGTACAAGATGTCATGCTGACCTTATGGCGCCAAGCTGATAGCTACGATCCAGATAAAAGCTATGTATCGAGTTGGATTTTTGCAATTGCCCGGAACAGACGAATAGACAGATTTCGTCGGCAACGCCTTGTACCAATTGATCAGAATCAACTCCAAAACCAAATTGACGAAGCCCCGAGCCAAGAAAAAGATATTGAGCACCATGAAGTGGAGGCTCTGTTAAAAGAAGCCATTGAAAGTTTACCAGAAGGACAGGCGTGTTTGTTACAGCTCGCATTTTATGAAGACATGACACATAAAGAAATTGCTGAACATCAAAATTTACCTCTCGGCACTGTAAAATCCCGCTTACGCTTGGCAATCAACAAACTACGCAGAATCCTCGGGTCCAGTATTTAACCTCTCCGATTAGCAGATACTTTCGTGATGAAAATTTAAAGGTGAAACGCGTGACTAAAGGTCAGGCCTCGTCTTGAATAAGTAATAGGCAATAGGTCGATGAGGTTTCTCCCTCAGCGTAGAAATCCTCATTCAACTCTGAAAGAGGCTTCACATCACCAATAGATAGACGCATGTCCTCATTCACAAGACCGCCAGTTAAAATAAGTAGCTGTCCAGCCTCAGTGTGTTGTTCTTGTCCCAAAAAGACCGTTATACCAGCGGGAATTCTTAGTAAAAGCATATTAACTGATTGAACTGGTAAACCTACTGAATCTGTCCCCTTAGTGTCCCTTGAACACCAGTTGATATCTTCAAAATTATCTGGCAACAATCGCTCAATAGATCTTGGTAAACTTGTTGAACGTTCGCATTTAGAGCCTGGGAAAGTTGTAATCTCTGCAGAATCTAATAGATCTAATACCCGATCTTCCATACCCTCAGGTAAGTCTTCTGCGGGTAATTTCTCAAGTAGAGCCCCACCCAAAGCTTTTAAACGGACAACTTCTGCCCGGCATGTCGCACAAAGTGACAGATGCGCATCTATAACAAGCTCCCAGCCATCCCCCCCACGACCTGAAACATAATCGATGAGATTTTCTTGAGGTGGATGGAATTGCGGCACTTCTACCGCGGTTACTTCATCCCTAGTAACTGATCCAGAAATGATACCTGTCATGGGCTAGCGTCCCTTTTGATGCCCGCCTCAATAAATATAGACAGGTCAACTATTATTGTTTGAGCTATTTTTACGCCCAACGTCACCTTTTGGATCACAGAATTGTGTCTGTATTTGAAAATATTGATAAATACTATGCCCAAGGGCTTGATCTTGCGTCAGAGCTCTTCATCATAGAAATATACTCCTATTTTGACGAAAATTAAAGACGTCAGCCAAAAAGGGCAAAGGCCAATCAAAGCATATGAGCTTCAACAAAATTCCAAGTAAGTCCTTTTTAATACTACTCCTGCCTATTATCCTCGCCAGTTGTGGTGGCGATTACACTTGGGGGTGGCATGTTATTGACCCAACAAAATCAAGTGGGCAAAGCAATATTGAATTCTTGATTGGTGGCTTCCAAAACACCCTCAGTATTTCCTTGGTCGCTCTGTCTATTTCAGTATCAATTGGGCTATTGGTTAGTATACCGGGGATTTCAAACAATAAGTACCTAAAGGCGTTTAATGTTACCTACGTGACAATAATCAGGTCTATTCCCGTTCTCGTCATGATTCTCTGGATTTACTACGGTTTACCCATAGTGTTGGATTTGAATTTAAGTATATTTGCTTCAGGCGTTTTGGCACTCGCAATTTGTGATAGCCCATTTCAAGCTGAAATTTTCCGGGCTGGAATACAATCTATTGAAAAAGGCCAACACGAAGCCGCCGAAAGTATGGGATTGAAATACTTTCAAAAAATGCGCTTCATTATACTGCCTCAGGCGATCCGTAGGATTATCCCACCGCTTGGTAACCAGTTTGTCTATATGTTAAAAATGTCTTCGCTCATCTCTGTAGTTGGATACAGTGATTTAACTCGAAGAGCATCAGAATTGGTCGTCACAGAGTACCGCCCTCTAGAGATCTATAGCTTTCTGATTTTGGAATATTTGGCCCTGATATTTGTAGTTACCTATCTTATCCAGAAAATAGAAAACCGTCTTAAGGCAAACGAAAAAATTCAGAACCCAAGTTCTAAACTTTGAAATGAAACGCTCTGTATCAAGCCGTTGTTATGGTGGAAATTGTCTTTTCATACTCGTACCTTCGCAGATACAACTGCCGCAAAAAGGCACAGCCTAAAACATTATATATATAAAAAAAATCAATATCTTATGGATTAAAAACGAGTATTTATTGAATATTTGACAGGATTTCAATGCGATGTGTTTGTGTCTGCGTTGTTGTGCCCATAACGAGAAAGCAGTCTGGCTACACCTGGATTGAGCTCCAAACCGACTTCATTAGGACTATTCCATTTAACAATACCCAAGACCCGGCCACAGTCCTCGTGTGAGATGACTATTTCACTTCCAATTGGTAACTTAGTCCCAAGCGATAATCGCGCCCCACAAAATGAGAGGTCGAGAATTTCACAGTCATAATTGATATCAAATACAGTAAGCTGCACTTTTGTTCCTGGAAGAACAGTATGACGTGGGGCATGACGTCGGTTCAGTAGTCTCTGAAGCGAAATTGATGAAAACTCTTGATACAACCTAAACCCCTCATACCCACAATTCGGATCCGCTTTTTGCGTAATCCACTACCAATAATCTTATTGTTTTAATCTTATTGTTTAATCACACACGCAGAAAGTATATGCTCTTTGACCAAATCAGTTGTCACTGGCTTGGGCATGTAACCAGATATTCCATTGGGGAAACCAGCATCTGTTTTTTCATAACCGCTCATCATCAGAAAAGGGAGTTCACGGGTTAAAGATTCCGTAGATTCTCTTATCCTCTTAAGCAGATCCAACCCTGTTTCTGGCACCATATAATAGTCCGAAATCACAAGGTCTGGTTGTTCATCTTCAATACCGTTCATAGCCTCAGCCACATTCTCATAGAGTAGTACCTCACCGACGCCCAAAGATAAAAGCATTAACTTCATCATAGAGCGTACGGGTTTGCTATCATCAACAACTACTACTCTCAATTTTGTCCAATCTTCCTCTGTCCAAGACAAGACACACCTCCACTTTGCTGAACAGGGGAACGAAAATAAGTCAAAGAATCCGTAAGTTCCCGTTGATGCTTCTTTTATGACGGTAGAATCTTAAAAATCTCCTACTCATAGATTGTATTCGTTTTAAATTTTCAGATTATTCATCAAGGAAATTTTCTCACCATATTTATTGTGATTAAATTTCAACCCTTTATAGAAATTTAATCACAAATCTCCACTTCTACCATCAAGACAAAAAAATATTAGAATCCAATTTGAGGCCGCATTTCCATCGTTCTGAGTTGGGAATTAATTGAATTTTATTCAATTTCGAAACGATAGTTATAATTCTGTCCATTATTTGTTTAGGAATTTGTCGTAACTTCATCATGTTTCCGATAACATTCAGGAAATAAGATTCGCATGGAGTGGTAAATGAGCCTTAGAACATACACTTATCAGATTCAATCTGATCCGATGTCACGCGTTGAGTCTGGTCAAATTGAAGCCAGGAATGTTGATGATGCCAAGCGTCAGCTTCGAGTCCAGTACATGTTATCTAACTTACCTGAGGATACCCTCTTAGTTGATCAATCCGAGGTCGATGAAAATCAGGCCCGTGAAAAATCCGCCAAAGCCCGGGATCTACTCCGCGTGCTTGCTGATCATCATGCTTGGACAAAGGATTCAAATCAGGGGGCGCGCGCGAACCTAAATAATTTGAATCTCACGGACATGGTTATGCCTGGATCACAGCTACAAAATGCCGACATGGCCGGCGCTGATTTTTCAGGTGCCGATTTAAGTGGCTCGAACCTTACCAACGCTAACTTGGTTAGGGCTAGCCTTCATGGTGCCAACTTGAAAGATGCTGATCTTTCAGGCGCGGACCTCAGTGATGCCGACTTGCGAGGTACAATTCTTACGGGGGCAACATTGGATGGCGCTGACCTCTGGAGAGCCAATTTAATGGGGTGCGTCATTTCGCCCTCTGCCCTTCACAAGGCTCTTTCTTGTAAAACAAAATAACTGGTGCCCGTATTTTTTACGGGCCCAAATATTTTGTTGCGGAAAAAATGAGCGAAAACAATAATAATCCTGGGGAATTCGCCACATCCGTACCGAAAGACCGCTCTGCGTTCCAAGCCCTCAAAAAGGGGCTGCGTAGAAAATGCCCGCAATGTGGCATTGGCTGTATCTTTCGGAAGTATGTGACGGTAAACGACGAATGTACGAACTGCGGCGAAGAGCTCAGTCACATCCGTGCCGATGACATCCCCCCCTATTTCACCATCACCATCGTGGGGCATATTGTTGTGCCTGGAGTAATGTGGTCAGAGCAGGCTTGGTCTCCTTCTCTTTTGACCCACGTTGCAATCTGGCCCGCTCTTACTTTAGCTCTAACGATGGCTATCCTTCCCTATGTAAAAGGGGGAGTACTTGGTGTTTTATGGGCACATCGTATGTTTGAAGACGAAAAACGTTTTCAATCAAAGGCCCTGTAAGCACTCCCCCTCCCTTAAACTTTGAGGCTTTTCTAATCTGATCGAATTCTGGGTATTGGAGGGTGCTCTTTTTCAGCCATTTCCGTGTAAGTCACGAACCGGAAAGGATCAAGAAACTGAACAGCACTTCTTGCTCGATCGGCAGCTTCTTCTCTTAACTGGATTATACCAGCCTTATCCTTATAACGGGCCTCTGCGGCGACGCTCAATTGCAAGGCCAGTTCAAAATCTCCCCCATCCAACATCGCTCTCAAAGCCTCTTCGACATCATGAACGCTGAGTCCGAGATAGAGTTCAAGAAACCGCCCATATTCCACAGAAGTTATGACATCCAAGCCAACTGGCTCTTTACCTGTAACCCCTTCTTGCCAAATACCCAGCATATGATCGCCTAATCGGGCGATGATATGGTTTTTCGGGGATTGAAATCCAAGAATTGCTTTGGGATCGTCTCGTAAACTCGGAGGAATCAAGTTCAATCTAACGATATCTTTAACAGAATATCCGTTTTTCAAATGTTCACGGGTTTGATCTACAAGCCAGATATAAGCTTTTCTATAGGCTAAAATATTATCAGCATCATACAGAAAATTCAGTGCATAGTGTCCATGTAAAATCAGTTTGGGGTCTCTGGCGATAACACTATTCATCGTATCGATGGCCTCGTCGATAAAACCCTCTTCCACCCAAGGCTCGCCATAAAAAGGCATCAAAATATCGCCAACAAAAATAACCTTTTCATCAACCATATTTATGAGCATGGCGTCTTCCGTTTCTCCCCCGGTAACAGGGATCAATTGAAACCGAGATCCACCAACTTCTATCTCCGTCAGTTCTGAAATCTCTACATCAGGCCGATAGTCCTTTATCCAGTCGAACGAGAAACTTGAACTGCGAAATTGCTCATAGGTGTGATTACGTAAACTTCGGTCCAAAGTCGTGTGATAATTACTCCTCCCGTATATTGTTAAATCTGGATTTAAAGATCTCAAAAAGCTATGGCCGCCAATATGATCCCAGTGCGCATGGGTAAAAAATGCTGTGGTCAAAGGAGGAAGCTCCGGATATTCCTCCATTAGAAACTCAAAACCGGCTTTCATACTAAAGGGCTGAGTGCCCGCATCAATTGATATCAACTGCGTTCCATCGTCACTGACAATGAAATGTAGCTCAGAAAAACCAAAACCTCTGACTGCGAACACTTTTTCTGGAACCATTTCTGCGATCCAGGGCGTTGGAGAGAAAAGCACTCCTTTTTCCTTGGTTGATGCAAACCAGCCCATAAACAGTGCTTTAGGTTCATAATCCTGATAACCGCTTTTCAAAAGGTACTGAGCCGCAACCTCAGAATTATCCTTGTCCTCATGAATTCGGGCCAGATAATGATATACCTCTCTGTAAAATCCAGGTTCTGGTTCAGTCTCAGGATGTTCTGCCAACCAAGTGAGATCACGAAGCGCACTGTCTTGCTTACCGAAGAACCAGGGCACTTGTGCATAAATCAATCCCGAGGTCCAACGCACTAATGGATTTTGAGCTCCAGAGACCTCGTTTGCTTGCTCTAAGATATCAAAGGTATCGTTTACCCATCCAATACGATTTATAATAAAAACTTCTTCTGCATAGGTTGCACGGAGGAGTGCATAAGCCGCTAAATAGTTTGCCCGGGCTTCATCAGTAAACTGATTGTCATATCGTTTTAACAACTTCTCAATAAACGCAATTCCGTACTCTTGTTGGTTGGCAACAATGTAAGAGTTCACCAACAAAAATATAGGTCGGGGATCGTCAAGCGGGCCATAAGACAAAACAACTTCAGAATACAAGATGTCAGAATGGAAACTTCTGTCTCCGACCGCCTTTCCAAACTCTTCAAAACCCTGAGCTGGTGCCAAACTTTCAGACAGACCAACTTGCTGAACCTGTATAGGCTCAATCCAACTTCTCTCAACAGTTTCAATATTGTCGGCTTCAGATTTTGGTACGGTTATGACCGTTGCAATACCACCCGCCATAACAGCAATAACAACCGTACTTACGAGGGCAATAAATGTTAAACGCTTCATCAACCTATCCTTTAGTTATGTGTATATACACTTATATTGTTAAAATTTATCGGGTATCAGGAGGTGTTGTTAATTTATCTAATGCGCCCATCATTAATGACCATTCCTTGCGCCCCAACTTGTCAACAGCTTGCGCCTGAACGTTTTGCCAAAGAGGCATGGCCTCTTGAAACACCTGAGCACCTTGAGTTGTCATTTGGACGAGACGAACACGCTGATCATAATCCTGATTAGTTTTTATATACCCCTTACTCATCATAGGCTTGAGATTACGTGTTAAGGTCGTTCTCTCCATACCAAGAACATCAGCCAATCGACTTAGAGGTATTTCCCCCGTCTTATCAAGAGTTGCAAGTAATGTGAATTGAGTTCCTTTTAGGCCTGAAGGCTTTAAAGCGGCATCATAGATTTGAGTAAGAATACGAGTGGCTTTCCTCAATCCAGCACAGGTGCAGGCCGTAACATCTTCGGCTTCAAACTTCATAATCATTCTCCACTTGATACATAAGTGTATATACACTCATATTATCATCTTTCAAGTCTGGTATTTAAATAATTTTATTTTGAGTACTAGGGATAAGATAATTTCGATTATCATTTTACTTTACCGAACACAAACAAGTTGTATATACAATAAGACATGTTTCAAAAGCCATCTGGAGTTCGATATGTGGGATAGTCTGTGGATAAATTGTAATCTTTGCACCATGCAAGGTACTGGGCTAGGAACGATCAACGATGGCGCCATTGCCATAGAAGGCGATAAAATCGTCTGGGTTGGTGAACTTGAAAACCTTCCAGATGCGCCAAATAATTTAGCAAGAGAAGTCAATGAACTCAATGGCAGCTGGATAACCCCCGGGTTGATCGACTGCCACACACACATAGTCCACGGTGGCGAACGCGTAAACGAATTCAATATGCGCCTGGAGGGTGCGAGTTACGAAGAGATCGCCCGTGCAGGCGGTGGTATCAGATCCACAGTAAAGGCAACAAGAGCCGCAAGTGAAAAAGAACTTCTTACTGTTGCCCTTAAGCGCGCATCCGCTTTGCAATCCGAGGGCGTCACTGTAATCGAAGTGAAATCTGGTTACGGTTTAGACTGGGAAAATGAAACCAAGCAGCTCCGTGTTGCACGGCAAATTGCGGCTCAATTACCGATCAAAGTAATTACAACATACCTCGCAGCGCACACTATTCCCGAAGAATTTCAGGATAATGGCGATGGCTACATTGATAGCATTATTAAAAAACTACCCGAACTTAAAAAACTCGGCCTTGCTGATGCCGTTGATGGATTTTGCGAAGGTATTGCGTTTTCACCTGATCAGATCGAAAAACTCTTCAAAGCGGCTTCCGAGTTAGGTTTTGATCTAAAACTCCACGCTGAACAGTTGAGTGACCTCAGCGGCGCAGAATTGGCAGCGCGTTATGGTGCAAACTCTGCGGATCACCTAGAGTACGTATCCGAAAGTTCCGCCGACGCAATGGCCAAATCTGGAACAGTGGCCGTTATCTTGCCGTGCGCCTTTTACTTCCTCAACGAAACGAAAAAGCCTCCTATAAATTTATTCCGTAGCAAAGGAGTTCCAATGGCCGTCGCAACGGATATGAACCCCGGCTCCTCTCCTTGTTGCTCGCTTTTACTCGCGATGAATATGGCTTGTACTTTTTTCAAGATGACACCCACAGAAACGATGCGTGGTGTGACCTTGAACGCAGCACAAGCTCTTGGCCTTGAAGATAGCTATGGCAGTCTCGAAGTTGGAAAAATGGCAGATCTCGCGATTTGGGATATTAATAACCCGGCCGAGCTTTCTTACCATATGGGATTTAATCCTCTACAAGAGTTGATTAAATCAGGAAGACAAATCATACAAAATTGAATTATATGGCTTTAGGAACTGTGTTTCCTAGTCGTTACCCAATTCACAACAAACCCTATGCTGTTGTGAATTGTGCCTATACGTCCGCAACAAATGTTGTGGCCGTATAGGAGCATAATAAGACAGAAAACCATCCTCCGAGAGTTAATACTAAACACCAAAAGATAAATAGGTTATTCTCCTCGACTTCAGGCTTATATCTTGTTCACCGGGGATAGACTTAAGGTATGCCAAAGCGTATCGGCCAAAGGTTCTCGGAATGATTGAAAACTATCGGACTTACAAATTCTCCACCCGCTTACTCAACATTGTAATCCATACTTATTATGGATAGGGTAGCCAATTCCAGGTCATTTTTTTGAGGGGAAAAAGATATGGTAGCTAGAACAATCACAACAACCATTCTTCCGATATTCTTTGTGTTAGGCATCACTTGTGCTCTGGCGAATGAGAAAGTTACTTTTCCCTCAGAACCCGTCCCGCCTTCCGCTTTCAAGGTAAAACAGGCAAAAGCCAAAGGCATTACTCTAGTCCCTACCCCAGGCATCGATATAACTGGTTTTATTTTTCGCCCTGAAATATCAAAGCCCCGTCCAGCTATTATTACTCTCGTCAGTGGCGATGGCCTTCAAAAATCACATACTGAATGGGGAGATACCCTTGCAAGTTGGGGATATGTGAATTTACTCGTCGACAGTTTTGGCTCCAGAGGTGGCACGAACCGACAGGATACAAATAATGCAAACATGTTTTCTGATGCGTACAATGCCTATCGTTTCTTACAAAAACAGCCGTATGTAGATCCTGAAAGAATTGCTGTTATCGGATTTTCACTCGGTGGGAGCAGCCTGTTTTCCATCCTGAACAGATCCAACCCAAGACGCCCGACCGACATTACGTTCAAAGCCGGAGTTGCACTGTATCCCAACTGTGACACTGGGATTGAACTAAACGCGCCGTTACTGATCTTGCAGGGGGATAGCGATCCAATTAATTCTTCATATTCCTGTGAAACGGTATCATCCGAAGCAATCAAGTGGGGAAACGATATCTCATATCATCTCTACCCAGGCGCCACTCACTTTTACGACAATAAAAACTATAGCAAGGTTGATGGCCAAAGGGATATTACGGTCCCACTGCCCATTCAATTTGAAAAGAACCATTACAATGAAGCCGCCCATCAAGATAGCTTAGTTCGTTCAAAAGCTTTTTTCGATCTGCACCTGAAATAATTACCTGCAGTCCTCAAAATAAGCACGGTAGCTTAGCGGAACAAAATTAATCTTCTACCTTTGCAAACCGCCATGTAACTGACGCTTCTTGTAACATTTCTTCTTGAGTTTGGATTTCCCCCCAACGCTCGGTAAAATCGGGATCGCCTTTACTTTTTTCGTCTACAATAATTTCACGAATTCCACATTGGATAATAGCTCTGGAACAATCCGAACAGGGGAAATGGGTGACATAAATAGATGCGCCGCTTAAACGAACACCTACCCTTGCGGCATGGAATATTGCATTCCGTTCCGCGTGCTCAGTCCAGTCATACTTTAGTGGGCGAGCGTGGCGCTCATCGGCATCATCATCTACGGCTCGCGGAAAACCGTTAAACCCGTAGGGGCCAGGGGTATTATCCTCAAGTATGATCACCGCACCCACTTGTGTGGAACGATCTTTTGACCAGGTTGCGACCTCCCTAGCCAATTTCAAGTACCGCGTATCCCATTTACGAGACATATCTTTCTACTTTCTTGCTAAGAAGATTTATATCAACAAGAGGGTTGAATAATAAAATACAAATAAACCTATTCACGTTATACTTAATAATGAATAGTTAAGGGTACATTTAAAGCAAGTGATATCTTTAATCGTTAATTAAGAAATAAGCATTATTCAACTTATAGTACAATTTCGTAATTAGGTGAATTTTGTTTCCATCCCCTTCACACGTAAACTACCTGAGAAATATCGCCATATTTTGCGGTATTGTTATTACTTCAATTTCAATCACCTTGTTTGCATTCAACCTTATAAAAAGCAACGGGTACATAACCGCCGTTGGGGTGAATGTAGGTGCGGATTTCTTGGCCTTTTACACAGGGGGTACTTTTTACAATCAGGGTATTTTGGAACACATCTATAACCTAACGCCAGAATTTCGTTTTTCTGAGCAATTGGCGTACCAACAAAATTTAATAGGGGAGGATTTCAAAGGACATAACCCCTTTCTAAACCCTCCTTTTACTGCGGTGTTTTACGCACCACTTGCAAAACTGCCCTATCTACCTGCTTTTATTTTATGGCAGGTACTTAATTTTGGTTTGCTTATCTGCAGTGTAATCATGGCTCGCCGGGAATTAGTCTCTTTGCAGGCGCTTCCAACCTATCAGTTAGTTGGTTGCTGTTTTCTTTTTTACCCGACTTTTGGTTGGGTACTGTATGGACAAGCAACGCCAATTATTCTCTTGTTATATTGCCTCTTCTTTTTCACATTAAGGAAGGGAAAGGATTTTAGAGCCGGGTTCTATCTCGGATTACTTGCCTTCAAACCTCAACTAACCATTCTCATTGTTCTTGTTTTATTGTTCAAATGGCGTTGGAAATCGCTTATTGGCGGAAGCCTTTCATTATGTATTAGCTTAATGATCGGCTTTATTTTAGCTCCTGAAGCAATGCAAAAATACATCGAGGTTAGCCCAAGGTTTCTCGATTTTTTAAGATTACCCAATTATCCAACATGGGGTATTCATTCCTTCTTTGGGTTTTCATCTTTGTTATTCGACGAACTGAGCCCACAAATTACCAACATAGTTATCTATATTCTCAGCGGCGGAACCATACTTTTATTATGGTTATTGTGGAAAAACATCCGATGGCAGGAAAATCAAAAAATCTGGGATATTGCCATGGCCATAACTTTTATTTGGGGCCTTTTAATCAGTCCACATTTGTTCTTTTACGACCTAATGCTACTGCTCTTACCCGCTGCAATCGTGTTTAACTTTCTTCCCTGGCTAATAAAACATGATCCACAAATACCGCTCTGGATAATCCTGACTTGTATAGTTTGTTTTATTGGTAAATTTCATATCTCTTTGACAAATAGCTTTGCTGAACAGTTTGATTTGCCAAAAACATATCTACAAATAACCACCCCTATTATTTTTTATATGGGTTACCGATTATACTGTTTGGCTCGACAAATCTCGAAATCAAATCAAGCTGTTGAAAATATATCGAAACCTGAACTCTCCTAAAGAAATTGGATGGATTTAACTACCTTTGGGTGTTTTAATGGAATTATCAACACTCTGGGGGCTTCATGACTACTGATCAGTCATTTCTGTTTGCGTTATTCGGTTTGGTTTTCGTTCTGCTCATTTGGGGCAGGATAAGATATGATCTCGTGGCTTTTGGCGCTCTCGTTATCGCAGTAGTTGCCGGATATGTCACACCAGATGACGCCTTTAGCGGTTTTGGGCACCCTGCCGTTGTCATTATCGGATTAGTCCTTATCCTTTCCCGTGGCTTGATGAATTCTGGTGCCGTCGAAATGATTTCTGGTGTGGTTTTGTCATCAAACCGACCTCTGCCCCTACATATAGGGATCATGTCTGTTGTAGGAGCGGCCCTATCAGCGATAATCAATAATGTCGCGGCCCTTGCTCTGCTCATGTCACTTGACATAGAAGCCGCTGAAAAAGCAAAACGTGCCGCAGCTCTCAGTCTCATGCCCTTATCCTTTGCGACAATACTCGGGGGTATGATCACTCTCATTGGCACCCCGCCAAATATTGTCATTGCCCAATACCGCGAAAGAGTACTCGGCGAAAGTTATGGCATGTTCGATTTCGCCCCCGTTGGTCTTTGTGTGGCCTTGGTCGGGATACTTTTTGTTGCCCTTATAGGCTGGCGGTTAATTCCCAATAGAGATCGTCCGGGTTCAATTCACACTGCCGAGGATACAGGTCTTTTTCTTTCTGAGGCACAAGTTCCTGATGGATCGAGCTCTATAGGCCTAAAAGTTACTGAGCTCTATCCCCAAGCCAGAGAACATGACATTACAGTTCTGGGCCTCGTTCGTCGGGGTAAAAGGCTGCCTGGGTTTGCGCGCTATGAAGTAATTCGTAAAGACGACCATATTGTTCTAGAAGGCAATCCAAAATCTATCGAGGCTTTTCTTGGCAGTGCTAAACTAGACTTTGCCGGTAAAGACAAACATGAACCCGGCCTCACAAGCTCTTCATTAAAACTAATTGAAGCAATAGTACCAGATGGTGCAAGAATAAGCGGGAGATCTAGCTACAGCCTGCGACTTCTCTCGAGGCATGGGGTAACCCTTCTAGGGGTTTCCAGGCAAGGTAAGCGTTTTCGTGATCGGGTCCGCAAGCTGACAGTAAAACCAGGCGATGTTCTACTCCTCCTTGGTCCAGAGGATCGCTTAGCCGATATTACAAACTGGCTTGGAGTGCTACCTCTTGCGGAAAGACAGCACTCCGTCATCCAGCGAAAAAAGGCAACCCTGGCCATTGGACTGTTTCTCGGAGCAATCGCTCTCTCAGTTGCGGGTCTCTTATACCTTCCCATTGCCTTGGCAGGTTGCGTGATTGGCTTTGCGGCTCTTGGGATTGTTTCAGGCAGGGAAGTTTATGAAAGTGTGGAGTGGAAGGTAATCGTCCTTCTTGCCTCATTAATCCCCCTAGGGATAGCCTTGGAGAATTCAGGCGGAACAAAGTTAATTGCCGAACTTATTGTGTCTCAAACGGAAGGTTGGCCAAACTGGGCGATCCTTACGGTTCTCATTATGATTACCATGACCCTATCAGATTTCCTCAACAATGTTGCCACGGCTCTGATAGCCGCCCCTATAGGACTTGATGTCGCCAATGCAATTGGTGTCTCTCCTGATCCTTTTCTAATGGGGGTTGCTGTCGCAGCGTCCTGTGCCTTCCTGACCCCGATAGGGCACAAAAACAATACAATCATTATGGGCCCCGGAGGATATCGCTTTGGCGATTACTGGCGGATGGGCTTACCGCTAGAAATTTTGGTCGTAGTTATATCTGTGCCTGCCATTCTTTTCTTCTGGCCTCTATAATTAACAGGACAGTTCATTCAAAGAAAACTATAAGCAGTATTCGGCGAAGAGTGGAAAGCGCTTGATCAATCCTTCACGCCCGAGCTCGGTCATCAACAGCATATTCTGTTCTGGAATCTCTTCCGGTGACTTATAACTGGATAATATCCGGCCCATCTGCCCTTCACGGATGATATGAAGAACGGGAAATGGGGCACGGTTTGTCCAATTTGTGATGTCACTTTCATCGACCCCATCAAAAAGATATTGGGGATGAAAACTTGCTAACTGAAACAACCCTTCAAGGCCAGCCTGTTCAAGGCACTCCTCAGCCAGCGCCAACAAGTCGAGAAAATCATCGAAGTCCTCTTGTCCCGCAGGATAAATCACGAGAGTAGTGGAAATTTCCTTTTCAGGGCTTTCCTGGATAAGGAGTACTTCTTCCAAGAAACATCTTATCGCTTCTTCAGGTGAGCTGCCATCTACCACAGCATAACGAACGCTGTCCCTGTGAGTTTCCGGTGCAGCAAAGGGGCATAAATTTAGCCCCACCACCATCTTCTCAACCCATAACCGGGTAAGTTCTGCAGCATTGTCTTTTTTATAAGAAGGATAGATTTGTTTCATGAGTGTACTTTAATCGGGTAGTAGATCTTTGCCCAGCAGAACAAAGCCCGTAGAAGTAAAAAAGGCGGCCCCGAAGGACCGCCTTTCAAATAACGATAATACCGTAAGACTTAGAACAGACCTTCGATCTGTCCGTCGTCGTTGAGGTAAATATTGTTTGCTGCTGGAGTGCGTGGCAGACCAGGCATGGTCATGATCGCACCGGTAACAACAACGATAAAGCCAGCACCTGCAGAAAGACGAACTTCACGTACAGGAACAACGTGTCCAGATGGTGCGCCAAGAAGCGTAGGATCTGTAGAGAAGCTGTACTGTGTTTTCGCCATACAAATTGGGTAGTGGCCGTAATTTTCCTGAAGCTCAGCAATCTGTTTACGCACAGAAGCATCAGCGATGATTTCGCTTGCGCCATAGATCTCTGTAGCAATCGTTTCGATTTTTTCCCACAAAGGCATTTCATCAGGGTAAAGCGGCGTGAAGTCTGCAACACCAGAATCTGCAAGCTCAACAACATGATGAGCAAGTTCTTCTGTACCAGCACCACCGTCTGACCAGTGACTAGCAACGATTGCTTTAGCACCCAGAGAGTCACAAGCGGCAGAAATCGCAGCGATTTCAGCAGCTGTATCAGTAACGAACTGGTTGATAGCAACAACTGCAGGAACGTTGAATTTCTTGATGTTGGCAATGTGACGCGCAAGGTTCTCAGAACCTTTGGTAACAGCATCAACATTTTCGTTACCAAGATCAGCCTTAGCAACACCACCGTGCATTTTAAGAGCACGAACCGTAGCAACAATAACAACAGCTGCAGGTTTCAGGCCAGCTTTACGACATTTAATGTCGAAGAACTTCTCAGCACCGAGATCAGCACCGAAACCAGCTTCTGTAACAACATAGTCTGCAAGTTTAAGAGCAGTCTTCGTTGCAATAACAGAGTTACAACCGTGTGCGATATTTGCGAATGGACCACCGTGAATGAACGCTGCGTTGTTTTCCAAAGTCTGAACAAGGTTTGGAGAAATCGCATCTTTCAAAAGAACAGCCATAGCGCCTGGACCTTTAAGGTCACGAGCGTAGATTGGTTTTTTCTCACGAGTGAAAGCAACAATGATGTCACCAAGACGCGCAGAAAGATCATTCAGATCGTTAGATAGGCAGAAGATCGCCATAATTTCAGAGGCAACAACAATATCGTAACCATCTTGACGCGGATAACCGTTAGCAACACCACCCATTGAGTTGGTAATGGAACGTAGAGCACGATCGTTCATGTCAACAACACGTTTCCACTGAACACGACGGGCATCAATACCCAGCTCGTTGCCCCAATAGATGTGGTTGTCTAGAAGTGCAGACAAAAGGTTGTGCGCAACGCCGATTGCGTGGAAATCACCTGTGAAATGCAGGTTGATGTCTTCCATAGGAACAACCTGGGCATAACCACCACCAGCAGCACCACCTTTAACACCGAAGCAAGGGCCGAGTGACGGCTCACGCAAAGCCATGATGGCTTTTTTGCCGATACGGTTTAGACCATCGCCAAGACCAACAGTTGTTGTCGTCTTACCTTCACCGGCAGGTGTTGGGTTGATCGCAGTAACCAGGATCAGTTTTCCGTCAGGATTGCCCTGAATGGAGTTGATAAAGTCAAAAGACAGTTTTGCTTTATGCGGACCATACTGAAGAAGTTGATCAGCAGGGATTCCAATTTTTTCAGCAACCGTAGTAATTGGTTGCATCGTTGCCTCACGGGCAATTTCAATATCACTTTTAGCCATCGGGTTTACTCTCCATCCCTATCGGACACCAACATTTAGGGGACACTAGCTGGGGTTTTCTTTTTGGGATATCGCAAGAGCGTCATCTCGTCACCCAGAAACACCGAAATTGGCCTTTATTAACGTTCGGAATATACTATCGAAGCATCCGCTTTTCAAATCAGCATCACTTAATGCAGACTAATTCATCCTGTTTGTTATATTATCACAACCATAAAAATTGGCCTACTAGTCCCACTAATAAATTGAAATATAACGATTATATTAAGATTAAATTCTTAAAATCACTCCACTGACAACCATTTCAACAGAAAAGTTCTGGCCCAGTTTTCAATAGAGGCTTCGTATTGAAGGAATTCTGCTTCTATCTCGGGTAATGATTTCATTCCCGGCTTTTCAAGAGCTTCAGGAAATTGGAGAAACCAGGTCTGGCCGACTTCAAGGGTAACTTCAGGATGGAACTGCAATCCGATAACTTTGGGCCCTAACGCGAAGGCTTGATTTGGAAATTTCTCAGATGAAGCCAACTTGGTTGCCCCTTTTGGCAGATCAAATGTATCCCCATGCCATTGAAAGAAATATTCCGGTAAATTCCCTAATAAGTTACTCTGATTTGTGACATCATCATACTTGATTTCGCCACACGGGGATTCAAGGTTAACCTTGTAAAATCCAACCTCCTTTTTCCCCTCTTTGTCAGCATAAGCATCTCCCCCCATGGCCTTTGCGAGCAATTGGCCACCAAGACATATCCCCAGATAAGATTTTCCAGCCCCAACCCAACGATTAATCCACTCCAACTCATCCCTTAGATAACTATGAGGATCGTATGCTCCTTCCATTCCGCCATATACAATAGCCGCTTGGAATTCATCAAAGTTTTCAGGTAGGACGTCTCCCTTGGATGGATTACACCATTTAAATTCGTAACCTTCTTCGGTCAAAATTCGGGTGATACGTTCCCCTTTGGGTTGATCAACATGTTCAACAAGTAAAATTGGTTTTGGCATTTGTTGTTCTTATAGAAGTTACAAGTTTAAGAAATTTCACCAGATTTTTTTTCTTGCTCCGGTAAAAGCCGCCATATGAAAGGCAGCGTGTTCAGGTGCTAAGGTGAACTCCTGCCCTACAGGACAAGCACGTCTCGCAAGACACCCTCTCGAGGCACAGTCGTTGCCTTCATCAGAGACAACATGTTTCGCGCACGCAAGATAGTCATAGGCCTGCCCTGCTACAAAGGCATCAACAGGGCACGAGGATAGGCAGGGTTGATCCTCACAATTCAGACAAGGATTTTGTTGCTCAGACAAAGTTGGTAAATTAGCCACTGCCATTGGGAACAATATTGCGGCACGTAAAGCATGCCAGGTTCCCCAATTCGGACTGATATAAAGACCGATCGGACTTGGATACAATCTTTCAGCACGCGAAGACCACCGCTGAAATGGTTGGTAGGGCGGCCCATCTGAAGGAAACAAAGCCTCCCCCCCAAATTTCTTGGCAAAATCATCCATCACACGTCTGGTCCAATCATCCATTGGGTTTGGACTACCAGCTTCATACTCAGGTGAGTGAATAAAGTTCTGCCAGAATACACCTGAGCCCGCATTTCCAACCATAACAACGGTATGAGGTTGTCGCCTTAACGACATATCAGGCACACCGTCTTCTTTTGTGGGAACAAAACCACCTCGGATTAGAAAACCAAGTTTACTAATCTCTCTCTCTAACTGCTGGTATTCCAATCCTGACAACTCAGTTTTCGGCAACTCAGTTTTCGGCAACTCAGGCTTCATAAATCAGGCCCCATTAAATCAAACATGAAGAAAACACTTAACCAACACGTTAATCCAGGCAGATCCCTCACCTATTCATCACTGCTCTTTTCGCCGTAGCGCACCCATGGCTCAGGAGGACTTGGATCTTGTGGCCATTCAACAACATGATCTTCAAGATCAGCATCTTCAACTTCAGTTTCAGATACGACTTTATCAAGCGTAGAAACCCCTGCATCATGCACTGAATTTGGATCGCCCGTGATTAACGGGTGCCACCAAGGAAGTTCTTTACCTTCGTGAAGCAAACGATAAGCACAGGTCGGCGGCATAAAGCCCAAAGTCTCAATATTGTCGGTTGTTACTTTAATACAGTCTGGAACGTATTGGTGGCGGGTTTTGTATTGGCTACATTGGCATGTCCCAAGGTC
This sequence comes from uncultured Rhodospirillales bacterium, assembly GCA_913060675.1. Lineage (GTDB taxonomy): Bacteria > Pseudomonadota > Alphaproteobacteria > Kiloniellales > Kiloniellaceae > Kiloniella. The sequence goes on from CAJXUS010000044.1 coordinate 27,174, forward strand.
AAGAAGCTTGCAAACCACGTCTGTATCGACAATCTCTTCCGTATCGGCATCTTCCAACTTAACCAGACAGCACTTTCCACAACCATCACAAAGACTTTCCCACTCTGTATTGCTCATCTCTTTAAGTTTTTTGATCTGCCAAAAAGGCAACTCTACTTCTTGATTAGTCATGACGTGGATTAAACTCTTTTTATTATCAAGCCATGGTTCATAACGAAATGGCCCCTACTTCAACTATCTACCCAATTAAATAAAAGCTAACAAATTTATTATAAACTTCTAATAATGCCAATTTTGTAAATTGATGAACGACCTTCCGTCTAAAGCTCGCAAACTAGTGTAATTATTAGAAAGAGAGTTTTGAGTGTGTCTGGATATCTAAAGTATTTATTTGTGATAACCTTCACCTTAACAATCAGTCAGTTTACTCATGCTGATAACCTATCCTTGCGTATGATAGACACAAAAGAAGGTACATCAAAATTTTACCATGAGTTATTATCCGCAGCTCTTGCCTCCAATGGTCATGCGTTGGAAATTATTAACATTGGAGATCGACCACAAAAACGAACAGTTGCCATGTTTGAAAATGGGCAATTGGATATCATATGGCTGCTTAAATCCGCAGCAAGAAGTAAAAAATATATAGATGTGGATGTCAATTTAACATCAGGCCTTATGGGGCAAAGAATCCTTTTTATTCCACCCGACACACAAGCCGATTATGTTGAGGTTAAAACCCTAGATAATTTTAGGAGGCTGGGGAAAATTGCGGCCTTTGGTGCCAACTGGTTTGATGAAAAAGTATGGCAAACGAACAACTTACCTTACTATATTGTAGATGGTGAATGGCGATCTATATTCAAAAGGTTACTTATAAATGACCCAACTAAATCCCGTACTCCCTTCCACTATTTTTCAAGAAGCGTGACAGAAATTACTATAGAAGCAAAACACTACCCACAATTAATAATAGAGCAAAATCTGCTGTTTCAATACGACCGAGATTTCCACTTTTATTTAAATACCAAGAGTGCCTACTTAAAGCCCATCATTGAGGATGCACTGAAAAAAGCAGAGAAATCTGGACTACTAAAACAGCTCATCGACAAACATTTTTCAACCCAACTCCGGTCTCTCAACTTAAACAAACGCATCCTTATTTCTCTCCATACGCCTGAATAAAATGTGTTCTCGAAGATCTTGCTCCCAATACCTAAAATAGAGTCTCACGATACCATAGCTATAAATTTAAGAATAAACCCATTGGTTAAATAAATCTTGACCAAACCCCGCCGCCAATCAATAATAAACCAATTAGTTAAATACAAATTTTCATTAATTACCAGTTACAAAAGGATAGTGAAATGAATGAAATCAGGGTGGTTACAAGAGATAAGTGGCTCGTCGAACGCAAGGAACTCCTGGAGCAGGAAAAGCAATTTACCAGGGCAAGAGATCGGCTCGCAGAATATCGACGCGACCTTCCTTGGGTTAAACTTGAGAAAGAATACATTTTTGATAGCGAAAATGGCGAGCAGTCCTTGCTCGATCTATTTGCCGACAATAGTCAACTTATTGTCTATCACTTTATGTTCAGTCCAGATTGGGAGGCAGGTTGTGTCTCTTGTTCTTTTTGGGCAGATAATTTCAATGGTACAGACCAACATTTGAATGCACGTGATATCTCTTTGGCGGTGGTTGCACGGGCTCCCATGAGTAAGCTGGTACCTTTTAAGAAACGGCTTGGTTGGACATTTAATTTTGTCTCCTCGGGAAGCAATACCTTTAATCAAGATTTTGAAGTGAATTTTGGGCCTGATCACAAACCGGAAGACAAAGTCACCTATAACTATCGCACGACGACATTTCCAATCGATGATGCTCCGGGAATAAGCGTATTTACAAAAAATGATGACGGCACCATCTATCACACCTATTCGACCTATAGCCGAGGACTAGATAATCTAAATGGCACGTACCATTACATCGATTTAACACCCAAAGGACGGAATGAAGATAAAGAGCCTGGGACCATGTCATGGGTACGTCACCACGATAATTATAGCTAAAGGTTAACCTGTTAGCGCTTAAACCATATGAATATTATGAAATATTATACCGAGACTTACTCTTGGGTCATATCCTCCAGCCACTCGATTACCTTGTCGACTGCCATTTTTGGCTTTGTGTCTTTAGGCAACACGATCCAATAAGCATTCGACAAGGTTACCTCCTCACCTTCAAAAGGCTTAATCAGTAGGCCAGTAGACAAATCATCTTCAACCAGACGGCTTCTTGCTAAAGCAACCCCCAATCCTTGAACTGCAGCACGCAATACCAGATCAGAGGAGGCGAAGCGCGAACCACCTTTGGTATCGAGACCTTCGACATTTCTGGATTTTGCCCATTCATGCCAAGTAGCCTGTGGATCACGGTCATGTAAAAGAGGTAAATTCAAAAGCGCTGATAGAGACGTCGGCCTTCCGACCTTTAACCAGAACGACGTACTCATTACGGGAAAGAGACTTTCATCCATCAAAGGTTGGCATTTTAGATCAGACCATGGCCCCCTCCCCATTCTAATGGCAAGATCGGCATTTTGGTCTGATGAGAAGTTAAGCTTTTGATCAACGATAACCGATAGTTCTATCCAGGGATAGTTTGCATTAAAGTCTTGGAGCCTCGGCAATAGCCAACGAGCAGCAAATGATGGCGTTGTTGAAATCGTTACTGAATTACCCCGCCGACTCTCACGAACAGAATCAACCCCATTAGCGAGCAGGCTAAGACCTTCGAGACTTATCTTGCCAAGGTCTTCTCCTTGCGTGGTAAAGGAAAGAGACCTGACACCCCTTTCTCTGTGAATAAGGGATACACCAATCCAAGCCTCAAGCTCGTGAACATGCTTGCTGATCGACGAATGAGTTATATCCAGAAGACGTGCGGCGGAACGTACGCCGCCAGTTTCATAAACAGCTGCAAAAGCCCGAAGCGCATTAAGTGGTAAATTTTTCATGGTCACTATTTTAGACCGTTAGAGCCATATTTGAAACCATCAAAACAAGATAGAAGCTGCTAATAATATAAAAATCATCAGGAGTAACTGAAAATATTCTTCAAGCGAAAAGTTAATGTTTTCAATAAACTTCAGATACTTAAATATATTTAATGAGACACGGTCAAAGGAGTTATCGTAATGGGGATGCTTATTAACGGAATCTGGAGCAATGAAGACAGGATAATCTCTAATGGTAACTATATACGTCAAACCAGCGCCTTTTCGCATGAGGTACCCGATGAGACCATCAACAATATCATCTTTCAACCTGATCGCTATTTACTGATTGGTTCCAACAGTTGTCAATGGTCTCACAGAACAATGCTATTCCGCGAATTAAAAGGCCTAAGCGATTGCCTTCCTCTACACATTGCCCACGGTCCGCGCCTTGAAGGGTATGCGATAAATGGCGGTAAGCCTTGGACTGTACCAGGTACAACGGAAGAGATCGTCCACCTTCACCAACTATATAGTATTGCGGATGCAGATTTCACAGGTAGGTCAACGGTACCTGTGCTTTGGGATAGTTACGACCTGAAAATTATCTCAAACGAATCAACTCAAATCATGAAAGCCCTAGATAAAGCAGGAGATATAGCAGGGAGTATAACTCAGGGAGATACCGACAACACAACTGGAGAACCAATAGTAACATTCTATCCCCCAGATCTGACAGAAGAAATGTCCTGCCTTGATGATGAAATTTACCATGGCTTGAGTAATGGCGTATACAAGGCCGGGTTTGCCCAAACTCAAGAAGCCTATGATCACGCCGTTCAGCAAGTGTTTCAAACTCTAGACGCATTAGAGGATCGCTTGACCAATAACCGATATCTTATGGGCTCAACCATTACCGCTTCAGATTGGAAACTATTCACAACCCTGATCAGATTTGATCTTGTTTACTACATCCTCCACCGGTGCAGTAAAAAAAGGATTGTCGATTATCCTAATTTATGGGGATATGCCCGTGACCTATACGCGATGAAGGGCGTATCGAGCTCTATTGATTTTGAAACCATACGCATGGCAAGCTTTCATAACGACACCGAGAGCAACCCGTTCAACATCATCCCTATCGCAACCGAGATAAATTGGAACTCTCCCCATAACCGAGGATGAGCTTTCCCATTACAATTAAAAAGCCCTGCTACACTTTACCGCAGTGTATAAATTACATAATTCCGTCAATACAACACCATTAATGATGTTGTATTATTTTTATTTATATACAAAGAGTTAGATTATTATTAGTTTTATACACACAAATAGATTGGATATTTTTCTTGAAATAAAGAATAACTATGTTAAATGAGAATGAATTGTCATGTGCTTTTCTTAATTTTTATGGTACATACTCGACGAAAATTACGTGACATTTCGAGCCTGATCTCGAGGTTATTTTTTGATAATACCGAGAACAAAGTAGCTAAAATAACGTGCCGTCTGCCTTTAAATACCAAATGTACCAGGCAGCAATCTTGTATCTGATAATTATCCTTATTCGATAGTTCATCAGAAATATGATAAAGCAACAAGCTTCGGCGCCGAAGCTGTCACAGTAAGGAAGCAGGATCAGTTTATGAGTGTTGAACAATTGGCAATAGCAGAACCGGCACCGGGCGATATCATGACGACCACAGAAAAGCCGTTACCGAAATCGGTCACCGGCGAAACAGTTCTATCCGTAAAGCACCATACAGATTCTCTGTTTTCTTTTAAAATCACACGACCTGCTGCGTTCCGCTTCCGCACAGGTGAATTTGTCATGATCGGCCTGATTGTCGACGGTAAACCTCTATTGCGCGCTTATTCTATAGCGAGCCCGGCTTGGGATGAAACCATTGAGCTTTATTCTATTAAAGTTCCAAATGGTCCGCTGACCTCAAGACTGCAAAACATCAAACCGGGCGACATGGTTCTCCTTGGCAAAAAACCAACGGGAACACTGGTTCTGGATGCTCTTGTTCCTGGAAAGCGCCTCTACATGATGTCTACGGGAACTGGCCTTGCTCCTTTCGCCAGCGTCATTCGTGACCCCGAGACGTATGATAAGTTCGAAGAAGTTATTTTAATTCACAGCTGCCGTAAAATAGAAGAGCTCACTTACGGCGAGGAACTCGTTGCCAGCCTTCAGGACGACGAATTTCTTGGGGAAATGGTGTCCGAGAAATTACGCTATTATAATTCAGTGACACGCGAAGACTTTATTCGCAAAGGCCGTATCCCAGAACTTTTCCGTTCAGGCAAAATCACATCTGATCTTGGCACACCAGCCCTGAACCCCGAAACCGATCGGGTAATGATCTGTGGTTCCATGGAGATGCTCAAGTCTTGTGCTGAACTCTGCGAAGAAGCAGGCCTCAACGAAGGCGCCAACAGCAAACCCGGCGAATACGTCGTGGAAAAAGCCTTCGTCGGCTAAAAAAAACTTGACGACAAAATGAAAAGACGGCGCCCAAGTGGCGCCGTCTTTGTTTCTTAACTCTGGAATAAATGTTGTTGCACCCCAATGATCTAATGGTAACATCACCCTTTACCAGAGATAAAAGCCCCCACAATGCCCAGTACGGTTGAATTCAAAGATCTTTCCAAACGCTCAAGCAAAGTCTTAATGGCAAGCTATATAACAATAGCTTCACTTCTAGCCGTGCAAATAGGAACACTTTTTGAACTATCTTTACTGGAAGACATAAATCTTGGCAATTACAGTTCATCAGCTGAACTAGATTTACGCATAGAAAACAATGATTTATGGATAGGAATCATCAGCACCATATCTGGACTAGCAATGATTACTTATGTCGTTTTATTTTTTATGTGGATCTATCGTAGCAATTCAAACAGTCACACTTTTACCAATGAAAAGCTAAAACATACGCCGGGCTGGTCTGTTGGCTGGTTTTTTATACCAGTCGCAAACATTTGGAAGTCCTACCAAATTCCGGCAGAAATTTGGAAAGTCAGTAAAGCTGGCCCCGATTACAAACGCAAAAGCACGACCCCGTTAACCTTAAAATTATGGTGGATAGCCTGGATTGTAGATAGCCTATTCTCCCAAATCAGTTACAACATAACAGACAAAGCTGTCGAAACACACGAGTTGATTAATGCAGATCGCATTCTCTTCTCAAGTAATATCGTCTCAATCATCGCCATCTTTCTCACTATTAAATTGGTTAAAGAGGTTACCCTCCTTCAAGAAAACCAAAGCCACCATATAAGTGAAATATTCGCCTAACCAAGAATAAACATTACCTTGCTTAAGTGTAGTATTGTTAGAATCAATCTTCTGCTACTTGAGCTACCAACCACTTCTTGACTTGGACTACATGTGGATTTCCCATAGCACTCGGCCCTTCATAAATATAATTCCCAACACCTTGATTAATCACAAAATCAATAGGACATACCAGTCTTCCTGAACGCATAGCATCAACCACCATAGGCCAATGCCCAATAGCAACCCCTACTCCTGCCACTGCCGCTTCGAGCGCATGACTGGAATTACTAAAGACATGCCAACCCCTTGGCTGAAGGTTATCTACAGAAGCTTCTACACACCATTTTGGCCAGTCCTGATCCCTAGGCACTTCATCCACTTTTATTAAAAAATGTTTATCAAGATCAGCCACGGACAGAATAGGCTTTCGTTTTTGCAGCTCAGGCGACATCACAATCCGCGCTTCATCCCCCATTAGGAACAAAGCATCTTTTGAAACCCGATCTCTTTGCTCAGGCTTAATAATAAGATCCACTCCACCTCGTTCCAAATCCTCTAATTTAGACCTTGTGATCAATCGAAGATCAATGTCAGGATATCGCTCCTGAAGGTCAGGCAAGCGGGGAATAAGCCACCTCTGTGCAAAAGTCCCCAGAACGGCAAGTGTCACCTGCCCCTGTGACATTGCGGCTTCCATCCCATCACGCATAATTCCAAAGGCTGTATGTAATGAGAGGGCGAGCTTTTCTCCCTCGGGCGACAACCTAATCGTATTGGACACCCTCTCGACCAATCTTACCCCCAAATGAGCCTCAAGCTTTTTCACCTGCTGACTAATGGCTGGCTGTGTGACCCCAAGATCGATAGCCGCTCCAGAAATACTCCGCAATCGAGCCACAGCCTCAAAGGCACGCACAGCGGAAAGAGGATGGAGAAGATCACGTGTATTCATATTAGATATTCTTATATGTATAAAATTATTTCGAAATTGATTTTATGGAATTAAAGGAGTTTTTTAAAGCCTTAACGCAATAAACATTAGTTTTACTAAATAAAGATCAAGAGTATGGAACTATGGATACCCATTACTGTCGCGGCGGCCTTGTTTCAAAACATTCGAACGGCTTTGCAAAAGCACCTTAAGGGCAAACTTGATACGACAGGCGCGACCTATGCCCGCTTTCTCTACGCTGTTCCTTTTACATGGATATATCTGTCCATATTAAGCAGCAATGAGGGCTTGCACTTTTCAAGCACCGATATATTGCCAACCACAAACCTTGAATTCTGTCTCTTATACACATCTCCGAGCCCACGAGACCGAGGCTGATCTCGTAT
>CAJXUS010000045.1 GCA_913060675.1 uncultured Rhodospirillales bacterium
TACGAGATCAGCCTCGGTCTCGTGGGCTCGGAGATGTGTATAAGAGACAGGTAATATTTCTTTGGAATATGGCTGCGGTGCAACCGTTATAGTTAAAAATTGTTTGAATGAAAAGATTTGCTGTCTCATGAATTATTAACCCCTCAGGTTGTAATCTTGTACCATTCGGAACTATGGGAGCAAGCTTATCGCCTCGGGTTCATTTGGATATAGATTTGGTGGATATAAAATCGGCACGGTATTGTTTTTATCGCTGTCTTTGGTGGTGCTCCAAATCAATGAGGGGCAGGGGGCTTCTTTAGGTCAGACCACCCCGAGCGTCTTACCCCAAACACTCCTCGATGCGACTTTTACTTACAGGCCAGAAACTAATAGGCCAGAAACGAGCAAGCCCAAAAAGTTTCGCAAAATCGAAGTTGCGGCCATTTCCACCCCGACTGTTGCGACGAAAAAGACCGATGAAGCCCCCGTGCGGCAGGATATTTATATCCGAAACAATGGCTTGCAGACTAGGCGTCATGGTGCGGCGACGGCCAAGGGAATTATCCTTCACATCAATGCTCACAACGAGGTCCGGTCCAATGCGGTGGCGATGGTCCCGGCGATTTATGGCGATCTCAACCGCGAGGGCTGGGATGTGCAAGCGTTATATCTGACCTTGCCGTTGGCACAGATTGTCGCCAATTCGCCTTTTAATTCTGCCCTGCAAGACGTTGCGGCTTTGCCAGGGGTTGGAGGGTCGGTAGATCCCCAGATAAACTTTGATCGGCGGACCCCTGATTGGCGGATCTCTGATGAAAGGTCCAGGGATGCGGGGATAGATAGCCGCGATGTTTTTGCGCGGATCTTGGCGCGTATGTTGTGGGACTATCGCCGTCAGGGCTATGAACGCATTGTGTTGTCTGGTCAACGGATACCCGCTTTTCATCTCTTGCATGCGAGCTTGGTTTACCCGGATCTGCCTTATGACCATCTGATCATCAATGATCCAACCCCCGATTGGACCGGGCAGCTTGATAATAGTTATGGCAACTGGTTGATCGGGGCGATGCAAAACTTTCCAACTGACAGGGCTGTATTTCTGAGCTTTTCAGAAAACAGCCGTTTTTTCCCCGGTAGTGACTATTTTGATGAGCTGGAAGAGGTGATGAAACGCACCGGGCTGACTTCTTATGTGATCCGAGGGGATGAGCAACGGGTGCGACGCAAACTGTCCAGCTGGTCCTTTTCCCCGCAAGTGTTTTCCCATTTTTACAAACATTGTTTGGTTGGCTTTCTTGAAAAGCGGAGTGAGATTTCTTCTGGCCCCTACGACTGCGTCCCCAACGATAACAAAGAAGCAAACGCGGACTGGATGCAACTGCGCTCTGATATCGTCGAAAGCGGAGCCGAAATGCTTAGACCTGAAACCTTCCAACAAATATTGGTCGGCAGGCCCTTAGAGATCAAAACCATCTTCGGTATCCACGCTCAGAGCCAATATACCGCCGACGGCCGCCATATCTTCCGCGCCCAAGGCAAGAGCTACGAAACCACCTGGTTCTTCGAAGGCTATAACATCTGTACCAAAAGGGGTGAGGGTCAAACCTGCCGCCGGATCTACCGCTACGCCGACAACCATTTCATCTTCCTCAACCCCGCCAACGGTAAAGTCACCAGCTGGTCGAGGTATCAAGAGGACGCAAGTGTGGAGAGTGTGATGGAAGTTGGGCTGGAGTAGGGACTTAAACGTTACCCGTACAGTTTTGATTTGAAAAAATCTCTTTCGAAGTAGAAGTAGAAATCTATCCCTGTGATTAATCTTTTGGCACCAGATGACGATAAACTAGATCTCCACGATCTACTACTTTTCCTTGGCGATCTAAAATTGCTCCTAGTCGCTTTGCAAGTGCGATAGAGCGATGATTTTCAGGAGCGATATAACTTACCAGTGTCTCAGTGATCTTGTTTTCAATTGCCCAAGTTCGAGCAGCGATTGCAGCCTCGAAAGCAAGACCTTTACCCTCATATCCTTCGAATAACAGCCATCCTAATTCAGGCTCAGGGAAATGGTCGTGCCACAGGATCGCGACTTGCCCAATCAACGCCTTGTTTTCTTTGAGCTCCAGCGCCCACGGCCCAAATCCCATCAAGGCCCAGTGTCCAACTTCAGCCGCATAGGAATACCAAGCTTGGCGTTTATCAAGTAGGCCCATATGGACCGCACGATGAGAGGTATACATGTTGGCATAACCGTCAAAATCGGCCCTCCTGTGATGACGAAGGCGTAAACGCGGGGTTTCTAGGGTTGGTGCCGTATTCATGAATTTATGTGTCATTATGGGTTTGTGCTTTGTTTAAACGGGGTATTAATTGGGGATATTTCACTTAAACATGGCATGGCCAACCGCTGGATATGCCGTGAAAACGTTTATATGAATTGAAAATACTTCCTTTGTTTCTGGGTCGTATAAAAATTCACTGGGATGTAATTTTTCATCAGGAAGGTAACCCGCTTTCGGAGAGATAATGGTATCTCCTCGAATGTATGGAGCATGAAGAGGAGGACGATAATTGTTCTTCAAGTTGGGAGATCCATCTTCTCCTCTAATTCTCTTGTCTTGACGGTGTAAAATAAGGCGATCCCAGATACCGTTTTTTGTCACTCTTAACGCTGGTCCTTCTGGGAAAAGATATTCGATACGGGTTTCCGGTGTTGTAGTTGTTCTGATAGCTGTTCTAGGTTCTCTACCACTTAATTCTGTTGAGTAAACACCACGTGCACGGTATGTGTTTGAAATGGATGGATTGTTTCCGGCATATTTGTTGAATATATTTTAAAGAATGAACCTTGGTTGCTTGTCTCCAAGTTCAGGACGACGTTCTACCATCTGCGCTTGTGTGTAACTATCGAGTTCGGCGTCAAGTTCAGGTCTATGTCCTCTCCACTGTTCTTCATTTAAGACGCGGGCGTAGTAGCCATTGTATCTAATTCTCTTGTAATCTTTGTTGTCATTTTTGGTGTAAATAGTTCCGCTGAACCATTGAAAATCTTCTGCACTAATCTTCTCTTGAGCGGCAGTTTTTTCGTCAATGAGTTCTGTATGGAAGCTATAGTCTTTAATTCTTGATGTTGTTGATTTAAAGGAATCCCGATCAATATAGATTTCGAGTGTTTTCAGCGTTGAGTAATTTGGTGTCCAGCCGATACGAGGGGTATAGTCAGGTGGAAGTTGCTTTGCTCTAATGCTTTTTACTTCTTTGCTATCTGTGTATTCCTCTCGGTCGCATTCATATGGCGTTGATAGCATTATTGCCCCACCGTCAGCGAGTTCGGTCCCGATTGCAAAGGGATAGGATAAGTATTTTGTCACGCCTCGCTTAAACCAGCCACCATGGCTCAGACTTGTTTTACAGGTAACAATTCGTTCTATATGAATTGGTTGATCATCTACCTTCATATCGACCGTCACACGGGCATAAAAGGTTGGCCCATGTAAGGGGCGCTGTGACCACATCATGTAACCGAAAAAAACAATAGGGATCGAGACGATAATACCGATCATATAAAGAAAAAATTTCAGGATATTATTCATATTTTTTAAGATCCCGGAAAAGAGGATTATCCTTTTCAGGATAGACAGTAAAAGTTGTTCGATTAATCTCGTAAATGTTTTTAGTTACTGGGTTATATATAAAACGGCTAAAATGTTTGTTTTCGATTGGATCTATTCGTTGGTCACCGAGAAGGTATGATTTCTCTGTATAGGGTGGCTTTATTTGTCCTGACTTAGGTCGGTAACGAGGTTTATGACGCAGAATTAACCGATCCCAAGTGTTGTTTTGGATGATGTCAAAGGTTAGCTCTCTCTCTGTAAGTTGTATTACTGACTGATGCTTGTTTAAATCTTGGCCAAAACCGCGTGGCAATTGATTATCAGCCAGTTTTCTTGAGCTAACCCCGCCGCCGCTATAGCCCGAAACAATCGGTCCGTTTTTTGGAAGCTCCCAAAACATCGAACGCAAAAGGTAGGATGGGGAGTTTTCGTTCAATTCAGGTCTGTGTACGACTAAGGACGCTATCTGATACTTATCAAGTTCGTGGTCTAGTATAGGGTTTAGCCCTCGCCACTGACTTTCATTGAGCACCAACGCGTAGTCAGCTTCAAAATTTATCCTTGGGTTTTCTCTTTGGCCTACGGTTCCTGAAAACCATATGAAATCATCTGCTTTTGAGGGAGAGTAATCCCTCCTAGATACTAATTCACTATGAATTTTTATATCTTTTATGCGTGTCTTGGGATGGGTGAAGGATTTTCGATCTATATAGTATTCGAGGGTTTCAATTGGGCTATAGCTTGACGTCCAGCCAATACGAGGAACATAATCGGGTGCATTTTGACGCGCACGAATTTGAATTTCATTTGTTTCATCCAGGTACTCTTCACGGTCACACTCATAAGGTGTCCACATCATGACCGCGCTTTTATCGGGTAACCGCTGACCAAAGGCAATTGGGGAGGGTTTGTATTGAGTGTAAGAACGCTTGCCTAAACTTTCTAGTCCTCCACTGCCTAATGCGATTGTCTCACATGTTATCACCCGCTCCATATGAACGGGTTGGTCGTTTACTTTCATATCCACACTGACACGGACATAAAAAGTTGGTGCATGTTCCCCGCGTTGCAGCCACATTAAGCCGAGCACAATAACGATTGGTATGGCTATGATTGAGCCAAATATTGTCAAAAGACCCTTCTGAATTATGTTGCCCATTAAACCAGTGCCTTAATCATTATGATTGGTCGCCTTGTCTGATGAATGGGTCAATTTGAGGCCTTTCGTTCTGCTGTTATATCGATTTGACTATCGCAGTGTTCTGATGAACCTTCGATCGGTTTTCCTGTTTCGGCTAAGTAAATACAGGAATGACCCGGGTTTCCTTGTGGCATAGAGACCTCTTTGGGCAGAATGAAGTTTACGGATCGTCCGCCGTTTAGCTCAGCCGGGAAGCGGCTAAATTCTGAAGTTATACGATAGGTCCTATATTTCACACGCTCCAGATGTCCGTTTTCCATGAGCTGAATAAGTCCGGCATAACTCGGTAAGGTTTGGTATATTTCGACATTTTTAGAGGCGATGATGGAGGCATGGTTCAAGTTTACGACGCCATCTGGGGTGAATTCTCTAAAAATCCCAACCGTTTCGGGATGTGCTTTTGATCCCGTTGGTAAGTCTTTGGCCCAAAGTTCTTCGATATCTCTTTTCTCCCCATTTTTTAAAAAGTAGGTGCCGTCCTCATCGTCCACTATATAGCGCTTGGCAGAACTCGAAGGGTTTTTGGATTTTAAGACTGAGGGAAGTGTGATCTTGGCTATTTTGTAGCCGCCGATAACCTCTGTAGCATGGCGACCGAACTTATCCTTGATGAATTTTTGTGCTTGCTTTGCAACTTCAGGCGTTTCCTTGTTGAAATTTTTAATACAGTCACCGGGGGTTAAGAAGGTGATCTTGGATTTATCAACACCAATGACACCAACACCATCTTCTTTGCGTTGATGAGTAAGGACAAGATGAGAGATCCGCTTACTTGCCCCTTTAATTTGCCAGATCATCCCCTCAAAAGTCGTTGCATAGATATAAATCTTACTAACACCAGGCTCTATTTCAATTGTTCCTGTGGTGGTTTCGCGATCCTGTCCGGACACCGACACCGTCGAGATCGCGCTGCCTTCTCTTGCTCCGATGACATAGATTTTATCGTGGTCGCCGGGTTCCGGTAACTCACAGGCTTGGAGCCTTACGAGGTATTTTTGGTACTGTTCTCGTTGGTGGTTTCTCTTTTCGGCAATCACCTTCGCGGTTTTTACCCGTTTGAATTCATCAGAATCAATAACGGCATCCCCATTGTCATCGTAATAATCAAACGCCTCGACACCAAGGTTGGCTAGTTCTGTGAAGGTAAGCTTTCCGTCCTTATTGGGATCGAGTGTTAGAAGTTCTGCAATCCGTTGAGTTTTTGTTCGCGGTTTGTTTAGGGCATAATCTTGGGATGCGAGTTGGATTTCTTCAAGATCTATCGTGCGATCACCGTTTGTATCGGCTCTCAGAATTTTCTCTATTTGGCTTTTGATTTTATCTAATTTTCGCTTTTCAGAATCGCTTAAATTGTCTTGATTAAATTGATCCGGTATCAGGGCCAACAACTCTTCTTCGGTAATTGAGCCGTCTTTATTGGTATCATTTCTACGATAGTATTTTAGTCTGCGATCTCTGTGTTTCAGGATTTCTTTGCTATCGATCTCAATGATCACCTTTTGGTCGATAAATTTATGGTGCCGTCCCAATTGTCGAAGCGGCAGAACCAGGCGAGCAATATATTGTTCTTTAAAGGTAGTGCGATTGAATCCCCCAATCAAAATTCGCGAAGGTATCTTTGCTTCAAGCTCTAACTCTTGTTGGGTTAGAGGTTCCCGAGCTTCATATCCTGCGGCTTTAAGCAAGGGGGGAGGTGCGTCTGGAGTTAGATAGAAAAGGAGACCAAAAACGGTAAAAAAGCCTATAAAGGCTGTAAGCGCGATAATTTTAACTGGTGCCATTGAGAAACAAACCCTATTGCCAAACTAACTCTTGATTTCAAAGCGATAGTATTTATTTTTTGTCACTAATCCGTTAATTATATCTTGCATTGGTTGTATCTTCGTGGTGCCCTTGGGGCCAAGGGATTTTGCTATTCTTGATGGGGCGCTATGTATATTCTCTTTCGCTTTTTCCTTCTGTTTTGCTCAAAAGAATTCATAACTTACTACCTGGATTTGCGACAAAAGAAGGTCGTGAACACCAGGGTTCTATCATCTACGGTAACTCTGTCATTATTATCCATGGGAGGCTTTTTATTTGCCTGCGGAGCGATTTATTACAATCTGTGGGATACCCGAACTCAGCATGACTGGCAGCTTCGCGGTGGCTTGATATTTATTTTCTTCATCATTTTCTTGTTTTGTTATTCATGGATTAAATCTCTTGAAGAAGCCGTTTTTGCTTATAGCGACGGTGAGTTGGTTACGGGTACACTTGTGCAGAAAAAATTGACCCAAAAAGGTTTTACGTTGAAGTACGAGTTTGAAGCGGCGGGTGAAAAAATGATCCTAACAAAAGATCGACAATCTTATTCTACGGCTAAAAAGGTTGGTCTCGGCCATATAATACCGGTTATCTATGCCAAATCATCTCCGCGCCATGCCAAGTTTTATAATCCAAGCAGTTTTTCTCAATATTGTCTTGATACGACGAAAGAGCAGCCAAAGTTCAATAAGCCAGAGAGAGAATACATTTTGTAAGTTGTCTGTTATTTCTACCTGAATGGATAATTAAAAACCTATTTATGTACGGTGTTTCATGTCTTTTATCTTTCGTTTTTGTCTGCTGTTCCGTACGAACAAACGCCTAAACTTACGGGCTTGTTTGCGTGTTGTGACTTTAACTTTGGCTTTGGTCCCGGCCTTGGCGATAGGTGGTGCCAGCGGTGCTTTTGCGCAAACGCCAAATGCGTCATCCTTGGAACAGTTGACTACTCATTCCTGGGTTACGGAAAAGGCGAAGTTCCTCGATAGTGATGAGTTTGCCAATGTGCTTTTTCAAACCACGGGTGGTTTTCCAAATTTCAATGGTGAACTGAAATACAACGATACTGCCGACGATATTATGGAACTGTTGTTAGCAGAACAAAAAGGGCTGAAAGGCCGAGACGGTAAACACGGCCATATTGAAACCACCCTGACGACCTTGGGAGCTCTGGCGGGGTTTTCTGCTCAAATGGGGCTGCGTGAAGCCGTGATCAACACAGGCGAAATGAACGAGCAAGAGGTCTTTGTTGTAATAGATACTGTTGGGGGCGAAAAATTCTATGCGGGGGATGCTCTCAATGAAGCCCTGTTTGAACCCAGCTCGGGTAATCTGTCAATTTGGACCCTGGTGGGCGGCGCTGCGGAGAGTATGGGAGCCAAAGATCTGATAAAGATGAAGCCCTTGGCGAGGCATGTTATGTCGAGAATTGGTAGTAAAGGCTTTGGTATTCCCCGGCTTCCGGCTGAAAATATGCCACTTCATTCTCCGCTTGAGCTGCTCGATAAATACTGGAACCCGATGCGCAATCTTTTGGCTTCGAGTGTGAAAACGCCCTTGGCCTGGCCTTCTTATTTCAGGCTATAGAACTTATATAAAATAGGTATCCCAGTTTATGTCCTTTCTGTTTCGCTTTTTTCTTCTGTTTTGCTCTCGGGAATTCATCACATTTTATGGAGAGTTGCGTCGCCAGGACAGGGTGAACACTGATGTTTTAGCGATCTATATGGCAAATTTTGCGCGCTGGATGGGGCTTTATCTCTTTGTCGTTGGGCTATTTTATTACAATGCCTGGCAGTTTTATCTCGCGCCGGAAAACCCCTGGGTGCGCGGTGGCGGGTTGTTTGTCTTAGTGTTCTTCTTTGGCCTCTTCCTTTGGCCGCGGATCAAGGCGCTGGAGAAAACGGCCTTTGCCTATAGCGATGGTGTCTTGGTTGAAGGCAGGCTTTTTGACAAGGATTCCTATCGTAAGCGTCGGATTTTGAAATACGCCTACAAGGTTGATGGCAAGATTTTTAAACTGCAGAGGGCCGGGCAATCATTACTGGACTTTATCCGTAAAAAACAGGGCGAGGAGGCGACAGTGATCTATGCCCAGTCGGCCCCGAATATCGCGGTGATATATGAGCGGGATCTCTTTGCCAAACGCTGTCTGGATCGGGATAAAGCTTTGCCGAAAGCTCGGCATGTTGAGAGTGTGAGCGCATAAAGTTATGGATAAGCTATTTGAAATACTTCAAAATCTTGCTCCCTTTAGCCGAAAAAAATGGGAAGGCGCGCTCCCTTTATTCGTCTTCAAAACCTACGCCGCCAATGAGATGATCTTTTCGGCAGATGATAAGCCGATGCAGATCCATTTTCTGATAGAGGGCATCGGGCGTTATTTCTATATCGATATTGAGGGCAAAGAACGCAATAAGTCGCTTGTTAAATCGGGCGGGGCTTTTGCTTCTATCTCTACCTTGGTCAGTGGCGATGGCAGCCCGTTTTATACTCAGGCGATTACCACGTGCAGTACCGGGGCGATTGCTTACGATGATCTGATTAATCTGTCAGAGCAGAACAAGAACTGGGCGACTTTTCTGCGCCGGGTATATGAAAATCTCGCCTTGAAAAAAGAACGGCGTGAAGCCGGTTTTTTATTGCTCTCGGCCCGGCAACGCTATGAAGAATTCTTAAGCGAGTTCGGCGGACAAAGCGATTTGATCCCGCTTAAACACGTGGCGATGTACATTGGCATTACAGATGTCAGCCTGTCGCGCATCCGCAAAGAAATGGGCCTCACATAACGGGCTTAACATAGGATAAGGAAGCAGGGAAAAAATCCCAGTAGAGTTTGGCTTTAAAGTTTGGCTTACTCTGGGAGTTTACAATGAAAAAGCTGCTACCGCCGATACTCTTTGCTCTGATTGTGTGCGTTATGGCCGTTATCTGTTGGGGCCAGACGAAATGGGGGGGTGGCTCTCCGCATAACGTCATTCGAAATTACAACTTCCTGGCAATTCCTTTTGCCCTTGCAGGGCTCATGCTTGCCATGACGGGGAGCCGTTTGTTCAAAAAAAAGGGCACCAACATCATGACATTCGATGAACCAGATATCTTGGTCACCGAAGGGGTTTTCCGTTGGTCCCGAAATCCGATGTATCTTGGCTTTGTTATTGCCTTGTTTGCCATTGCCTTGCTTATGGGGGCGGCCTATAGCTCTCTTTTATTTGCGGCCTTATTCCTGATCATCACAGATCGCTGGTATATCAGATTTGAAGAAAAGGTTATGCGTCAGAAATTTGAGGCAGATTATGATGCTTATTGTAGCCAAGTTCGACGTTGGATCTAATCTTAGGGGATCTAATCTTAGGGGGTCAAATTCTTGGGGACATTTAATAACATCACTTCGCAAAAAGCGGGCTTTGCTCCAGGCCGTCTAGAACGAATTGAGCGGCAAGGGCGGCGAGGATGACGCCAAATACCCGTGCGATTACGTGCACACCGATTTGCCCGAGGATCTTCTGGATTTGAGAGGCAAGGAGCATGCACACTAGGGTAAGCACCAGAACCGCGACCAAAGCACCAATAACCAGCGCAGTCTCGACAAGGTTGCCATCGGTATCTGCCATGAGCAAAACCACCGCGCCCATGGCACCGGGGCCAGCAATCAAGGGTGTCGCGAGCGGGAATATGGAGATATCGGATTTAGCTTCGGCTTCTTCGTTTTCGTCTTTGGTTGTTGATGACGCCCCGGAAGAGCGGGCAAAAACAAGATCGATGGCAATGAGCATCAAAAGCACGCCACCGCCGATGCGAAGGGCGGCCAGAGATATACCAAAGAGATTTAAGACCGCTTCGCCAAAGAGGACAAAGGTAAAGAGAATTCCGGTGCCGATCAGGAAGCCCTTGAGAGCGGAAGAGGTGCGTTCTTTTGGGGATTGGTCGCCAGAGAGAGATGCAAAGACCACCGCTACGTCCAAAGGGCCTATGGTGGCAAAAAAGGTTGCAAAAGCCATCAGAAATATCTCAGACAAAGAATTTCTCCTATCCCATTAAAGTCATTTAAGTTTCGGCGCTCAACCTCACTTAACATCTCACTCGGTGTTTTTGGTATTGAGCAAGGTAACACAGGAACTTTAAAACTCATTACCCCTCTGGGATTTTTTTCCCTTCAGCCTATTTTCCCTTAAGAAGAGCTTTCAGCTTTTTGGCTGGATTGGCGAGGTCTTTGGGTTCTGGAGATATGCCTTGCTCGAGCATCATCTGAACCAGTCGGATATCACGGGCGGCTTTGGCTCCGGGGGCGAGACCGGCAGCGCCGATCAGTTTGCCATCTCTAAAGGCAAAATCGATGCGGAGGTCGCCGTCTATGCGGGTGATGATCTCATCGCCGTCTGCCGGGAAGCCAGTAGTTTGCAGACCATACTCAAATTGATCAGACCACAGCCAAGGCACGGCATTGTTTTCCAGACTTACAGTCTCCTTGGCTGGTTCAGGATCTTTAAGCTGCTCTTTCTGGTCATTAAAGAAGCCATATTGTTGGCTACTATCAAGGTGGATTTCGAGATTTGAGATAATATCCTTTATTATCTCTTGGGCCACCACTTCGGCCATGAGCTCGGCATTCTTCCAGCTTTCCAGACGAAACGGTCGGTTATATCGGCTGTTATGAGCATTGGCACAATCGCCTGCTGCCCAGATCGCGGGGTGAGAGGTGCGGCCAAAGGCATCGGTGCTAATGCCGTCTTGGATGCTGAGTCCGGCTTTATGTGCCAGCTCGGTGTTGGGGCGAATACCAACGCCAACCACAACGAGGTCGGCGGGGAGAGGTTCTTCATCGAGGAGCATCACCCGGTTTAGCCGACCGTTGGTGCCTTCAAAGCTTGTAGCGGCGACATTGGTGCGAATTTCTACGCCGTGTTGGGCATGAAGCTCGGAAATCGCTTCTGCAGTTTGTACAGGGAGACCACGTGCAAGGGGACGAGAACCTGCTTCGAGCACTGTTACTTCGCAACCCCGCATCCTGGCCGAGGCAGCAACTTCGAGCCCGATAAAGCCCGCGCCAATAACCACAACTTTTTTCCCGGGGGCAAGTTGGGAATCAATGGCTGTGGCATCGTTGCGGGTGCGAAGATACATGACTTGGGGTTGGCCCGCACCTGCAAGCGGTAGCTTTATAGGGCTGCCACCCGTGGCCAGAACCAACGCATCAAACCGCAAGCGCTTGTTGCCGTCCAGTATCACTTCTTGTTGTTCAGGATCAATATCGATGCAGTTGCGTCCCGCGATCCAGTCTATCTCCAGCTCGGCGAGTTTATCGGGACTGAGCAGGGTGATGCTTTCTGGGTCCCAGCTGTCTTCAGATACAAGCGCCGCTTTGGATAGAGCCGCCTTGGATAGAGCCCCCTTGGATAAAGAAGGTCGTTCGTAAGGGGCGTGCCGCTCACAGCCAATCAGGCTTATAGATCCCCTAAACCCGCGCTTGCGCAAGTGTTCGGCCACGCGTCCACCGCAGTGACCCGCGCCGATGATGACAATACGTTTATACATGGCCGTCTCTCTCTCTCTTGGCTCTTTTTTGCAATTTTCTTGGTAAAACCCAGTTTTATTCCAACTGGAAGACAGGATTATCCCGTGACTTGAATGAAGATCTCTTCGCCTTCAAGCTTGATCGGGTAAGTGGTGAGATCGACACAAACCGGGGCGGACAAGGCCTTGCCACTTTGGATGTCAAAGCGCCCTTGGTGCAGGGGGCATTCGATTACTTTGCCGATAACTATTCCGTCTTCAAGGTGTTGTTGCTCGTGGGTGCAATAGCCATCAGTGGCAAAAAATCCAGCCTCGGTATTGTAAATCGCATAGGTTTTGTCGCCGTGATCCCAGCGGATTAGATCTTCTTCGTCGATATCGTCTGTGGTGCAAACGTGGATCCAGTTAGTCATGTCTTGGTCCATATCTAGTGTTAAATGGGCTGGCTTTAATATTCTGAACTGAGAAGGTTTTCTTCGAACGGATAGCGCGACAGGGTGATCGGGCCGCTTTCCGTGATCAGGCACTGATCTTCCAGTTTCACACCTTCGATACCGCCGACTTCACCGACGTAGCTTTCGACACAAATAACCATGCCGGGTTCCAACTCGCCGTCGTAATACTGCTGGTCCTCTGTTGAGTAGAGAATAACAGGCCATTCATCAGCCATGCCAAGGCCATGGGCCATGCAGGGGTAGGGTTGATCGCCGAAGCCTGGTTCCTGTTGATATCTGGCGCCGATGATCTCTGCGAAGCTTGCCCCGGGTTGCATCAGGGTTGTGTTGTGCTTCACCTCATTCCAGGCGAGGGTATAGAGCTTTTTCTGGTAATCAGAGGGACGTCCCGGACCACAGTGGAAGGCACGACTGATATCTGCGCCATAACTGAAGGGGCCGATCATGCCACAGTCAAACACCACCATATCCCCAGCGCGGATCATACGGCTGGAGGCTTCTTGCTGCCAGGGATTGGTGCGCTCGCCAGAGGCCAACAGGCGATAGTCGAGCCACTCTCCACCGCCTTCGATCAACGCTTGCCACATTACGGCCCAGAGCTCTTGTTCCATCATGCCGTTGCGGAGCATATCGCGCATGCGGGTCATACCATCTTCGGCCACGGCAATGGTTTGGTTCATGGCCAGAATTTCTTCTGGGCTTTTGATCTTGCGGGCATGGGCCAGAACAGGGGCCACGTCGCTTAAGATAAAGCCCTCGGCCATCAAGGCTTGCTCAGCATGGATACCGGGGCGTTCGATCCCGATCCTTTTGCCGTCGCCGCAGTGTTGGCGCATCAAATCGCCCATCTGCCGAGCCCAGTTGCGGGTCCATTCCTCGTGGCGGTTGCCCGCAAACATGAAAGAAAGAGGCAAAAGGTCGTCTCTGATTTCGTCGATGGTTTCCAGCTGAGATCCGGTTTGGCGACCAGGTTCACTGTCGAAATAAACTACGGGGCCTTCGGCGGGAATAAAAAGGTAACCCGCCTGAATATGCATCTGGAACAGGGTGCAGTTGCGCACCCCGGTGGCATAGCGGATAGAGAGAGGCTCGACCAGAATGATGGCATCAAGGCCTTGTTTTTTGATCTGTTCACGCAGCCGATTTTGACGGTAGGCCCGCATGCGGGGCACGTCGATCATACCTTCGGTATCCACGGCCTGAACGGGTGGGGTGATCCAGGCGGCCTGTTCCAACGTCAAAGGCTGTGGCTTGGCCGGGAATTTTTTGGAGTAATCTGTTGCGTCATTCATTGGTGTAGTGGCCTCCAGCCTTCTAGTGCCTCATAGAATTTTTCTTGCTCGCCCGGTTTCATGCTCACGGTATGAGCGGGATCGGGGAATGATCCTGCCGTTACTTCTGATTTAAAACTGCCGACGGCTTTTTCCTGTTCGACGGCAATGGCTTTGCGAAGAGACAGGACATCGCCCCAGGCCTTGGCGTGGCGCGGGGGATTCTCGACATCACCACAGATGTCCATCAAAAAGGAAAAGATCACATCGCCGCCCGATCCAGACCCGATGGAGTAGGTCACAAGGTTTGTGTGGTTGCGGATGGCTTCCAATGCTTCGACGGCAACACATTCGACTTCACATGCATAAGCCCCTGCTTCTTCGAGGCGGCGAAAATCTTCGAGCAGGGCCATGGCTTCTTCGGCTGTGCGGCCGATGGTGCGCAGTCCCCCGACCAGGGTTGATCGGCGCGGAACCAAACCAAGGTGTCCTTGAACCGCCAAGCCTTCTTTCGAAAGGCGCTCAACCACGCCGAGGCCCCGCGGGGTATAGATTGCATCCGCACCGCGTTCGGCACAGCGGATTGCGGCACCTAGGGCTTCGTCTTCGCTCACATATTGAACCATGGTTTGCGATCCCGTGACGAAAGTATCGGGAGCACCCCCGCGGACTTCGTCGATATCGAGATCGGCAATAGTAATGACGTCGATCCCAAGATCCGCCAGCATCGCAGCTTCATCGCGTGTCTGTGCATCGACCTGGGTCATTTTGAGGCCCCGAGCCTTGTTGGCTTGGATGTCAGCCACCGTTAGGTTGCGTTTGGCAGGGCGGCCGCCATAGGTATAGATGTTTTTTAAACTCATTCTTGTTCTCTCCTGGACACTAGTGTCCACTTCTCGAAGTGGCTTACACCATCTTGCCGACATCGTTTTGCTCACATGGTTTTACTTACGCCATTTTTCTTACATGGTTTTTCCGGCAACCCGTTCATAACTACCGTCGGTGATCATGTGCGGAGCCTGACGGATGGATGCGGCTTTGGTATTGCGACCGAGAGAACGCCGGAACACGACAGAGAGAACCTGTAGATTAGTGCGCCAAAACCCGGGATCATTTTCAGGGAGCTGATCTTTGATCGCCCGGTGTAAATCAGGCAGGGCATAGTAAGGCACCTGGGGATAGAGATGATGTTCGACGTGGTTGTTCATATCCATGTAGAGAAACCGGCCGAGCCATGACGTGGTGAACGAACGGGTAGATTGCACGATCGAGGGGGAATTCTCCTGTAGTTCCACATGCTGTATCAGCGTGAAGAGCAACATCACGGGTGCACCTATAATGCGGGGAATGACAAAGAACAGCAGTGGCCAGATCTGACCCATGATGACCAAGCCAGCCAACGCGGCGTAGATCAGGACAAAGATCCGGGCATTGCGGGTTAGTTTCGGTAGCTCAGCCTCTGGAAAAACTTCGCGCATCATCGGGCTAAAATTACCAACTGTTAGACGAAGAAGCGCATGGAGGTGAAACTGAGCCAGGCCGAGGCCTGTGATCTCGAGCAGCCAGCCCTTAAAATCCATAGGAGTATCAAAGGGCATTTGGCTGTCTTTACCAACAAACCAAGTGTAGGTGTGATGATTGGTGTGGGTATAGCGGCGGTGCAGCGGTTCTTCCACATAGATCAATGAGGTGAACCAGAGCACGGTTTCGTTGAGCCAGCGGGTTTTAAATGCGGTGCCATGCGCGGTCTCGTGAGACATGGAATACGATGGCACGCTCAAGAAGATACCATAGATAAACATCGCCACCCATAACACCGGGTTCGCCCAAATCAAGCTGCCAAGAACCCAGGTTTCCGGCGTGTAGGTTATGGCCAGCGGGATCATCGCTCCGGTAACGATCAGAAAGCCAAACCACTGTGCGAGGTAGATCAGGCCGGGCCGATCTGATCTCCGCGACATGGCTTTGAGCTTTTTCTTGTCGAGTTTGATGCCGGATGAAGCCGCGTTGGTCGCGACAAAGGCAAGGTTGGGGCTATCTTCGGGTGTCGTGTTTTGTGATACGTTGGACATAATCTTCATTCCTGAGATTTATCTATCAAGCAAGTTGATCAAAGACGAGCAGGCAGGACAAAGGCTTGGCCAAATCTGGAGGTGCCAGTTCTGGGTGCTCTAATCATCCGCGGTTCTAAATGCGAGACGACGTCTTTGATATTTTGTGCTATTGGCCCGCTTATGGGGAGGCCTTATGGCCTTTATTTCCGGTAAGCCGAGTTAATCCCGATAGGCCGAACTATTCCCTATAAGAGGGATCTGTCTTATCGAGCATGGCCTTGAGATGGTCAAAGTGGGCAAAGGCGGCGTCGCCAAACTCTTCCCAGCTTTGTGCGGTTTTCTCTGCTATTTCATCGCTTAGGATGTTCAGCTCTTGTCCGGTGGAATAAGCCAGGATCAAGGTTTTGGCAGCGCGTTCGAGGAAATAAAGATCTTCGAAGGCTTGTGCCACGGTGTCGGCGGCGACTGATACGCCGTGATTGCCCATCATCATGATCGATTGATTGCCAAAGGCACGGGCAATGCGCTGGCCTTCTTCTGCTTCATCGGCGAGGCCGCTGAAGTTACTGTCGATGGACATGCGGTTGAAAAAACGCGCTGTGTTCTGATCAATCGGCTTTATAGACGGATCTTTCAGGGTTGCCAGAGTAGTGGCATAAATTGGATGACAGTGAAGGATAACCCGGGCATTTGGCACGGCGGCGTGGACAGCGCCATGGATGCACCAAGCGGTAGTATCGGGCGCATCTGGACCGTTCATGACTTCGGGATCATCAGCATCCAGCAAAAGCAAGTCGCTGGCACAGATTTCAGAAAAGTGTTTCCACTTTGGGTTCAAAAGGAACTTCTTGCCATCGCTTGATACCGCGGCAGAAAAGTGGTTGCCCACGGACTCATGCCAGTCGAAATGCACAGCAAGACGAAATGCAGCGGCGAGATCTACACGGAGCGCCCATTCTTTTGCATCGTAGTTTTCGCCAGTCCGGCGGCTTGTTACGTGTGACATCTGTTTTATTCCCAAGATTTTGTATATTTTCAGATCTGAAGGTCATTTTGTGCCTATCAGTATACTGAGTTCGTTTTTAAGTTCTGACTTAGATTGCCTGACATAGACTGAAAGAGTTGGCGTCACTTTACAAACGAGAAAAGTGACGTACTGTCATAAGTCAAACTAATGCATAACTAATGCACCCAAGATTTGGTTATTCAGGGCGTGGTTATTCAAAAAATGGAGAGAGCATAAACGAATGAGTGGAAAACAACTGCCGCCGTTGAACTGGCTGCGCGCGTTTGAGGCCTCAGCCCGGCATCTTTCCTTCACCGGGGCGGCTCGCGAGCTGAACATGACCCAGTCGGCGGTATCACAACAGATCAAAAGCCTGGAGCAACATCTCGGCCATCCGCTGTTTATCCGCCAGCCCCGAGTTTTGCATCTGACCGAAGCAGGGGAACGCTATCTTCCAGTAATCCAGGATGCCTTTGAACGCCTGCAGGCCGGCACGCAATCTCTCACCGGGGGCCAGCGCCATCAGCGCCTGACCATTCAGTGCAACATGGCTTTTTCGATTTTTTGGCTGGCCCCGCGCCTGTCGAGATTACTCGATAAACATCCCTGGCTCAGCATAAATGTGGTGTCGGAAATTTGGACCACCCAGACCGAACCCTCGGCCTCGGTCGTGATCCGCTATGGCCGTGAAATTGCAAAATCTGGTAGTGCCGAACGCCTGGCCCAGGGATCATTCTATCCCGTGTGTTCCCCTGAAGTGGCCGCCACCGCCGACTGGCGCAAAGACCGCTTGTTTGATTGCAGTGCCGTATTGTGTTCCTGGGAGGCCTGGTTATCAGATCAAGGTTTGCGTTTGCCTGCGGATCAAATCGTCAATCTGGCCTCAACCTACTCCATCACCCTGACCGCTGCCGTTAATGGGGCGGGCCTGACCATGGGGCACGACGTGTTGGTCCAGGACATGATCGACCAAGGTCGACTGGTTAGGCCCTTTGATCACAGCGTCCCAATGCAAGAAGCCTACTTCCTGATGCTCCCCGCCCGCCACAGCCAAACCCCCGCCACCCGCGCCTTCATCGACTGGATCCAGGGTGAGTTCGCGGGGGAGGCCTAAGAGTAGAAATATAATTTCTAATATAGTCGTCTTGTCGTCGTAATTGATTACTAGATTGACATTTTTGCTAAGGTGAACGAATGAAATTGTTTTATTCACAAAATTCTCCATTTGCACGTATTGCTCGGGTTGCATTGCGCGAGTGTGAATTATTAAAAACTGTAGAAGAAATTGAAGTAATCAATCGTACTCCAGACAGTCCCCTTTTGGCGTATAGCCCTGTTTGTCGGGTGCCTACATTTGTGCACGATGAATTTGTCTTGGCGGAAACACGAACTATTTGTTCATATTTTGATCAGACGAATTCAGATCCTCTTTTGTTCCCTTCTTCAAATGAGTGCATGAAAGATAAAGAACTTGAAACGATGGCTCTTGGATTTCTTGAAGGTATTGCCGCTTGGGTACGAGAATTACGGCGAGAGCAAGAAAATCAATCATTATTTCTTTTGGACATAGAGCATCAAAGAGCAATTCGGTGTCTTCAATACTTTGAAAATAAGATGGAAAGTATGGAGGTTAAAGCTGATTTTACTTTTCAAAACATTGTTTTAGGATGCGCACTGTCATTGATGGATGTGCGGTCCCTTTATAGTGAGTGGAGGGTTGAAAGGCCTTTTATTAGCAGTTGGTTTGATGAAGTAAACAACCAGAATAGCATGATTGATACAGCACCAATTTAGTGGCAGAGGTGCTGAGTTTTATTACACGGGTCTCTATACATAAGTCATACGCTTTGGTGATGTCGCAACGTGAAAATGTATCGACGTAAGATGATGACATGAATAACGTCGGTGGTTCTTAAATTGCCTGTGTCCATTTCGTGTCAGAATTGGAATAAATTTTGCGCTGACAGCGCAACACAGGCACTATAGCTGCACCGTTCTTTTATAGATCAATTTTCCTTAATTTAAGATTGTTTAAATGTCGTTTCTTTTTGAGTTTTTTCTCCATGTCGGTGCCCGTGATTTTTTGTCTCATTACCGCGAACTAAAAGCGGCAGGGCGGGTTAATCCGGCTGTGCGGTCTTATTATCTCAGACGTTTTTTTTGCTATAGTCTGCTTGCGGTTGTGATTGCTGTTTTACTGTTGTGGGTTCTGGGCGGGCTTACTTTCGAGGGCGGTATAAAACTGGACCTAACCCTCAATGTACCCGTGCCAGTTTCCTTGTTGGTGTCGGTCTATCTGTGGTGGACCATGATGGAAATGGTCGGCAATACCCTGCATATCTATAGTCGCGGAAGCCTTGCCAAGGCCACAGTAATGGGGACCAAGTCGCGCATGGGACGCGGTTTTAACGTGCTGCACCGCTTTGAAGTCGATGGCGCGGTAATCGAAACCAGCTTTAACAAACAGATCGGGCAAAAATCCTATTGGGATAGCCTGGGCGGGCAGGGACTGGATATTATCTATGCCGAGGACGATCCGGAACTGACCTTGGAATACAAGGCAGAAACATTTGCGGATCGCTGTTTGGATAGTGAACGCTCTAAGCCAGGATCATGAATGTCCGCGGCCTGATGATACCGCATCATTGATCCCTCTGCTGTTCTCACTTCAGATTGCTCAAAGAAGGCATAATTTTAAAGAGCGAGAAATCTTTACGAATATTATTTTTATTGTGGTTAAGATATTTCAAAACTGATTATGCAAAGAAGTTATTGAGTAAAAGGGGGCCAAGCTGGTCACCAACGGGGAGTGAGACTTGGCGCAAGAAAAGGCGAGGGCATTAAAGCAGGGTTTGCCCCTGTTGCAAGAGATGGAAACCGGTGATCTGGTTGATTTTCTGTTGCAAGAACGTCGATCCTTTATTTTGGAGATGGAAATCCGAAACCCTCCGTTATCTTCTGTTGAATCCAGACATGAAATTGAAAGCTTTGATGAGGCCGTTCAATTGGTGTTGAGAGAGCAGGTTGAAGCTCAGGACATCCCTCATGATCAAGAACATGACAGCAAAGAACGAGAAGATAAGGCACGATCAATTTCTAATGATACAGGTATTGAACAAGCGGTTCTTGTCCTGGAGCCGATTGACGGTCCTTTGACCGCGGATAGGCCTGTCACGGGTACTGTCGGGGAACTAGAGAGCACCTATCCCGAAGATTGGCCGGATATTTTCCCAAAAGGTCCTGACGGGCGTGATGGAAATGATTATGAGAATGGTTCCGGGGATAGTTATGAGGATGTTGATGACGCCGCACCCGTCCTGAGAGCGGAAAAACGGCGAGAAGCGAAATCCATTGGCGGTCCGATTGGAATGCTGATCGGGGTGATGGTGCTGGCGATCTATATTCTGTTGCCAGTATTGGCAATGACAACACCGTTGGTCACGCGGGTTATGGCCTGGGAAGAGTTATATAACATCGCGATTGTCAGTGGGATTATCGGGGCAGCTATTTTCATTCTATCAATCCTGAGCTCTCAGCGGTTTAGCTATGCGCTTTATGCTGGCGCCGTCTTTTTTGGTTTGAGTTACGGGGCGCATAACTACGCCCCCGTACGCGATTTTGTCGAGGGCGAGAAGTACGTTTTACCTGCTATTGCCACCTACATTGTCGAGGGCTACTTCCGTGCAGCAGAATATACCGGATTACCTGAGAAAATGGGTGCGATCAAGCTTGCTCCGGGGGAGCCTAAGTTGTCGCTCAAACAACGACAAACAGCCTTTGGGCAGGAGGTCGAAGCATGGTTGGAAAATTGATCAATTTTTGCTTCAAATCATATTTGATAAAGGTCACCTGTATTCTTGGGGTATCGGCATTTTTGTCCTTGGCACCTGAAAGCGCGAACGCGGATATTGCCGGGCGCGAAGCAGGGAGTTTCCAATTTCTCAAGCAATCTGCAAGCCCACCTAAAGAAGGCGTGAGAATACAAAGTGACTATCCTGGGTTCGACTATGATGTCGGATGGCAGGTCGAAAACGTTGACGGCCAAGCGGTAACTCAAGCACAAATTATGTGGTGGTTTCCCAACGATACCCGATTTCCCTTACCTCAACCGCCGGGGGGAAGTGCTGCTATTTCACAAATTCCGGAAAATATATGGAGCTATATCAGCCTTTACGATCTGAAGTTTCGGGCAATTATCCACCGCAGAAGTTGGCCAGATAAACGTTATTCTTTGATTTTTGATCTTGGAATACCCAACAAACCGGGAGAGAAAAAGTGGAGCCTGAACGTTCCAAAAACTCAATCGTGGGATCGGCTGCTGACCCATTACCAAGGCCCCGGTCGAAACAACGGTATTTATCTAAGTGCGGAGGAGGCTAAAAATATAATAGGGGTAGGCAGTCCCGCAGATCAAAATGATGATGATATGATCGTGGTAGAGAATTCGTGGCTGTTAGATGCCAGAATGAGTACCGTTGAGTTTAATCACAAACTGCTCGCCACACGTCTGGATTGGCATGCCGATGTTATGGTTGATGCCATTCGTGGCCAGTTGGATAACCTGAAGAAAATAGCCGGTTTACCAACCGATAAGCTCGAGCTCAGACTGGCAAGTCTGGTTCCTTCTATTACCCAGGATATGGCGGCGATCCCGGTGGATCTGCAACACCTTTTTGATAAGCTGAATTCTGGTGTGCCAGAGAAATACATCGTTCCCGTACGTCGTGCGTATTATCACAAAGAACGCCTTAGAATTCTCGAAAATGCTAAACGCGAAGCCTTGCTTCTGAGTTTGGGGCGCTACGTTGATGAGTATCCGGCATGGTTTGATACGAAGGTGAAGACGCTGGGGCTTGAGTAATATGGGGCTTGAGTAATATTTAGGGATATTGGTTGTTCTGCGGACCCGCCGTTCTCCTCAGAGTTCTCCTCAGAGTTCTCCTCTCTGGGCTTCTTATCCCGGGGGCTTCTCATCTCAGGGGGCTTGAGTGAAAAACTATTACACCCAGATAAAACTTATCCCCCAATAAACATATATGTCTTGGTAAACGCATATATTCTGGAATACTTAGTTTCTAATCCATGATTTTTTGTAATCGAGCGATCAGTTTATCCATCTTGAAGGGTTTTCTAAGCGTATCCGTTGCCCCCAGAGCTTTGAAAATAGTGAGGTACTGTGGGTTTGCCGATATACCAAGGATCTTGATTTCCGGGGTTAAGTTTTTTAACCAGCCCAGGGTTTCAAAGCCTTCTCCATTTTCCATCATCATGTCCATAACGACGGCATCAAATTGGCCCGACTTGAAAGTTTTCAAACCTTCAGTGCCTCCAGTGGCTGTGGCAACGCTATAGCCATAACCTTGCAAACCGTTTTTGATTAAACCAAGAATGTCTTTGTCATCTTCGATAACCAGAATGGATTTAACATCCAGAAGTGCCCGAATTTTTGAGAGCAGATCCATCCGACGATAGGGTTTTTTTAACAGAGGTTCTCTGGGTTTTGTGCCCGCAGATTCTGCTATTGCATTTTCGGAATAACCCGTTGTGTATAATACCTTTATCTGCGGGTGAAGTTGCATTGCCTGGTCCGCAATTTCTATACCGTTCATGCCTCCGGGTAAGACCACGTCGGTAAAGAGTAAATCGAAAGATTCTGATACTTTAAGATGTTTGAGCGCCTGCTCCGGCGTTCTGGCTTCGGTGACATCGTACCCATGGCTTTCTAATATATTCTTGGAAACAGCGCGCACATCATCGTTGTCTTCAACAATCAGGATACGACCGTTCCCAGGCGCGCCTGTATGAGTTTCCTCTACAGCGGCTTCAACGGGTTGGGGGGCCTCTTTTGAACGCGGAAAGTAGAGTTTAACGGTACTGCCCTTGCCTTCTTCGCTTTCGATAATGATGTGGCCGTTGGATTGTTTAACAAAGCCATAGACCATGGAAAGGCCCAGACCACTGCCTTTACCAATATCCTTTGTTGTAAAGAAGGGTTCAAAGACCTTGTCGAGCACCTTTGGGCTCATTCCCGTGCCGGTGTCACTGATCTTGATCATAATATAGTCCCCGATCAGGACTTCATCTTGTGAAACATTTTTGCCGTTAACTTTACTGAAATCCATATCCCCTTGTTTTAAGGATACGTTGGATGTTTCAAAGGTGAGTAACCCCCCATTGGGCATGGCATCCTGGGCGTTTAAAGCAAGGTTGACGAGGGCATTTTCAAATTGATTTGGGTCTAACAAGGCCGGCCATAAACCCGGCGCTAATCTGATTTTTAGATCAATAGTTTCACCGAGACATCGCCGTAACAGATCCTCAAGTCCCGAGATCATATCTGTTAGTTGAGTAGGTGTCGGGGAGAGATCTTGTTGGCGTGAAAACGCAAGAAGGCGGTCTGTTAGAGAAGAGGCTCTTTCCACCGTTCTGATAATGGCTTGAATATTTTTCCGTGAACTTTCATCGTCACCAAGCTGTTGAGCCAGTACTTCTGTATTGCCCATCATGACGGCAAGCAGGTTGTTGATGTCGTGGGCCACGCCCCCTGTAAGTTGGCCGACGGCCTCCATCCTACTTGCTTGTTGTAGTGATTTTTCGATCAATCTTAGTTCTGTTATCTCTTCGACAACACCACTGACGCCGATGATGGTTCCACCCTCAGACCTGACGGGAATAAAACTATGGCGAAAGGTTCTGATTACCCCTGGATGCGCGGGAGTTTCAACCGACACTTCCCCGCCATAAAGGGGTGTTCCTGTCTCGAGGACTTTTCGTATCGGTTTACTTACATGTTCTGCCGCTTCGGGAAGAACATCTGCAATAGAACGCCCTATATGCTGGTCCGCAGATAGGCCATGAATCTCTGCCAACCAGTCATTAATGTAGAGATAACGAAGATCTGTATCAAAGTGGCACAATCCAATTGGAAGGTCTTTGAAGATAAGGTTCATGAGCATAAGTAACGTCCCCAATTACTCTTATTTTAACGAATAGGTTGGACGCAGTTCTCTATACTTTTTTTGTGTTTTTCGGTGTATTGCTGCGTATTACTGCGTTCAGTGGCGACAAACCCTAAAACCTCTTGCTCCTTCTGATTAAACGAGAATACCGTAATTGGTGAAGCGAGTTCTGGATCAATTAGAATAGTGAAATTCATTTTTCAAATGGTCTAAAACTGCATAACGCGTTTTATCAGTACTGTTTTAATAGATGGTTATTTATCTCATAACCTTATGTTTTCCTGATTTAGATTATAATACAATTTACTACTAAAAGAAGAATAAAAGTAACTTTACACACGAATTTATCAAATTTTCTGATAACAGGTGCGAATTATGGCATTTGGCTTGGCTTTAAATAGGAACTCACGGGGTCATGAGAAAATCGATGATGAGTGTGGTAACTTCTTTTCCGTACTCTCCAGTTAATAAATCCTGCCCATGGGCAAAGCCGTCGTATTCAATGATTTTTTTTGGGTCACTGGTTTCTTCAAAAACTGAATAACTATCGGACCCCCACATATCTGACTTTGCAACGACAAAGAGCTTGGCAATCTTTGGGTCGGTGATGGCTGTTGCAGAAGTTGTGCTTAAAAGAACGACTTTTTCTACTTTTCCTTCTGATTGGGCACTGGCTTGAAGAACGGATCCTCCGCCCATGGAAGCTCCAACCAACATAACTTTGTGATAGTCCTTACTCGCGAGAAATTTAATCGCATCCAATACGTCACGTCGACCGACGTCCTCTATGGATAGGGACGTTATCCCTTTGGTTTGTAACTTCTGGGCGAATTCGATCCAGCTTTCTTTGTGTGATGAATACTGATGGACCAGTATTACGGCTATGTTTTTTGAGTTAGATTTTGGAGGATTGCCTGGGAAATAAAGCGCATCATTTGTGTAGCCAAACTCAGAAGGAATTTGAACTTCCTTATGGTCGGTATCTGTGGCTAGCGTATCCGCCTGTAACGGAGAGAAGAGGGCAAAGGCTGAAATGGCCCCAAAGAGAACACCCAGTCTCAAAATGTAGAATGCAGCTTGCATTTATTTTCCCTGATATGATTTGTGGTTCTCAGGACGTTGTTCTTATCGTCTAGGAAAGTTTAATTGTATGAAGGGTATATTTTGCAAACATAGGGGGCAATGACTATTTTGCCCAGTAATTTTCATAGGGGACATTCAGGAGCATATTCAGGGGACAGATGCCATAATTGACATATATCATCAGTGAAATTGACTGATTATCGGTCTTTTTTTATCCAGCCGTAACGATGGGATGTTCCTCGTAATGTGGTAATATTGGTATTGCTGATATACTTCTTTCAGGAGGGAAACAAACGGTAACCGAGGTTCCCTTTCCAAGCTGACTTTCAATCGTCAGAGTGCCGCCATGGAGTTCGGTGAGAGAGTTGCAGATCGAAAGCCCAAGGCCTGTTCCTTCAAGAGGGGTTGAATGAATGTCCCCCCCGATTTGATGGAAAGGCTTGGTTAACTGTTTGATATTATTGGCGGCAATCCCAGGACCGTTGTCATGAACCACGACGACAATAGATCCTTCATCAGAATGGTGCGCAGAAAAGGAGACACTTTCCCCTTCAGGAGAGAACTTGATCGCATTACTCAAGAGATTTGTAAAAATTTGACTGATGCGTCTTTCGTCACCGTAGAGTTCAGGGATTTCATTTAGAATATCAACCGACAGCGTCACATCTTTTTGATCCGCCAGAGATTCAATGCAGTGAAGGCAGCTATTCATAACAGAAGGTATATCGATCGGATCTTCATAGAGCTCTTCTTCACTTGCTTCTATTTTTGCGAGGTCGAGTACGTCGTTGACCAGAGCCAATAAATGAGTACCAGAATTTTTGATGTTTTCTATGTATTCTGTCTGTTTGTCGCTCTGTTCGCCGCAAAGCCCCAAAAGCATGGCTTCGGAAAAGCCAATGATGGCATTTAAAGGGGTGCGAAGTTCGTGGCTCATCTTGGCAAGGAATTGGTCTTTGGCCTGATTGGCGAGGTCTGATTCTTGCCTGCGGCTTATTTCTCTTTTCAAGCTTTCGGTTTGTTGTTTTAAACGCTGCTGGGTGAGCATTAACCCGGTGAGGTCATTGTGGGCTCCGATCATGCGAATGGGGGTGCCCTCATCGTTTCGGAGAATCATTCCCCGGCACCTGACCCAAACGGTTGATCCGTTTTTATGTTTGTATCTGACTATTTGGTCATAGGGGTGGCTTGGGTCTTTACAATGCGCATTAAAATTTTCTGTGGAGGTGACTAGATCTTCAGGGTGGATAAGATCTTGCCATTCAGAGACAAGGTGTTCTTTGGTTTTTGGATCATGTCCCAACAAGTTCCAAAAACTGTCGTTCATCCATTCAATTTCGGGCTTTTCCAGATCCCAATACCACAAACCATCCAGAGTTGAATGTTGCAAAAATTCAAATATTTCCTGATTTGTTTTAACCAAAAAAGAGAGTTCATTTTCGAGATAATGCTTATTGTCATTCATCTGGACACACCCTTCGGCAATGGTAATACTAAAATCCTAAAACACACCTCTTATCGACGCTTAAAATCAAAATATTTTCTTATATTTTACCAATAATCTTATAGTGTTATTATGAAATACCACCAAAAGAAGCTTCATTGTACACTTTCGCTCGTTAAGAGAGTGTTATTGTCGCAATATTTTATGTGAAAAGTATCGTTATTTATTCATCTTCAATATAACCTATTGTAGCTTTTAGGAGTTGATTACAGGCCGGATTTACGGGGATTTTTGAACGAAGTGGCATTGTTTATATGCACCAATAAAATCCTCAAAGAGTGAGTTAGGCTGATCCTTTGGAGATGTATTTCTGTTGGGTGAGGATCGCGACAAAATCTCAAAAGCTCGCGTGGTTTCTACATAGCTGTTTAAGATAAATGAGCGTACTTTTTCAGCGATGTTGTTGTCGTTACAAATCTCGTAAGCGCCTTGGTGATTGTCGTCATAGCCATAGAGTTCTACTTCGCCTACAAGTAAAACACCGTCCTCTAATCCTATGTTTACCCGCGCATCAAACTCCGCCGCGACCCGACCACCACAGCTGTATTCATAGGTTGTCTCTAGCTTTGTCGGGAAAGACGAAGATGATGCCACAGAAAAAATAACTGCCATTCGTTACTCCAATGATTGAGACCAATTTGGAAGGATCGGGCAGCTATTTTATTGTTAAAATAATGGAGCTTACAAAGTATCTCGGTATCGAGATTAATAAACCGAATTAGGTTTGAAGGTCATTCAAACACCTCGAGATCTTGAGGGTAAAAATGATGTTGACGTTGAAAGAGCCAGCGATGGGCAAACCAACCAAAGAGACCCCATAGGGGCAGGAGAACGAATATACTTAGGCCATATGTAGAAAATATAAAATTAAATAATCGGTATAGGAATCCTTCTAAAATAAATCGAAAATGCAGGCCTGGAAATTCAAGAATTCCCTCCAGTTGAAAAATCGATAAACGTTCTTCAATTACACTGATAAAAGTGAAGAGGGTTAAGGCAAAAATCCCTGCTAGCATGCTGCCAAGGATGACTTGTTTGGGGGCATAAGTACCGGTGAAAACGAAACGGGGCAGGAGGGTGGATCCCAGTAAAAATCCGGAAAGAAATGATGCCAGACTAATACCTCCCCCCGATGGACCAAGCTGTAAGGCGACGACTGCGGGTGACGGACCCAGGCGTAAATATATGTAATAAAAAATCAGAAAAAGAGAGAAGAGAAAAGGGATTGTAATAATAAGGATGAGGATGCCTTTGATAGCAGTACCTGTTCGGGTCCTGGGTTTTACTTCAGAGGTCACTTTTTTGAAAAGGAGGGTTATGAGAAGGAAGCCAAGGATAAGACAGGAAAGTAATATTGTGAGGTCAAAGAGCTGGTATCCACCCGCCGCAAAACCATGCTGAAGATTGGTGATTTTACCATCGAGAAAACTAGATAAGCAGGCTATTATTCCGGCGAAGAGGCCAAGGGAAAGGCGTAAAATGCTAGATATCCTCATCTTCTGTATCTTTGTTATTGAATTCATTTTCGTGATTTTCTTCTCTTGTCCGGTGCTGTGTTTCTCAATCAAACACAGCTAAATGTGTTGAGGTGAAACGGTCACGAAAGCGGAAAATCAAACCATATATGACCCTTGCAATCCAACCACCAAGCAGGGGCAGAAGGATGCTTGCAAGTAAAAGGAAAAGAAGGTGCGAACCTAGGATCGACAGCCAAATTTCCGATAAATTATCAGAGTTTATCAGGGTGACCGCCAAAGACGTAACTTGGTAAAGAACCAGTGCCACCCAGAACGTAAATACACCTCCCCTAAAGGCGCGCTCTCTTTTGTACTCAAAAAGTTCTATGTATTTTGGAAAGATAAAATATCCAGCGATTAAAGCGCCAGGAATAGAGAGAAAATCGTCACCCATAACAATTTTTGCACTTTTAACAACTTCTACACTTCCTTTTGCATCTTCTGAGCTAAAAGAGTAGCTGGCATTAGAAGCATCGAGGCCGAAGATCAGATAAAAACTAAGGCCGGTAATCGCTGCAAGTAAAAGGCGTAGAGAAAGGGAGATGGGTGGGGGCGATAGCTCACTCATATCGTACTGCCTTTTTTGCTTCTGAATTTAAGTCTAGCGAGCAGTAAAGGGCAATAGTATTCATAAGTCGAATGAAATATTCTACTCTTAATTGTTATGAAAACGCCTATTCTCAATGTGGACAACCTTTCGTCCCCTTCAAATAATCTCAGTTTTATAGGTAGAAAGTACTAAAGAGCGCCTAACTTCATATGGCGATTAACGTCTTTGTAGAGCAGGTAGCTGGTGTGATTGGCCCCGACAAAGAGTTCAAGGCTGAATCCATGGGTTAGGATAACAATTTTATTCGAAATCATCATGTAAAAACACGCGATCAGACAGGCATAAAAGCCCAAGAGAAATCGAAGAAAGAATGGTGCTTTATATGTCATGAGTGCAGTAAAGATAAAAAACACCCGTAAGTCGAGTGTTTTTTGGCGATGTTTGAATTTATCTTTTTCACCGTTTAGAGCCAGGGGGGGCCGTTCAATTTCAAAAGTTTAAGTAACTTGTCTAGTACCGATGACTGTGAAGGGGCAGAGACATTCCAATGGAAATAAATTACGCTGGAGGATGGATTATAAAATGATGCTTTTAGAGCGGACGGCTTCTGAAAATTTGGATCTTAGGCAAATTAAATTTGAGCGATAAAAGTTTGGCCCTAGCCAGGCTGCAAACTGCCGACCAGTTTCATAGGCTTGTTCAGAGCTTTTCAGACCGGGATTGGGGCCTTTGCATTTTTTTGGGTATTGAAAAGGCAGCTCACGGCGGTAATCCTCATATCCTTTTTGGAAGGCGTCTGAGCGAAAGAGTTGATCAACAGACGTGACGATAAATCCATTGGAATTCCCTAAGGTTTCTTAGTGCTGTATCATCGCTTTAGTCTCTTAAGTTTTGTCTAGACGCCAATAGGCTTGGTTTTTGTTGTTATGGTAGGTGTAGCGATATAGAGGCCAAGCTGTGAGTAGACCATAAATCGCAGAAATCAGAAAACTAATCAAAAAGAATAAGCTCAAGGGGCCTAAATCTTGAATTACGGTATTCGGCGCTTGTGCTTGACCGAAAGACGGCGGGGAGTAAATTCCGTGTTCGGCGTGCAAGAGTGACAACAGGCTATTATTTTCAGTAAGAACAAAAGTGCTCGAGACGATTGGGGTGCTGAGAATAACGAGTGCGAAAATCATTGCGAGGATAAAACTCACTGCGCCCCCAATAAGAGCCTGTTTTTTGTTATAGAAATCAGGAGAAAAAAATGACGGTAGGATAAAAAATCCTGTAGCAGAAAAGCTGGAAATAATGATTACAGTTCTTATGCCCAAAAATTCGTAATAACAAAAATACTGCTGTAGGGAAGCCATTGAAAGGGCTTTAGAACAAGTCTCAAACACTATAAACCCAATGCCTCCACAATAAAGGGCGAGTAATATACGGAGCCGGAGAGTTGGCATTAGCTTCATGATTATGCCCTAAACTGATTGCTCGAATGAAGGTATGGCGAGTTGGCGAATATATAGCAGAGTGTGTACGGCGTATTTTTTGTCAAAATAGAATTGCCAATCAACATGCGACGAGGTGCACCTTGGCATGTTTTTCTTGTTTAACTGTTAATTATTGGCGCGAGAAAGAGGCTAATTTAATTTAAAAGGCTTTGAGTTTTTACTCTTGGAATAGAAGGGCTGTTCCAACATAAAGGGAGAGCGGAGCCAGATTTTCGCTGGCTCCTATTATCGTAAATAATCAGGTCTATCTAACTGAGCCTTAAAGGCCACCTAGCTTCATATGGCGATTAACGTCTTTGTAGAGCAGGTAGCGGAACGGGCCGGGGCCGCCGGCGTAGCAGGCTTGTGGGCAGAAGGCACGTAGCCACATATAATCCCCGGCTTCAACTTCGACCCAGTCCTGATTGAGGCGATAGACCGCCTTGCCTTCGAGCACATAGAGCCCGTGTTCCATCACATGGGTTTCGGCAAAGGGGATCACGCCGCCGGGCTGGAAGGTGACGATATTAACGTGCATGTCGTAGCGCAGGTCATCTGGTTCGACAAAGCGCGTTGTTGCCCACTTTTCGTCGGTGTCGGGCATAGCGGTGGGGGCTACGTCTTTTTCGTTGGTGACAAAGGCATCGGGTTTATCAATTCCTTCGACGGCTTCATAGGCTTTGCGTATCCAGTGGAACTTCGCCAAGGCGTCGGTGTCGTTGACAAGGGTCCAGTTACAGCCCGCAGGTAGGTAAGCATAACCGCCCTCGATAAGGGCATGAGTTTTACCTTCAATGGTAAGCGATAGCCCGCCTTCGACGACAAAAATTACGCCCTGTGCGTTCGTATTTGGCTCTGGCTTAGTGCTGCCGCCGCCGGGCTGGACTTCCATAATGTACTGGCAAAATGTTTCCGCAAAACCTGAAAGTGGGCGCGACAGCACCCACAATCTTGTCTTATCCCAATGCGGCAGGTAGCTGGTGACAATGTCGCTCATGGTCCCCTTTGGGATCACGGCGTAGGCCTCGGTAAACATGGCGCGATCGGTCAAAATCTGGGTCTGCGGGGCTAGACCGCCCTGGGGAGAATAGTAAGAAGATTGCGACATGTTTGGACCTCGGAACGAATAGGGGAAACGCATTACAGTAATTAAACATCAACGAAAATGATGCTGTGGCCTAATATCACTATTCTATCACTCAAGTGGCAAGCCCTAAACGTGCAAAGACCTATTCCTAAGCGGATAAACCGATTGGTTTATCGATCTTGTCGTGATTACATTTAGATTATTACCTTAGACGCAAAGAGATAAGTGTCGGCCGCCTACATGAGGATGCAGGAACGACAGGTAAAGGTTAAGTGGATCGACTATGTTATGCTTTGTTGAAGCGCCATTTGTATAACGCCCAACTCAGAAAACCGTACACAGGTGCGCTGAGGACCGTAAAAATCATAAAGATGGAGAGAACAAAGTAAGGGCTGCTCGTTTCAGGAACTAATGGGGCTAGAAAGCCCAGCCCAAGTTCAGAGAGAGGTGGCGCAAGGTCGTACCCTAATACGTCATAAGGTAAGGGATAGGGTTGGATTATTAAGGGGTTAAAGGCCAATAGGAAAAAGGCAAAAAACAGTACCCCTGCAATTACGGCACGCCTCGGTTTGTAAACTCGGGAATGAAAAAAGCGTGGCAGGATTAAAAGCCCGGCAAAGAAATAACCAGCTGCGGGAATAAGAAAACTCTCAGGATTGAGGACGACGAAATATCTGTTATGAAAACCATCTCCATAATAGGCGATAAAAGAATACAGTTGAAGGAACAGAATCATTCCCGGCAGCCCAAGAATTGCACTGAAAAGGCCAAGGATTACGCGGTGTTTGAGGGTGGGTTTTAGGTTTGGTTTTATGGGCATGGGTTAGTCAGGTGTCTCTTTTGATTTGGTGATTTTTTTCGTTGTTAGTCAATGGTTTATGCCTTTGTCCAGAACCATCCTTTACGTGGGAGGAAGTAAAGGCAGATATAGATAGCAGAAGAAGTGATACTGCACAAAAGGGTAAGGATGAGAAGAATTATAAAGAAATTTAGAGAAAGGAAAGAAAAAGCCATTAAGGAAAAAGTGCAACCGCTGGCCACCTCTGGGAAGTTTAACAAGTCGGGAGCTTGTGTTTATTGGATATTGATTTTAATAGAAGAAAGGGATGTCCTCTGTAACGTAAGTAACGGGTTTTACTCTTGGCTTGGTGATTGCTCTGATGGAGTGGATGCCTCTCCCCGACGGCATTAGAATATCTACTACCGCGGAGATTTCCGCATAATAGAGATAGGAGGCATCCATGACCGAGGTAACAACAATAGGTGTAGATCTCTCAAAAAGGGTTTTTCAGGTTCACGGGTCAGCCGTCGACGGATCAGTTGTTTTCCGTAAAAAATTGACCCGCTCTCAATTTGTTCGATTTATGGCTAAACAACCGACATGTCTGGTTGCAATGGAAGCATGTGGTAGCACTCATTACTGGGCTCGGGAGACACAGAAGTTCGGTCATGATGTCCGTCTTATAGCTCCTATTTACGTTAAACCCTTCGTCAAACGTTAAAAGAATGATGTTGCTGACGCTGAAGCCATTTCTGAAGCCGTTGGGCGGCCTAATATGCGTTTTGTTGCTATCAAAACTGAAGAACAGCAAGCGCAAGGAGCCCTAATTTAGAACGCGTGAGTTGCTTGTCAGTCAACGGACACAAGCTGTTAACGCACTTCGGTCTCATTTGGCTGAGTTTGGAATTGTCGTATCGAAAGGGGTTCGCAATGTTAGAAAGCTCGCTGAATATATTGAGGATACTGCTGATACTCTACCTCATAGTATTCGTCAGGTTAGCATGATTTATCTGCAACAAATTGACTATCTAAAACAGCGAATTGATGAATTTGAAATATCAATCCGAGTAGAGGCAAAGAACAGTAATATATCACGTCAACTTCAAACCCTGCCTGGGGTTTGGCCTATTACAGCTATGGCCGTTCAAGCGTTTGCTCCTGAGATGAGCTCTTTTGAAGGAAGTCGAAACTTTTCCGCCTGGCTCGGGTTGGTTCCCAGACAATACTCTACTGGAGGAAAGCAAATCCTCGGGCGAACATCCAAGATGGGGCAAAAGGATATTCGCAGATTACTTATCATAGGGGCTATGTCCCTCATCAATGTCGCCGTCAGAAAAGGAGCTCCCAGAGGGTCATGGCTCGAACGTATGCTCATGCGTAAACCACGCATGGTCGTTGCAATTGCTTTGGCCAATAAGATGGCACGGACGATATGGGCTATGTTGACGAAAGGCGAGGATTACAAGAACCCGATGATTGAAGCTAGGGTATGAAACCGATAGCTTTTCTTGTCGGCACGTCGGGGTGTGAGGAGGTTTATGAATAGTATGGGCAAATGATCGAATAGATCGAGATCAGGAAAACCAGTTTTGCAACATGTGCTTCGTGCACGGGGCTCTGATTTGGACCTGATCTGCGAACTTACCATACCGGCCCGCGGTCAAGTGACAAGCCGCACAATTAGAGGTCTGACACATGACCGTACCCGATCACATGTTCATAAATATTCAAAAACGACTTGCAGAACCGGAGGCATCCACACACGTTGCAAAAGAACTCCAGCTTTCAATTTAGGGTTTTTCCATGATATCGCCAACGACCTCCGCGCCGCTCATTTCTTTTGATGAAAAAATTCAAGATACTCTGCTTCCTGCGGCGATTTACAGGTGGATCAAGACCCGTAAATTTTCTCGCAATGGGGAGAAAGAGCTGGATCTGGTTCCTTTTTTGGCAAATGCAAATAGAGTTGCCATTGATATCGGAGCGAACAAGGGGGCTGGACCCACCGATTACTACAGCAATGTCGGGAAGTTTATGCTTTTGAGCCCAATCCA
Organism: uncultured Rhodospirillales bacterium; assembly: GCA_913060675.1. GTDB lineage: Bacteria > Pseudomonadota > Alphaproteobacteria > Kiloniellales > Kiloniellaceae > Kiloniella. The sequence goes on from CAJXUS010000045.1 coordinate 33,914, forward strand.
AAAATGGTTCGGCGCTTGGAGAAATGTTTTGGTCATCAAGCCAGTGTTTCTTCTGTAGCGCTTTCCAATGAAACCGGCACATCCATCCTCCGCATTCCCAAAACTTCTGGTGGTTATTCCAGCCAACTGTCAACCTTGAGCCAGGTGCAGGATTTCGAAGATCATCTTCCTGTCGAAGTGAAGACATCAAAACTTGACGATCTGGAGATTGAAAACGTCGGCTTCATCAAAATTGACGTTGAAGGTTTTGAGCTGCAGGTAATCGAAGGTGCAAGAGAAACCATTGAGCGCGACAAACCGGTTCTGGTGATCGAAATCGAAGAAGCACACACCAAAAAAGCTGTCTCTTATACACATCTGACGCTGCCGACGAAGAGGATAG
>CAJXUS010000046.1 GCA_913060675.1 uncultured Rhodospirillales bacterium
TACGAGATCAGCCTCGGTCTCGTGGGCTCGGAGATGTGTATAAGAGACAGAAATAATATAGATCTCTCTCAGCTAGACCAGATGACTACCGCATTGGAAGCATCTGGGGATGTCATGTACGAATGGGACTTGGCAACCGATAGCTTGATGTGGCTAGGTCGGATATCCACGTTGTTTGGCCTGGAAGCTAAACTCGTGCCTACCTCTGGTGAAACATTTCACAACCGGATCAACCCTGAAGACCTTCCCTCGCGGATGCGAAATCTGACTGATCACTTCGCAGGCGAAGCCTATTACGACTGTGAATATCGGGTACGTGATGGGGCTGGTAACTTTCAGTGGGTACATGATCGGGGCGCTGTTGAGGTTTCAACCAGTGGATCTCCCACGCGATTAACAGGAGTTTTACGCCCGGTTACGATTAGAAAGCAGGCCGAGGCCCGATTGGAATACCTCGCAAGCTATGATGAGCTTTCTGGACATTTTAATAAATTACGACTTCGAGAATCCCTTGATTTTGCGCTTGAACAAGCGATTCGTTACGACAACGAAGGTGCTTTTCTTGCTGTTGGTGTTGACCATCTCGGAATGATTAATACGGCTTACGGGTTTGAAGCTGGTGATGCTGTGCTTGTTGAAGTTGGAGAGCGGCTTGATAAAAGCATCAGAGGGGCTGATATCGTCGGAAGGCTGGGCGGTGATCGCTTTGGCGTCATCATGAGTGTTGCGACGGTAGAAGAAGCAGATGCGATTGCCGATCGTGTATTGCAAATGGTACGCGAAACCCCTTTTGAAATTAATGGCGAGAGAATCTATGTGACTGTATCTGTTGGCTTTGTCATATTTCCTGAACAGACAAAAACTAGTTTTGATGCTTTTGCCAAAGCTGAAAGTGCTTTGCTGGATGCAAAATCGAATGGTCGGGACTGTGTGAAACACTACAAGCTGACAACAGAGCAATGTGAGAATTATCGCACCTCGATGGTTATTGGTGAAGAAGTAAAGTTGGCGTTAAAAGAAGATAGGGTCGCGTTGGCTTATCAGCCGATTGTCGATGCGCAAAGTCATGAACTGGTCTTGGTTGAAGCCCTGTTGCGAATGTATAATCGTGATGGAGAGATCGTCCCGGCAGGTATGTTTATACCGGTTGTCGAGCAGCTTGGGATGATGCGCGTTATTGATCGCCGCGTGCTCGAACTGGCCCTCGAAGATCTCGTACGTTACCCCCACATTACCATGGCTTTGAATATCTCAGGCTTAACGGCTTCTGACAGAAGCTGGCTCCGAGCTCTTACGTCAAAAGTAAAATCTCGTCCTGATCTTGCCGAAAGGCTGATTGTCGAGATTACCGAAACAGCAGCGTTACATGATTTGGAAGAATCTGCGCGCTTTGTGTCTGCGGTGCGGCAACTGGGATGTAAGGTTGCAATAGATGACTTTGGGGCTGGATATACAACATTCCGCCATCTCAAGACTTTGACCGTCGATATTATCAAAATCGATGGCTCTTTTATTGCCGGGATATTGGATAGCGAAGAAAACCAGATCTTTGTGCGGAACCTATTAGGACTGGCAAAAGCCCTTAATCACACAACGATTGCCGAGTTTGTTGAAACTGCAGAAGAAGCAGAGTTTCTTGCAAATGAAGGAATTGATTTACTACAGGGGTTCCATTTCGGAAAGCCAGAGATTTCACCCGATTGGATTATCGAAGAAAATCTAGTCGACAATACAGTCTCTTTTCCGCAGCCAAAAGTAATCGCGTGTGAGTAGATAAAAATATTTAAAAAAAGGGGCTTTCAGGTTTACTGAAAGCCCCTTTTTTTAACCGGATTTTTTGCTTAATTCATCGAGTTGCTTTTGCAATTGCTCAACCTGGGTCTTGAGGTCGTTTAATCCCCCTCCTTCTGGAGACGGGGGGGCGCTAGAGCGTTGCTCAGGCGGCTGTTCTGGTGAGGGTGAGGCGGTGCTGCCACCCTCTTGAAAGGGGGAAAGCATGCGCATGGCATTTTCAAACAGGGCGAGATTCTGCTTGTTCATCTCATCCAAATTTCCGAATGGGAATATGCCGCCAAAAGTTTCCTGTACGGACTGGCGCATTTTATCCTGATTTTCAGAAAATCCATCCATCATGTGTTCCAGATATTTAGGAACGACCCACTGCATGGAATCACCATAAAGGCCTATCAATTGTCGTAAGAAGGAAATTGGTAAAAGGTTTTGTCCTTTACTTTCTTCTTCCACAATAATTTGCGTCAATACGGAGCGGGTAATGTCATTACCAGATTTTGCATCATAGACAATGAAGTCTACATCGTCCTTTACCATCTGACACAGATGATCAAGTGTGACGTAGCTGCTCGTCGACGTATTATAAAGTCGTCTGTTTGCATATTTTTTAATGACAATTGCTTCGTCATTGGTCCCTGATTTTGAGGTCGCCAAGATCCTCGCCTCCAATGCTTATTATATATTACCAGCTTTTTGCTGCTGGGTGAGTGATGTTTGTGCACTGCTTCTTAAATATTGCTGCGCTGCGATGGGGTCTGTCAATGAAGAGCACGTAAAAGGCTTAAAAAAAGGATATTTTTGTCCGAAAATGCCGTTGCTTGTGCGAATATAGCATTTGGCGTTGCGATATTAGTTGAAATGAAGCTGGGGAAGAGGGCGTTGGAAAACGAAAATGATATTGAAACTTTGGCCGAAGATTATTTGAATTTATGGGTTTCGTATGTTTCAAAGCAAAACTTGATGCCATGGGATGTGTCCAAAAATTCTCCTCCCGAACTTGAAGGGCTGTACAGACAATGGGAAGCTTTTTATCATAAGATAATCGACGCCAATCAATTCTCCAGCGGTTTTGTTCCAACAGTACCTCAAAAAGGCGCAACAAAGTATGATGAAGAGGATCGATCGCAAAACCAGCCCTGTTCCTCTCCCGTTTCACATGATGTCAGCCCTGATGAGCTTGCACAGCTCAAAGATCGGCTTGGGCTTCTTGCAAAACAAATTTCCGAACTCGAAGCAACAAATCGAGATTCCGGAAAAAATGATGCAGGAGATAACGGATAAACTGAGTGGAGAGGATCAACTCAAATTTGCTATGGCTCTTGAGCAGGCAATCCAAAAGAAATTTCGTTTATATCAAGATGGCATAGAGCGTTACCAACAACATCCCTATCAACGGGAGGCCCTGGATGCATCTGTTTTCTGGTCTCAGGGATCTGCTTGTTTAAGAGATATTGCCCCAAAAGATAACGGTTATCCTGTCTTTGTTATCCCGTCCTTGGTTAATCGTTACTACATTCTGGATCTTATGGAGGATAACAGTTTCCTTCGCTGGCTTGGCAAAGAAGGCTGGCGCCCTTTTGTTATGGATTGGGGAGCACCTGGTGATGCGGAAAAGGCATTTGGGCTTGAGGATTATATCTGCGAATACCTGAAACCTGCCCTAAGACAAGTGAAAGAGAAAACAGGGGTGCCGCCCATTCTGCTTGGTTATTGTATGGGGGGCACGCTTTCAGTGGCGCTGGCAAATTTGTGCCAAGACGATATCTGTTCTCTGGTATTAATGGCCAGTCCCTGGGATTTTCACAAAGAGCAAGATCAAAGAGGTGATCAAAGACAAGCCCATGAACAAGAGAATAGGATTCAGCAGCAAGGAGCTTGGCTTTCGAGTTTGTTGCCATTAATCGATGCGCAGGGCGAAATGCCACAAGAGCTCCTGCAAACTCTTTTTGCATCTTTAGATCTGACTCTTTCGCTTAGAAAGTTCTCGGCCTTTACCCGTCTAAAAGAACAGAGTGTTGAAGAGAGAAACTTTGTTGCTCTGGAGGACTGGTTGAATGACGGAGTCTGTTTGACAGCGAAGGTATCCAGAGAATGTTTCGAGGGATGGTATGGGGACAATTCACCAGAACAAGGGACTTGGTCGATCGAAGGGAAAAAGATTAACCCCTCGAACCTGGATGTCCCGGCACTATCCGTAATTTCAAGCCGAGACCGTATTGTACCAGCAGAGTCTTCTTATGCATTGGCCGAGAAAATATCAAAAGGGACTGTCCTTGAGACTCCCTTGGGGCATATAGGAATGATTGTGAGCCGCAGTGCACAATCAAAAATTTGGACTCCGGTGTCTGATTGGATGAAACAAATAGTGACATGAAATTGCAATATAATTTCAATATTAGACATTGTTTGTAATTTTATATGTCAAAAAATTGTAATAATCCCTTGATTTATTATTCCTAAGATCGTTATGGTTCTTTATTGATTTTGCAGTGCAGCATTTGTTGCTCTGGTTGAGTTGGGTATGATTATGGTCTGGTTTGGTAAACGCGTTGTACAAACTTTTGATCTTATCTACCTAATCGATAGGTAATTAAGATACAGCTTTTTGAAAGGTATCTGTAATGTCTGGTGTAGTAATTGTTGGGGCTGCTCGAACTCCAGTCGGCGCTTTTGGTGGAGGTCTTTCGACCGTACCAGCTGCTGAACTTGGTACGGTAGCTATTCGCGAAGCGCTGGCCCGTGCGGGGGTTGCGCCTGAAGACGTTGATGAAGTTATTCTTGGTCAAATTTTATCCGCAGGCGAAGGTCAAAATCCTGCGAGACAGGCCGCTCTCGGCGCTGGAATTCCGAGTGACAAGACTGCATATCTTATTAACCAGATCTGTGGGTCGGGGTTGAGAACGGTTGCTCTTGGATATCAGTCTATTGCCCTTGGGGACGCTGACGTAGTGGTTGCTGGTGGACAGGAAAACATGAGTTTGGCCCCACATGTGTCTCACATGCGTACCGGAACCAAGATGGGTGATGTGAAGCTCGTTGATACCATGATCAAGGATGGTCTCTGGTGTGCGATGAACGATTATCATATGGGCAAAACAGCGGAAAACGTTGCTGAAAAATTTGGCATCACACGTGAAGATCAGGATGCCTTTGCTGCGGCTTCGCAACAAAAGGCAGCGATTGCTCAAGAATCTGGAAACTTTAAGGATGAGATTGTTCCTGTAACAGTCAAAAGCCGTCGTAGTGAAACCGTTGTTGAGGTTGATGAACATCCCAAGCCAGGTACAACGGCAGAAGGACTTGGTAAACTTCGCGCGGCTTTTGATCGCGAGGGAACGGTTACTGCAGGTAATGCTTCAGGGATCAATGACGGCGCAGCAGCGGTTGTTATGATGTCCGAAGAAAAAGCTAAAGAAAAAGGCGTGAAGCCTTTGGCTAAAATTGTATCTTGGGCCACCGCGGGTGTGGACCCGGCCATTATGGGGACTGGTCCTATTCCGGCATCACGCAAAGCGCTAAAAAAAGCGGGTTGGGATATTGGTGATCTTGATCTGGTTGAAGCGAATGAAGCGTTTGCCGCACAGGCTGTGGCGGTAAACCGTGAGCTCGGTTGGGACACGGACATCGTAAACGTAAATGGTGGCGCGATTGCCTTGGGGCATCCAATTGGCGCTTCTGGGGCACGCGTTTTGGTAACGTTACTTTATGAAATGGAGCGCCGGGATGCCAAAAAAGGGTTAGCAACTCTTTGTATCGGTGGTGGACAGGGTATTGCCCTGTGCATCGAGCGCGATTGAGAAAATGAGGAGAAGGTCGATGAAAAAAATTAAAACAATCATCATCGACCTAAGCCTTTGTAAACGGGTTGCCTTCGTCCGGGGGGCAACCTTTTTTTGTGCGTTTGATTCTGTTCTTCGTCCCTGAGGTTCGGAATCAAGTCACATACACATTGGGGTCATACCCAGAGACAACAAATAATGAAGGGAAAATATAATGTCTCGTGTAGCTCTTGTGACTGGGGGTACCAGAGGAATTGGTGCGGCTATTTCTATTGCCTTGAAAGAGGCCGGGTACAAAGTGGCGGCAAGTTATGCTGGGAATGACGAAGCTGCACAAAGTTTTCGTGATGAAAACGCGATCGCGGTTTTCAAATGGGATGTTGCAGATTTTGATGAATGCCAGGCTGGAATTGATCAGGTTGTAAAGGAATTAGGACCCATTGATGTGTTGGTAAACAATGCGGGAATTACCCGTGATACAACATTGCACAAAATGGATCTGGCGAAATGGGATGCGGTGATTAACACCAACTTAAATTCTCTCTTTAATATGACACGGGGTGTCATTGAAGGCATGAGAGAACGCAAGTTTGGAAGAATCGTTAGCATATCTTCGATCAATGGCCAGAAGGGGCAATTCGGACAAGCAAATTATGCTGCGGCTAAGGCTGGTGTGATCGGTTTCACCAAGTCGATTGCCCAGGAAAATGCCAGTAAAGGGATTACGGCGAATGTCGTAGCTCCGGGGTATATTGGGACTGAAATGGTACGTGCGGTACCAGAAGAAATTCTCAATACAAAAATTATCTCTCAGATACCCGTCGGTCGATTGGGAGAGCCAGAAGAGATTGCGGAATGCGTGGTGTTCCTTGCTTCTGAAAAGTCCGGTTTTATAACGGGCTCCACTCTCACCGCGAATGGTGGCCAATATATGGACTAATTATCGTCCATATATATGTAATAAAATACCCGCTTGTTCAGCCCTCTACTGATACAGCGGGTATTTTTATGTCCGAAGTCTTTATTGCGCCACAAACGCGCGATAAGTAATCCATAATCTGTATGACCTATTCTCTTGGAGTTCCTATACCCATGATTTCTTACCCTGATTTAATCATTTTTGATTGCGATGGCGTGCTGGTAGACAGCGAGGTTCTCGCATCTCGGGTAGTATCGGAAACACTGAGTGAATATGGTATCAACATAAACGTTCAAGAGGTCTCAGAAAATTTCGCGGGCTATACGGATGAAGCTATTCGAGATCATTTTTGTTCGAAGACTGATGTTCGTCTCCCCAAAAATTTTGCACAGATTATTGAAGAAACAACAATCTCATACATTCCAGCTGAATTGAAGACGCTGCCTTTTATCAAGGAGACCCTTACTAACCTGGGATACAGTTATTGTGTAGCTTCGAATAGCCGAACCGATCGCCTCAATAGCGCATTGGATTCAACTGGATTGATGGATTATTTTCCGAGTGAGAGACGATTTAGTTCGTCCATGGTTACACACCCTAAGCCAGCACCTGATCTTCATCTTCTTGCCTGTTCAAAGATGGGTGTATCCCCTGAACAGGCCCTTGTGATCGAGGATACCTCAACGGGAGTATCTGCTGCGGTCGCTGCGGGAATATCTGTGTTTGGCTTTATTGGCGCTGAACATATCACAGACCCTAAAGCGCAATCCTTAAAATTGATTGATGCTGGCGCAATCGCCGTATTTGACGATATGCGCCAGCTTAATACCATGTTGCGTGATTACTCCGCAGCCTAGCTTTCAGGGCTCCAACCCGGTTCTGCTAGCTCAAACCGATCGAACTCAAATGCAGGCGCAACAGTGCATCCAACCAAGGCCCAGCCATCTTCGGCACTGGCTGCTTGCCAGTGTTGTTCAGGAATAACAAATTGTGGTGTTTGGCCGGCCAAAACATCTGGCCCTAACGTTACGACTTGCTCTTGTTTGCCATCGTGAGACTTAAGAACAAGAGGGCTTCCTGCATACCAATGCCACATCTCCACAGCATCAATGCGGTGCCAGTGAGAACTTTGGCCCTTTTCCAAAAGAAAGAAAATAGCGGTCTGGTCTCCTCGTGCACCATCTTCGGGGTCGTGGCGATATGTTTCTTTGTACCAACCTCCTTCGGGATGGGGTTGGAGCTCAAGCTTGTCGATGATTTCTCTGGCAGTCTGGTTCATTACATTTAGCTTTTGATTGGGGGTGCGAGACCTAGGTCTTAAGCGCCTTCAGGTGGGGAAGTCTTGATAAAAGAAGGGCGGCGGGAAATCTCTTCAAACCATTTTGTCAACGCAGGACAATCTTTGCGCCAATTCTCGTCTGCATATCGAAAATCGAGATATCCAAGCGCGCAAGCCAGAGTGATTTCACCGATCCCAAATGTATTTGCAAATTTACCAGCAGATAGAGCGGCTTCAAAAAACTGCAATGTCTTGTCAATTTTCATACTTTGGCGTTTGTGCCATTCGTCCCATTGCATATCCGCCGGGCGCTGGCGTCTCTCTACAGTACGCTGGATGCTTGCGTCCATAATGCCATCGGCTAGGGCATGAAAATTGTTGGTCTGCCAACGGGCTTCACCCGAACGCGGCGCCAGGGGGTTTTCTTCTGATAGGCTATCCAAATAATCACAAATTACGGGAGAATCACAAAGAACAGTACCTTCTCTGGTCGAGAGGGCAGGAACTTTACCGAGAGGGTTTTGATTCCATATGTCCGACTCCGTCGTGAAAGTTGCCATTGGGGTAACTTCGATTTCATTTTCTAAGCCTTTTTCCATCGCGACCATTAGGACTTTACGAGCATAGGGAGATGTCGATGAAAAACAGAGTTGCATGGTCATTTTTTGGAAAGCTCCTGTTCGATTTTAAAATAGTGAATTGGGCAGACGATGCTGCGATTAAAAGTTATCTTTGCGCAAGCGAATTTCTTTAAAAACCTCGGCGTCGGTGGCAGATACCATTTTCAGCTGTTCTCTAATTTGTGGGTCGTTTGGACGCAGAAATGGATTGGTCTTGAACTCTTCATCCAGTGTACTTGGAACAGTTGGCTTACCTTCACTCCGAAGTTTTCTTATTTCAGCAACACGCTGAATTAAATCTTTATTTGTGGGGTCAATCGTGAGGGCAAATTCAGCATTTGCTAAGGTGTATTCATGAGCACAATAAACCACGGTTTGTTTTGGCAGGCTAAGATATTGTTGTAACGATTGCCACATCATCTCTGGCGTGCCTTCGAATAGTCGGCCGCAGCCGAGGGCAAAGAGACTGTCACCTGGAAATAGGATACCTGATTTTTCGAACCAGTAGGCAATGTGACCAAGGGTATGGCCGGGGACATAAAATACTTTGGCAGTTTGGGATCCAAAAGTCAGGGTGTCCCCCCCATCAACAGTCTTATCGAGATGTTCTATCCGATGGGTGTCTTTTGTCGGGCCTGTTACAGTCGCGCCTGTTTGGGCTTTAATCTCGGCAACGCCATCGACATGATCGTAGTGATGGTGTGTGAGGATCACATCTGTTATCTGCCAGCCTAGGCGTTTGGCTTCGTTCAAAACAGGTTTGGCATCTCCTGGATCGATAACCGCGACAGCCCCGGTTTCATTATCTCGTAGAAGATAACAATAATTGTCACTAAGGAGGGGGATCTGTTTGACGTTAATCATGGTCTTCATCGTTCCAGTCAAAGGCTGTTAATTATACTGTCTTGATTATTGTCTTGGGATTTTCATTTGTTTACGTGATATTAGCGTCCTATGTTTTAAAGATCGACTGCCGTTTTTCTTTTTGCGAAAAGTTCAGGAATCGGCTGTAATTTGTGGCAGAGAGTAGAATGTGGACTGACGTTGTTAATCTTCAAGGATTCTACAGCACCCGTTTAGGGGAGACTGCTGCACATGTAATCCGTGGTAATATTAGAGATCACTGGAAGGATGTGCGCGGGAAATCTATCCTTGGGCTTGGTTATACCACGCCTTATCTGACACAATTTGAAGATGAAGCCGAGCGGGTTATGGCTTTTATGCCAGCCTCACAAGGTGTTTGCCACTGGCCCAGAGGCGGCCCCGGGAAAGTTTCCCTGGTTGATGAGACGATGCTGCCGTTGCCAGATTATTCTGTTGATCGGGTGCTGTTGGTACATGGCTTGGAAAGCAGCGAATATCTTCGGGATATGCTTTGTGAAATTTGGCGTGTGTTAACAAGTGATGGCAGGTTGTTAATCGTTGCTCCTAATCGGCGAGGTATTTGGGCACGTGTTGATAAAACACCTTTCGGTTGGGGCCATCCCTTTAGTCGATCTCAAATTTCGCAGTTACTAAACGATACCTTGTTTGTCCCAATAAGTACCAATCGCTCACTTTATGTTCCGCCAAGTCAGCGATTAACGATCCTGCAAGCAGCTTCGGCGTGGGAGCGAATGGGGAAGCGATTTTTCCCAACCTTTGCAGGTGTTTTAACTGTTGAGGCAGGTAAACAGCTATACGTTCCTGGCACACCTAAAAAAGTACAAGGACTCAGGCGACCAAGTTTGGCCAATGTACCGCAAGCATTTCAAAATAACTCTCGTGTTGGGGATGCCGAGGGAAATACCGAGGTTTAAATAGGTAAGGTGTCTTCGCCATCAGCAGCAACACTGAGAGGATCGCGTATCCTGGATATTTCATCCTTCCTTAGGGCTGAAACTGACCCTGTCTTTCAATCTCTCTAATCGTCCAAAGACTGATATTGTCGTTAGCTGTGAGAACGAAGCCCCTCATTTGTTCTTTCGGAATAGGTTATCTGTAAGAAGGATCACCTGTCGCTCTTTTGAAGAACTACAGGTGATCAATATTAATCCCGATCAAGCAAGAAAATCGCTTGCTGCCCGGTTAAGTTGGGAAATATGAGATTTTTCTGTTGTCCTTTTTGATCAAGGAATAATGTTTTTGCAATTTTGATATTCATGTCTTCACAAAGAGCAAAAAAGTCATTGATCGTGCAAAAATGAATGTTAGGTGTTTCGTACCACTGAAAAGCCAATGACTTTGTTACTGGCATTCTTCCTGCCAATGACAGGCTGGCACGCACCCGCCAGTGACCAAAGTTTGGAAAAGACACGATAGCACGATGCCCAATCCTCAGGAGCTCTTCTAAAACATGCCGAGGACTATGGGTTGCCTGAATGGTTTGACTTAATATGGCGTAGTCTACAGCATCGTTTGGATAGTATTGTAGATCCGTATCCGCATTACCCTGTATGACAGATAAGCCCCGGCCAACGCACTGGTTCACCCCTTTTTGTGAAAGCTCGATCCCTCGACCGGAAACGGATTTGTTATGGGTGAGATGGTCTAGCAAGGCACCATCTCCACAACCAATGTCAAGAACACGGCTATCGGGCTCGATAATATCGGCAATGAGTTTAAGGTCGGTCCGCAAAGTTATGTCTCTGTGTTTCATTATCTTACCCTTGGCCACCTTTCCTATCGCTGCGGCCATTAAACCAGCGCTCAGCACAGCCCTTGATGAAACCGTCGACCGTTTCATGGAAACCAGGTTCCTTTAACAAGAAGGCATCGTGTCCGGCGTCACTCTGTACTTCAACAAAAGAGACGTCTGCGGCAACCGCGTTCAAGGCGTGAACAATTTCGCGATTAGCGCTTGTAGGGAATAACCAGTCACTTGAGAACGAGATTACACAAAACCTAACGGGCGAATCCCTAAAAGCATCTGCCAACATGCCATTGTGTTCTTCGGCAAGATCAAAGTAATCCATCGCTCTGGTGATATAGAGATAGGAATTGGCATCAAAACGTTCGACAAAGGTAAAGCCCTGATGTCGCAAGTAGCTCTCGACCTGAAAATCTGCGTCAAAGCCGTAGGTTAGATTTTTTCTGTCTTGCAGGCGTCGGCCAAATTTCCTGTGGAGCGCCGGTTCTGAAAGATAAGTAACGTGGGCTGTCATCCTTGCAACAGAAAGGCCCGCTCGGGGAACTTTATTCTCTTCCAAATAGGCGCCATGACACCAGTTGGGATCTGCCATGATGGCTTGTCGACCAACCTCGTGAAAGGCTATGTTTTGTGCGGTATGCCGTGGAGCTGTTGCAATTGGAATAGCAGCGAAAACCATTTCAGGATAGCTGACAGCCCATTGCAACACTTGCATACCGCCCATAGATCCGCCGATGACGCAGAATAATTTTTTGATGCCGAGGCTTTCGACAAGTCGTTTTTGTGCGCGAACCATATCCCCAATGGTAATGACGGGGAAGTTGAGCCCATAAGGTTTACCTGTTTTGGGATCTGGAGAAACCGGGCCCGTGGAGCCCATGCAGCCGCCAATGACGCTGCTGCAGATTACGAAATACTTATCAGTGTCTACGGGCTTACCTGGCCCAACCATCATGGCCCACCATCCGGGCTTTTGTGTGATCGGATGAGTTTCAGAGACAAACTGATCACCGGTTAAGGCATGGCAAATGACAATGGCATTGCTTTTGTCGGCGTTTAAGGAGCCGTAAGTCTGATAAGAGACCTCTATGGGCCCGATCTCAATACCACTATCCAAGGGCATAGGTTCGTCAAAAACAACCTTTTTCCCCGGTATAGTCACAGATTTATCTTGAATTTGTATTTCAAGAGAGTTGTCATCGGTCATGGTATTTGAGTAGCCTCAATCATAATTTTTGTCGGCATAAATCCGGATCTTGCAATTAACGTCGTCGTTGATAACAAGTGTCCATGATCGGGTCGTTGCCCTAGTAATATATATCCCTGTCTTTACAGGGGAGTAATTCACAAGGGCCTTTTTTAACATTGATGATTGTTTTTATCCTTGAGGCGGCTTTCAATCAAGAAAGAACGAAAAGGGAAGGTTTAGAGGAATCTTTTCTTTTACTTTTCAATCTGGCTATGTCTATCTCTTCACTGGATTTGAGGAACACAGGCTAGGCATCATGTCTGATATGGACAAACTTTCCGATCTCCGTAACCAGATCGACGAAATTGATATACAACTTCACGACCTGTTGATGAAACGGACCGAAGTGGTACAGGCTATTGGTGCCCAAAAAGGTGATGCCGTAAGAAATTTGAGCGCAGGACGCGAGGCTCAGGTTTTAAGGCGTATGGTCGAACGCCACCAAGGGGCCTTGCCAAAATCTGCAATCGTTCGGTTTTGGCGAGAAATATTTGCCAGCGCGGCTCAGTTGGAAGGTGGCATAAGTGTTGCCGTTCATGCACCTGAAAACGATAACCGATTTTATGATTTGTCACGTGAGCACTTTGGCATGGAGACTCCAATCTCCAGCCGACAAACAGTTATGAGTGTTCTTCGGGAAGTGACCGACGGGCAAGCGAGTGTTGGAGTTCTCCCCCTACCACAAGGTGAAGCAAATCCTTGGTGGCTTTCGCTTGCTCAGGGCGAAGGGGCTACAAAGACTCGCATCGTTGCACGTTTGCCTTTCTTTAATGCGGGAGGTTCCGACGGCACTGAAGCCGTAATCGTCGCATCAAACGCTCAGCAAAAAACGGGTAACGATCGAAGCTATGTTGTTGTAGAATCTTCTGAGCCTCTTTCGCGTTCAACACTCATTGATCTTCTCGAAAAATCAAACCTCAATCCTTTAAATATTCTAATCCACACTCCCGATTCTTCAGTTTGTCTTCAACTGATTGAGGTGGATGATTATGTAGCGCCAGGCGATGAGCGTCTGGCTCAACTAACCGATCTTTCAGACAAGCGAATTACGCATGCTTGGACGATTGGTGGTTATGCCGTTCCTCTGACGGACGCATAACAAGTCGACAAACAGGTCGATGTAATTTCAGTAAATAAGAGAGTTTTTACAATGGCTTTAAAACCGCAACCCGGAATTATGGATGTTTCACCTTATGTCGGTGGAGAATCTAAAGTTGAAGGTGTCGATCGGATTTGCCGCTTGGCTTCGAATGAAAACCCCCTTGGTGCTTCAGACGCAGCTAAAAAAGCTTATCACGTAATCGTCGACGATCTTCATCGATATCCGGACGGTGGTTCTTATTTACTCAGACAGGGAATTGCGGAAGCTGAAAACCTCAATGCAGATCATATCGTCTGTGGAGCAGGGTCGGATGAGCTGCTCGGATTGTTAATACGTGCCTATGTCGGTGTTGGCGATGAGATCGTTTACAACGAACACGGATTTTTGATGTACCCAATCGGCGCGAAAACGGCTGGTGCGATACCTGTTAAAGCACCTGAAAAAGATCTTCGGATTGACGTGGATGCCATGCTGGCGGCAGTAACGGACAAAACTAAAATCGTATTTTTAGCTAATCCCAATAATCCCACAGGAAGTTATGTCTCTGAACAAGAACTGCGCAAGCTTCGGGCAGAATTAAACCAGGATGTGTTGCTGGTAATCGATGCTGCCTATTGCGAATACGTTGATAGCCCTGATTACATCAGTGGTGCTGCTTTGGTTGAAGAGTACGATAATGTTGTCATGACAAGAACCTTCTCCAAAATTCACGGTTTGGCCGCGTTACGTTTGGGCTGGGCATATTGTTCTGCTGAAGTGGCTGATGTCTTAAATCGCGTTCGTGGACCTTTCAATGTCAGTTTAGCAGCACAGACTGCAGGCGTTGCCGCGATTAAAGATAAAGCGCATCTCGAACGCTCAAGAGACCTTAATGCCCGTTTGCTAAATTGGTTCCGTCAACAACTGGCAGAGCTCGGTTTACTAACCCACGATTCCGTTGCGAATTTTGTTCTGGTTAATTTTGATGCTGATAGCCGGGCTAATGCGGCGATTGAGTTCCTGAAAAACAAAGGTGTTCTTGTGCGCGGAATGGCGGCCTATGGCTTGCCTGCTCATCTTAGGATCAGCATTGGAACAGAAGATGAAATGAGGGTGGTGGTCGATAGTCTCACCGCATTTATAAATGAATGATGCAAAAGAACCTCTATTTAACAAAATAGCTCTGATCGGTATTGGCCTGATTGGATCGTCCCTTGCTCGTGCAACAAGGCAACGTGGCTTGGCCCGTGAGATTGTTGCCTGTGCGCGGAGCAAGTCTACTCGTGACAAAGTTATGGAACTGGGAATTGCGGATGCCGTTTATGAAACGCCAGACGAAGCAGTTCAGGACGCGGATCTCGTCATTCTCTGTACGCCCGTTAGTACTTATGATGATTTGGCTTTGGCAATGTCACCGTCCTTGAAGCCGGGGACGATTGTCAGCGATGTTGGTTCTGTAAAAGAATCGGTTATACGGGATGTCGGGCAGCACCTGCCCGATGGTGTTCATTTCGTACCAGGTCACCCGATTGCGGGAACAGAGCACTCTGGACCAGAGGCAGGCTTTGCTGAGCTGTTTGACGGCCGCTGGTGTATTCTTACTCCTCCTGTTGGAACGAATGCAGAGGTCTTGGCGAAGATTACAGCTTATTGGGAAGCATTGGGGAGCATGGTTGAAATCATGACTGCTCATCATCACGATAAGGTTCTGGCTATCACTTCTCACCTTCCGCATCTAATCGCCTATACCATTGTTGGTACAGCGACCGATTTGGAAGAGAGCCAACAAGCAGATGTGGTGAAGTTCTCAGCGGGTGGTTTCCGGGATTTTACCCGAATTGCTGCTTCTGACCCGATCATGTGGCGTGATGTTTTCCTGAATAATCGTGAGGCCGTGTTGGAGATGTTACAACGCTTCTCTGAAGATCTCTCTGTTCTTCAGCGTGCAGTGCGCTGGGGTGAAGGTGATGTTCTCGAGGATCGATTCCGGAAAACGAGAGATATTCGTCGCGGGATTGTGGATGCGCATCAAGCCGGAACTTTTGATGCCAGAGAGCCTGATGACGCCAAAGAATCAGAAAGTGACGACGATTAATTTCGCACAAAAAGCGATAGAATTAAAAAAGGCTTTCCCGGTTGGGAGAGCCTTTTTTCTTGTGATCGAGAACTCATTGAGCCAAAGGCGGCAGCTTGAAAAGGGTAATAGGACCGACTGAAAGCCACCCATCTTTCATGACGAGAGGGGCTTCAATTTCGTGACGGCCACGGCTGTTCGTTTTACCCAAAGCCGCGAGAGATAGTTTTATACCAAAGCTCTGACCTTTGTTTATTAAGCCGTTTTTTTCGAGTTGCTTGACGACTTCATCAGCACCTTCAATTCTGCTATCCAGCTTCCCTGATGGGCGCAGGCGATTGTCCAAGGTAAGTTTTCCTCGGGTATCCATAAGCATCGGCCCCCACCTCATACTGGCATCGTGAAGGGCTAAAAAACCACCTGTATCACGCCAAATATGTAGTGCTTTCTGGAATTTGTCTTTAGGGATTTTTCCATAAAGAGTGCCGTCTAAATTCAATTGAGAGATTGGCCCACCCAAAGGGGTTTTCTCGAGTTCCGGGTGATTTATGTCTTGGGCTTTAACCAAGATGTTAAATTCCTGCAGCGGATTTTCGGCTGTTGCTGGGCGCAATGGACCGAGGGTGGTGTCGAGAGTTGCAATCGAGAGGGGATGGTGGCTCTCTCTGGTGATTACCAAGCCATCAGCTTGCAAGCGCGCATTGAGGAGTTCTCCTTCGAGCGACAACTGTGCCGTCGATGTTGCAAGAGTACTAACAATACTTATTGCGGGTTCATCATGAGGAAGACCATCAATTAAGTGATCGCGTGAAAGGTCAATTTGCATACTCAAGGGAGACCAAGGTGTGGCTTCAGCCACGAGGCGTTGGGTTTGCCACCACCAGCCATCAGGGGAAACGACCTTCGGCGTTTCTAAGGTTGCCTTTACAATAAAAGGAAATCCACTAAGGGAAAGTTCGCCATGCGTGATCTCAAAGCCGCGAGAGTGCTGTTTTTCGACCCATTTGGATAACCCTGTTTCCATCTGATGGGCCGCCCAAAACCAAAAAGCGATAGAAAAGGCTATCAAGATACCCAGAGAACTGAAGCCTAAGATTAGAAATTTTTTTCCGAGGGAGCGTGATGCTTGCTCGGTTGAGGAGATGTCGTCAGACATTATTCTTCATCCTGGATATTTTGCTGTAACTACGACGATCGCTTTATGTCGCTGTCTACAGTCGATAAACTATTAAGTTCATACGCATAGCGGATTCGGAGTAACAGAGCAATGTCGACCCCTGAATTGAGGGCCTTTTACGATTCAAGATTACCTCTCGAAGAAGAGAAGGATTTTTGGGTTTTTGGCTATGGCTCTTTAATGTGGAACCCGGGGTTCCCGCATGTCGAAGTTCAGCCTGCCACTTTAGAGGGCTTCCATCGACATTTTTGTATCTATTCATTCTTTTATCGCGGAACGCCTGAATGTCCTGGACTTGTTTTGGGGCTGGATGTCGGTGGCGCCTGCGTCGGAATGGCTTATCGGGTTCCCGCCGCTGAACGGGAGTTGGTGTTAGACTATCTCTTTGAGCGGGAAATGATTTCAGGTGTGTACCATCCTGGTTTGCACGATATCACTCTCGAATCAGGGGACGTTGTTAACTGCGTAACTTTTGTCGCGGACAGAGATCATGTGCAATATGCAGGACGACTTGGTCAGGACGAACTTATTCCGCTTTTGTTGCAGGGCGTAGGCAGTGGTGGCCGTTGTATTGAGTATCTTGAGAATACAGTCACGCATCTCAAAGCTTTGAGCATTGATGATCAAGGTCTTGATGAGTTATTGAACAAAGCTCACCAAGCTTTAAAGCTGATACCTTAAATTCTAATGCAACTTAGTTTAAGCGCTTAGTTTAGGTCTTTAATTCAAGTGTATTCCAGCGTATTCGAACAAGGCATCGAAATCGGTCAATAGCCAGAAAATCCCCAGAACGATCAACCCTCCCAAGGGAAGTGTGTACCATGGATGAGTAAAAGGGACGTTCTCTCCACATGCGTGGCAGATGTCGTCGTCGATACCGATTTCAGTCGAACACTTTGGGCATTTCCTAGGTTTGGCCATTATTCTTTACCCTCTGCTTCTTTAGCTTCTTCCATCAGTCTGTTACTGGCGTCTTCTATGGTATCTTGTACCGTTTTCATAAATACCCTTGGCTTTAGGCCTGATGGAATTACGGGTAAGTACTCAAGAACAATAGTTCCGGGTTTCTTAACAAAAGCATCTTTGCCCCAGAATAATCCCGAATTTAATGCTGCAGGACATACCGGGGCTCCAAGACCCCCGTACAGGGCCGCTATTCCTGTTTGATATTCAGGAGTTTGTCCCGGTGTTGCGCGCGTTCCTTCAGGGAAAATAACAATGGGGCGGCCCTTTTCCAGGGCGGCTTTGGATTCTGTAATCATTTGTCGTAAGGCTTTTGTTCCAGCATTTCTATCTATGGCCACGACACCGCTCTTCCATAGGTACCAGCCAAAAAAGGGAATTCTCAGAAGTTGTTTTTTGAGAATGATGCAGGGATTATCCAAAAAGGCCATCAATGCAATGGTTTCCCATGCCGATTGATGTTTACTGACCAGCAAGTATTTCCCGTCTTTTGGAAGATTATCCTGACCTCGGATTTCATATGTTGTCCCGCAAATAACTTTCAAAAGCCAAAAAATCACAACGGCCCAATAGTACCCGGCAATGAGCATATAACGCTGTGGAAAAACCATGAGCAGAAGGCAGGGTGTAAAGAAGATCGCACACCAAATCAGATAGAAAATATTGAAAATCAGAGATCTTGCGAAAATCATTGGGTATTATCCGATCAGCTTTGCTTGCATATCTTCAGCCCAATTTCTGACTTGGGCCAATATAAATTTTACGTATTCAGACAGAATAAGCGTCATACTGCCAGGCCATAACCACCAATCTTTTTGCTTCACATGTTCTGGAAAAACAGGATGCGGATAAATGGTGATGTCCGGCATAGCGTGACGAAATTCGAGTAGGCTTCTTGGCATATGATAGGAGGCTGTGACAAGGCGTAATGATGAATAGCCCTGTTCTTGTACCCAAACCATACTCTCTTGAGCGTTTCCTCTGGTATCGTCGGCTTGATAGCCAAGCTTTACGCAACATTCTAAGTTTTTCGGAGCACTTTTGGACAAGCTAAGAAGTTCTTGGACTTCTACGCCTTGATAAACCCCAGAGATAAAGAGTTTTTTTCCCTGGCCGTTCGACAGAAGATCCAGTCCGGTATTGATACGGTCACTACCGCCCGTAAGCACGACAATGGCATCTGCAATTTGTGCCTTGTCGGTCACTTTATCCGGTAAATTTGTCGCAAACCAGAAGAACCCAATTACCCAAAGCAATAAAGCGGTTACCACTGTAAAAGAGCCAACCTTGAGCGTGAGAAAGGTTCTGCGATTTGTTTTATGAAACAATGACGTCATCTTTCTTAAGTACTATGGCATTAAGGCTAAACTGCGGAGAACAGTCAGTCGAGCAGTCATCATGGCGATTAAAGAGGCCCCCAGTGGCATCAGCAGGAGCAAGCCCCATTCTGCAAGTGAGAATGTAAGGCTCGGCAGTATAGAGCTATTTGCTTGCCCTAACAGAGTACTAAAAGATGCGATTGTAAACCCGGCGAGAAGCAATCCGGAAAGTCCTCCTGCGGTACTTAACTTAAGGGCGTGAATTTGAAATCGTGTTGCAATATAAGAATCATGTGCGCCCATATGATGAAAAAGCTCTACGACTTGTTTATGGATGGCCAAGCCCATACGGGTAACAAGAATAACCATCAACCCAGCGGCACCGCCGACGAGCAATACCACCAGGAGAGATACCATCTGTATAACCTTGGCCAAGCCAAGAAGGTTCCCGAGCCAGCGTTGGTGGTCATCCACACTTGCCTCTGGAAAATTTTGAGTAATGAGGGTGTTTATAGCGTCTATGGTTTTGACGTTGGATTGTTCTAACTCTACAGAAACTAAAAACGGAATTGGTAGATCCTGAAGGTGGACGTCCTTACCCAGCCATGGCTCCATTAACTTGTTTAATTCAGCGTCGTTTAATATGTCGACCTTCTCAACATTATCGAGTTGAGCAAGCTGATTTTGTAAGTCTATGAGTTTACGCTCTGTAGATTGGCGATCAGCAGGGGTTTGTCCTGTGGGTACTTGAATCGTAAGGCTGTTGGATAGCCCCTGATCCCAACGATTAGCAAGTTTATTCATTGTGATTGCAACGACTAGAGCCATTGTTGCGAGGTAAACCATGACGGCAATCAGCCAGGGTAAAAACCGACTGGATGCATCCCTATCCAAAGGGACATCATTTCGAGCCCCAAACATTTAGGTAGCTCCTGGCGTCTTTTGAAGGGGAGGCGATTGTATGTCCTTTATCAGCCTTACTTCACCGTTCACAATTTTGAATACCGGGTGATTAAACCTGTTAACAAGAGCTTCATTATGGGAGGCAACAACTATGGTGGTCCCGCGCTTGTTTAATTCTTCAAACAAAAACAAGAGACGTTCGGCGATCTTATCATCAAGGTTACCTGTGGGTTCATCCGCGAGCAACAAACTGGGCCGTGCGATAACGGCGCGAGCGATTGCGACACGTTGTTGTTGGCCTCCGGATAGGGTTGGGGGTTTTGCATCCAAAAAATCAGCTAACCCAACCCAGGCCAGAAGCTCGCTTACATTGCGGCGTACTTTATCAAGCGGGTTCCCTGTAATTGTTAGCGGCAGGGCGACATTTTCAAGGGCAGTAAGGTGATCCAGCAATCGGAAGTCTTGAAAAATAATACCAATACGCCTGCGCAACATTGTCAGTTCTGTTCGGTCTTGCTGCGATACGTCGCGCCCGAAAATACTAAGGCGGCCAGACGAGGGATGATGCGCCAAATACATCAGACGCAAGAGGGACGATTTTCCAGCCCCACTAGGGCCAACCATAAAATGGAATGATCCCGGTGCGAGAGTAAGGTTTACCTGATGGAGTACATCTGGGCCTGTACCGTAGCGCAAATGGACATCCTGAAAACGAACCAAAGGCTTGAAACCTATAGCAGTGAAGGGAGCAGGAACAATGACATGTTTTCACAGTAAACGTAAAGACTTGAGCTCTTAATAATCTAAATCCTCTATGATACAATTCGATAATTTAGAAGGTTTTGTCTTTTGTTCTGGCCTTGCTTTCCGATTTTCTACACCATATAAATTAGCCCTTAAATTACGTTTCTTCGCTGGTGATTGGCCGAATGATAATTTCTTGTCCCGAATGTGATGGTAAATTCCGAGTTCCCGACGAAGCTCTTGGGGAGACTGGGCGTAAAGTCCGCTGTAAGAGTTGTCGCCATACTTGGTTTCAAGTACCTGTAGCCGAGATTGAAATTAACTCTCCGCCTGCCGCTCCCGACGTGAATGAAACAACTCCGGATATTCCTGACAATATTGCGGGACCTGCTTTTGCCGAGCCAGATCCGGTTGATGATGATTTTATTGAACCTGGTAAGGTACGTTCCAAGAGGCCTAAAGGGTTTGCTCCTGAAAAAGCGAAGAAAAAAGGAAAGGGCCTTCTCGTAGGGTGGGTGTTGTTTTTTATACTTGCCGGAGGCCTTGGCTACGGTTTTTGGAGTGAGCGAGTATTGGTTGTAAGTACACTACCGCAAGCGATGAAACTCTACGATCTATTAGAATTAGAAGTGTTTCTTCCTGGCGAAGGTTTGGCGATTGAGAATCAGAAGTTCGAACGCGCGACAAAAGCGGGCACAAAATTGATTGTTGTCACCGGTGAAATTGTCAACACCACGGAAGAAAAGATCGTCGTTCCAAAGCTTATTGGGTCTCTAAGGGCCAATACCGGAGAAGCTTTATCGCGTAAAACAATCTCACCATCGGTTGATTTTTTGGGACCAAAAGAGAGAACGAAATTTCTCATTGAATTGATTAGTACGCCTAAAGCTATTCAAGCCGACGTTAATTTTGTATCTGATGAACAGGCCCTGCAAACTCCTGATTTCGAGCCCGTCGAAAAATAGGCTCTTTAAAACAAGATTTTATCAAATTCGATAAGGCATGGTAACATTCTCTCTATCGTGATATTCTGCATCTTAACGTAGTGTTAACCATGCACTTAACTATAGTTGCGGTGGGGTTTATGGCGAAAATCTTGGTTGCTGAAGACGATAATGCTGTACGGAGTTTTGTGGCCCGAGCTCTTACTCATAAAAAACATGAAGTCACTGCCGTCGGTGATGGTATGCAAGCACTAGAAGCGCTTAATCAAGACGAATACGATCTTTTGATTACCGATATTGTTATGCCTGGACTTGATGGTATTGGATTGGCTTTGAAGGTTGCAAAGGATGCGCCTAACATGCCTGTGCTTCTTATGACGGGATATTCCGCAGAAAAGCAGCGTGCGCACAACCTTGAAGAACTTATATTTAAAGTCGTAACCAAACCTTTTAGTCTTCAAGAAATTTGTTCTGCTGCGGAAGAAGCTCTCGGGGTTAAAGCGAGTTAATTCTCACGTATGCAACAAGAACGAAATCCCTGCTGATTGTATCGTCAAATTGTATCGTCGGCACAAATCTCTGATGTTAAAAACGATCTAACAGTCGTTGAATATAAGTTCTTTCGTCTTTAGGGCGGGCTCGGTCATTCCTGCGGTCTCGTAGTTCCTGAAGAATGCGTCGGCTTTCTAGAAAATCGGCTTCATTAGGAAGGGGAACGCCTTGTTTGGCAATACTCCCTCCTTCATTTTCGATATTTCGGCCAAAAGGATCTCTTCCTGATCCATCTTTCCCTCTAACCCAACCGCTACCACGCTCTGGGGCTTGTTTTAGCATTTTCAGATATTTTTCTGCAGCCTGTTCCGTTCCGTTTTGAAGCTTTCGAAGGCTTCTTGTTTGTGCGCGGACAACCTGTTCGCTTTCTTTGCCGCTACCATCTTGCCCTTCTAGAGCATCTCTGGCGATCCCCATGGATTGTTCTGCCTGGTCAAAGTCTTCAGGTACACTTCCTAACAACTCTTGAATATTTTCCATGAGTTGTTCAAGTTCTTGCCTTAAGCGTTCTTGGCTACGGGCATCTCTGGCTTGTTGTTGGTTACTGTCCTGTCCTTGATCTCCGGGGCGTCCATCTCCTGGTATTGTCCGTGAAGAAGGCTTGTTTCCTCGATCACTTTGTTGGTTGCCGCTATCTTGCTGTTCTTGTTGACGTTGGTAACTATTTTCGAGCAACTCTTCTTGCTGTTTGGTCAGGTTTTGTAATTCTTCAAAAGTCTCTCGACCCTTGTCTCCTGCACTATCTTGGGACTGAGACCCTTGTTGAAAAGCAAGATTTTCAAGCATGTTCTGCAATTGGGATAGGAGCTGCATTGCTTCTTCCATAGACCCGTTTTCAGCAAGCATTCGAGCTTGATCTATCAACTTCTGAAGATCTTTGCTCTCCAGAGATTGGGCGCCTTCTGGTGGAGGAGAGGGATTTTTGCGTTCTGGATCGTTGAGAAATTGTTCAAGCATCTTCGCGAGAAGAGAATCAACGGCTTGTTGAAGCTTGTCCATTAAACGACTGATTTCTTCTGGGGCAGCTTGTGATGAAAGGGCTTCCCTTAACTGTTTTTGGATATCACGCAAATTTCTTTGTGCTGCGCTTAATCGGCCATCCTCAAGATGTAGAGCGGTTTTCCAGAGTATATTCTGGCTTTCTCTTTCTGCCTCTTGGCTGGCGTCAAAGAGGAGGTGTTTGCCGGCAATGGTCATTGTGAGGGAAACGAGACTGTCATAATCATAATAATCAGGCCGCTTGACGAGACCGCCAAGCATAGCAATTACATTCCCTTTGTTTTCAGGGATGTTTAGGTCTTTACGGAGCTTCACGAGCTGTCGTGCAAGGGGGTGAGTGAAAGTTCTCTCAGGAATTTTGATTTTTATGGCTTCGGTATATCCTTTTTGCTCCAAGGCATCTTGTACAGAAAGTTGGAACCAAACCTGCTCCCCCGCGAGAATATGGTCTGTTAAGTCCAAATAATATTGACCTTCGTATTTGGTGCTTTGGCTTGCGGGTAGCGGAAGAATGATTATTTCTGCCTCGTTTGGTTCTTCTTGCCAAAACATAATGTCGAGTGCTGTGGTGCCATAGTCATCTCGGCTTTCGAAAGCGATTTTTAATAAACCTTGGTCATTTTCTAGTGGCTTTTCGGTAAAAACGATTTCAGGACTTAAATCTGCAACAAGGTTAATCTGGGTCTTGATAAGGTTACTAAATGAAGTGCCAACACTGAGTTCGCCGCTTTCCTGAACGATGAAAGCACTCTCATGGCTGGTGTCTCCAGTTCTCTCCATCTCAATATTTCTTTCGGCAAGCTCTAGGTCGGGCATTCTTTCCTGGCCGTGAACTTGAATAAGTGCGCGACTTCCTTGGGGCAAATCGAGCTGTTCTGGAATAGAAAAATCTTTGTCAAAGAATAAGGGAGGTGATCTGGTATAATCTGGGGGAGTGAGCCACATACTGTAGTTAACACCGCCAGCTTGGTCCGCAGGTATAAGTCGATCAAGCTCAAAGGCCGCACTTATTCGGTTTGTCCATTGATCATATGAGAAGGCCGAAACGAATAATCCTAATATTATCAATGACCTTAACCCATAAGGATCAAGCTTAAACAAAATGGGGCGAGGGGGAGAAATTGTCAGCGATGATAGAGATTCTTCGAGCCGTTTTTTATTTTTAAACCAAAGAGCAAGGCCGGATTTCGTGGCCCTTAGAGGTCGATCTCCGATACTGCTGAGCGGACGATGAGAAAGGTTATTTGTTTGCTCAAGTCGGCGAAAAGCAGCGTGTCTATCAGGAGGCTTGAACTTAATTGCAGCCCATATCGCAGCTGAGACTAGGATAAAAGCGGCGGCAATCAGAAAGAGGAGATGTGCCCATGTCGGTAACAAAACGGGTATATCAAGAAGTATAATTATTATGGATGTGAGCAGTGTGGCCCAAAATGCCCAGGAAACAGAAAGAAAAGCTTCCCAGAAAAGGATAAGCCTTGTCATGGCCGTTTTGTAACGCGTTTTCCAAGGCAACGTTGGTTCTGGCCGGGGGTCTTCGGTCTTTTTTAAAACTGGTTTATGGGCGGTACTATCCATCGGTCCATATGTTCCTTTGGTAGGTTCATTTGGACATACCGCCCTTAAATTTCTTTAGGCTTTCTATCGATTGTTTAAGAAAGCCAATCTGGCAGAACGTCCTGTTTAATTAGTGTATCATAATCAACACGTTTGCGCACAACTGCAAACTGATCACCTTTGACCAATATTTCTGGAGCATTCAATCGGGTGTTGTAACTGGATGCCATGACAGCGCCATAAGCGCCTGCTGATTCCATGGCGACAAATTCACCGGCCTTAATTTCAGGAAGGGGTCTTTGCTTTGCAAAAGTATCTCCTGACTCACAGATCGGACCAACGATGTCACAAGGTGTAAACTCAGCATCCGCAGCAGGTTGGTTCAAGGGTGTGATGTCGTGCCAAGCGTCGTACAACGATGGCCTGATAAGGTCGTTCATCGCAGCATCTACAATCAGGAAGCGGCGGTTAGTCCCTTCCTTAACATAGATGGTTTCTGTTACCAGTACGCCTGCATTTCCAACAAGAAACCGACCTGGTTCAAAAATACATTCCGCATCCAAATCTATCAGGACATCGCTAACCGCTTTCGCGTACTCGCTAAGATCAGGAGGAGTTTCGTCGTTATATTGGATGCCCAGCCCGCCGCCAAAGTCGATACGTTTTAGGGGCAGACCAGCACTTTTAAGTTCTTTATAAAGCGTGGCCAAACGTTGAAATGCATCTTTGAATGGACTGGCGTCAGTCAACTGTGAGCCAATGTGTACTGCGAGGCTTTCTATAGCAATATTTGGCAGAGCTTCTGCCTGCTCTACAAAGCGGCGTACACTTGGTATATCAATGCCGAACTTGTTCTCAGCTTTACCTGTAGAAATTTTTGCATGCGTTTTAGCATCGACATCGGGGTTGATACGAAAGGCAACGGGAGCGGTTACGCCAAGTTGTTGGGCAACGCTCGAGAGTGCTTGGAGTTCTGGCAGGGATTCAACATTAAATTGGAGAATACCAGCTTTTAGACCTGCGGCCATCTCACTGGGCTTTTTGCCAACACCGGCAAAGACAATTTTCTTTGGATCGACACCAGCAGCCAACGCACGGCGAAGTTCACCTTCGGAAACAACGTCGGCGCCCGCACCTGCCTTGGCAAGAGTTTTGATGACGGATTGATTTGAGTTGGCCTTCAATGCGTAACAAATCGTCCCCTTCACACCTGCGTCTGTAAGAGCAGTCGCAAAAGAGTTGTAAGCATTTACTATTGCTTGAGTCGAGTAACAAAAGAAGGGTGTCCCCACTTCACGGGCAATCTCTTCCAATGGCAAGTTTTCTACATGAAGCTTACCGTTACGATATTCAAAGGCACTCATATTTATTGTCCGTAAACCGTCGTCGTTGTCCTGGAGTTCTTACGTATACTAAGACTCTCTGGGAGAGGATTCTCATCCGGCGTAGCTTCTGCTGATCCGGTTGGCGCATTCGGTGTCACTGCGGGTGGGTAGGGGTATTGTGCAGGGTAATTCCAATCTCCCCCTGGACGGTCCAAGCTTCCAACCTTACCGCAGGCGACAAGCAGCAAACCTGCGCCTAATATAGTAGCCGTTGCAAGAGATCTTTTCGTAAGAACTTGTTGTCTCAATACAATCCAAGTATGTTTCATGATAAGAACCTCTCTCGGGCAGCTTTCGCCGCGCTTTTTACGTTCTCGGGAGCTGTGCCACCGAAACTTGTCCGGCTCTGAGCAGACTGTTCAACCGTCAGCACTCTAAATATATCTTGGGTAATGCGCGGCTCGACACTCTGCATTACAGAGAGATCAAGATCACTGATGTCACATTTTTTGTCTTCAGCGAGTTTAACGATTGTTCCGGTCACATGGTGTGCATCTCTGAAGGGTAATCCAAGTTCTTTTACGAGCCAATCAGCGAGATCAGTGGCTGTTAGGAAGCCATCAGCCGTTGCGGCGTGAAGACGGTCGCGATTGGCAACCATGTCCGTAACCATTCCTGTCATCGCTGTAACACTGAGGATCAATGTATCAGCGGCGTCAAATACAGGTTCTTTGTCTTCCTGCATATCCTTGCCGTAAGTAAGAGGCAGGCCCTTCATAACGATGAAAAGGGTGTTCAAAGATCCGATAACCCGGGCAACCTTGCCACGAATTAGTTCTGCTGCATCCGGGTTCTTTTTTTGCGGCATGATGGAGCTACCAGTGGTGAAGGCGTCGGATAGAGTTACAAAGCCAAATCCTTGGGAGCACCAGATAACCAGTTCTTCGGCAAAACGGGACAGATGTACTGCCAGAATTGCACCGGCAGACATGAATTCAAGAGCATGATCACGGTCAGAAACAGAATCAAGTGAGTTTGCTGTTGGGCGATCAAAGCCAAGCGCCTCAGCTGTCGCGTGACGGTCGATTGGGAAAGACGTTCCTGCAAGTGCAGCAGCGCCAAGAGGGCACTCGTTCAATCTTTTCCTGCAATCCTTTAGCCGACTACGGTCACGGCCAAACATTTCGACATACGCGAGCATATGGTGACCAAATGTCACAGGTTGAGCTGCTTGGAGATGGGTATAACCTGGCATAATTGTGTCGAAATTCTCTTCGGCTTGAACAATCAAAGCTTCGATTAGCAAGCCCGTTTGTTTGTCGAGTTCGTCAATCGCGCTACGCACCCAGAGCTTGAAATCCGTTGCTACCTGGTCGTTTCGAGAGCGCGCAGTGTGTAAGCGTCCGGCGGCATCACCGATAAGTTCCCGCAGCCGATTTTCGATATTCATATGAATATCTTCGAGAGCTGCGGAGAAGATAAACTTGCCGTCTTCAATTTCTCGCGAAATTGTGTCTAGACCATCAAGGATTGCTTTGCCATCTTCAGAATTGATAATACCTTGTTTAACCAACATGGCACAGTGAGCTTTTGATCCTGCAATATCTTGTGCGGACATACGCTTGTCGAAGTCGATAGAAGCATTAATCTTCTCCATAACTTCTGCAGGCCCAACAGAAAAACGTCCGCCCCACATTGCATTGGCTGTTGTATCACTGGCTGATTTTGGTTTTGACACAGTATTCTCTTTCGTCTTCTCGGTCGTACGACTTTATGGACTTTAAAATATGATCCAGGTTAATGCCCATCGGCTTTTCAGTGTAGGTGCTTTCGTACTGCTGATGGCCTTATCTTTTTTGGCGATAACACTCTCATCAGGCAGTGTGCGTGCAGAAACTTCTGAAAAACCGCCTCTTGAAGGGCGACTCGAAGGGAACTTTACTCTTTTCGATCCTCCTGTTCCAGTGCCGATCGACAGCTTTCAAGCAGAAGAAGGTCAGTTGATGTCTCTTCGAGACCTCGAAGGGCAAGTTTTGCTTGTGAATTTTTGGGCTACATGGTGTGCGCCATGTGTAAAAGAGATGCCCGATCTTGATAAGCTGCAAGCCGAAGCCGGGAGTGATTTGTTTAGAGTGATCACGCTATCTGAGGACAGAGCGGGACTTAAAAAGATTCTGCCTTTCTTTGAAAAGCAAAAATTGAAAAACCTTCCTGCTTATGTTGATGTAAAGGGGCGTGTGTCCAGAGCATTTGGATTAAGGGGGTTGCCCTCGACCTATCTCGTAGACAAACAGGGAATGATTGTCGGTGCCCTCATCGGCCCCTTTGAGTGGGATGCCCCAGAAGTGAAGGCTTTGATTAAGTTTTACACTGATTTGTAAAAAATATTTTGATACGAAAAGAGCTATGCAATTCTCTCACTGCATAGCTCTTTTTTATTGAATAACAGGTGCCTAATTGAAGGCTGGTCTTTACCGTGTTGGGACAGGTGTGTCGCCACCGTAGTCGTAGAAGCCACGGCCCGCTTTTTTACCAACCCAGCCAGCTTCTACATATTTCACAAGTAGAGGGCACGGACGGTATTTTGTGTCAGCAAGGCCTTCGTAGAGGACAGACATAATGGCCAAGCACGTATCGAGACCAATAAAGTCAGCGAGTTCAAGCGGCCCCATAGGATGGTTTGCGCCAAGCCGCATTGCAGTATCGATTGAATCAACGGTACCAACACCTTCGTAGAGAGTGTAAACGGCTTCGTTAATCATCGGCAGCAAGATGCGGTTGACGATAAAGGCGGGAAAGTCTTCGGACGAAGCTGAAGTCTTACCCAGCTTGTGTGTCATTTGTTTGATAGCTTGGTAGGTTGGCTCTTCTGTCGCGATACCGCGAATTAACTCGACCAATTGCATAACAGGAACCGGGTTCATGAAATGCATACCCATGAACTGTCCTGGGCGGCTTGTTACCGCAGCGAGACGTGTGATCGAAATAGAAGAGGTATTGGAGCAGAGAATGGTCTCGGGCTTTAGCAGAGGACAAACCTTGCGAAAGATATCTTTTTTAATTTCTTCGTTTTCAGTTGCAGCTTCAATGACGACATCACATTGATTAAGACTTCCGAGCTCTTGAGAATTTGTGATTCTACCTAGCGCGGCGTCGACATCAGCTTCTGAAATTTTACCTTTAGAAGATTGACGATGCATATATTTTTTGATCGTAGCGAGTGCAGTGTCTAGTTGCTCTTGGCTGACATCGACCATGCGCACATCAAAGCCAGCAAGAGAACTTACGTGTGCAATCCCGCTACCCATCTGCCCTGCGCCAATAATGCCTACGGATTTAATTTCCTGAATCGTCATACTCTTCATGAGCCTTTCCGCTACTTCTGAAATCTAAAACAAGACGCTATCATATTTGATAGCGTCTTGCCTTAGGATATTAATGCAGAGCGATTTTTGGATATTCAAGCCATAAAGACCAGATCGAAAAATCGACTACCCGAGTTCTTTTTCAAGCTCAGGAATCGCATCGAATAGATCCGCGACCAAGCCATAATCGGCAACTTGGAAAATCGGAGCTTCTTCGTCTTTGTTGATTGCCACGATGACTTTTGAATCTTTCATCCCGGCCAAGTGCTGGATCGCACCTGAGATGCCTACAGCAATGTAGAGATCAGGAGCGACAACTTTACCTGTTTGACCAACTTGGTAGTCGTTTGGAACGTAACCAGCATCAACTGCAGCACGTGAAGCGCCAACGGCAGCACCGAGCTTGTCTGCAACGCGTTCGAGCATGGCGAAGTTTTCGCCGTTCTGCATGCCACGACCACCTGAAATAACCACACCAGCAGTTGTTAGTTCTGGGCGCTCAGATTTTGTGAGTTCCTGGCCAACAAATGAAGATAGGCCAGCATCGCCAGTTGCACCAACGCTCTCGACTGCTGCTGAACCACCTTCTTCCGCGGCTGCATCAAATGCGGTGCCACGAACGGTGATGAGCTTAATTGCATCAGAAGACTGCACCGTTGCGAGTGCGTTACCTGCATAAATCGGGCGAACAAACGTATCCGCAGATTCAATGGCAGAAATCTCTGAGATCTGTTGAACATCAAGAAGAGCAGACGCACGTGGCAAAATATTTTTACCATAAGTCGTCGCCGGGGCGAGGACGTGGCTATAACCTGAAGCAAGCTTCACGATTAAAGGCGCGATATTTTCTGCAACGTCCTGAGCATATTCAGCACCGTTAGATACGAGTACTTTGGAAACACCTGCAATTTTTGCAGCTGCTTCACCAGCAGCGGCACAATCAGAGCCCGCTACGAGGACATGAACATCGCCACCGAGCTGTGATGCAGCAGTAACAACGTTAAGAGTAGCAGGCTTGATGCTTGCATTGTCATGTTCGGCGATAACAAGAATAGACATCGTTAGATCACCTTTGCTTCGTTTTTCAGTTTTTCAACAAGCTCGGCAACGGAGCCAACGATTACACCTGCGTCACGTGCAGGTGGTTCAGTAACTTTAACCGTTGTTACACGCGGAGTTACATCAACACCAAGATCTGCTGGGTTCGTCGCATCGATTGGCTTTTTCTTTGCCTTCATAATGTTTGGCAAAGACGCATAACGAGGCTCGTTCAAACGAAGGTCAACAGTCAACACGGATGGCAGAGGTAGGCTTACATTTTGGAGGCCGCCATCTACTTCACGGGTGATTTTCAGTTTGTCGCCATCCTGCTCAACAGCAGAGATGAAGGTACCTTGAGACCAACCCAGAAGGGCAGAAAGCATCTGGCCCGTCTGGTTGTTATCACCATCGATGGCTTGTTTGCCAAGAATAACAAGACCAGGCTCTTCGTTGCCAACAACAGCTTTTAACAGCTTGGCAATTGCGAGAGGCTGAAGCTCTTCATCACTTTGGATATGTATGCCGCGGTCAGCACCCATAGCGAGGCCGGTGCGTAATGTTTCTTGTGTCTGAGTTGGACCAGCTGAAACAACAATAACTTCACTGGCAATGCCAGCTTCTTTCATGCGTACAGCTTGCTCTACAGCAATTTCACAGAAGGGGTTCATCGCCATCTTGACGTTGGTTAACTCAACGCCTGTTTGGTCGGACTTAACCCGAACCTGCACGTTCGCGTCAATGACGCGTTTGATCGGGACGAGTACTTTCATCGAGAAGTATCCTTAATATTCGCGCTTTTCCTAAGTAGATTTATGGGAATCTAAATTCCCTAAATCTACTCTCTAACAGCCAGTCGCCGGGAACTTTAGGCTCGCCGACATACACTGTCAATGATCGCCTGATTAGTTTCTTAGGGCGATCATCGGTTTGCCCCGGGTATCCAGAGCACGTCCTGGGCGCCATTGTCATTAACGTGACGCGCCAGAACAAAAAACAAGTCTGAAAGGCGGTTGATATACCGCAGCCCTTCAGGGTTAATATCTTCCTCTTGCACCAAAGCCGAAATCAGGCGCTCAGCACGTCTGGAAACGGTGCGAGCTTGGTGTAAAAAGGCAGCGGAGGCAGAACCTCCTGGTAATATAAAAGACTTTAGCGGCGCTAGATCTGCATTGATCTCATCTATTTCGCGCTCCAACCTTTCAACCTGTTCTGCTGAAATACGCAGCGGTGGAAATTTGGGATCTTCTTCTTCGGGGCAGCAAAGATCTGCGCCGAGATCAAAGAGATCGTTCTGGATACGAGAAAGCATATCATCAACGCCAGCTTCGCTATGAAGTCTTACCAGTCCAACAATAGCGTTGGTTTCGTCGACAGTACCGTAGGCTTCGACACGTAAGTCGTGCTTGTCGACACGCTTGCCTGACCCCAAAGAGGTTTTCCCCTTGTCGCCGCCTCGGGTATATATTTTTGTCAACTGAACCATAAAAGCTAACTCCGTATAGCTGTAGTAGCCTTTCATCCTAACCAAATTCTTGATTACGTTAAGCAACAATACCCTAAGCAACAGTTAGGTTTATATCACCGTAGCGACTGACTTTTGATGAATTTGGCTGAAAAGCATAGAGGTTTCAAAATTTCAGGCGCTTTTGGCCCAAAACGCGATCATAAATATGACCAAAGCTACGCCTTGAGCAATGACTCGGTAGCGCATGAAGCGGTTGGCATTCTTCATATTGTAGTCACCGCCGCGAGCCATAGTGATCAGTCCTGTGAAAAGAATAATCAATACCGTGGCGAGGGAGAGAACAATAAGAATGTTGAGGAAGCTGTCCATAATTTAATAAACTCGAGTGATAAGGCTGAGCCTGTCGGTTTTGCAAAATGCTACTGTGCATCATCGCGCATTCTCTGCTTACTGAAAACGACAAAATTAAAATCATAAATTTCTATTTTGTCTCAGTGGAGTGCCGAACTCCCTTGTACAAATAGAACAGTTTGTAACGCTCATATTTTTTGACGGTGCATCCCTTCAGCAAGGGCAATATAATCTGGGCAATCAGGTGTGATATAGCCTTCACGTATTAAAAGGTGAATGCTGGCGAGGCTCACGTTGAATTTGAAATCATCGGTATGTGTAATGCGTTCTATAACTTGCTCAATGGGCCAAAGATAAAACTCGTCTACTTCTCCATCGGTGTTTTGAGGTGTAAAGTCTTCTGGCAGATATAGGTCATAGGTGAAAAGAACGTCATTACGTAAGCCATCATCTCTCTCGCACCGATAAGACAATAATCCCGTTGGTTTTGCTTGTTGAGCTAATGCCGCGGGGATATTGGCTTCTTCAGCAGCTTCTTTGATGAGGTTCTCTCGTATACTCAATCCAAAAGGGTGCCCGCCCGCCACAATATGATCGAGCTTGCCTGGAGCATTGGGTTTGTCCATTGAGCGTTTCCCAACCCAGACCTTCAGCCCTTGATCAGTTTTAACCAGGCCGTTTACATGAACGCCGTAGCCGCGAATTCCAAAATACCCAGAAGCACCTCTATCCAACTTCATTACGGGAGCTTGTCCCCAATGATTGGTGATTGCGTAGTACTCACCACGCCAGCGTGAGATAGAGCCAGCTTCGACAAGTTTTTTGATGACGGTTTCTACTGCAGTCGTACGATCATCAAAAGTGATTAGCTTGTCTGATAACTTGACGTGGTTATCTGTGATTTCGAAGACGTTTGAAAAGTCGCGAAGCTTGATTGAGAAATCATGTGTGACGTGGCCGTAGATTTCTGCGCCAATCATAAAGGGTCGGTAATTCTCTGGATGCCAATGGTGACAGGTCTGTATTCGGTCCAACAATGCCATTGGGTGCTCCTGTGAATATGTATTTTCATATATTGCGATGCTAAGCGTTACATCGCAATTTCAAAAATATCAATTTTTGAGATTATCAGCGTCGGAACTAATGGGCGTGTGAAAGTGGCGAGCTTAAAGAAATGTATTTGGGGCTGTACCAGATAATACCAAATAGGTGTTATTATGGTGAGTATGAGAAAGAGTCGTTTAAGCCAGTTTAAACAAGATCGTTTAATCGAACATTTTGTAGCCGGAACAACAGCTAGATGTGCGGCTTCTTTGGTGAGTGTAAACTTTAAAACATCAGCTTATTATTATCGGCGTT
>CAJXUS010000047.1 GCA_913060675.1 uncultured Rhodospirillales bacterium
AGTACAAAACAAAACCCCGCCAAATATGACGGGGTTTGTCAGCGTTCTGAGGAGCTGAATTTTCAGCTCCTTTTTGTTTGATTTTTTTTGAGGCGAAGTAGTCTTTTATTAATACTACCTTAGCCAGTAATGTGATTTACTGGTAAAGTGAGGAATGGCTGGGATAAAATCTGGAATCTCAGAAAAGTGACTTTTAAGTGAGGATCTTAGTACTAATCTATTATCTATAATTAATTGATCCGATATATCCCGACTAGTATTTTAGGGAAGGAAACGGACCAAGTCTTGGGTGGGGAGATGAACGCAGAAATAGATCTCGATTTCAAGCCTACCTATGACTGGTGCGTCCGGGCTTTTTCTCTTGTAAAAAGTCGCCTGGGGATAAACATCCGTTTGCACGATGAGACAAACAGCTTTCCTGGTGGAGATATTTATCTCTTCAATCACTTTGCCCGTTTTGAAACCATTATCCCACAATATTTAATTCATGAAGCGACTGGCAAGTATTGTCGGTGCGTGGCAGCAGGTGAATTATTCGAAGGCAACGATGCCTTTACAAGTTTCCTCTATGGGGTTGGGGCTGTTCCCCATGATCATCCTCGGTTACTTCCTTTTCTAGCAGGTGAAATCCTGAGAGGTCATAAGGTTATTATCTTTCCAGAAGGGGGGATGGTAAAAGATAGGCGTGTCGTCGGCCCCTCTGGTGATTTCAGTATTTTCTCTCCAACGGCTCAAAAACGACGTAAGCATCATACTGGCGCAGCTGTTCTAGCCCTTACAGTCGAATTATTTAAGCAGCGGGTTCTGTCTGTATTTGAAAAAGGTGAATATGACCGCTTGGCACGTTGGGCCCGTGCTTTGGAGTTGGAAACGACCGAAGAATTACTAACGGTTGCGAGTAAGCCAACGGAAATCATCCCGGCCAATATTACTTTTTATCCTTTGCGGGCAAGCGACAATATTCTCAGTAGAAGTGCTGAATTTTTCAGCAAGGGCACCAACCCACGCATGGTCGAAGAAGTTCTCATTGAAGCTAATATTCTACTTCGAGATTGTGATATGGATATTCGTGTCAGCAGGCCTTTAGATGTTCAGCACGTATGGTACTGGTGGGAAAAACGATTGTTGTCTCGGGTTTTTAACCAAATCAACTCCCTTGATGATTTCTTTAATTTGAATACATCTCCCGAGACATTGAATGAGCGTATTTTTAACCTGTGCAGTTCTCGCGGAACAAACCGATTACGTGATTATTATATGGAAGCAATTTATGCGGGGGTGACCGTAAACCTCTACCACTTGGCTTCATCTATTATTAGAGGCCTTGTCCATAAGGGCGAAAACAAAATCAACAAAAAATTATTTCATAAGACACTATATCTTGCTGTTAAGGAGTGCCAAAAAGATGAGGGAGCTCATCTCCATCGTAGTCTAAGTAAACCAGAAAATTATAGAGATCTCTGGAGCGGTGAGGGGTGTTTATCCCTTAGCAAATTTTTTGCTTCGGAAGGTTGTGAAGAACATGTCTCGGAGGACAGCCAGTTCTATTATTTTGATGATTCTGTCATAGAAGAAACCAGTTATAATACGGTCCGTTTGGATAATCTCATTAAGGTTTACGCCAACGAGGTCATGCCAATTGAACATGCGATGTTGGGGGTGAAAAAAGCCTGTCTTGAAGCACCGTCTTTTGACCAAGAAACAATGGCTCAACATCTATTAAATGATGAAATTTTATCTCTGGAT
Source organism: uncultured Rhodospirillales bacterium (assembly GCA_913060675.1). GTDB lineage: Bacteria > Pseudomonadota > Alphaproteobacteria > Kiloniellales > Kiloniellaceae > Kiloniella. The sequence goes on from CAJXUS010000047.1 coordinate 1,747, forward strand.
TGTGATCGAAAAACCTATACCAAACTGCGTCATCTAGAGATTAATGCCAAGGAGACGGCAACTGCACCTTCGGATCCTTATTTGATTGTGCCCGAAGCAAAGAAGCCGATAGGAGTATTATTGGTTCACGGCCTTTTGGCCTCACCTGCAGAAATGTATGAGTTTGGCCAACAACTCTCAGAGGAAGGCTACGTTACCTTTGGTGTTCGTTTAAAAGGGCATGGCACCTCGCCATGGGACCTCCGGGAGCGACATTGGCAGGACTGGTCTTCTTCAATTGCACGAGGACGAGAGATTCTAGCGAGTTATGTGGACGAAATTGTTATTGTCGGTTTTGCAACTGGTGGAACCCTGTCTTTACTTGCTGCAGCGACCTACCCTTCCGGTATTGCAGGAGTAGCAGCGGTTTCTGTACCATGGAAATTTAAGACCCGGAACTTGCTGTTAGCGCATCTTGCACAAGGATATGAAAAGTTAACCAGCTGGGTTCCTGCAATGGAAGAGCAAGCAATTTTTAGAGAGCATCCTTCTGAAAATCCCAATGTTAATTATCATAGCGTACCTGTTCGAACGGCATATGAACTTCATAAGTTACGGGAAGAACTTCATGATAAACTGCCAAAAGTTAGTTGCCCTGTACTCCTCCTTCAAGGGACGGATGATCCAATTGTTGATGCGAAGGGGATCAACAAGGTGTTCGAATTAATAGGGACAAAAGCTAAAGAGCTAACGATGATTGATTCGAAAAAACATGGCATCCTTTATGATGATATAGGGGAATGCCGAAATCAAATTCGTGGCTTTTTGTCGGGGTTACAAAGATATGAAAATATAAAGCCAAATGAAGAGAATTCTACTACCGAGATTACAAAAGAAAGCGAGGTTAGTTGATGTCATTATCACAAAGCCTGGGACATCGTCCCTCTGGCTCTCTATCTCGAAAAGATCCAGTTCAACCCGATAATCGTTCTCTATACCAAAATCTGGAACAGGTCACTTCAGTATATGGCGATAACCCCTGCCTGGAGTTTCTTGGACGGCGGTATAGTTATCGCGATATTTTTGATCAGGTTCAATTAACTGCCGCGGGATTGCAGCGACAAGGCGTGTCGAAGGGGGATCGCGTTGTCCTCTTGCTCCCTAATTGTCCTTATTTTGTGATTAGTTATTATGCCATTCTCAAAATTGGCGCCATCGTTGTTAACTCAAACCCTCTCTATGCCCCAGAGGAGCTTGAGTTCCAACTTAATGACTGTGCCGCTGAGATATTAATTACGCTGGATATCAAAGATCTCTGTGACAAGGCCACAAAACAAATTGAAAAAACACCTTTAAAAAAGATTGTCGTGTGTCGTCTTTCTCAAGCGATGCCGACACTTAAGGGAGCTCTTTTTTCTCTTCTCCAGTTCCATAAAATCACACACCCTTCAGGTGAAGAATTTATCGAATTTGAAGATCTTGCAAGTGACATAGAAGGTGGATATCCGGTTGATGTTTCTCCAGAAGATTTTGCAGTTTTGCAATATACAGGGGGGACGACAGGCAAACCTAAAGGCGCGGTATTAACTCACGCCAATATCATGGCGAATACTTCACAAGTTACCGCGTGGTTTTCGGATGCGGTACCCGGGGAAGAACGTATTTTGGGCGTGCTTCCTATGTTCCACGTTTTTGCCATGACGACGGTGCTTAATATGGGGATAGCCCTTGGGGCAGAAATCGTTCTTTTGCCCCGGTTCCAATTGGGACAAATGCTTAAGACAATCAATAGGTTGAAACCAACCTTGATGATGGGGGTACCAGCTATCTATGGAGCCGTGAACAATTCCCCCATTGTTGGGCGCTACGATCTTTCCTCTATTAAATATTGCATATCCGGAGGGGCGCCGCTTCCACTTGATGCGAAGCGACAATTTGAAAAGCTAACAGGCTGTGTTCTGGTCGAAGGTTACGGCCTCAGCGAAGCCTCGCCTGTTTGTGCCTGTAATCCAGTAGAGGGTGAAAACCGCGAAGGGTCTATTGGCTTGGCCCTACCGGATACTATGCTCGAAATTCGTGGGATAGAAGCTCCTCAGCAATTATTGGAAAAAGGTGAAAAGGGAGAGCTCTGTGTATCGGGGCCACAAGTCATGTTTGGCTATTGGAAGAATACAGAGGCGACAGGCTGCGCCATCACTGACGGGAAATTACGCACGGGCGATGTGGGGTATATGGATGATGAAGGCTACGTCTATTTATTGGATCGTCTCAAAGATCTCATCATTTGCAACGGGTATAATGTTTATCCGCGCAACATCGAAGAAGCCATTAACCGACATCCCGCCGTAGAAGAAGTCACTGTTATTGGTATTTCGGAAGAAAAACACGGCGAAATTCCAAAGGCCTTTATCAAGCTTTGTGCAGGTCAGGAACTAGAGGAAGAAGAGCTTCTCGAGTTTTTAAAGGAATACCTCTCGCCAATGGAAATGCCGCGTGAAATGGATTTCCGAAACATGCTTCCAAAGACAATGATTGGGAAGTTGTCCAAAAAAGAGCTGAGACAAGAAGAAACCGATCGCATTAATTCTGAACTCGCACCGAGCGAAAGCGCCTGAGAGAGTAAAATGAGAAAGCAAAGGATTATGAAATGGTAGATATAGTAATTGCAGGTTACGCACGGTCCGCTTTCCATTTTGCTCACAAGGGAGCGCTTGCGAAAATCCGCCCAGATGATCTTGTTGCGCAGGTCATCAAAGGCTTAGTGCATAAAACAGGTATAGAAGGGGGAGCTCTGGAGGCCGTCTTTATGGGATGTGCTTTTCCAGAAGGCGAACAGGGGCTCAATGTTGCCCGCTTGGCTGTTTTCCTAGCAGATCTGCCTCAATCAGTTGGGGGGGCAACAGTTAATCATTTTTGTGGCTCTTCCATGCAAGCCATCCATATGGCTGCTGGAGCGATTTCCATGGGGGCGGGAAGTGCTTACATCTGTGCTGGAATTGAATCAATGTCTCGGGTGCCAATGATGGGGTTTAACCCTCTCTTGAATCCCGCCTTGGCAAAAGATTTTCCCCCGGCTTTTATATCCATGGGTGAGACAGCTGAAAATGTTGCTGACAAGTACGGTATTACTCGCAAGGATCAAGATAGCTTTTCTCTTGCAAGTCATCAAAAAGCAGCTCTTGCTCAAGGCGCTGGGAAACTAAAAGATGAGATCATTTCTATAGAAGATGAGATTGGCGCTGTTATAGATCACGATGGCTGTATTCGGGGTGGCAGTACCCTTGAAGGGTTGGGAGGGCTTGCTCCGGCCTTTAAAGAGGAAGGCAGTGTAACTGCGGGAAGCTCTTCTCCTCTTACAGATGGAGCTTCGGCTGTTATTGTTTGTACGCCAGATTTTGCGAAAGTACAGGAACTGACCGTTTTGGCAAAAATTCGAAGTATCGCCGTTGCGGGATGTGCGCCTGAAATTATGGGTATAGGCCCTGTCGCCGCAACTAAAAAGGCCCTCTCAAGGGCTGGGATTACCATCAAGGATCTGGATGTCATTGAGTTAAACGAAGCCTTCGCAAGTCAGGCCTTAGCGTGTATTTCAGATCTCGATATCGACACCAATAAGGTTAACCTAGACGGAGGCGCCATTGCTTTGGGCCATCCTCTCGGGGCGACAGGGGCTCGAATAACAGGAAAAGCCGCTCAGCTTCTTAAACGGGAAGGCGGCAATTTTGCTTTGGCGACACAATGTATTGGCGGTGGGCAAGGTATAGCAACTGTTCTGGAGGCCGCTGAATGAGGTCTATAGAGAAAGTTGCCGTTATTGGTGCAGGCGTTATGGGTGCTGGAATAGCTGCTCAGGTCGCCAACGCTGGTGTCGAAGTTTTGCTGTTTGACCGGCCTCAGACAGAAGGTGATGATCGAAGTGCTATTTCCCGGGGGGCCGTTGCCAGTTTGCTAAAGAGTAATCCTGCTGCTCTTATGAGCAAGAAGAATGCCGGTTTGATCTCGCCTGTGAACACCGAGGACGATCTCGATAAACTCGGTACCTGTGACTGGATTATTGAGGCCATTATCGAAGATGTCGGCATTAAACAGGGGCTTTATCGCCAACTCGATGAACATCGAAAAAAGGGCTCGATCATTTCCTCCAACACTTCAACTCTACGCCGTAGGGACTTGGTTGAAGGAATGTCTTCTGACTTCTGTAAAGATTTTCTGATCTCTCATTTTTTTAACCCACCGAGATACATGCGTTTGTTGGAGCTGGTCGGAGGAGACGAGACGCCTGATGATCTTATGGCGGTTGTTGAAGGCTTTTGTGACAAGCAACTCGGTAAAGGTGTGGTGCGGTGTAAAGATACTCCGGGATTTATAGCCAACCGAATAGGGATATTCTGGCTACAGTGTGCTGTAGTTGAAGCAATTGATCAGGGGATCTCGATTGAGGTTGCCGATGCGGTAATCGGACGTCCCTTTGGTATTCCTAAAACGGGTGTTTTTGCCCTTTTGGACATGGTCGGCCTGGATTTAATGCCCCATGTTCTGGGTTCCATGGCGGAATATCTAGATGCCGATGACCCTTTTCATGAGATCTATCGTGAGCCCATTTTAATCAAAGAAATGATCACTGATGGCTATACGGGTCGAAAAGGTAAAGGCGGCTTTTATCGCCTGAAGCCAGATAGCACAGACAAAGTCAAAGAAGCCGTAGATCTTAAAACTGGAAACTACCACAAAGCTTCTCGTCCTTCCGTGGCGATTGTTAAAAAGGCGGGCCGAAAGAACCCGCGTAAAGTTCTGGATGATAACAGTCCAGAGGGACGTTATGCATGGTCTGTGATGTCCAAAACTCTTTCCTATGCAGCGTCTCTGGTCCCCACGGTTTCAGAAGACATTGGCGCGATAGATCAGGCAATGTGTCTTGGTTATAATTGGAAGTACGGTCCTTTTGAGCTGTTAGATCAGATAGGAGCCCAATGGTTCATCCAAAAGCTATCGGCAACGGGTCAGAATGTTCCTGGATTTTTAACCAAAGCTGGTAACGAAGGCTTTTATCGCCTTAAGCAAGGGCGACGAGAATACCTCTCGAGTGTGGGGCAGTATCGCCAAATAGAAACACGGTCAGGTGTTCTTAAACTCGAGGATGTTAAAGCACGAAGTAAGCCTGTTGCAAAAAACCCTTCAGCGTCTCTCTGGGATATCGGTGATGGGGTCCTCTGTCTGGAATTTCATAGCAAGATGAACTCGCTTAATTTATGGACCTTGGGCTTGATGGGAAAAGCCATTAGCATTATTGAGGAAAGTGATTTCAAGGCACTGGTTGTTTATAATGACGGGTCCAATTTTTCAGTAGGTGCAAATATCGGCTTGATGGCTTTCGCAGCAAAAGTTTGGGCATTTCCTTTCATCGATTATATGGTTCGGCGCGGGCAAGACACTTATAAGGCTTTAAAATTTGCTCCATTCCCTGTTGTCTCAGCCCCGTCAGGACTTGCCCTGGGTGGTGCTTGCGAATTGCTTCTCCATAGCGATGCAGTCCAGGCCCATGCTGAAACCTATACTGGCCTTGTTGAGGTTGGTGTAGGCATCATTCCTGGTTGGGGAGGCTGCAAAGAGCTGCTTTGTCGATGGGCGCTGGCTAAAGATGGTCCTAAAGGACCTATGCCCCCTGTAAGTAAAACCTTCGAAATTATCGGTCTGGCTCAGGTAGCGAAGTCGGCTAAAGAAGCGCGTGAGATGAAAATTCTTCGTTCTTCTGATGGTATATCCATGAACCGAGATCGGTTGCTTGCAGATGCCAAGGCAAAAGCACTTGAGCTTGCGAAAGATTACAAATCGCCCGAACCAGTAGAAATTACATTACCTGGTGAAAGCGGTCGGGTCGCGCTGGATTTGGCCGTCGCGGGATTTCGTAAATCTGGCAAGGCAACACCTCATGATGTGGTGGTTTCAGCGGCACTTTCTGAAGTCCTCAGTGGAGGAAATACGGATATGACGAGCAAAGTTAGCGAAGATGCTCTCCTTACTTTAGAACGCAAAGCCTTCCATAGTCTTTGTCGACATCCGGATACGATATTGCGTGTTAATTATATGTTGAAAACAGGAAAACCCCTGAGAAACTAGGAGTTAAAGTAAGATGTTATTGGTCATTATCCTACTTGCAATTCTGGTTATGGTATCTCTTTTGTATGTTGGTCACGGCTTTTTGGGGGGCATGCTTGCCCTGTTGGTTTTAATAGCTGGAGGCCATTATGGTGGAGCCGCAACTGTCTTCACGGGGTGGGCTATTATTTTCACTGCGGTTCTGTCTACTGTATTGGGTGTTCACAGCGTTCGTCGGGTCGTCTTGACATCGAACTTGATGAAGATCGTGAAAAGAAGCCTGCCAACAATAAGTGAAACTGAACAAACTGCCCTAGATGCCGGTACGGTTTGGTGGGATGCAGAACTTTTTACAGGCCGTCCTGATTGGGAGAGGCTCGAAAAATTTGACGTATCGGGTTTAACAGCTGAGGAGCAAGATTTCCTTGATGGTCCGGTCGAAGAAATCTGCCGAATGACTGATGATTGGAAAGTTGCTCAAGATAGAGATTTAAGTCCTGAAGTTTGGCAGGAATTAAAGGACCAGCACTTTTTTGGTATGATCATTCCAAAAGAGTATGGGGGGCTTGGGTTTTCAGCTCAGGCTCATTCTGCTGTTGTTTTAAAGTTATCATCGCGAAGTCTGCCTCTCTCCGTCGTGGTTATGGTGCCAAATTCCCTTGGGCCAGCAGAGCTTCTTTTGCACTATGGTACCGAAGAACAAAAAGATTACTATCTTCCCCGTTTGGCAAGGGGTGAAGAGATGCCATGTTTCGCCTTAACGGAGCCAAAAGCGGGAAGTGACGCCGCCTCAATTCAAAGTGAGGGTGAGGTTTGCCGGGGGGAATTTGAGGGCAAGGATGTATTGGGTATTCGCCTAAAATGGCGTAAGCGCTATATCACTCTCGCACCTGTCGCGACCGTCGTCGGCCTTGCCTTTAAGCTTCGCGATCCCGAGGGATTACTGGGTGACAAAAAAGACCTTGGGATTACTTGCGCTCTTATCCCAAGAGATACCAAGGGAATGTCCATAGGTAAACGCCATGATCCTATGGGAGTTCCTTTTCCAAATGGCCCCATAGAGGGCAAGAACGTGTTTATTCCTTTGGATTGGGTCATTGGCGGGCAAGCTGGTGTTGGTCAGGGCTGGCGTATGCTTATGGAATCCCTTGCTGCTGGTCGATCCGTATCGTTGCCATCCCTATCACTCGGCGCGTCTCAGTTGGCTACCCGGGTAACCGGCGCTTATGCGACGGTACGACAACAATTTGGCTTGCCCATTGGGAGATTTGAGGGGGTCGCGGAACGGCTCGCCCGCATTGGTGGTCTGACTTATGGCATGGATGCAGCTAGAAAGCTGACTTGCGCCGCAGTTGATGCCGGAGAACGGCCTTCGGTTTTATCTGCTATTGCCAAGGCATATCTGACGGAAAACATGCGCCTCGTTTTCCTCGATGCAATGGATATATTAGGCGGCGCTGCGATTTGCCGGGGCCCAAAAAACCTTCTCAGTCGTGCTTATGATGGTATTCCAATTGCGATCACGGTGGAAGGCGCGAATATCCTTACAAGATCAATGATCATCTTTGGGCAGGGTTCTATTCGGGGGCATCCTTTTGTCCCTCAGGAACTTGAAGCTGTCGCCAAAAATGACCTCAATGCTTTTGATGATGCCTTTTGGGGGCATATCAATTTTACGCTTTGTAACGCGGTACGAGCCATGGTCGATGGATTAACACGTGGAAAATTTATCAGAGTTGAGGGTACTTCTACCGCACGGAGGCATAAACAACTTTTAACGCGATATAGCTCTGCATTTGTTCTCGTGGCCGATGTTTCAATGTTGGCTTTGGGGAGTAGTTTAAAGCGTCGGGAAACCCTCAGTGGACGGTTAGCAGATGCGCTTTCATGGCTCTATCTTGCGACAGCAGCTGTAAAAAGATTTGAGGACGAAGGAAGCCTCGAAGACGATGAGATTTACCTCAATTGGTTCTGTGCTTATGCCTATCAACAAATAGAGCAAGCCCTGATCACGATTACACATAACTACCCAATTCGCTTTTTGGGTACCGTTTTACGTTTGAAACTTTTCTTCTTTGGTCGATCTGCTCATGGGCCAAGCGATCTGGAGAGTCTGGAGCTTTCGCAACGGGTTATGGGTAAAAAAGGTGGCCGGGACCGTCTTGCCGGTGATATCGCCATTCCTCGAAATACACACGAAGCGATGGGAGCGCTGGAAGAGGCCTATTACAAGATACTAGAGGTGGCGCCTCTTGATACTCGAATTCGGGCAGCACGCAAATCCGGAGTTTTAAAAGGGGTCGACCGGGAAGACTTACCTAGTGTTGCCGCTGAAAAAGGCGTCATTTCGGAACAGGAGCTAAAGCAATTACAAGACGCAATTTCTCTCGCTGACACAGTTGTTGAGGTGGATGACTATACCGCTGCCGCTTATAAGAAATTAAAAGGGTGATCCCTAGCTATCATCAACCAATCGTGACGAGCCATATTTCAATTATTGTTCTAGGTTTTACTGCTTGGACTATGAATAGGAATAACCGTGTTGTTATATAAGAAACTGATCGCACCGTTGGTAATGTCGCTTTTGCTCGTGGCGTGTGGAAGTCTGATCCCTTCTGGGCACCAACAGGTAGAGATTTCTCAATGGCAAGGCGGAGCGTACAAGCTTGATCCTGATCACGCGAGCCTGCATTTCTCTATCAATCATCTTGGGTTTTCCAATTATATTGGGCGTTTTAATACATTGGAGGCTTCACTGGATTTTGAACCAGATAAACCAGAGGATGCACATTTGTCTGCCACAGTTCAGATCGATAGTCTCGATGTTAACAATCCAGAATTCGCAAAAGAACTCAAAGATAGCAGTTGGTTTAATGCCACGGAGTTTCCCATCGGTTATTTAGAGAGCACAGAGATCATACCTACAGGTGGTAATCAGGCAAAACTTATGGGGAACCTCACCCTTAAGGGTATTACACGGCCCGTAATTTTTGATGTGTCTTTCAATGGGGGGGCGAACAACTTTTTGACTGGAAAATATACTCTGGGGTTTGCTGCCAAAGGAACGATCAAACGATCTGAATTTGGTATTTCTTCATTGGTGCCAGCTATTGGCGATGAGGTTGAATTACAGATTTCAGCAGAGTTTTTGAAAATATCTAATTAACGTTCCATTAGATGTTCCTACTCTTCACTCTCTGATGCCGCAACAATGCGCAATCCATCAAGGGCCTGATCGACAAGCTCTTTGTTGAGCGGGTTTTTAGCATAGACCATATAGGCAGGGCGCTGGATGGTGGGGGTGTTGGGAACAAGGAATATGAAAAACAGTTTAGACACTATACCCGAAGAGTCTCTGCGGGCTTATGCAATTTTTCTAGATGAATGAGTTAAATTCCAAGCTCTAGTTTCTGCTTTGTATTTTTGTTGCCTCAGAAAATAACAGCAGAATTTTTTAAAATTACGAATAATTAATTCTGTTTGTCCAAGATCTAGATTACAAACTCTTATCAGATAATTGCAGGCGATTGACCTTGATCAATCGTCTTTTAGGGCTTCTTGACCTATAAGGACGTTGATGGAGACAGGGCCTAAAGCTAAAATTTGGTTAGTCCTTTGTTATATTGCGATAAATCCTGTACTTTGCTGCTTGAATAATCCCTGGGGGAAAATATGGAACGTTATGAACTGATTGTTATTGGCAGCGGCCCTTCTGGGCGCCGCGCCGCGGTTCAAGCTGCTAAGTGGAATAAAAGAGTTCTTGTCATTGAAAAAAGCCCCGAGATCGGCGGGGTTTCTGTCCATACGGGTACTCTTCCAAGCAAGACATTTCGGGAAACTGTTCTTAACTTATCTGGTTGGAGAGAGCGCGCGTTTTATGGTCGTTCTTATCGGGTAAAAGATAACATAACAGCTGATGACCTTCTTGAACGCCTGCACATGACGCTGCAACATGAAGTCGATAACCTTGAACACCAATTTGTGCGAAACAAAGTTGAGTGGGTGCAAGGTCTTGCCAAATTTGTTGATCCGCATGTGCTTGAAGTTTTGGACGCTGATGGGGAAAGTAGCCAAGTTCACGGCGATAAAATTCTGATAGCTACTGGTACTCAACCACATCGGCCCGACTATATCCCTTTTGATGGTGAAACCATTATCGATAGTGATGAAATCATTGAGTTGAAAAACCTACCGCGCTCTTTGGCAGTTATTGGCGCTGGAGTTATCGGGATAGAATATGCAACTATTTTCAGCGCCTTGGATGTAGCGGTTACCGTGATTGAGCCACGCGATACCATGCTGGACTTTATCGATCGGGAGCTAATCGCTGAGTTCATGCACGTTCTTCGCCAGCAAAATGTCACCTTCCGATTTGGGCAGGGAGTATCGGAAGTTAAAAAAATTGAAGGCGGGGGGAATATTATCACCCTTGAGAACAAGCGTATTGTCAAAGCTGATATGGTGCTGTTCTCGGCTGGACGCATGGGGGCAACAGATAGCCTTGCTCTGGATAACGCCGGGGTCAAAGCTGACCACAGAAAACGTATCAAAGTGAATGAAAATTTCCAAACCGGTGTCGATCATATCTATGCAGCAGGGGATGTTATCGGATTTCCAAGTTTAGCTTCTACCTCAATGGAGCAAGGGCGAAGCGTTGCCTGTCACGCCTTTGAACAAGATGCGCATGATGCTCCTGAGTATTTTCCTTATGGAATCTATTCAGTTCCAGAAATGTCGACCGTAGGTATGCCAGAAGAAGAAGTGCAGCAACGGGGCATTCCCTATGAATGTGGTGTTTGTCATTTCCATGAAACCGCCCGAGGCCAAATTATGGGACTCAATCACGGTATGATGAAAATGATTTTCTCTCTGAAAACGCGCCGTTTGCTCGGTGTGCATATAGTCGGAGAGGGGGCGACTGAGCTAATCCATATCGGCCAAGCCGTGCTTAACCTCAAAGGAACATTGGAATACTTTGTTGAGAATACATTCAATTATCCAACTTTGGCCGAAGCTTACAAAGTGGCGGCCCTGGATGCCTGGAACAGAATGCCTTCTGACTAAATTCACTTCGTAACGATGCCAACAAAATGATAAAAAATGAGGAGGCAATTGGTTTCCTCTTTTTTTGTCTGAGCTTTCATATCTATTCCGTTTTGATTGTGGGCACATGCCCAATGGGAAAATTCATAGACCGGGCCACAAAGCACATTTTATTGGCTTCGTGATGCAGTTTTTCTGCTTTTTGAATATCTGACTCTGCGGTGATTGTGACTTGAGGGTTCAGCGTCGCAGAGGAAAATTGTCCGCTCCCATCCGAGTTCATAGCCATAGTTGCAACTGCTGGATCGTTATAGGCTGTTACCACGATTTTGTTTACCGAACACAGGTGAAGATACCAAAGCATATGGCACGAAGAAATGGATGCGAGTAGCATATCTTCTGGATTGTGTCGCCCCGGATTACCTCTGAAAGCTGGGTCCGATGATCCTTCGAGCATAGGCTTTCCATCGATTGTGATATTGTACTCTCGATCATAGTTCTTATAGTTATTTGTGCCCGCTCCTCTATTACCGGTCCATGTTAACAGTGATTTGTACTGGTGTTCCTGAGCCACAAAATATCTCCTGCGTGTGGATTCTTCTATTGGGCCTCATAATAGAAAATATAATATAAGAAGAAAAATGTTTGTTTTTGAATGTTATTCGTTCAAAAATGAATAGATGAGTGATTGGGATGATTATCGTTATTTTCAAGCCGTCGTTAAGACTGGTGGATTGTCTGCAGCAGCAAGAGAGCTGAATGTTAGCCAGCCAACTGTTGGACGCCGCATAGTTGGTATAGAAGCGCGACTTGGACAAAAGTTACTTGAGCGAGACGGAAAACACGTACGGCTTACTGAATATGGAAAGCTTTTGGCTAAACGCATTGAGCCTTTCGTGGAAACGGCATCACGTCTAGAGAAAGAACTCGAAAGTTTTGGGAAAAGCGAACATCCACCTGTGCGTATAACCAGTACTGACGGCTTAGCTCTCTACTGGCTCCCAGAAATGTTGGGAAAACTCCATGAAGACGAGCCTGACATTAAATTTCTTCTTCTGCCGGGAAATCAACTCGAAGATATCAGTAAGCGAGAAGCTGATATTGCCTTTCGTGTCAGAGGAGATCTCGTGTCGGGTTTGCCAATCTCCGGATTACTTGAAGAAAATCTTCTCGAGTTTGAAAACTCCCTATGGGCCTCAAGTCAGTATCTGGAAAACCACGGCGCCCCTCAAAAGCTATCGGATCTGACGTCTCACAAATTAATCGCTTTCAATGAAACCTATATGGCGATGCCCCATATGGCGCTTTTTGATGGGGAGGACCTGTCTCAAAATATTGTGTTTCGCTCAGAAAATGTTCCCGTTCAAGCTCGTGCTGTTCAAGCCGGAATAGGTATTGGTGTTTTGCCGGACTATTTAGCTAGACAGTTGGGACTGCAAAGAATTTCATGGCATGAAGAAATCTCAACGACACAATTTTCAATGCTGGCTCATCCAACCGCTTTGAATCACGAAGAAATTAATCGGGTCTGGGAGTATTTTTTGGGCTTAAAAACTTAACTGGTTCATATTGTCCCTGGTAACGATGAGTATCACGAAACTAAGTTATTCATGATAAATGATACTTCTCTGGTAAGACAGGAGCGGGGAGCTCGGGTTCATTGAGAGTTTCAAATAAGTTTATCTCTATTGTTTTGGACATGCTGCTGAGCGCTAGATCATGCGGTGATGTTCCAAAGGGGCCTTCCAGTTCTTCGCCGAGGGCGTCGAGACCAAAGAAGGTATAGGCGATGACAGCCGTGACTAAGGGGGTGAGTGCGCCGAGAGACGCGACAAGGCCAAAGGGTAGGGTAAAGCAATAGATGTAAGCCGTTCTGTGCAAGAGAAGGCTATAGGCGAAAGGTAGCGGGGTGTTGTGAATACGTTCACAGGCGGCGAGTACCGAAGACATTGATGTCACTCTTTCTTCCAGATTGCGAGCGGATATCTCACCGATGAGGTTATTACGCAACGTTATGCCTATTTCTTCTCCGAGCAGCTTAAGAATGAAATTAGGTGTATGTTGAACTCGTTTAAAGTCTTCCTTGTCGTCTTCTTTTAGAAAGCGCCCAACATCTTCCTGACTATCTGTGTCGCGTAAATGATGTCGAAGGGAGTGTGCAAAAGCGATTGCTAATAAAATCATTCGACGTTGGCATTGTTTTGCGCAAGCATATGGCGAACAAGATTCAGTACTTTGTTGATTATCGGCAATATAGGTTTGCGCTTGTCGTGCGATAGACCGGGTATCGATAATAAGTTGGCCCCATTGCTTTCTCGCTTCCCACCAGCGCTCATACGAAGCTCTATTTCTAAAACCAAGGAAAATAGACAAAGTTATTCCCAGCAACACAAAAGGCGTAGCCGTTAGGTCGGGGATTGAATTTGGAAAGTAAATTGAGCCAAAGTATACGAGAACAGCAACAAAGGCAGAGATTAAAATTTGTGGTGCTATCCTTGGGACAACTGATCCTTGGACAACAAAGAAGAGCATAAATGCGTTGGGTTTGTCTCTTATAATCATGGCGGCTCTAAACTCTATTCCGGGTATAGGTTAAAGAGCCAAAGTTGCTGGTATAATGCCTTGATGCAATTCGTAAATTCAATATAGAAAATCGAAATTTAAGAACAGATATGGGAAATTTTTTGCTGTCGGAGTTGGTTACTTTTTTAGGTAGACCGGGTCAGCTGTTGTGAGCGTCCATTCCACGAGTTTTTTTGTTACTTTACCCAGGCCTTCATCAAATGCGGCGACAACAGCGTCGAGCTGATCGGATTGAGCGCGAACGTTTTCTTCAAAACTATGCGAGCCAATGATGGTGCGGCGGGGCATTTGCACGATCTTGGCATTGATTACAACACGGACTGTTGGCGATTTGTCAAAGTAGAGAGTTTGGAATTCACGTAGTTCCGTCTTGAGGATGAAGTCTGATCTCAGGCCAATAGTTTCTCGGCCAACGGCAACAATCTTTCCGGTGTTTTCAAAAGATTCAACCAACAGGGTTTGTACCATGATGGGGGCCTTGTCGACCCATCCAGCATTGGCATAATACTCCATTTGGTTGGCTTCGCGTTGTAAGGCAATCTTGGTCGTATTTAAGCTGGCATTTGCACCAGTTTGCTCGAGAACCAGTTGCCAAGGAACAGTTGGTAGGCTTGGATTAAATGTACTCTTTGGAGAAAGGCGATAGAGATCAGGCAACGGTCCCTGGCCGGGGATCAAATTTGTACATGATGCCATAATTCCAGCCAGAGGTACCAAGCTTGCGTATTTCAAGAAATTACGCCTGTGGATCATTCTGCTGTTATTTTTTCTCGTATCGGTCATCTTGCTCACTTATCAATAAAACTACGTTTATATAGCTCTGTTATTGTGTGGTTTCATAGCCTTTTTGCTGATTTCCAAAGAAGAACCGAGCAGGGTCACGTTCGATTTCTCCCGCGATCAACTGGAGATCCTTAACCAAGGTTCGGGTTTCAGAAAGCAGGCTCGAGAACTCATAAAGACCTGTGGAAGTGAAATCCTGAAGCGGTTCTCTATTTTCACGGATCATTGCTTCTACCTGATCACTGGTCTTGGCAAAGCTGCGGGCCGTTTGTTGGAAATCTTCTACAAGAACTTTAATTCCCGGTGTGCTCTCGCTTACAAGTTTGTTCATTGATGTCGCTGCAGCATCAAGAGACCCAACAGCATGATCCGCTTTGGTCATTATGCCTTCACTTCCGCTTTGCAAATCTTCGGTCAATTCTTTCACGGATAGAGAAATAGCTTTCATATTATCTGCGGTAATGGCGGTGTCATCAATCAGGGTCGCTATTTGGTTTTCTTTTTCTGCAAGAGCTTTTGTTAGGGCTTCAATATTTCGAAGGGTCTGAGCGACGCTTGCTCGGTTTTGCTCGTTCAGAAGATCATTTCCGCGTGACACCAATACATTTGCATTGGATACAAGCTCCGGTGCGCCTTTTAAAAGCTCATCCAGAGCCGACGTTTTTGCTTTGATGACGGGATGGCCATAGGGACCCTTTTCAGTAAGGGGGGCAGAGGCCATATCTCCAATGGTAAGCTGAATAGACTTTACGCCGGTAATTCCCTCGAGCTGGAGAGTGGCTGTGGTATCTACTTTTATTGGCGTGTCTTCACCAACCTCAAGTAAAATGACGACTTCCTCAGAAGGTTTGTCGGGGGAAAGCTCTACATCAATGACTTCACCTACGTTTACGCCGTTATAGCGAACGGCACTTCCAGACTTGAGGCCTGTTACATCACCGCGATAAATTATGTTGTAATGGGAGAACTCACGATCCGCTTGATATTTGGCCAACCAGATAACAAAAATCATTGCTCCTAAAGCAAAAGCAATGACAAAGGCCCCTACGATCAAGTGGTTGGCTCGGGTTTCCATCATGTTTCCTTATTAGGCGAAGTGGTCATAGTATACGCTAAATTTTTAAAAATAGTTGAAAAGGTTATTTGTGGGACCGGGTGGCAGCGCGGCCCCTCGGTCCGCCAAAATATTCTTTGATCCAGGGATCAGGCTCTTTCGTCAGGTTGTTAATGGTATCAACTTTTATTTTTTTATCTAATAAAACGCCAATTCGATTACATATGGCGTGTAGTGAATCTAGATCATGAGTGATCATAACAACGGTTAATCCCAGACTTTCTTGAAGACTTGCTATTAACTGGTCGAACTGGGATGCCCCAATGGGATCAAGTCCTGCAGTGGGCTCATCCAAAAATAAAATATCAGGATCAAGGGCGAGGGCACGGGCGATGCCGGCGCGTTTTCTCATACCCCCAGATAATTCTGAAGGATATTTATCGCCAGCATCGAAAGGCAGTCCTGCGAGAGAAATTTTCAAGGCCGCTATTTCTCGGACCAGAGTTGATGGAAGCTTGGTGTGTTCCTTGATAACGGCTTCTATGTTCTGTGACACTGTGAGGGAAGAAAAAAGAGCACCATCCTGGAAAAGCACTCCCATACGCTGGCGCAGTTGGGTAAGCTCTTTAAAGCTGACATCGTCGACGTTCTTATCCAGAATGACTATTTCACCGGCAGCTTTTTCATTTAAGCCTACAATTGTGCGCATCAGAACCGATTTACCTGTTCCTGATCCACCGACAATTCCAATGACCTCACCTTTTCGAATGTCCAAGTTTAGCTCGTTGTGAAGGACGTGGTCGCCAAATTGATTTCTAATGTTTTTTAGGGAGATAACAATTTCTTTGGTTTTCAGTTCTTTTGGCATGGCTAAATATCCAAAACTGAAAAGAGGATTGAGAATAAAGCATCTAGCACAATGACAAAGAATATGGCTTCAACGACAGATCGGGTGGTTTGGCGGCCGACAGATTCTGCCGATCTGCTCACCTGAAGACCTTCGTGGCAACCGATGAGGGCTATGATGAAGGCAAAAATGGGAGCCTTAAACATGCCGACAAAGAAGTCTCCTAGGGATGCCGCATCCTGTAAATGTCTGATGTACTGAAATAGAGAGAGATCTAAAGTGACCATTGTCATGGCTGCGCCGCCAATTAGCCCCATGATATCGGCATAAAAAGTGAGAAGGGGCAGGACTATTACCAATCCGAAAATTCTCGGAAGAACCAGTACATCAATGGGATCTAGGCCAATTGTCCGCATGGCGTCGATTTCTTCATTAACCTTCATGGTTCCTATTTGGGCGGTAAACGCACTGCCCGAGCGACCAGCAACAATGATGGCGGTTAAAAGAATACCCATTTCACGCAGAACACCGACAGCCACCAGATTGATAGTGAAAATCTGTGCGCCAAAACGCTCTAGCTGCCCGGCGCCTTGAAAGGCCAAAACGACCCCGATTAAAAATGAGATCAAACCAACAATTGGTAACGCGTGAATACCGATTTGTTCCATTTGAGAGATCAGTGAAGTAAGACGAATTCGACGCGGATTTAATATCTGTCTAAAAGAGGCAATTAGAACGAGGCCAAGAAAGCTGATAAGCTCTCCAAATTTATAGGTTATTTCAAAGAAACTTTTACCCGTATCAGCTAACAATTCTGCAAGCCCTCTGATTTCCTTAGCTGGAGGGCAGTCTTTTATTCTGTGTTTATCTACAGTTACAATAATCTGAGTTACATGGTCGGGAGCGTGTTCTAGGGAAGTTTTTCCCCCTGCGCGTTCTATCGCAGTTTGCTTTTGTAATAATACCAACGCGCCTGCGGTATCCATAGTTTCAATTTTTGAAAGATCAAAAACAAAGATTTCGTCTCTTCGGCCCTGAATTGCTTCAAGGGGTTTGAGTGCGCTGACAAGTTCCTGGGTTAGCCAAGAGCCTGACAACTGACACAAAGTTGCGTTTTTGTTTTGTGAGACTTTGATTTCAGGAGAGGTCAAGCTTTTGAAAACCGCATCGTTGTTGATAAATCGGTGCAAGGTATTTTAAGCGTAAACTCCTAGAAAAGGCTAGATTTAAAGTAGCTTACGATGCTTTAGCTCTCTGGGATAAGTTTTTAACAGCCTCTTCGCCTTCAAGAAAAGCCGTTGTTACTCGTAAAGCATAATCAACATTAGAAAGACGTTTGTTGGATAGCGTCTTGTCGTGGCGACCAGTTCCGCCAAGGACATAGTCTTTAATGAGAGCTGGAGGCTCTGGAACATTGCGTTCATGCTCTAGGAGCTCGACTTCGGCTATGACGAAATAGGTTTGGTCCTGATTTTTCAGGAAATCGACGTCCCAAGTCAGGTCATCAATGCAAAATTTGAAACGTATTTTCTGAACATCACGTTCTCTGACGGACCAAAGTTTATTGAAATCTTCTTGGGAGATTTCGGTTTCAACTTCGATAACATCGTCTTCTACACGATGTTTATAGGTATAGATATAACGTAGAGCATTAGTTTGCAGATCATGCCACTCACGGATTCTAGATCCTTTGCGGATATAGCCCTGTTTGATACCAGCCCTGAAATGATCAGAGGCTAATAGTGCTTTTTCCAACTTTCCTTCTGGATCGTGGAGGCAGAATTTATACTCGTTTTCTATTGGCATATCTTGCCTATTTCCTTAGGACTGACCACACTTTATTACCCTTTTCCAACTGGGCACGCTAGAGCAAGAGCGTACTGTAATAATAGTTTCATATTTCTCAATTGTTAAGAAATTAACGTATTTGACTGATTTTATCTGTTTTTACGTATTGCTACGGGTCTATTTTGTAGTGAGTATGCCTTTTAATTCGTGCATTGGTTGAGTGTGGTTTGTTTGTTTATGAGATTTTTGTTATTCGCGCTGGTCTTTATATTTCTGGTCCCCTTTGGGGCCACTGCTAAAAGTATCTCATTGAAAGCTGCGGTTCCTCTCGAAAAGCCTTGGGGCTTTTATGATGACGAAGGGGGGCTACGTGGCCTTGCCGTTACCTATTTTAAGGCATTGTCGATAGAGTTGGGGAAACCGATATCCATTCATGCCGTCCCTGCAAAAAGGTTGGTACATGGTGTCGAAATGGGACGATACGATCTATCGCTCATGTTTATTGATCAAGTGCGGGAAGGATCCGTTACCATCGTTGCCCCAACACTGCGGTTGGATAAAGTTCTGGTCGGGCTCCGGGGGGTGGAAATTAAAAATGGTAACTCAATTGAAGGCTTGCGATTGGCCTCAGTTCGGGGTGCCTCTAGTGGGAGTTGGATTGATAAAAGCGATAAGATAAAAAAGATATCTACAGCAAATTATTCTGAAGCTCTATGGCTTCTTAAACAAAGGCGTGTTGATGCGATCACGGGCTCATATCCCGTATTAAAAACTTTATTACAAAAACACGAGATGACATGGGAGGCGTTGAATAAACCTTATCTCTTGAGTTGTCGTTTTGTGATGTTGATGTTTTCGAATTTCTCGGCTCATTATTCCCAACTAGAGCCTGTTCGGATTGCCGCTTTACGGTTTAACAAGAGCACGCAATGGAGAGTTCTCTTAAATGACGTTTCAGAGATGGCGCCTTCCATGTTAGGTACGCATATTCACGAAGAACTCTTAAGCCATTGAGTGATTTTTTTGTCTCGCTATCGGTTAATCATTTTCCGATAGTTTTTGCTCGGTGAGGAGGCTGTGATTGTTTACTTAGCCTGTCCGCTTGAAAGACCATATTTGTATGTTTCTTGATAATCCCTACAGTTTTTTTGTTGTTGCAGCGATCGCCGTTCTTATTACGGGAATCTCTAAAAGCGGATTTTCAGGAGGGATGGGAGCTCTAACTGTGCCTTTGATGGCGATGTTTATTTCACCCTTTAAGGCCGCGGCTATTATGCTGCCGATCCTGTGTTGCATGGATGTATTGAGTATCTTTGCTTACAGGAATAATTTTCATCGCCAGAACTTAGTGATTTTGGTGTTGGGAGCCCTGTCGGGAATAGGGCTTGGGGCTTTAACCTATAGTTATGTCAACGCCGATAATGTGAGAATTTTATTGGGACTGGTAACGTTGCTTTTTGGCCTTAGCTTTTTTGTTGGAAAACAGAAACAAGATACAGCGAATAAGGTCTCAACACCTGTTGGTGTTGGCTGTGGAATTATCGCTGGATTTACCAGCTTTATCGCCCATGCCGGCGGACCACCGGTGAAGTTTTTTTTGCTGCGGCAAAATTTAGATAAGACGCTGTTTGTGGGAACGAATGTTGCCTTCTTCCTGATTGTTAATCAGGTCAAGATTATCCCTTATGCCTGGATGGGTCAGTTCTCAACGGAAAATTTGTTGTTATCTCTTGTTTTTGTGCCGATTGTTCCCCTTGGTATTTGGCTGGGGCTGCGCTTGCACAAAGTTATTTCTCCAGAGCTCTTTTATCAAATCAGTTATTTTATGATGATCGTAGCTGGCGGAAAGTTACTGTATGATGGCATGGTCTAGCACTCTGAAAGAGTGGAGCCCCCAGAGTGCTAGTTTTATTTATTTCGATCAAATCTTATCGCTGTGATGGTGCTTTGCCATAGTGTCTATTGAGGACGCGTAATTTGCTCTCAAATTCACTACGATCTACATAACAACCACGAAGATGACGGCTTCCGCTGTGACTGCCAGACGCTTCAAAAGCGTTACGGCCGTGCATTACTCTTCGATTATCAAAAATACAGAGATCGCCCGCTTTCATTTTAATCGATATGACAAAACGATCATCGTTGATGAGAACCATGAGCTCGCGGAAAGCGCGGTAATAGCGATCCATCATATCTTCGTCCATGTCGAAGGTACTGACGAGATGCGGACTGTAGCGAAGTTCAACCAAACGACCGTCTTCATCAACGTTGATGATCGGGTGTCTTGTTTGGATATCTGTTTCGCCATCATGATAACGCATGGGGACTGTAACAGTGCTCAAAATTTGGAACGAACCGGGGGACGTTGCCTTTAATTCTTCGATGATTTTGAAGCCGTCAGCGTAGGTTGATTCCCCGCCTTTGCTATCATTTATCAAACAGTGAAGGAACTGGTATCCCGGAGGGGTTTCCTGATTTATAAGGTCGATGTGAAGCGGTAGAGCTTCTGAGGTATAGGCATTGTTGATTGGGTTGGGTTTTGATTGAACATCAAAAACTTTACCAAAGTTGGTTTCCCGTAGAAAAGCGATCCGGTTGGCAACATCAATCACACCTTGGTCTGTGCAAGGTACATTTCGTACGTAAGATATGCCCCATTTTTTGACGGCACTCAGCCATTCGTAGAGAGCACTGTCCTCACGCATCAAGTCGTCGTACTGGACTTCGTATAGGCTTTCCATAATCTCGGTGCCCCATGGTGTAACAGGGCTTTCAGATGTGGCTTTGAAGTCTGGTGAATAAGCATTTTCATAAAGCCACTCCAGACGATAAACGCTTTTGTGTTCGAGTTCTGACCAAGAAATATAAAGAGAGCTCTCATCAAATGAGCTTGAAAGAGCATGAATGTCTTCGCTCACGGTGGTCAGATTAAAGAGCCGTTCTTGCGTAGAGGGATGAAATCCGCTCGGGCAATTATCACGCAGCCACAGATAATGGAAAGTAGAAACCTTACCATCTGTCCAGGTCACTTTTATGGAACGCTCGTTTTGTTCCAATGATTGGACGCCAACCCCAAACTGTTGTTTCGCTGCGGGGGAATTCATCTGCTTCTCCATATGTATTGCGTTCTCCATCCGCCATGTATGAGGGAATCACAGAGAACATTTTAAAGTCTTCTTCTGAGGTGAATTTGGGGGAGTTAACAAAATTACAAAAGTGATTTTATTTGGTGGATTGGTCAATTTTTCTCAGCCAAAAGAATAACTTCGTGAAATAATTTGCAGAAGAAATTTGGGTCTCTCGTTGCATCGAATCAACCCAGAGTGTTACGATGTAAGTGCATAAACAAGAGCGGGAGAACAACGCCATGAAAGATGCTAACTCTGTTCTGTCATCCTATAGCACGACAGTTTTTGAGGTTATGTCGCAATTAGCGATGGAGCATGATGCAATCAACCTTGGGCAAGGTTTTCCTGATGAAGATGGCCCCTTGGAACTTCGACAAATTGCTGCCGACGCTCTTATTGAAGGGCCAAATCAATATCCATCTATGATGGGGTTACCGGAATTACGTCAGGCGATCGCAGACCACGATAAGCGATTTTATGGCATTCATCTCGACTGGAAAACAGAAGTGATGGTGACGTCCGGCGCCACGGAAGCTCTTTCTAATTGCCTGTTTGGATTGATTGAGCCTGGCGATGAGGTTGTTGTTTTAGAACCATTTTACGATTGTTATCTCCCTCTGATTAAAAGAGCCGGGGGTATTCCTGTCGTCGTAAGTATGTCGGCACCGGACTGGAAGTTACCTATTGAGGAGTTAAATGAAGCTCTTCATCACGAAACTAAACTAATACTCATTAATAGCCCGATGAATCCAACAGGTAAGGCATTCCACTGGGAAGAGCTGGAAGCTTTAGCCGAACTTTGCCTTCGGTATGATGTCTATGCCGTGTGTGATGAAGTCTACGAACACCAGATTTATGATGGGCGTAAACACTACCCTCTTATTAGCCTACCTGGGATGAGGGATCGCACGGTTCGGATTGGGTCTGCGGGTAAGAGTTTTGCCCTGACAGGTTGGAAAGTGGGCTACATTTGCGCGGCTCCTGAGATCCTTGCACCGATTAGCAAGGCACATCAATTCACTACTTTTACGACACCTCCAAACTTGCAGAAGGCTGTCGCGGTTGGACTGGGAAAAGATCAAAGTTATTTTGATGGTCTGACTAATGAGCTTCAGGAAAAGCGAGATTATTTGTCAAAAGGTCTTGCCGATATTGGTTTTGACGTTCTGCGGAGCGATGGGACATTTTTTGTAACTGCGGATATTCGTTCGCTTTACAAGGGGCGTGACGAAGAGTTTTGTCATTACATTACGACAGAAGCCAAAGTGGCAGCTGTGCCTGTTAGCGTTTTTTATGACACTGAAGGCCCAACTAACCTTGTCCGCTTTTGCTTTAGTAAACGTATGGATGTCCTTGAGGAGGCTTTGCGAAGGCTGAAAAAGGCATTCTCTTAGGGGATGAGACAAGAGATACTCTAAACTAGAGTATCTCTTTCAAAATTTTTGCCATTCCTTTGACTCCCTCTGGTATTTTGTCCTCAGGGGTACCAGCGAAACCGATCATGATGCCTTTTCGTTTGTAAGGTTCCATGCAGTAATAATCGATATTGTTGACCGCATAACCTGCTGCGCGCAGCCTGGCTTCAACCATTTCTGGATCAACGTGGTCAGGGAGCCATCCATTGCAATGGAAACCTTGATCAACGGCTGAAATTTCCACAAGACCTTTAAGGTGCTTATCAGCCGATTCTAATAAAATTTGCTGACGCTGATGATAGACTTTACGCATTTTCCGCATATGAGTGGCAAAGAAACCCTCGTTTATGAAGTCCGCAATGATTTGCTGACTGAGGAGAGGGGTGGAGCGTTGAAGGATGGTTGAAGCATGAGCAAATATCTCGGACATCGACTTTGGAACAACCATGTACCCAAGCCTTAATCCTGGGTAGAGGATTTTTGTGAAAGAGCTAACATAGAGAACACGACCAGATTTATCTAACCCCTGCAAAGCAGAAAGCGGGCGACCAGTGTAGCGAAATTCACTGTTATAATCGTCTTCGAAAATCCAGGTATTGTTTTGTTGTGCCCATTCCAACAGCTTGATACGACGGGTCAGGGGCATGCGGCGACCCAAAGGGTGTTGGCTTGAGGGGGTAACGTAGGCCAGTTTAACTGGTTTGTTTCTCTCTTCTTCAGGACAAAGTGCTGGATTAAAACCATGCTCGTCGATGGGAATTGGAACAACTTTTGCTCCGCTACCTTGAAAAACACAACGTGCAGCCGTGTGACCAGGGTCTTCCATCCAAACGGAATCGCCAGGATCTATCAATAATTGGCTGGCGAGGTTTAGAGCCGTTTGAGTCCCCGATGTGATTATGATTTGTTCCGGTGTACAGCGGACGGATCTGGATGTTTTGAGGTAACTCGAGATCGCTTCGCGCAATGGCATGTAGCCACCACGATCTGAATAGGTCAGGTATTCGTCTTTTGGCTTTCGTTGGTATCGGTTTGTCAGTCGTGAAAAAATGTCGTGCGGCAAGAGTTCATAAGCTGGCTGACTTGGACGGAAAGTATAAATGCCCTCTGGCTCGTACTGATGGGGCAAGTCTGCATATCCCTGGCCTCGCTTGGATAAGCTTAGATTCGGATCTTCTTCATCAGATTCAGGGTCATCTTCGACAGATGTTTGATAAAATTCTGTCATTTCCGAGAGTCGTTGCGTGACATATGTCCCTGAACCACGGCGTGTTTCAAGAAATCCTTCAGATATCATTTGTTCAATCGTATTGATAACTGTCGTTCTTGATATCTCGAGCTCTGTCGCGATAGTTCTGCTCGCTGGAAGCTTAGTCCCAGGAGGTAAGTCACCAGAAAGGATCAACTTTCTGATCCCAATATAGAGTTGTCGATAAAGAGGACTCTGAGAGTTAGGGTCCAGTTTGATCCCCTCTAATAACGCGCCAGATGCAAATTTTGCCATGTTCTTGAACTTAATATGGAAGTGGTATGGTAAGGCACCCGATAATGGATCTTAAAGTGATGCCACTATCTGTGTAGTATTTCCAAAATAATAAAGCCGCAAGTAAAACCGCTTAAAAAAGTGGAATTGCAAACAAAGTTCAATGTCACTGTAACACATGCCCTATAGGTATGCCGTTACATTACAATGATGCCCTTACCGGGCATCAAACAAGACTTGGAGAGCTATTGTTCGGTGAAAAAGGGGCAAAAATTTGCCCCGCGACGCATTCGAACATGCGCATTAAAAAAACACGGAGGTTGTTTATGACTACTACGAAAGCTATTTTGGGTCTTACTGCAATTGCAGGCGTTGCATTTGCTGGCCAGGCACAAGCTGAAGAACTAAGACTTCTTACCTGGGGTGGTTATGCTCCTGAATCTGTTATCGAACAGTTCAAAGCAGAAACCGGTATCGATGTTAAGGTTACCAAATCTAACAACGAAGACATGATTTCTAAGTTGCGTGCAACTGGCGGCGGCGGGTTTGACCTTGCACAACCAAGCCAGGATCGTATTTCTGCGGCACAGGCAGAGCACCGCATCTATAAAGCTATGGACCTTTCCCAAATTGATGGCAATCAGTTCATCGGTTCCATGCTGGAAGCAACCAAAGGCAACACAACATACAAAGGTGACGTGTATGGCGTTCCTCATGTATGGGGCACAAGTGGTCTGGTTCTTAATACTGCAACTGCAAGCAGCGTTAAAGATTACACTGACCTTTGTAACGATGCCGTTGCAGGTAAAGTTTCTTACCGTCTAAAACGTCCAACTCTTATCGGTTTTGCTTTCTCTATGGGGCTTGATCCATTCGCTGCATACGACGATAAAGCCAAATACCAAGAAATCATGGGCAAAGTTGAAGAGAAGCTAATCTCTTGTAAGCCAAACGTTAAAACCTATTGGGAAGGTGGCGATTCGCTCTTGAACCTGGTTCGTTCTGGTGAAGTTGTTGCTGCAATGGCATGGGATACCGGTGGTTGGAAGCTTAACAATGACAATGCTGATGTAACCTTTGTTGCGCCAAAATCTGGTGCTCTTGGTTGGATTGATACATTTGTTCTTCCAAAGAAAACTAAAAACGAAGCTGGTGCCTATAAATGGATCAACTTTGTAATGCGTCCTGAAATCGCGGCTCAGATTACGGCTGCTGCTGGAAACTTTACAGCATCTAAAGGTGCTGATCAGTTTGCTGAAGATAAACTTAAAGCTCAATTCCAGGCCAGTTTCCCACAAGCTGACCTCGATAACATCAAATGGTACCCAACTGTACCACCAGGACTTGAAACCATCGAAGGTAAAGTTTTGGACCGTGTAAAAGCTGCTTCTTCTAACTAAGTCAGCCTAATACGTTTAAAATAATGGCTTCCCCCGGTCTTGAAAGAGATCGGGGGAAATGCCATCCACTGTCTTATTTACCGACAAATGATGATCTCCTGGCCAGTAAATTTGGGCCAGTAAATCTGGGCCAGTAAATTGGTAAATAGTAAAATGGAAAACAACGGCACGGACGTTTGTCTGAATCCAAACGTACCAGCAATCAACTAGGTTAAGAATATGAGCAATCAATTGGATCTTGAGTGTCGACAACTGGTAAAGTCCTTTGGGAAATTTACCGCTGTAGACAATGTATCTCTGGAAATCCCTAAGGGGTCATTTTTCTCAATACTCGGTCCAAGTGGCTGCGGTAAAACAACGTTGCTTCGCATGCTTGCTGGGTTCATTGAGCCAACAGCAGGGGACATTGTTATCAAGGGAAACTCTATGTTGGGAGTTCCGCCAAACAAGCGCCCCGTAAACATGGTTTTTCAGCACCTTGCTCTTTTCCCTATGATGAATGTGGCCGAAAATATTGGATATGGTCTTCGTCGCCGTAAAATACCTCAGCCTGAAATTGATAAACGCGTCGCCGATGTGCTTGAACGCGTTAGTTTGCCTGACGCAGGATCCAAAAATGTGGACCAGTTATCTGGTGGTCAACGCCAAAGGGTTGCCATTGCAAGATCTCTCATTCTAGAGCCGGCCGTTCTTTTGCTCGATGAGCCGTTAGGCGCGCTGGATCTTAAATTACGTGAACATATGAAGGTTGAGCTTAAACAGCTCCAACATGAAGTCGGCACGACTTTTGTCTATATTACGCACGATCAGTCAGAGGCACTTGTGATGTCTGATAACGTTGCAGTTATGAACGAAGGTCGTTTTGAGCAAGTCGGCTCTCCTCAAGATCTCTATTATAATCCACAAACCGCTTTCGTTGCTGGCTTTGTCGGTGATAGCAATCGCTGGAGCGGGAAGATTGAATCTGTAGATGGTGACCAAGCGATGGTTGCTCTGGATGAAGGTGGCGTTATAGCGGCTGTATCTGGAACCAATTCATCAATGGGTCTTGGGGACCAAGTAGAACTCTTCGTTCGCCCCGAGGCAATTACGATAGAACGGAGCACTTCTTCTCAAGATGGTGCTCATATCGAAGATGGCAAAAACACTCTGACAGGTGTTGTTGAAAATTTACTTTTTGATGGGGCCAACAGTCGTGCTCAGGTCAGAGATCAGAAAACAGGTCATCAAGTAACAGTCTCACTCCCTCAGACGGGTGCATTTAGTGATCTTGTTTCAGGCGAGAATTTGCGTTTGAGCTGGAGTGTTGATAAAGCGCGCTCCTATGTTTCCTCTGCTGCCGCAAAACAGGAGAAAGCGGCATGAGTAGCGCCGAGATCGCTGTTTCTGGAACTGAACAACGCTCAGTAATACCCACATTAAAACTCGGTACTTTTTTGTTGATGCTACCGTTACTGTTATGGTTGCTATTACTGATTATTTTACCGCATGTGGATCTGTTGATTGTTTCCCTTCGTGAAGTGCTTGGTTATAGGGAATACGCCTTTAGTCTTCAAAATTATGCAGAGTTCTTCACTGAGCCACTCTATTGGAATACCTTTGTCCGGACAGCCGTAATGTCCATTTTAGCCACGATAATAACATTGATCGTCGGCTTCCCGGTTTCGTATTATATCGCGAAGGTGATGAAGGGGAGAAAACGTAACCTTCTCTTCATAATGTGCCTGATCCCTTTCTGGGTTTCAGAACTCGTTCGGACCTTTGGTTGGATGATTTTGCTTCGTGAAAGTGGTGTGCTGAGTAGCTTTATCCAGTGGATAGGCTTGGTCGATGGGCCTGTTGAGTTCCTTTATACTGATGCGACATTGATGGTTGGGTTGGTATACACCTCAATGCTTTTCATGGTGGTTCCGCTAGTCTCTGTTCTTGATACCTTGGATGATAGTTTAATCGAAGCGGCTTATGACCTCGGTGGTAATACGGTTTCAATCTTGAGGGAAATTGTCATCCCTCATGCGATGCCGGGTATCGCTTCTGGCTGTATCGTGGTGTTCATGCTGACGCTTGGAAACTATCTGACACCAACCCTTTTGGGCGGGAAAGATAGCTTGTGGTTTACAGAGCAAATTTACAACCAGTTCATCACACGCTTTAACTGGGAATCTGGGTCCGCCTTTGGCTTCCTTTTGTTGTTCCTCTCATCTGCGATTGTTTTTGTCGGGCTTAAGTTAAGCCGTCAAACACTTGCTGATACTGTTAAGTAAGGGGCACAATTATGATCCCATCTTTACCTCAGTCAAAGTTTAGTACGCGGCTTTATGCAGCTTACATAACCTTGTTCTTTATTTATCTTGGTGCGCCGCTCATCGTTGTGGGGGTATTTGCTTTTAATGATAGCTTGTTCCCGTCCATGCCTTGGAACGGGGTCACACTTGATTGGTTCATTGGCACGGAAGCACCAAGACTTGGTGTTTTTAATGATTCACAACTTTTGGAAAGCATCGGGTTTTCGGCTTTCGTGGCGGTTTGTGTTACAACGCTCGCTGTTTTTGTTGGGACATGTAACGCCTTTCTTTTTGAGCGCCATTCATTTCCAGGTAAAAACATTCTCTATATGTTTGCGCTTATGCCTCTGGTTATTCCCGGCGTCATCCTGGGGATTTCGATTTTGATCTTCACCAACTCCATTGCTAATGGTGTTGAGGACAGTCTTGGTTGGGATCTGGAGATTTTACGACCGGGCCTGTTTATCGTGATTATGGGGCAGTTTGCCTTTGTAACGACGATAACCACGTTGGTGATCTCCGCTCGGTTGCGAAAATTTGATAATAGCCTGGAAGAAGCTGCGCTTAATCTTGGGGCAACGAAATGGGAAGCGGTTCAAACCATTACCCTCCCTTTTCTAAAGCCAGCGATGATTGGTGCTGGAATCATCAGCTTTCTGATGTCTTTTGAAAACTTTAATACGACGTTGATGTTGGTTGGATCAGACTCACCTTTGACAATCACGATGTTTGACCGCCTCAAGCAAGGTTCGACGCCTGCTTTGAACGCAGTTTCACTGATGTTGATGATTGTCTCTGGCGCATTGGCCCTGTTCGCTGTTTTTGTCCAAAGGGATAAAAGCAACAACGAAGGTTGAGAGAAATATTATTTGATGGGGCGGTGTTGTCGTTACGCCGCTTTGTTTAAGAGTTATGCGTTGTGCCGATCCGAAAGGTAGAGCGCATAAAGGTAGTTGCTCTTTGAGTAACTTACCCCACATGACTTGGCCGGGCTTATGCCTGGCCATTTTTTTGCCTCCTTATTGTTGAGGTTTTTCTCAATGTACTGGAAATAGATTTCTATTATTGATGGTGGTAATTTTATGCGTCGAGAACTATGATCACCTAAGCCGTTGAGAGAATTGGGGACTGAACTCTATTAGCGGCTTAAAGGTAATGATTTTAAAAACGAATAAGCTTGGTTGTCGGGCGTTTTGTTAAGAGGGGTGCTTAACAAGATAAAGCGATAACGAAGAGAAAGCTTCAATCTGGGAATTGTCAGTCCATGTTAAAAAATACTGTTCTTGAAAGCATAAAGACACAACAAGCAGCGAAGTCTTTTACCCGCCGAGGTCTTTTGAAGTCGGTTGCTGCCGTGGCCGGTGCGAGTGCCGTTTTTCCTCTGTTTTCCTCTCCTTCTTTTGCTTCATCGGGTGAACTGGAAGTCTTCGCGTGGCAGGGCTATTTCAGCCTGGAAATGATCGCTGAGTTTAAAAAAGATACCGGGATAGCGATAACGTTCACAGATTTTGAAACAAACGCTGAAGCTTTGTTGAATTTGAAAGCGAGCAAAGCCCAAGGGTTTGATCTCGTTTTCCCCTCTGCGACGTCGCTCTCAAACTGGTATGTGGCTGACGATCTTCTACAGCCGATTGATGAAAGTCGTCTGGTGTTGGACGAAATCCATCCCTCAATTTTGAAAAAATCTAACGATCTCGGAACCATTTATCGTGGTCAGCGTTATGCCTTACCCTTTAGCTGGGGCGCAGAGGGGATTTCATTTGATAGCACTGTCCGTGATTATAAACCCGGCGAAGTTTCTTGGGCGGATCAATGGTCATCCGAGAATGAAGGTTTTGTCGCTACCCGTCCCCATTCTGCTTTGACAAGTATGGCCTTGATGCTTGATGGCACGGGGGAGAGGCTTAACTCTGCTTATGTTAATGAAGACTTAGCGCGTGAAGTGTTTGGCGAAGCTTTGTTGTTTGCAATTGAGCACAAATCCTATGTCCGCCAGTTTTGGAATGATGTAGAGGGACTAACATCTGCTTTTACCCTAAACAATTGTGTGGTCGGGCAATCGTGGGACGGTGTGGCCATCGACCTATGGAAGAGTTCCAAAAGCAAATTTAAGTTTCTGGCGCCGAAAGAGGGGGCTCTTGCATGGCTTGATACAATGGTTGTGCCAGCAGGGGCGGAAAATGTGGACCAGGCCTATGAGCTCATCAATTGGCTGTCTTCCGTAAAGGGAGGCGGGATGTTCATGGCCCATACGGGGCATAACTCCGTTGTAAACCGAGCAAAGGAAGGTCTCGATCTTGCTTCTCGTGATCGATTTGATTTTGCTTTTAACGGTGGTGAGGCTATCGAGAAACTTTATTGGTGGAAGCCGGAACCAAAGTGGTTCCAAGAGCTACGGGAACTATACGTCCGAAAATATAAAGCTGCTTAGAGGCGGGTCTCTTAGAGGAATTACTATCGGGCATGATATAGAGCTGATATCCGTTCACATTTTCGTTGGTGATGTTCTTATCCAAATTAATGAAGCGTATACTTCCTAGGTAGGGAGAACTCATGAACAAAAATAATTTTCTTAAAATCGGAATTACAGGGTCAATTTTAACGGCTGTATGCTGTGTGACACCCGTACTTGTTATCCTTTTTGGGGTCCTTGGTATCGGCGCAATGGTCACTTATCTCGATATGGTTCTATTACCACTGTTGGCTGTTTTC
Source organism: uncultured Rhodospirillales bacterium (assembly GCA_913060675.1). Lineage (GTDB taxonomy): Bacteria > Pseudomonadota > Alphaproteobacteria > Kiloniellales > Kiloniellaceae > Kiloniella. Next base: position 32,343 of record CAJXUS010000047.1, read on the forward strand.
CTAGGGATAACAGGGTATGGGTATTGGAGGACTAGCAGAAATGAGTGAGGCTTACTCCGTAATTACCTGCCCAGAATGTGGGCATGAAGAACGAGAAAAGATGCCTACAGATGCCTGTCAGTGGTTCTATGATTGCAAGGGGTGTGGAGCTTTGTTGAAGCCAAAAAGCGGGGATTGCTGTGTTTATTGTTCATATGGAACAAACCCCTGTCCGCCGATTCAATCAGGCGAAGGCTGTTGTTAAGTAATTCTTGTAATAATATGTCAAAACCAGCACTATAAAAGTCGTTTTTGTTCAAATGAAGAGAGGGTTAAGAACTATACTGAATTAAATAACGCATTGCTGAAAGGAACATAAGCATGGCGAATTCCATTATCCTGACCGTAACAGGAAAAGACAGGCCTGGCTTGGTAGATGAAATGTCTGCAATGATAACCGAACAGAGCGGAAACTGGTTAGAGAGCCGGATTACCAAGTTGTCAGGAAATTTTGCAGGTATAATTCGCGTATCAGTTCCCAGTAAAAACCATGAAAAGCTTGAATCTGAGCTCAAAACTTTGGAATCAGATAGCTTTCATCTGACTATCGAGCGACTGAGTAAATCCGAGGCTAATGTTCCCGTTCGAGAACTTAGTCTGGAAATAGTCGGGCCAGACCATCCCGGTATTGTCCAGGACATCGCTCACGCCTTGGCCGCGAAGAAAATTGGTATCAACGAAATGCTGACCGATTGTAATGATGGCGCGATGTCTTCAGAGCGAATTTTCAGTGCTGAAATTAATATATCTATTCCCATGGCGGTTTCTGTCGACACCCTTAGGGATGAATTAGAAGAATTAGCTAATCAACTAATGGTCGATATCTCTATGGACGATCTTCAGGGTACGGTAACGCGTATTTAATAATCCTGATGTCATTTAAATGATTTCGGGTTACACGACTTCGAGATTAATTGCATAAGGCGCAGAAATTTTCTGCGCCTTATTATATATGGGGCTGTCCTAGATAACTAGTTCAAATATGTTTTAACCCATTGTCTTATTTGA
>CAJXUS010000048.1 GCA_913060675.1 uncultured Rhodospirillales bacterium
TACGAGATCAGCCTCGGTCTCGTGGGCTCGGAGATGTGTATAAGAGACAGATAATATAACGTCATATTTATCAATGAGATACACGAGTATAATTTAAAAATAAAAAATATATTTTTTTATTTCTTTATTTAAATTTCCAATTCGCAAATTTTTTTAAAAACGACCCTATTTACAAATTATCGAAGCCAATTATGGCCTGACAGTAAATTAAAAGTAGGAATTATTATGTTTAATACAAATACAATGGCTCAAGCAAAAATCTATAATGCACTTGAAGATGACACATGTTTATTTCAAATGGGTGTCGTTAATTTTGAGGATGTACCAAATAACCTTCCCCTGTCATACATAGGTAATATAGGCGGTCGAGAGACTGTTAACAGTAAATTGGATCTTTCTGAGGAATTAGAAAGAAAGATCGAGGAAACAGTTATCAAAGCGGTAAACTTTGTAAATGGCCTGTACGAAAAGCCTACTACGATGAGTTTATTAAGTTACGGTTCTGATGCCGATTTTAAAAAGTACAAGCCCGAAGACTACCGTGAGTTTGGTTCAGTGAAAGTCCACTCAGAGATGCTTGATCGAACAAGGGTTGCTCTTTCTCAGCTCGGAATTGAGGTGAAGCTAACTAACTTCATTCCCAAGAAGTATGAAAAATGGAGAAAGAAAAAGAATTTGGTCGATGGTGCTGACACACGTGCACGTTGGGGTGGTCTACAGTCCTAAACTGGGCGGCAGCCGATAATGACATTGTTCATGATATGATAAATAGCTCGGGAATTCCCCCGGGCTATTTTTTTTGCCCTTTGTCTGGTATGAAGAAATTCATATTGTTTTCAGTAGGATACCTTAAAGTAGGGGCTGTGCTCCCTGAGCACTGATTCGCATAATGTGCATTATGAATAAAAATTTATTTTGTTGTGATATACGGCACTGTTAATTTACCAATGGCTGCCTGTTTTGTGCTAAAACTATTAATAAGGCTACTTCATGAAGTAGCGAATTCTTGGGGGTTGTCCCAAAAGTAGCTGTGCAATTTCCTTCAAGTTAATGGCATCACCAGTGATTTTCTTTGCTATGGATTTAAGGTTGGGAAATTGTGGGCTGTTTTGACGAAAGTTATCGGTTAACACTTCCTCCTATTTTTATTGCTGTATCCTTGATCAGAACCATAGATAATCAATTTTATTATCTATGGTTGAATTTTGTGTGAACTTTTCTGGCATTCTGTTATTGTCGGTTGGAGTAGCTGCTCCATAAATTCAACTTTTTAGTTTGAAACCGTATAATGGAATGAAAATGCTGATTCTTCCGGCCAAGAAAATTCCAACAATATCTGAAGTCTCAGGGGGGCAGGAGGAAATTTATACTGGCATGCCTTCTGGGGGTAATCATGCAACATCAATTGGTAAAATTTATACGATCAATAATCATTCTTTTGATTTGAAGTTGAACATTACCTTTGGTGGGGCTGTTTTAGGAACAGATTCGCTCCGAGTTCCAATTCAATTTGATGGGGTTATAAACGCAGTTATTCTATTTAGAGGTAAGATATTAAAAAGTATCTGCATGAAGCCTTCAAGCGTGAACACACAAGAAATTAAAGTTATGTCTTGTGATGTACCCGAAGCCAGAGGTGATGGGGCAGAGACAGAAATTGAGCTATGGATACGAAGGGAATGTTTAACAACAAATGTCGGGCTTATTTACACTGATGGGATAACTGAAAACAATAATTGTATTATAGAAACTACATATAAACCGGTCGAAATATTTCTAATTTTACTCGGGGGATCACTATCTATATTTCTAACTTTTTCCATTATCCTCTTTTTTATTACTGCTGAAACATCAATTAAAAGTCAGTATAAATCTTTTGCAGTGATGATAAGTGCTGGGTTTGTTTTTTTTGGTCTATTTGGGCTCCCTGTACTTCGACAGTTTAGTCTGAAAAAAATTATTTTCCCATTGGTGCGATTGATGCGAAAGGGCAACACCCCTTTCATTGTTTCATTAATTTTAGCAAATTATTTTATATTCGACTTTTCTATTTCAGCGTCATCTTGTGTTTATAGATCGCATGTTTATAGAACAAAAATTACGGATTATATGAACAACCATAATGTACCTGAAAAAATTCCCGTCCTATTATCGGCATTTGAAATGTTTCCTAGCCGACCAGAGGCAATGATCTTGTTATCTGCTAAAGCCAGAGATTTACGGGTAAGTGATCGCACAAAATTTCATCAATTTATGAAGACGTTGTTTGAGAATGATGGGCCTCTTACTAGGGTACTACAGAATGTGCTTGAAAAAACTAACTTTGAAGATAACTGCCTTAGTTTACGGGAAAAGTGGCCAATTGAAAATCGCTTAGATCCTGATGTTTGGATACTATCGGTCATGCCGGAAGCGGATGACAAGCCAAATGGTAAATATTCCAAATTGTCTGTTGAAGGTTTAAAGGTAATTAGTGATCATTCCCCTTTGGCAAAACTATTCCTGTTGCGTTTATCCCTTGAAACAACTGGTGACGACAAAAAATACAAGGAATTATTGATTGAACTTGTAGAGCATTCTAAAAATAACCTTGGTGAGATTCAATACACACATTTTTATCAAGAAGCTTTGGATGCTGTTGCTCAAGACTATATGCTAAAGTGTGATAACGTTAATGCACTTCGTGTGTTTTCTGAAGTTATGGAAATTCGTCGTGGTTTTGCAAACACTCCACTGAGATGGCTTCGTCCCCCCGACAAATTGGTCTTATTTAATCTAGTTCGGGCTTCTAGGGCGCCTTCAAGTGTAATGTCAATAAATCAATTTCGTGTTGCAAATAACATATCTAAAAGGTTGAAAGAAACCTGTCCCGATGATTTCATTTTACCGAAAATTAATGATTTATTTCGGAGTGCTTATCCTGTTTGGATTAAACAGGATGAACAAATTTGGTACCGCGGAACGGTTTTTACAGTCGGAGATGAAAATATGAAAAAGCACATATCGTCATTACTTAATACCTTTTGGAGGTTCTAAAATGATGTTTACTCGACGAAATTTTATTTCACTAATTATGGCTACATTTGCAGTGCGGCCAGGGTATGCTGATAAGGGTGTACCTACGAGTTTATATAGTCAGGTATATGGAACTAGTACCCACGACATTGGACCAGAGCATACTTTTCGTATGAAGGAACTTAAAGTCTATGCCAATATGCGTGGATGTGAGGTTATTATTAGTCATGGTGACCAGATAGAACATGCTGAATGGGAGTTGGTTCATTCCGCACAGGAGTTTTACCCTGTTTATGTTCATAAAGATCTTCCTCTCGATGAGTTGGCCTTACATGATTTGGCAAAGATACTTGTTGGAGAGGCGGTAAATTGGGGCGAATTTGGTGTCGGTGTAGGTAGAATTAACCTGTATCGCCATGAAAGAAAACTTAATAAAAAAGCGTTTGATAATCTCGTCGAACGGGCAGGTATTGTGGGTAAATTCACTGATATTACTAAGGCAGAATTTGAAGACAGTTATCAATCTCTTTATGATTCTGCATCTCGGGATATTGATTCTATAACAATTGGCTTAAGGGGCGTAGCAACACCCTTCCTAAAGGCCATTAAAATTGATGGAGCATCACCATTCGAGATGAGTGGTCGGTATCCATTAACCATTAATACCTATATGTATCGTCGCAAAGGGTCGGAAAAAGCACAACTAATTTGGGAGAAATATTGGGATAACTTTAATCTAGAAAAGGAAAAAGACACTAACTTAATGTATAATGCTCCTTCCGCTTGAAGCTGGGTACCGGAATGTTTCTTAATAAGGCCTGAATATGGAGAAATTGTTGTTTTGGTTTCTTACTGTATGGGCAGGGGGGAAATGTATCGTCCAAAGGCTTTACGCTTTAAATAACATTGAAGCGTTCATATTTCCAGTTTGGAAAGTTTTACTTACTTGTTTGAGGGCATCAGGGGTAACCATTGCTCACTCGACACTTAAACAAGGGCTACCATCTTGGTGTATGCCGGCTGTCAATTTTCCTGCTTTGAAGTTTCGCAGCGGTCACACTCGCGAATTTGCAAGTCTCATACCGTGTAATCACCCGTTCGAAAGCAATGCCCAGCCGGGTTTTCAATTCAGTTCCAACGGTCTTGTCGCTCCAATAGGCACCGTGACTGTTTCCATTGCGGTTGAAGCGTTCTGCTTGATAACTGCTGGGATTTCCATACCGCCCAACTGCTTCAAAATAGGGGCCTTGGTCCGTTCCCATCGCTGTAGCCAGCTCCTGCCCTGCGGGAAACGCAAATTGGAGAACCGGATCACTGTCAGAAAACAAGATCAAGCGATCCTTGATCGATTGACTGTTCGTCTCAAAACTTGATTCTGGTGCCATAAGCTCAACTGGGATGGCAGCTGCCATCAGCATGATCAGGTTGATACTGACCACTGGATCAGCGTTCGCAGCAATCTCATCCAGCAATTCAACTATCAGACGGCAACCCATTGAATGGCCAACAAGATTGAACTCAACACTGCAATTCGATTCCCGAGTAATATTTTGAAGATGTTTTGCCAAGACCTTTGCGGAGGCCTTCGCATCGGGTATTTCGGTGGGATAACTCAGGAAATCAAATGCTTGCAAAGAACCGAATTCGGCATCACCGGGCCAATGGAAACAGCCTATCTTGCTCAGAGGTCTGGTCTCAAGCTGAGCAAGTAGTTTACCATATGCTTGTTTAGCTTCTTCTTCATTATTGTTATAGCCATGAATAAGCAACGTAATTAGATGGGCGCCATCGGTCCAATTAGGCGGCTGCACTATAACGCTACTAAGTACATCACCGCCGACCGACGCATCACGGACAGACAAAATACCATCAGCGCTGATCACTTGGCACGCTCCTTCAGGCTTTTTAATCCCGTTACAAGATTTTTGGCAACGGGTGCAAAAGCTCCGCCGACTACTGCTATGACAACCCAGAAGAATAGTACCCCCAGAGTGATCTCACTATCCTGGTTAGTTGAAAAAAACCAGAAGCCACAAGATGCTATAATCACCACGCTGATTCCAATGGATAACCTTTGCAACCTCCGGATCCATCTATTCCCCCAGCTGATCTGTATGGCATCCAGCTTTCGCTGTATCAGGTTGGTGACACGATTCCGACCATGTTTGAATTTTGCTTCTGCTTCATCCGGCTCCAGTAATAATTTAACATCGGATTCATCTGCACCATAGGCCATGGCTCTCAGAATGGCCTCATATTTACTTGGATTTAATAGCACCACCTGCATAGCCGCATTGATTTGACCCGTGAATTTTGCGATTGGCAGGTCATAAAGAGCCTCTTTATCACCTGCAGTCGCGAGTAGTATGATCTGTCCACGTGTTGTTTCGCTCGGGATCAGTTCCTTGAACATCTTTCGATGGAAATTACCGCGATAAAACGGGTTAATCACCACAAAATTTACCCCTTTGAGAAACTCCACAATTGTCATGGTTAATAATCCAACAGCAGCAAGTGCTGTTGCGCCAGGCCAAGCTAAATTTGTGAAATCTGTGATGGCGGTTTGCAAAATATCCCAAGTCCCGGGAGTGGTTTTCCCTTCAGCTGCAATCGCATTCCCGCTCAAATACACAGCGGTAATTCCAATAAATACAACGATGCCTAAAATTCGAAAATTCTTCATATTCCACCCCTGTATGGTTTGATTTTCAATAGCTCATGTGAGCGATCAATTATTCGTATTTCAGATTTACAACATTCTTGAGGGTAACTTCGAGACCCGTTTGAGCGGAATATTCCCCGCACATCCTGGTGGGAAAAATAGTGACAATATTCGAACCACATGACCAAGGAACCCGATCGATTTACGGAGAGGCTCCCAACTGGTTCCCTTGTAGGTAGGAGGAGTATGTACTCCTTCTACCTACAAGGTGCTGTTGCTGTGTTCGTGGCTTAAAAGAAAGCATTCAAGTCATCCAGTGATATATTCACCTGATTTGATGGGCTTGTTTTTATCGATAATCAGTTGCAACAGCTCAATTGAATTTAAATAGACAGCGGATGCATCATCCAGAGTGGGTACGCATGGGATGTTGCTCAGTAAAACGGCACTTTTAATTGTCATCCTCTAGAGCATTACTTATATCGCCGATCACGCTATTCACACGATCAAAGGCAGCTGACAGAGGATTGGTTTGAATAGATGTTCGAACAGTTTCGAGTTCTGTTAATAATTTTTGCAAAAGCGCCGTACGGCTATGAATGTCGGCAAGGATCGAATCACGGTAGCCTTCCCACATTCGTGTTCGAGCTGCTTTAGCATCAGTAATCTGCTGAGTCGTTGCGTCAAGATCAAGAATTACGCTGCGGGCAGCGGATCGTGCTTCTACGTATAATCGTTCGGCTTCGTTAATTGCATCGGTCATCAGTATTGTCCCTGTGTTGAGTGGATCTATTAGTTTTACTTAAGAGTCTCGAAGTACTTCTATTTGGGCACGAACAGTTGTTGCCAAACTAATCAGTTCAGTGCTTAGCTCTGTAAGATCCTGAGGAGCATCAAGCTTCGACCGAACTTTTGTAAGTGCTTCAAAAACACCACTTAATAGCTTGCTATACGATTGGAGCATTGTTTGGTGCTGCTCGATCCGTTTTATAATTTTTGATCGCTTTACTTCGTTCTGTTTCGCAGCGGCAACAAATTGATCCAGTTGTGACTGAACGAGCTCGGTATAAGCAGGTGCGCTACTTGTTCCCGGCAAGTTAATCCACACAGGGAGGGTTGTAGGTTCAAACTTGGCTATCATGACCTTGATAGATCCTGCAGCAGCTTTTTTTCTCGCAACTATACTTTGGGCAACCGGCTCGGCATAACTTCTTGCAAGCCGAGCGGCTGATTTTCCTAGTTCACTTGTGGAATCCTCAAGTATGTCCAGCTCTTGGAAGGCTAAAGCACGTTCAGTATGCTCGTAAGCATTAATATCGTCGGTTAGTACCTTGATCGTTTTCTGAATAATTGGGTATCCCTCGATCAGTGCTCGTTTGAATTCTGCACGCGAACGGGCCCGTTCTGCAAATTCGAGAAATGTTTTTATAATAGGTGAAGCGGCACCTAGTCCCGGCACTGCTACACCAGCTATCGACGAAAGGTTGTTAACACTATCTACAAGTCCACTAAAACTTGTCCCAACTTTTTGCGGTGATTTCCCTTCTGCAAGCGATAGAAGAGCTTTGTTAAAGTTGTCAATTGTATCAAAAGCTGCAATCCGCAACTCTAAATCTGTTTTTATTGAACCCTTAGTCTCTTTAGCTTGGTTTGCAAGGGTTGGGGGTAAGCCTTTTAGCGCGACATTTGAAGGTTTTATGGTTTTAGAAGCGCCGGTTCTTTCTAACTTTTCTGCCGCGGCCAACTCCCTGGATAGAACGCTTTCTCCAGTGCTTCTCGCAGCCTGAAATGCCTCACGGTAGCTGCTAAACTCTACGGTTGGGATTGGCGCACAAGCACCAAGTAGTAAAATAGGTACAAGCCATATCCTAAAATTTTGCCACCTTAACGAAATGAACCTCGTCATAAAACATAACTCCATTTAAACAAATTGAGTTCTCAGACTCAAAAAACTATTAGGGGGATCATTCTTAGATATTTTGGAATAATTTGCGGCATTTCCCCAAAAAGCCACCATATTAACCTACACAGATTGCTTTCAGCTTTTTCTTGATGCGAGCTTTTTAAGCGTCATGTGAATTTTTTAACAATTGAAAATAGCATATATCTAAATTTATCAGTTTATCAACGAAAGATTGTATGTTTGGCAATGCCATATTAAGTTTATGGCAATTAAGTCGATCTTTCTCAGTATAGAATCAATCTCTAAATAACGCCATCTATCTTCAACATCCACTTATCTACAGAGCCATTAGTAAATAGTGTGGGTCAAAAGCTAAAGCTTTGAAATTAAAATGAAATTTGTTGTGTGAAGATTGCAGGAGATTGGCTTGCTTGGATCGCTATTAATTAATCTGCCAAAGCCTAGAACCCTTAACAAAAGATAGTTTAGGAAACAAAAAACTACTAGGGTGATGGTAAAAATCCATTTTAGCTTTTTCGATTAATGATAATCCTGAATTCAAGTAACTTCTTCTCGACTTAGTCCCTTTCTAGAACAGGAAATTTTAATAAATAAAGGGGTGGGAATTAAACAAATAAATTAAAACAATAATTTAATGATGATTATTTTTAATAAATATATTTCGAATTAATTAATTTATTACCCTTTGTTATCAAGAGGATAAAAATAAAAAAATATTAAAATTAAATAATTTAATTCATTTTATTTATTTAAATTAGCTACTCAGAAAAATTTTAAAAAAGACCCTACCTTTAATTTACGAGGTCCAATCATGGGCGAACAATAAATTAAAATTAGGAAATATTATGTTTAAAAAAAATACAGTGGCCAAAGCAGAAATCTTTAATACACGCTCTGATCTTACGCCTAGCTGCAAGGCTATTCACATTACACCAAAAGAAGCTCAGGCGGATGTTAATGACAAAGTATCCGCGAGTTTGAAGTATCGCGTATCAGTCATTTGTCCCGACATCAAAATTATAGGAAGTGGCAAAATTTATCTGGCCGTTGTTATGGATTGTTTTACGAGGCTAATTGTTCACACCTACATAAGTACTAAAGGTGCAAATGATTGCTATTTGGGTGCTCTCAGGCAGTCGGTAAAAGCATTACCTGCAAATTACAGTCTTCAATTGTTATGTGATGATTATGGCTTGTTGAGGGATGTGCGTTTCCAGGTTATGTGCGAGGCGTCGAATATCCTCCCGATCTTCAGTGATCCAGCTGAACCACAAAGTATTCATGGTGGAATGCGGCAGGTAATAAAAAAATTGAAAGATTATCTTTCTGAAAACGAATTCAGTAATATTCGAACTCTAAAACGTAAAACGGCGCAGTGGATTAATAATTCAATGCAACCTGCTAACATCTATACTCTGAAGCCAAATCGTAAAAAGCAGAGATCAAAACTCAAAATGTGATTTTATAAAATCTACTTAGAAATAAGATTTCAAATAGCTCGGGTTTCCCCGGGCTATTTTTTTATGCTTTTTCTGAGATGGAAGTTTGCTTATTCTCGTCTCGGACATATCTTAAAATAAGGCCGTGCCCTCCTTGAGCACTGATTCGCATAACATGCCTTATGTAAAAAAAATCTGCTTAATTTTAGTAAATGACACTATTTGGGTTCAAAGCTTAGGCCGATGACATCTTATGCGTCATTCTCAAGCTTGGCGGACACGCTCGAAATCTTCCAAAAGCCTTAAACTGCGTTATTTACGGTGACAGCTTATGTGCCGCCCTACACAAACATCTTATTCAGTACAAACAAACTGCAAGCAACGGAGGGGCCGATTAGGAAGGCGAACAGTAATGTGCCAAGGCCGACGACACCGCCTAACGTCCACCCGGCAATAACAGCCGTTAACTCTATACCGCTTCTAACCCATGCAATCGGAAAGTTCGTCTGTTGCTGTAGCCCTGTCATCAAGCCATCTCTTGGCCCCGGACCCAAATTAGCGATCAAGTAAATACCGCCCCCTAATCCCGTAACAAGAATACCCAATATGGCGAGTAAGACCTGAAATATAAATGTGTCAGGCCTCGGAATGTAGGGAAGCGCGAATTCGAAGACGAGTGCAATAATAATTGCGTTAAGGATTGTTCCTATACCCGGCACTTGTTTGAGCGGCCACCACAATAAAAGCACGGTTATACTTACGATAAATGTCGATAAACCAATACTCCAACCCGCTATCTTGCTGACGCCCTGCGCAAGGACAGTCCAAGGGCTTACGCCTGTTCCCGCTGCGATAAGAAGGGCTTCACCAAGACCAAATATTATAAGGCCAACGACCAGAAGGAGGACAGTGACAAGGTCGGGGCGTAAGTTTAGGGGTTTTGGGGAACTCCAGGACAAGGAAGGGACCCCCTTGACCGACAGAAATGAGAGACTGGAAAGTGCTTTCATTACAGATCACGCATCACAGATTACCCATCACAAACTACACATCATAGGCTACGCATCCTGTGGGATCTGAGCAAGTGGGTTTGAGTTTTTGCCGCCGTAATAACTTCTAATAACTTGTCCCGGTCTTTTGGTAGGTTGCCCGCCAGAGGCAAACAGTTCGAGGCATGGTTGGAACGGAAAATTACTGGCTTTGGTGGATTAAGAAGCTTGAGCAAGTATTCCTGCTCCATGAGGATTGCATCGTCATCTTGAAACTGAAAATCCTCTTCCTGTCCTGCCATGAACTCATCAACCACCCCTTCATCAAGCGTGAGTTGAAGTGTCGAAAGATAGGTCGGGGGATGTTCATTGATAAGTTTTGCTGTCCCGGCAATGTGGTCTTCCCACCCTGCGCGCCCGGCGAGCCCCAGGATCACAGTTGCAGACACTTTCATCCCAGCCGCGTTCGCATTGTCTAATGCCATGCCATGGGTCTTTTGTGAGGCCCCTTTGATGACACGTTTGAGGACTTCGGTTGATCCTGATTCGATCCCCATATATACGAGGTTAAGTTTCATAGATTTCAGCTCACGCAATTCATCAACTGATTTGTCGATCAAGTTCTTGGGCGTTGCATAAGCCGATACGCGTGTAAGCGCGGGGAAGGTTTCGTGAAGCTTGTTTAAAATCGCGCGCAGATTGTTCATCGACAGTGTGAGGGCGTCCCCATCGGCTAGGAATACACGACTTGCCCCTGGCCACTCATGCGCAGCACTGTCTATATCTGCGAATACCTGATCAAGCGGTCTGGCGGTGTATGTTTTTGTTTTATACATAGAACAAAAGGTGCAATAGTTTGCTGAACACCCAAGAGTGGCTTGTATAATCAGGTTATTACCTTCACTCGGAGGGCGATAAAGTGGCATATCGTAAAAAATTGTCATGCTCCTAAAGGAGGGCACCATAGCAAGAGGGCTGATACCCGACAAATTCAAACTCATCTTTGTTTGGCCCAATTTTAGTGTGATCCAGTTTTTTGAATCAAGAAACCGGTCAAACTTTTGTTTTAGGCACACTTTAAGAACACTCTAGCTCTATGTCTTACTTACGCATAAGTGTCTCTTTCTCGGTTTTTGCATTACGCATTGCATTTTGCCGCAATTATCTATCATTTTAATTGCAAAATGCAATTGTAAGTAGGTGAGATAATTGGTAATTGCAGGTTATACATTCGTAACCCCAAGATTTAATTACACTATTTGGTAATCCTCGAAGAAGGGGATGGGCGATAATACGACTAAAAACATTTGTGGCCCGCAGAAACGCTCACTTTTTCATTTTTTAGGGGTGTTATTTCTGCCGACAGAGTTTTTTGTGGAAAATAATTTTATATTTATATTCAGATAGTTAGAGAGTAAAATTTTTACAAAATACACTTAAAGGTAAAATTGGCACGCCCTATGCACTACTCATAGTTAGGAAGTCTATTGCGAGCTAGAATTCCTAATATAATAGGAGAAACCCATGACACACCAAAACATGACAGCGAGCACCATCGGCAGCAGGGCATTGGCAACTGCTCTAGACGCCGTATCAGTCATGGGACAAACGGGTCATACAATGACACTGGCATCTCCTAACCCTACGATCTCCAAAGTAGGATCACTGAAAAATGGCTTAAACGAAGATACAATTCGGCAATTCTTCGTTGATATGATTGAGGCAGAACAGTAACCCCCTCACGCTCTCAATTATCTAAGCCTAATACATGTTATCTCATTCCTGTGTGAGATAAAATGTATGGCGGGAAGTTTACTTCCCGCCATTTTTTTTATTCTCTACTACCAAGTTATTCTTCAGGCTAATTTACCTAGATATCCTTCTTTGAATGCTAAAGAGCATAACGATATTCACGTGCTCACCATCTGTGGATAACGGCACAAATATAGTTTCGTCCCCGACCATGACGCCGTTTGAATTTGGGATGTCTGAATTATCATAGGCAATGCCATTGGTCATAATGACATGACCATAATTCCCCCAGGCATCTTCCCAGCTGTTGGCGTGAAAATTCTCTTTGACACTTTCCCCTGTGGGGTCTTTTCCCCTTACGGCGACTTCGTTGGTGCCAACCAAGCGGTAGGTTAATTCAAAGGTTTCTTTAGCCACATCAACCAGCGTTATCCCGGGTAAAAATTGGACCATTTCTATGGGATCAAAATCGCTCCGAGATGGAATACGATCCTCTTTGCACTTTGCTTTCCACATTCTATAAAATTCTGCGATACGTTCATCGCATTGCTGCAAAAAACTCTCATCAAAAACCCTGGCATTAAATTTCATAAATTGGGTCATCTAAATTTACTCTCATACATGAAATTTAATAAGGAAATATTCGTAAAATATTCGCAAAATCTTCAGGGCAGCAGGTCAAAAGATATTGATAATATATAACAAAAATAATTTAAAACAATTTTGTGAAATGTAATGAACTGCGGGTGCTTTTTTTGTTTCGGTCTTTATGGGTATTATTGCCTTAGATCATAAGATCATTGGCTAACGGCAGATACAAGGAGGAATAGGTGGGGTACAAACTGTATTATGCACCTGGGAGTGCCGCGATGGGGACGCGCGTGTTGTTGGAAGAAATTAATGTATCCTATGAGCTGATACAAACGACAATATCCAGCGATAAACAACGACCACCGGAATTATTGGCACTAAACCCGAATGGTTGGGTGCCTGTGCTCATTTGTGGTGATAGCGCAATGTACGAAGGCGCTGCCATTGCGATGTTCTTGTGCGATCGTCATCCAGAAGCAAGGTTGGCCCCTAAGGTTGATGACCCAGATCGAGGCCTGTATTTGCAGACGTTGGTGTATTTCTCAAGCTCCGTTCAGAACGCTTTTCAGCTCAATTATTACCCTGAACGTTTTGCCGATACGTCGGTTGATGAACCGGGTGCGCAAAAACGTGGGATCCGTCGATTGAGAGAAACCTGGAAGGTCATTGACGATCAAATTGGGAGTAACGAATGGGTGTTGGGCGATCAGTTCAGTGCCGTCGATATTTATCTTTTCATGTTGACCACTTGGTTAGATCCGACCCGTGGACATCCACCAACGGACGAGTTCTCCAATGTTAAACGCATTGCCGACGCCGTCATGTCACGACCAAGTGTCCGGTTTGTCTATGGTCATTGATCTTAACGTTGCCAGCTGGATCGGCCGACTAGGTCAGCGGCCTTTGCCTAAAGAAAGAGTTTGATCAGATCTTTTCGTTGTTCATTGGCAGTATTGTGATCGTCAAATCTGAGATTTAGGCGCTTCGCGTTTGCACTGCCAAACCGTAAGTGCTCCCGCAGTTACAAAGCCCAACTTTTGATACATAGCAATCTCATTATCGCTTCCGTAAGTCACAATTGTATGTTCAGGATAGCTCCGGATCGTAAAGGATATAATTTTTTGTTGATTATTTTTATTACCAAAAAGATTAGAGATTCCGACGGTCCCAACAGGGTTAATGTTAAATACTGCACCAGCGATTACTTTATTTTCGACGACGACTGCGACAAACTTAATATCTGAATTGAGAAGAAGTTTGGGGTGAAATATTAGAGATGCGGTTTTTCCTTCCGGTTCCCAAGCGGTCATCCATTTTGCTAGATGCTTTGGGGATTTGATTGTTTCTATTGAATTATCCGGTGAATGATCAGAACCGATTTGTTTGTTTGATTCAGGACACCATGTCAGCCAAGTGTTCTTGAACAGTTTATCGTAACCCAATGTTGTTAAGTCCAAAGTGGCAAAACTATCCTTGATATAGCTTCCGACAGGTAGTTTTTTGATTGTATCATGGACTTGGAATGACAGGGAGGGGGTACGGGTAATAAAGTCCGGATAATAGGGGATCTGTATTCCCCGGTTTATCCAGTACTGAGGGTAAAGATCGGTTTTTTGATCGTTAGTACGAAAAATGAGATCGCACCATGAAACGTTGTTTTCTATGGCGAGCTTTTGCCGCTTCATCCTAAATACCATTTCAGAGAAATAAAGTTCATTCAATCGGTGTTTGTATGTGATTTTGCCTGGCGGCTTGTCTCGGGTAGCGCATTCTTTTTGTTAGATTTATTCTATGCATAAAACATAGAGATACATAATACTTGTTGAATCTCATCTTTCTTCAGAGTTTTATGTAACTACAGATGCGATTGTGTGAACTTAAAACGGTCCGGTCAATGAATGAAGAATTGAAAACAGCAGAAGCACTTTTGGAAAAGTTGATCGAATTTGGTGTGACATATGGCTTCCAGATTCTGGGGGCTCTTATCGTTTTGTTCATCGGGCTCAAAATCGCGAGCTGGATCGGTGGCAAGGTCAGTGGCCTTTGTCTCAAAAAAGAATTTGATCAGACGCTTTCACTGTTTATTGGCAATATCGTAAAAATCGTTCTTGTCGCCTTTGTTATTATTATCACTCTGGGCAATTTTGGCATCAGCACAGCGCCCTTGATTGCGTTGGCGGGTGCCAGTGCTTTTGGCGCGACATTGGCACTACAGGGACCTTTGTCCAACTACGGCGCAGGGCTATCGATTATTTTGACCCGTCCCTTTACGGTTGGGGATACCATCATCGTTAAGGGGGGGAGCGGTGTGGTTCACGAAGTGAAACTAGCCCACACCCAACTCATCGGGGAAGACAAAGAGCTTATCACCATTCCCAACAAAAGAATTGTCGGTGAAGTCATCACCAATTCTCACAATAGCACTATTGTCGAAACCCGCATCCCGGTTCCGCACACCGAGGATATCGACAAAATAATTGCAGTGTTACGCAAGGTTCTGGAAACCGATCCCGACGTCCCAAAGTCGCCAAGCCCACAAATAGGGGTGCATGATTTCACCTACGGTGGCGTAATCATCGGCTTGCGTTATTGGGTGCCGAGCCAGCAATATTTTCAAAAAAGATACCGTATTAATACTGCGCTGCTCTCAACTCTTAAACATGAGAATGTTACTCTGCTCGCCATGAGAGACGCGGCTTTGGACCCTCTCATCCCGAGCGCGGATCTGGAAGAGCCGTCTTAAATTTTTCTGTAATTGATGCGGGTCAATCTCATTGTTCCCCAAATCCTGTACCGTCATTTTGAAGAATATAAACGTATAAGAAAACTATTTGAAACTTGAAGTCCATGGGGGGAATAATGAAAAATTATCTGAAATCACATCCTGATCGCGACGGCTTTTTTGGTAAGTATGGAGGGTCATTTATTCCGCCAGAGTTGGTGCCGCATTTCAAAGAAATCCAGGTTGCTTATGACAGGCTATCCAAGTCCTCAGAGTACTTGAACGATCTGCGCTATATCCGTAAACACTTCCAGGGACGCCCAACCCCGATCAGCCATTTAAGAAATATTTCAGATGAAATCGGCGGCGCGCAGATTTACGTCAAACGCGAAGACCTCAACCATACGGGGGCTCACAAATTAAACCACTGCATGGCAGAGGCCCTGCTTGCCAAGCATATGGGCAAAACCAAGCTGATTGCTGAAACTGGTGCTGGTCAACACGGGGTCGCACTGGCAACGGCTGCGGCCTATTTTGGCATGGAGTGCGAGATTCATATGGGCGAAGTCGATATCGCCAAAGAGCACCCAAATATGGTGCGGATGAAATTGCTGGGGGCGACTGTTGTGCCCGTTAGTTTTGGGGCTAAAACTCTGAAAGAAGCTGTGGACAGTGCGTTTGGCTCTTATCTTCAACAAACCGATAAAGCAATTTATGCGATAGGCTCTGTTGTTGGTCCGCATCCGTTTCCTCTGATGGTTCGAAATTTCCAAAAGGTTGTCGGGCTTGAGGCACGTGATCAGTTCGTTGAAATGACAGACGAGCTGCCTGACCACGTTGTCGCTTGTGTCGGCGGTGGATCAAACGCCATGGGGCTCTTTAGCGGATTTATCGAAGAGGAACAGATCCGTCTTCACGGTGTGGAGCCGATGGGGACTTCGGAGAAATTGGGAGATCACGCCGCAACTATTACCTTTGGTGAAGATGGCGAGATCCACGGGTTCAGAAGCATTATGCTGAAAGACGAAAATGGCGAACCAGCCCCGGTACATTCGATTGCAAGCGGTCTGGATTATCCTGGTGTTGGACCAGAGCATGCTTATCTGCATTCAATCGGGCGGGTGACTTATGGATCTGCCAGTGACCCCGAAACACTCGATGCGTTTTATGCGCTCAGCCGTAAGGAAGGCATCATCCCGGCCTTGGAAAGCTCTCACGCTATTGCGTACGCGATGAAGTTGGCCAAGGATAATCCCGGACAAAGCATCCTAGCCAATTTGTCGGGACGTGGAGATAAAGACATCGATTATGTCACTGAGAAGTTCGGCTTTGGAGAATAATGCCAGCGTGCAATAACGAGTGCGTTATAACAGGCTCTAAGATCTGCGGGTTCATGGGGTGTTGACCTCATGAACTCGTAAAAACGAATAGCTCTTCGTCTGATCGTTCCAGATCCCTAAGCTTTATCGGATAATTGATAAGCTATTGTGTCCTTGTCGGCGTGAGTTGCTCTATCTTTTCATCCAATTTATCAAATCGAGAGATCAATTCCTTTAGATCCTCATGAGTGATGTTTGCCATTTCGGTTATCTTTTCATCGGTATCGCTTTCGTGTGACGTCTGCATGGCATCAACGATAATACCAATAAAGAGGTTCAATACCGCAAAGCTGGTGATGATGATAAAGGGGATGAAGAAAACCCACGAGTGAGGGAATATTTCCATCGTTGGTCGGACGATCCCCATGGACCAACTTTCAAGTGTCATGATCTG
The DNA here is from genome assembly GCA_913060675.1 of uncultured Rhodospirillales bacterium. Classification (GTDB taxonomy): domain Bacteria; phylum Pseudomonadota; class Alphaproteobacteria; order Kiloniellales; family Kiloniellaceae; genus Kiloniella. The sequence goes on from CAJXUS010000048.1 coordinate 16,868, forward strand.
GAACAGGGTATAGGCCGAGGATGAAACCGACCCGAACCATTCCTGCATATTAGGGTCAGGATGTTGCCCAAAAAGCTTGGTTGTCAGAACGGCGACAACATAAAAGACGATGCTCAGCACACCAACGACAGACAACATTCCGGGGATGGAGGTTACAATTGCCCCGATAACCCGACGCATTTGTGGGATAACGGATATAAGGCGCAGAACACGTAAAATCCTGAGAGCCCTGAGGACAGCAAAGGCACCACTGGCTGGAACCCACGCGATGCTAACAATCAACAGATCAAAGATATTCCAGCCGGATTTAAAGAAATCTACTCGGTAGGCGTAAAACTTTATCGCAAGTTCCAGAGAGAAGATCACCAGGATGGACTTATCCACCCAATAAAGAAGGTTTGCTTCAAAAGGTGTCAGGGATGAGCTGGTTTCCAAGCCCAAAGTAATAGCATTCACAAGGATAAGCGCAGTGATCCCAAAGGTGAATTTTGTGCTTTCCAAAATACTTTTGAGTTTTTCAGTGAAAGGAAGCTGGAACCTTTTCGTGAGCGTATTATCCATAGATATTACCGAAGCCTGTTAATGTGTCGATAGATTTACTGCTTTTAACCAAGAAGTATAATTGGTCAAGGGGTGTAAATTTAAAGGCCTTATTTCTTTTGATCGTGTAAGCCCAAAAAGGAAATTGAAAAGACCCCTTGGTTTACGCAAGGAGTCTTTTGTCAGGCAGGTGTCTGGAAGCGTCTCAATGTAGAGGGTTAACTATCCCGAACGGTATTGAGGAAGTCTTTTACCTCTGATCTCAAATTTTCTGCCATTGCCTGCATCTCACTTGAGGATGCCAGTAGATTATTCGCTTCGGTACTGACTTGGGAAGAGGTTTCTGTAACGACAGCAACGTTACTGGACACTTCCTGTGTACCTGCAGCGGCTCTTTGCACACTGTTTGATATTTCCTGGGTTGCAGCCCCTTGTTCTTCAATAGCAGCAGCTATGGCGTTGGCATATTCGTTCATCTTTTCAATTGTTGTACTGATGTTATTGATCTCTTGAACGGATTGAGTACTCGCGCCCTGAATACCATCGACCTGTGTTTGGATGTCACCTGTGGCCTGGTCGGTTTGATTGGCGAGGGTTTTAACTTCCGAGGCAACGACAGCAAATCCCTTCCCTGCATCCCCGGCTCTTGCTGCTTCGATGGTTGCATTGAGTGCCAAAAGATTAGTTTGTCCTGCGACATCAGAAATCAGACTCACGACCTCTCCGATACGTTGGGCTGCATCCGCGAGTTCGGTGACGGTTCCATTGGTTCTGTTTACACCCTCGACTGCTTCTGCCGTAACCTGGATTGATTGGGTGACTTGAACGCCAATTTCACGAATGGCTGCGGATAGCTCTTCCGTTGCTGCGGCAACAGTCTGAACACTCAGACTTGTTTCCTCAGCAGCATTGGAGACCGCGAGAGCACGCGAATTTGATTCTTCAGCACTTGAAGTCAGTTGAGTTGCAACATTTTGAGTGTTGCTTGAGGCCTGAACAACAGCTTCAACAATGGATAAAACCGACTGTTCGAAAGAATCAGCCATTTGATGAAGCGTTTGACGGCGTTCTTCGGCATGGCGCTCGCTGGCCTGTTCGTTTTCTTTTGCCAGTCTTCCCATTTCCACGGCGTTTGTTTTGAAGACATTTACAGCTGCAGCCATGGATCCAATTTCGTCTGTTTGGTCTTGACCTGGAATATCAACATCAAGGCTGCCACTGGCAAGGTTTGTCATGGCATCTGTCATGGCAATTACAGGCTTGGAAACCCATAATCTGACGAGGATGCCGAGGAGGCCCATGATTGCCAAAACAGAAACAATCGCAGTAATAATCGCAGTTAGGCGAAAGTTTGAAAGAGCTTCAAAAGCTGCATTCCGATCAATTTCAAAACCCAGATACCAGTTAACACTTGGAAGACCTTCGACCTTAAAGAAAGCAAACATCCTGTCGCTCGATCCTTCGGTGAAATCCCCTGTGCTATCAGTAACATTTGGTGTTTCTTCTGGGTAAACTTCTGCGATGGGTTTGAGTGTCCATTGTTTATCTGGGTGTATTAAAACTGTTCCCTGATCATTCACGAGGAAAGCGTATCCAATCCCGCCAAGATCAACACTGCGGATCAAATCACCGAGGACTGTGATTTCGATATCTCCGCCCGCTACGCCCAGAACTTTGCTACCATCCAATACGGGACTGGCCATCGTTACAATCAGATTTCCTGTGGAAGCATCTTCGTAAGGCTCGGTTAAGGTACTTGAGCCTGCGCCTACTGCTCCCTTGTACCAGGGGCGTGACCTGGGATCATATCCCTCAGGTAAAGCGTCGTTTGGGAACATTGACATTTCCCCCTGGTCGCTACCGAAATAGGTAAAAAGGAAAGCGTCCCCAAGAACTTTCTTGCTAATGGTTGTGCTAACAGTCGCGTTCGTCGGATCAGATTTTATGTTTTCTGCAACATTCTCGACTAAAAGCTGACGCCCGCTGATCCAATTGGAGATGCCAGTTGTCGCCAGATGGCCTGTCTCAGTTACTTTTGATTTTAAAGATGCCCTAATTTCTGCACTTTGATTAATATCAAAATATAAAATAAAGGCAGAGAAAGTAACGACAACAATCAAAGCTGCAGCGGCTAAGATTCGGCTACCAATGTTAAAAGACACTGTATGAGACTCCCTGATTACCACACGCGGTTGATCGACTTGGGTGCAAGAGTTTTAACTATTATTTATCCAATTTATAAACAAATGCATAAAAACGGTAATAATATTCAAAGGGATGAATTCAACGTGATTAATGAGAGATGTAACTGCTGATTGTCAGGTGTAAACGGATATTCCGAGTAAAATTTTGCTGTCATTGTTTTTATCAACCAGCGGCATTAATAAACGTTCGATTGTTTTGTATTCTGGAACGATGTATTGCGGCGTTCCCTTGCGATAGAGAGGCTCTTTTGTTGTTGCGACATGATTGTAATCATCAAAGGCGCCACTGTTTGTGATATCAGGAAAGGCTTCATCTACCCATTGACCTGTCGCCTCTTTCCCGAGGATAGGTATGAGGGCTGTGCCGAGAAGACGGAACTTATAACGAAGAGGGTTTCGATGAACATCCAGCATCCATACTAAGGGGAGGAGGTCGGGAATATCCATTGGATCAAAATCCTGTCGCGTTGGAAGCCCTCCGTCATCAGGATGAATTGACAACCAGTAATTATACATCTTTCTTAATTTTGGGCCCCAGTCACTTAGGGTGAGGGGTGTGTTCGTATCCGTTGGACCAACCATTCATGCATCAACTTGTTATTTATTTCCTTTATCATGGTCCTGTTAAGGTTAGAAAGCTGTTAACAGTGCCAACATAACTAAGAAGGAAAGAGAGCATAGATTAATAACAGCGGACATAACGATAGATGGCCTTAAGAGGTGGCTTAAGCTAAAACGCAAGAGGCTGGGACCTGAAAATTCATAAGGTCAAAGGTCAATTATCTTGAAGGGGAAAAAGCTTTTACTATTTTTTTTCCTGGCTCGCTTTGTAAGAATCCAAGGGGGGCGACGAGCCAATAACCTCTATCCGATGAAAGGGTTTCTTTTTGGAGGGCGACCAAAGCACCGCCATCGATTAAATCTTGTATGACTTCAATCCACCCCAAGGCTACACCTTGCCCTTGCAGGGCTTGATGAATAGCCAGGCCATGATTGGTAACTCTGATCCCATCGGAAGATAGTTTTGATCTCGGAGCAAATTTGAGGCACCAATCTGACCAATCAAACCAACGATTTTCCTCATCTTCCAAATGAATAAGAGGCGCTGATTGAATTAGTTCTTTAGGAGATAGATCTAGTAATTTTTGCGCTAGGGTAGGGGACGTAATTGGCTGGACCTCCTCCGAGATAAGCTTGATACAATCCCTGCCAGGCCAGTCACCGTTGCCAAACAAAATGGCGCAATCTATCTCTTCCCAATGGATATCAGAATCACGGTCGGTTGTGATGATCCTAACGGACAGCTTCTCGGCTTTTTTTTTGACACCTGATAATCTCGGTAGCGCCCAATAAGCCGCAATCCCGGGATAGGTGGCTAAGGTGACAATATTGTCGTCTGTTTTGTTGCGGAGGTTCTTACTGGCTTCAGCGATGCGCCCAAGTGCAGGTGCGGTTTCCTGATAATAACTATCGGCTTCTTTGGTTGCTGTTATCAATGAGCCTTTTTTTAGGAATAACTTTACCCCCAGATCCTGTTCCAGTTGTCGAATTTGGTGACTGATTGCGGGTTGTCCGACATTTAATTGACCTGCTGCCCGGGTATAACTTCGCAATCGGTAACAAGCTTCAAAGGCTCTGAGAGCTTTTAGGGGTGGTAAATCACGCATGCCATTATCAATTAATTCAATGATGATATGAATCTTATAAGCCTTCCCTCCCTATGATGCATCTGTTTTGTATTCGTTATAACAAATAATGACTTGGTTCCGTGTTCGCTTGAACAAGCGAGATTTGTAGAGGATTTAGCGAATGGCTGTTGTGCCAACTCTTTCCGGCTCTCGCCGGGTACGACGGACCCCTTATTCTGATCGGGTAGAGGCCTGCGGAGTTAAGGCCTATACTGTATATAACCACATGCTGTTAGCGACAGTATTTAGGTCTCTTGACGAAGACTATCAGCACTTATGTGAAAATGTTCAGATCTGGGATGTCAGTTGTGAGCGGCAGGTCGAAATTATCGGACCTGATGCGGCGAAGTTGGTCCAGCTGATGACCTGTCGCGATCTCTCCAAAGCAAAGTATGGGCAGTGCTTTTATGCACCTCTGGTTGATGAAAACGGGGGTATGGTAAACGACCCCATTATTCTAAAACTTGGCGAAGACCGTTTTTGGTTATCGATTGCGGATAGTGACGTGTTGCTCTGGGCTAAGGGCTTGGCTAGCGGTCGGGGGTTGGACGTTAAGGTGTTTGAGCCCGAGGTTTTTCCTCTTGCTGTCCAGGGCCCTATGGCTGAAGAGGTTATGGCGAGAGTTTTTGGCAGTGAAGTTCGAGATATTAAATTTTTTCGGTTTGCAGAACTTTTCTTTCAAAACCATGGGCTAATTATTGCACGTTCTGGATGGTCTCGTCAGGGCGGCTTTGAAATTTATCTTGATAACCCCGAGCTGGCTTTAGATTTATGGGATCTGATTTGGGAAACCGGCAAGGGTTTTAATATTTTTGCGGGATGCCCAAATGCTATTGAACGAGTGGAAGGGGGACTGCTTTCTTATGGAAATGATATGTCTTCAGAAAATACGCCTTATGAATGTGGTCTGGGTAAATATGTAAATCTTGATGCTGACATAGATTTTGTTGGCCGGGAGGCTCTTGCAGTAAGTCGTGAACAGGGATTGAGTAGAAAAATATGTAATATTCGTTTCGACGTTAATCTGGATACAACCGTATTGGAGGCGTGGAATGTTTACAGCGTTGATGGAGAAAAAATTGGATACGTATCCTCTGGCTGTAATTCAAAGAAATTTGGCGGCTTCATAGCAATTGCAATGTTGGATCATAAATTTTGGACTTCAGGAACATTTGTCATGGTGCAAACTCCGAGGGGAGATCTCAAAGGGAGAGTTACAAACTTTCCTTTTGACTAAAGCGTGGTTTTGAAAAACTCGGGTTTTCAGGTCGGTGCTGGAATGATTAAGATAATGGTGTGCTCCCACATCTTACCTGCCGGGACTGATTTAGATCTAAACAATTAATAAACAACATACCAAGGAGTAGTCATGTTTAAGGCTCTTGTTGTCGATAAATCTGAAGACGGTGTCGTAACTTCTGCAATTCAGGAGCTTGAAGACAGTCGTCTGCCAGCCGACGGAAATGTCACCGTCGTGATTGAGTACTCAACTGTAAATTACAAAGACGGCCTTTGTATCACTGGCAATGGGGGGTTGGTTCGTAACTATCCTCATGTTCCTGGAATTGATTTTGCGGGGGTTGTCGAACAATCAGATGATGACCGTTACAAACCTGGTGACAAGGTTGTGCTTACGGGGTGGAGAGTTGGTGAGGCCTGGTGGGGCGGGTACGCACAAAAAGCCCGTGTAAAAGCTGACTGGCTTGTTCCTTTGCCTAAAGGCTTGACCACGCAACAGGCTATGGCTGTGGGAACGGCTGGCTTCACTGCCATGCTTGGGGTTATGGCGCTGGAAGATCACGGACTTACGCCTGATAAAGGAGAGGTTTTGGTTACTGGTGCTGCAGGAGGTCTTGGTTCCGTCGCAACGTCCATTCTTGCAAATCTTGGTTATGAAGTTGCGGGTGTTACGGGTCGTCCAGAAACCGCCGACTACCTTAAAAGTATTGGGGCGAGCCGAATAGTTGCACGCGAAGAATTAAACGAAACGGTGAAACGTCCGCTTGAAAGTGAAAATTGGGCTGGCTGTATTGATGCCGTTGGCGGCGATATACTCGCACGTGTCCTTGGGCAAATGAAATACGGTGCTTCTGTTGCAGCTGTTGGCCTTGCTGGTGGAGCAAAATTGCCTGCGACAGTTATTCCGTTCCTATTACGTGGGGTTAATTTGTTAGGCATTGATTCGGTTATGCAGCCGTTTGAAAATCGTCAACGTGCTTGGCAACGGGTGGTTTCTGATATGCCATTGGATAAACTGGAAGCTATCGTTCAACTTGCAAAATTGAGTGATTTGCCTGATCTCGGTCCAGCTATTCTAAAAGGTGCTGTTCAAGGACGTGTTGTGGTTGATGTCAACGCCTGATCAATCTCTTCAACTTATTGAAATACTGACCGCAGAAGACCTTCCCGAGATTTTGAGACTTGTGGAGCGGTTAAAATGGACCCATGTCGAAGCTGACCTAGATGTTATGCTTCGAGTTGGGCTCTTTTTAGGCATGCGCGATCATGCCGGAGAAATTATTGCCACGGGGGCTCTCTTCCCCTACGGCGAGAAGCTCGCTTCTATTGGCATGATTATGGTGAGCCCTGACCATCGCAGGAAAGGTTATGGCAAGTTGATAATGGAGACTTTGCACAATAGCGAGATCGCACAGGGCCGAAACCTTAGTTTGATCGCAACAGATGAAGGCGAACCGCTATATAAGAAGCTTGACTATCAAGTTGTCAGCCGGATACGAAAATTTTTTGCAGACCCAGAGCTGGTGCTCGAAAAGACTCAGGACTTGTCCTTACCAGAGTACAATTTACGTCGCGTTGCGAAGAGAGATTTACCTGCGTTAATCCAGCTTGATGCCCATTCAATCGGAGGGTCGCGGGAGAGTCTGTTGAGGTTAAGGTTCGAACAATCCGACAACGGTGTTGTTATTGAGGGGGCGGATGGAGAGCCAAAGGCTTTTGCGCTTTCTTGCCCCCAACGTCAACAACGTCATATCGGGCCAATCACGGCTCCTAATCGAGATATGGCCCTGGCCATGATCCTGGTTTTGGCGCGAAGAGATTTGTGCGAACTACGTATTGATATTCCCGAAGAACATACCGATTTACACGAACTATTACCAAACATCGGATTTCGATTGATTGCAAATCCACCAGCCATGTTACGCCCCGATTTTATTGGTGGGTCTGATAGATATCCAGGCACACGCCATGATTATTGGGCGATAACAAGTCAGGCCTACGGTTAGGGTCTACGGTATCTGCTACACAATTAAATTTACTTTCTTGGAACGGTTCTTTCTGGCGGAAAGTGAACGTCGATTGTGGTGCCGACATCGACAGTGCTTGTTATGATTAACTCACCGTTATGGCACTCTGTGAGAGCCTTGCTGATTGTTAAACCCAGGCCAGTGCCGTGATGTTTTTTCGTGAACGCGTTAGCTAATTGAGTAAAAGGTTCTTGGACCAGCAATAAATCTTCTTTGGCAATTCCAACTCCGGTATCTATTACGGACAGGGTTATTCCCTCTGACGCCGTATAATATGCAAGCATACTTACGGTTCCGCCCTCTGGAGTGAATTTGATCGCATTTGCTAACAGATTGATCAATATTTGTTTTAGTTGTCGATGGTCTGCGAGAAGATAGGGAAAATCGGCAGGAATTTTACTTTGGAGAATCAGTCGAGAACTCTCTGCCTGACCATTCATCATGCGCAAGCATTTTGTAAAAAGCTCTTCAATATCAATCGGCTCTTCACGAATTTCGATCTCGCCGACTTCTACTCTGGCGACATCAAGGATATCATTGATAATTTCTAATAGATGTTGCCCAGAGTTTTTGATGTCTGTGGCGTATTCAATAGATGTATCCAAGGAAAGGCTAACGTTTTTCCCGTTCACGATCAATTCCGAAAAGCCTATAATTGTATTGAGGGGAGTTCGTAATTCATGGCTCATGTTTGCAAGAAACTGGGTTTTTGACCTGTTTGCTATCTCAGCTTTTTCTTTGGCTTGGACCAAATTATCTTGAGCACGTTTCCTCTCTGAAATCTCTTGTTTTAGGGCGTTGTTGATATCGTGAATTTCTTCCCTGCGTTGGTTAAAAGATCGGGCAAGGTTACCCAGTTCATCTTTTGAGCCAACATCTAGTAAGGGAATATTCTCAGAGTTTCCCTCTGTCATTGTCCGCAGACTTTTACTCATATTAATCAAGGGTCGGACAATTGTTAGCCGTAATAAAAATAAACAACTGCTTGCTGAAATTAAAAGTATCACCAACAACCAGATAATGGCTTGCTGTATAAATTCAGAAGCATTGAGCGCTGCAAGTGACTGGGGGGTGACGATCACCACCTTCCAATAAGTTTTTGGGATTAAAAAAGTTGAAACAAAAACGGGCTCGGTAATAAGGATATCACTTTTTAATTCTAGCCGTTGAGGGAGAGAAGGCGTTATAGGGGCATCCCAACGCGAATCAGATAACATTGCCATAATAAGTTCAGCCTCGGGTTTTTCAATTTGATAGCTATTGCGAGCAATCTCAATAGCACGCATTGGGCTATATGTCGGACTGGTTCTGAAATTGGTGATCAGGGTTTGATTCAGTCCTTCGAGGGCGTCACTAATTGGTTTGAATTCAGGCTCGGTTTCACCCAAATCTCTTGCGGTAATGAAGTCTTCTAAAATATCTCCATTGGGAGATTGTATTTTTATCTTTGCGCGGGTGAGATCTGGGAATGATAGGAATTTATTGTTGCGATCTACAGCAAACACATAACCATTTATTTCTTCGGACACTTCGCCGAGAAATTCCCGGAGACTAGCAAGTCTCAAGTCGATCGTAACAGCTCCTGCGTACTTATCGTTTTTTCGCATGGGAACAGTACAGGTAACCATAGGTTCAAATGAATAAGGATCGACATAAGACTTGGACCAGAAGCATTGATTTTCACTAGCATAACGTGTTGGAACATACCATTCTTCGTGATGGTATCCTTTGCCTTCAGGATCGTTATAATCGTCATAAAAGTCCAAAGTACCATCAGGGTTTCGACCCCAAAAAAAACTGCGCCGTTCTATAGTTGGATTGAAACGAAACGGTTCCGGCCAAACGCCACCTCCAGCTACGTTAGAATTGATGTCATTTTTGCCAAGTAATTGAGGGACAATATTGTGATAGCTACTTTCCTCCTTGGGGAGTGCTTGGCCAAGATCAGAAATCGCTCGGGTTAGTGTTTCCGTTTTCTCTAGATGTTTACCAAGTTCGGTGACTAATCGAGCACCAGTTTCCTCGGTAATTATGCGATTTTTTTCAATCAAAATAGGCTTTACGAGGATTTGAAATATACTGATGACAGCAACGATCATCGCTAGAGATACAGCCACAAATCCAATCGTCATCTTGAACTGTAAACTCTGCCTCCAACTCACATCCAAAGAGGCTTTCTCTGATGCTTTGACTGTTGATGTATCTGTTGTCTTGTGAGCGTCCAAGAAGCAATCCCAGAATGAATATCTTGATGAAGTAAAGGGTTTCTCAGTTCAAGGTAATTCAAGGGCCTTAAAATTCTATTGATAAGTGAAATACCCAAATTTGAGAGGTGGACAATTCGTACTCAATCTCAGCAGATGTTGTTCTGACAAAATTAAAGGCCACAGAATTTCTCCTGCGACCCTTAATTTAATAGGACTATATGTGTCGTGAGGAGGAGTTTTTCAGGTGGGCCTCTCGCTGGGAGAGGGGCCGTTGGTACAGTGAAAGCTGGGTCCGATTGGTCAAACCAAACCGTTGCGCCAATGATATCATATTGCCGCGAGATGGGATCACTGATTGGTAGAGGAGCAATTGTTACCGATGTCAGTGAGCAAGCGGGACATGATATATCCAGGCTGCTTTCGATCGGTTGACCCTCATCCTCTGAATTCAGAGAGAGGATTCTTAAGCCACTTGGCGTACAGATAATAAATACGTCTTTTGTATTTATATCGAAGTCCAGAGTGGAAGTAGCCCAACTTTGTTCCAACGGGACAAGGAGCTGAAGAAGGAGAGAAAATGCTGCAACAAAAGCATACAGTGGGCGTCGCAAAGTATGGCGAGGTGAGACATCGCCTTTTTGCTTTACCCTTATGTTTGTTTTCGTACGCAAGATTGAACCCTAATGAAATCTTAGCTCTGATTATTAAATTGGACAGTCAGACATTAGGGAGGATTCTTTGTCGGCACATTGATATTGATCAATGATATCTTCCTATTGTTATGACTTACCGATAGAAGTGATGAGAGTATAATTTTAGATCAGCAAGAGTATATAATTTGCCAAATTTGAAACATTCACCTGTGCTTTGTATTGGTGCGGCTCACTGGGATGTGCGTTCTCAAAGCAAGGAACCCGTTCGAAAAGGAACCTCCAACCCGGTGTCAGTGGCGCGCTATCCAGGCGGAGTGGCTCACAATGTCGCTGTGAACGTGTGTCGGCTTGGTAGTACGACCGGGCTTGTTAGCCGGTGGGGTAATGATGCTGCAGGAGATGCATTACAATCTCTTCTTACTGATACCGGCTTGAGTATTATTCCCCTACCTCGGTCAAAGTTATATCCAACAGCCACCTATACGGCGGTTTTGGAGCCAAGCGGAGAGCTGGCCTTTGGTCTGGCAGATATGGAGATTTATGATGATTTTACAGGGGATATTCTCACCCCGTTAAAGAGTGATCTCATATCGTTTCCCATTTGGTTTGTAGACACCAATTTACCTATAGAAACCCTTGAGGTCCTCGCAGGGTGGCAAAAAGGGAATGGATATATCGCAGCAGATGCGGTTTCTGTTGCCAAGTCATCAAAGTTGATGGCTGTTATGGATCGGCTGGATCTTCTCTTTTGTAATGGCGATGAAGCCTCTGAATTAACTGGTATGGCTCTCGAGACTGAGCAAGATCTCCTGGGTGCGGGTGAATTTTTGATTTCAAAAGGCGCGCGCGCGGTGATCATTACAATGGGACCTGGTGGGGTTTATTTGTTTGATAGGAACGGTCACAAACACTTTGAAGCTAAGGTGGTTGATGTTGTTGATGTCACCGGGGCTGGAGATTCATTGATAGCGGGTACATTACATGGAATATCAAGAGGTCTGGATCTTGAACGTTCTCTCCAGCTAGGTTTGGCAACGGCTGCCTTCACTCTTAAAAAGCAAGGCGCGACAACAGAGGACTTGCGGGAATTGAGTCTGGACGCTATTGGCTCCGTATAAAAACGAAATCAGCTTTTCAATAATTGGCTAAAATAATGAATTCAAAAATAACGAAATATCTAGATATAACACCCGAAGTAGCGACGGCTTTAGCTCAAGGTCAGGCTGTTGTCGCTCTCGAATCTACGATTATTGCGCACGGGATGCCCTATCCAAAGAATGTTGAAACGGCACGCGAAGTTGAAGAAATCATTCGTAATCAAGGCGCAGTTCCTGCGACTATTGCCGTACTTGATGGCCGGATCCGGATCGGCCTCGATGACGCTGATTTAGAGCGGTTGGGCCAGGCAAAAGATATTGCCAAGTTGTCCCGTAGAGATTTGCCGATGATCGTTGCGCGTAAAGGTGACGGAGCAACAACTGTTGCGGCAACGATGATATGCGCTGCTCTCGCCGGGATTTCTATCTTTGCCACGGGCGGTATTGGGGGCGTTCATCGGGGCGCTGAAGGTGATTTTGATATTTCAGCCGATTTGGATGAGCTTTCAAAAACGCCTGTTGCTGTCGTCTGTGCAGGGGCAAAATCAATCCTCGATCTCCCCAAAACTCTTGAATATCTTGAAACCAGAGGTGTTCCGGTAATCGGCTATAAAACTGAGCAATTTCCAGCCTTTTATTGTCGCGAGAGTGGGCTCCATGCTCCCTTGAGCGCACAAGATCCTGCAACGATTGCCTCGATGTTGAGTGTGCAAAGAGATCTTGGTTATGAAAGCGGCGCAGTAATTGCTAACCCTATACCCGAAACTCACGCAATGGACGCTGCAGAAATGGATCGAGTGATTTCGTCTGCGCTGTTAAGCGCGCACAAAGATGGCGTTGTTGGCAAAGCGATCACACCTTACCTGCTTTCTAAAATTGTCGAGCTGACAGAAGGTCGAAGCTTGGAAGCCAACATTGCATTGGTGAAAAACAATGCCGTGCTTGCTGCTGATATTGCTGTAAAGCTTTGTGCCTTAAGGTAAGATTTAGACAGGTAACAAAAAATACTGCCTTGATAGAAATCAGGCGGTATTTTTTTTACTTGAATTTTGAACGATGTTCATTATTGTGGTGTGAAGAGGATTTAATAAAGGAGGTCACAATGGCAAGACGTGTGGATCATAGTCACGAAGAGCTCCGTGAAATGATACTGGAAGCTGCTCAGAACCTTGTCGAAGTAGATGGTTATCCCTCCTTGAGTATGAGAAAAATCGGGAGTTCTATCGGGTATTCACCTGGCACAATATATAATATCTTTGCCAATCTAGATGATCTGGTTTTGCAGCTTAATGCGAGAACCCTTGATGAAATGTATGTGTCTTTGGTCAAGACAAAGTCCAATAATTCTGTCGAGGTCAATTTTGACCTACTGCTTTGTGGATATCTCGAGTTTGTAGACGCAAACAGAAATTTATGGAGGGCTCTATTTGATCATCGACCATCTATCGAAAATGATTTACCGGATTGGTATAACGCACGGGTCGAAAAATTGCTGAATTTAATCGATGATACCCTCAAGCCTTATTTCAATGGTGAGGATCCGACAAAGCTCAGAAAATTTTCAGCAACCCTCTGGGCTGGGTTGCATGGCATTATTTCCCTTACAGATAGCAATAAACTGGATGTGATTTCTGATGCGGATCCTCTTGAGTTATGCCGATTACTTGTAAGAAACTTTCTGGTTGGACTTAACTCTTCGAAATATGAAGAGGGATAAAAAGTAGTGGATATGGAGAAATACATTAGGCAAGGCATGTCTTACGCTACAGAATCCCTACGCTTAGAAAATGGATACCCTTTTAATATCCAGATGCCAACTTTGGGTGGTAAACAGCTCTGGCGTGATGAATTCGTATATGTGGGCTGGCGTATTCAATCCAACATCTTTAGCGGTCATTTCAGATTGTTAGATCCCGACGATTTGCGTCAGGCCTGGGGAAATTATGATGATTGTTTGGCTGTTTTTGAGAAGATTAAGACAGAGCAGAAAATTACGCCGCCCATTGATCAAAAGGAGGGGGGCGTTCATCTCGTACTTATGGTTCACGGTATTACCCGTTCTGGGGATTCCTTTGCAAAAATGAAGCCTGTATTTACCGCACAGGGAATGGAAGTCGCAGCCATAACATACCCTTCAACCCGCGCCTATATCCAAGACCATGCCAATCAGCTAGAGCAACTGCTTTGCAAAAGACCAGATGTCGCAATGGTATCGTTTGTTACCCATTCTATGGGAGGTTTAATCGTGCGCGAGCTGCTCTCTTTTGAAAATAAATGGTTGTCTGATACAGCATTAGGACGGGTTGTTATGATTGCGCCGCCGAATCAGGGTTCGATGGTGGCTGAATATGTAAAACAAAGGACACTTTACCAGCTAATTTATGGAAAATCCGGACAGGAATTAGTGCCAAGTACTGCGCAAACGCTCTCTGTGCCTTCGTGTGAATTGGCTATCATCGCAGGCGGGAAATCTGATGGTCGGGGATATAACCCGCTGTTGGAAGGTGATGATGACGGTGTGGTGACCGTAGAGGAAGCCAAGCTCCTTGGCTGTACTGACTTTGTCGTGCTGCCTGGATTACACTCCTCAATGTGTAATCAAGCCAACGTTATTTCTGCTGCTTTGAAATATATTCAATTGGGCAAGTTAATTATTTAGGGGAAGACGTATGTTGCAAAAGCGAAGTTTGGTTCTACTGGTTAGTTTGGCGGTGATATCAATTGCAATGCTTTTTGTCGCGCCCATTCCGCAGGATCCCGCTTATCATATTTTTGCTGATACCCGGAGCTGTCTCGGGTTGGCAAATTTTGGTGATGTTGCTTCAAATGGCGGTTTCCTTCTTGTTGGGTTGATCGGGTTGATAAAACTAAAAGCCCTTTGGAACGAAGGACGATTTGAAAGCTTTAAGCAGCTCCTTCCTTTTTTGATCTTTTTTGTCGCCGTTGCTTTTGTTGCGCCTGGATCGGCCTATTATCATGAAGCTCCTGATAATGAACGATTGTTTTGGGATCGCTTGCCGATGACAATTGCCTTCATGTCGCTTTTTGCAGGCATACTCGCAGACCGTGTTCATCCACTTTTTTCGGGTAAAGCGCTGTGGGGCATGGTGTTGTTTGGCATCGCATCCTTACTTTATTGGCAGCAAACAGAACTGCAAGGCGCGGGGGATCTTCGCCCCTATGTTCTGGTTCAATTTTATCCAATGGTGGCTTTGCCTCTCATTTGCTGGCTATATCCAAAATTCAGCCTGACACCAGTGAAATATCTGATTTGGATGTACGTTTGGTACGCTACGGCCAAAGGCTTAGAGTTTTTTGATGCCGAGATTTTCGACCTAGTTGGCTCCACCATCAGCGGACATAGTCTTAAACATATCGTTGCCGCTCTCGCGGTGTATATGGTTGTGAAAATGCTTTCCGAGAAAACAGCACCAGTATCAAAAGCATAAGAAAAAAGGAGCCGGTTGAGGCTCCTCAGACTGCTGACAAAGGTCTCGCCATTGCGAGGCCTTTGTGATTCCTGTCTCTTATACACATCTGACGCTGCCGACGA
>CAJXUS010000049.1 GCA_913060675.1 uncultured Rhodospirillales bacterium
ACGAGATCAGCCTCGGTCTCGTGGGCTCGGAGATGTGTATAAGAGACAGGTACTGAATAATGCGAAAACAGGTTTCTCACAACCTGCTTTACACGTTCTCGCATCTCTTTGACCTTTTCATGGCGATACATACGCTCGAATAAGAAGGCCCGCAACTCTCTTTCAACTTTCTTAAAGTCGTCAGAAAAGGCTACCATGGCTCTATCTTGGCATCGGATGTCGTAAACCGTCTTTGGTTTCGCTGTAGCTAAGCGGCTATTTGTTTCCTTCAAAACATCATCGGTCATATAACCGATGAGGCTCCTGACAGCTTCATGAACCAGGCTTTCTTTCTCAAGGTTCGGATAGCGTTTCATAACTTTTAAGAAAATGTCTCCGACCAGTGGCAGCTTTAATAGGTCATCAACTTCAAATAAACCTGCACGGAGACCGTCATCAATATCATGATTGTTATAAGCAATGTCATCAGATATGGCAGCTATCTGTGCCTCCAAACTGGCAAAGGAAGATACTTCCAGATCACGCGCGTTCTTGCAGTACTTTAAAATGCTATCGGGAACGTGTTCCTCGCGGGTATATGGACCTTCTAGGGGACCATTGTGTTTGGCCAAACCTTCAAGGCTTTCCCACGTCAAATTAAGACCATTGAAGTCCGCATATCGCCGCTCTAGCTGGGTGACGATCCGAAAGGTTTGCTCGTTGTGATCAAAACCGCCAAAAGGCTCCATGACATCTTGCATGGCATCTTCGCCTGCATGACCAAATGGGGTATGGCCAAGATCATGAGCTAAAGCAATGCCTTCAGCGAGATCTTCATTTACCCCAAGTGTCCGGCTAAGGCTTCTTGCAATTTGCGCAACCTCTAACGAGTGAGTGAGCCTTGTTCTGAAGTGGTCACCTTCGTGATAAACAAAAACTTGAGTTTTATATTGCAACCGTCTGAAAGCAACTGAGTGTATTATTCGATCACGGTCTCTTTGAAAGCAAGTTCTAGTCTGGCTTTCAGGCTCACTTAAAAGCCGCCCACGAGAGCTTGCAGGGAAAGAGGCATACAGTTTTGTCGAATCGTCCTTAATCATAGCAAAAGACTAGCTGTATGAGGCCTTTAGTAAAGGTTAATTAGAATGCCTTGGTAAATCATCACAAGTTATTCTTTTGATAAATGGAGATTGACACTTTCACGTTCTTACTTACATAGATATCTAAGGCATGTTAAAGCTTCAAAGTATGGTAGAGTATTGGCAATTGAAGGCATTTTTATATAAAATGTTCTGTTAATATATTCTACAGAAACGAATATGGACGTCCAAGTGTTGACGGAAGAAAAATTATGACTGACCAGACACCATCAATAACGATATCTTCAAGTGCAGCTAAACGGGTAGCATGGCTTGCTGTTCAAGAAGGCAAACCTGGCCTTATGCTACGTATAACCGTTTCTGGTGGCGGTTGCTCTGGCTTCCAGTATGGTTTTTCTTTCGATAGCGACATCAATGAGGATGATAAAACGTTCCAGACAGATGGCACTAAAGCGGTTATCGATGAAATGTCTCTTGATATTCTAAATGGCTCAGAAGTTGATTTCGTTGAAGACTTAATGGGTGCATCTTTTAGGATCAATAATCCTAACGCCACGGCATCTTGCGGGTGTGGCACTTCTTTCGCAATTTAACGCAGGCTTTTTTGCGTCACCGATTTTATATAATTAATTTTTCTGGAGCCTTCCCCTAATGGTCAAGATTGCGACTTGGAATGTAAATTCCGTAAACAAACGTCTGCCTAACGTTCTTGACTGGATTAAAACGGCATCACCCGATGTTCTGCTGCTTCAGGAATTAAAGACTGTTTCCGAGAAATTCCCTTACCTTGAGTTTGAAGAGTTAGGTTATCACGTAGAGATCGTCGGACAAAAAAGCTATAACGGGGTCGCTTTGATCTCAAAAGAGCCGATAACGGACGTTATTCGAGCTCTTCCGGGAGATCCTGACGATGACCACGCTCGCTATATTGAAGGAACAACCTTTGGCATACGCGTTGCTTCTATCTATCTCCCCAATGGCAACAACAACCATAATTTAACCGATGAGATAAAGTTTCCCTACAAGCTTAAGTGGATGGAACGCCTGAACGCCCATGCCAGCACTCTTTTAAAATCTGAACAACCTATTGTACTGGCTGGTGATTTCAATCTCATCCCTACAGATGACGACGTGTTTGATGCCCGTCGTTTTGCTGGTAGCTCCCACACGCATCAAGATTCCAGAGATCGATATCGCGCCCTCGAATATCTCGGGTACAGCGAAGCTTGGCGTAGCCTCAATAAAGAAACCCATGTCTATAGCTATTGGGATTATCAAAAAAGTGCTTATGCCCATAACAATGGCATACGAATTGACCTCATGATGCTTTCGCCTCAAGCAGCTGATCTTTTGACATCTTGTACAATCGATAAAGAACCCCGCGGAAAAGAATCCCCCTCTGATCATACGCCAGTGGTGTGTGAACTAGAGCTAGCATAACAAATCCATGTTCTTCCCCCTATTCGATAACCTACCAAGGCTTTTAATTGAAAAGCCGTGGGTTACCATAGGGATAATAGTTCTCTGTTCCATTGTATTTGCCATGGAAAGCCTTTCACCAGCCCCCGTAATGGGACAAATGATATATGGTTTTGGCCTGATACCCGATGTGTTGTTTGGTTTGGCTCACCGCCCTCAGTCCATAGATTGGGTTGCCCCTGTCTTCACACTTGTTACCTACAATTTCCTCCATGGCAGCTTTATGCACTTGGCTGGAAACATGGCTTATCTCTGGGTATTTGGTGACAACGTCGAAGATGCTATGGGCCACAAGCGGTTTATGATCTTTATTTTGTCTTGCGGAATTCTAGCTGGTCTCGGGCAGTCCCTTATTACATCCGCGACACAATCTCCCATCGTCGGGGCAAGTGGGGCGGTTTCGGGAATTCTCGGAGCTTACTTATTACAATACCCGCGCGCCAAGGTTCTGGTCCCAATATTTACCATTCCAGTTTTTGTTCGTGCTTATTTACTGCTGATTTTCTGGATCGGGTTTCAGGTATTTTCTGCCATTTTATCTGATCAAAGCGGGGTTGCTTGGTGGGCCCACATCATCGGATTTTTAAGCGGGATGGCTTTACTTCCGTTTTTTCGACATAAAACACTGCCATTATTAAGCCCTGAAGAGCTTCCAAGGGGCATTAAGATGAGAAAAAATCGGAAAGATAGGAACGAGTAAAGTTGTCATTTGAGGCATATAGTCTCAAAAACAATAACTTTCTATGCCTTTTGTGAAATAACCATGGACGAAGAGCCTTGGATTTCCTAATTATCTTACAAGAACTTTAAATTACAAACGAAGCAACGTTAGGATTAAGACAGTGCCTGAGTATCGCTCCAGAACATCTACACATGGTCGAAACATGGCTGGCGCGCGTGGCCTTTGGCGCGCGACGGGTATGAAAGATGATGATTTTGGCAAGCCTATCATCGCCATTGCGAACTCTTTCACACAGTTTGTTCCAGGTCACGTTCACCTGAAAGATCTTGGCGGCCTCGTCGCAGAGGAAATTGATAAGGTGGGTGGCGTTGCCAAAGAGTTTAATACCATAGCTGTTGATGACGGGATTGCGATGGGGCACGACGGTATGCTTTACAGCCTTCCTTCACGCGAAGTCATCGCCGATGCTGTTGAGTACATGTGTAATGCCCATTGCGCCGATGCCGTTGTGTGCATATCCAACTGTGATAAAATTACACCCGGCATGTTAATGGCAGCCATGCGTCTAAACATTCCTGCGATTTTCATCTCGGGCGGCCCCATGGAAGCAGGTAAAATTGTCCTTGATGGTAAGGAACGTAAACTAGACCTCGTTGATGCCATGGTTGATGCGGCAGATCCCAATGTAAGCGATGAGGATGTTGCCGCTATTGAGCGCTCGGCCTGTCCTACGTGTGGATCGTGCTCTGGCATGTTCACAGCCAACTCAATGAACTGCCTCGCGGAAGCCATGGGCCTCGCCCTTCCAGGTAACGGTTCTCTCCTTGCCACTCACAAAAAACGGGAAGAACTGTTTAGAGAAGCTGGCCGTAGAATTGTAGATCTCACCAAGCGCTATTATCAAGATGGTGATGAAAGTGTCACTCCAAGGGGCATTGCAACGGCTGAAACTTATGCAAACGCCATGGTCCTCGACATTGCAATGGGCGGTTCAACCAATACAATCCTCCATATCTTAGCAATGGCCTTAGAAGGCGGTGTTGATTTTACACTTGCTGACATTGACGCCCTTTCACGTAAAGTGCCTCAACTTGCTAAAGTAGCCCCATCAACAACAAAGTATCACATGGAAGACGTCCACCGTGCTGGTGGTATTATGGGTCTGTTAGGTGAACTCGATCGCTGTGGTTTGATCGACAGAAGTCGCCCAACAGTTCATGAAAAAACTCTTGGTGATGCCATTGATAAATGGGACATTATCAAAACCGATGACCCAAAGGTAAAAGAATTCTATTCCGCGGCTCCAGGTGGCGTAAGAACCACTCAAGCGTTCAGCCAAGATCGTTATTACTCTTCATTGGATGATGACCGCGCAAACGGCTGTATCCACAATGGCGAAAATGCTTTCAGCCAGGAAGGCGGCCTTGCAGTTCTCTTTGGCAACATTGCCTTGGATGGCTGCGTTGTGAAAACGGCCGGTGTGGATGATTCAATTCTGAAATTCACTGGTAGTGCTCGGATATTTGAATCTCAGGATGCAGCCTGTGCCGGTGTTCTCAGTGGCGAAGTCGTCGCTGGCGATGTTGTCGTTATTCGCTATGAAGGTCCCAAAGGTGGCCCGGGTATGCAGGAGATGCTCTATCCGACCAGTTACTTAAAATCCATGGGCCTCGGTAAAGCCTGCGCCCTCCTCACGGATGGTCGGTTCTCTGGCGGCACATCAGGTCTTTCAATTGGTCACGCTTCCCCAGAAGCAGCCCAAGGCGGCGCTATTGCCCTTGTTGAGGCTGGGGATGCTATCGAAATTGATATCCCGAACCGAACCATCAATGTACTTGTCAGCGATGAAGAACTTGCCATGCGTCGTCAAGCGATGGACGCAAAAGGAAAAGATGGTTGGAAGCCAGCGAAACCGCGCGAGCGTAAAGTTAGTTCAGCCCTGAAAGCCTATGCACACTTTACAACGTCTGCTGACAAAGGTGCTTTCCGCGATGTTGATCAACACGACTAATTACAATTAGTCACTTTTTTTAAAGGCTGTCTGAGAAATCAGGCGGCCTTTTTATTTAAAGGCTATTCCAATAACCTCAAGGAGAGATTGCTTTCCTCGGGAATAGATAAGATCTTTTTGATTATCGTCCGAGTTTGCCAGGGGTGTAACGAGAGCTCTTTCAAAGTGGAATAGCAGTACGGCTGTATGTTGAAGTTCTGCTAAAGGCAATTTTGCGCCAAGGATTTGTAGAAAGTTGGTCATTCTATCAGCCAGCATCTGTCCATGGATTAGATCCAGTTGCCTTAAATCTTCGTTCATACCCATCGCTTTTTGAAGGCGATCTTTTACCACCATACCAGTATTTGTTTCAGCTAACGCATCAAACAGAAGACCAAAAAAATCTCTCCAACTTCCCGAACGCAAGTAATTAGTTTCGGCCTGATCTAACACCGCTTCAGTTTCAGCTAACCACTTCTCATAAAGAGCAAAAATTATCGCTTCTTTGTTTGGAAAGAATTGATACAGCGTAGCGATGTTTACATTTGCGACTTCTGCAATACGACGTGTGGTGAGCTTGTCCACACTGTTTGATGTCAGTAATGTTGATGCAGAATCTAAAATACGCTCGACCCGAAGACGTGAACGTTCCTGTGATGGAAGACGCCTCTTACTTACCTTTGGCAGCTTTGAAACTGATTTTTTTGTCTGTGTAATCATGCATCCAGAATACTGGGCATGAGATCATGTTTATATACGTAGTTAAACGTAGAAATCATTTTTATGTTTCGAAATAAATAAAGTTAAGAGAACTTGATAACAACGAATCAGGTTCGCCCAATAAAAAAGCCGCTCAAAAGAACGGCTTTTTCAATAAAACACTCGATATCGAGTGTTTATAGGTCTTTCAAACGATCCATAGCTTCTTCCAAGTTGGATTTCACCGACATAAACTCATCCCGAAGAGTACGTTTTTCCTGGACCACCTGTTCAGGTGCTCTTGCGACGAAGTTCTCATTGGAAAGCTGCTTATCAATCTTAGCAATTTCCTCGAGTGTCTTTTCCATCTCTTTGTTCAGACGCGCCGCTTCCTGATCAACATCGATGATACCTTCAAGTGGCAATGCAAAAGTTGCATCATCAAGAACAATTTGAATAGCACCCTTTGGCAAATCAACATCGGTAAAGTCAACAGAAGACAAACCAGCCAACCACATGACAACATTACCATATTGGTCAACCTTGGCTTTAACTGCTTCCGTTCCGTCTTTGAGAAGAAGGGGGGCTTTTAGTTTTGGTGGCGTATTCAATTCCGCACGTGTCGCTCGAATTTCAGAGATAAGCTTGATAACCCAATCCATCTCTTTTTCGACATCCGCGTCCGTATGGCGCTCGTCAAACTTAGGCCACGCAGAGGAAATAAGAGGTGTTGCCCCTTCCCCACCAATGGTTTCCCACAGTTCTTCCGTAATATAAGGCATAATTGGGTGCAACAAATGTAAAGTCTGAGCAAGTGTCCAGGCAATCGTTGCCTTCGTTTCTTTTACGGTCGCTTCATCACCACCAGCAAGAACAGGTTTGGTGAACTCCACATACCAATCACAATATTCATTCCAGAAGAAACGATAGAGCGCGTTTGCCGCATCGTTAAAGCGGAAGTCTTCCAATGCTTTATCAACCGCAGCAGTAGCAGCTGCAACTTTGCCTACGATCCATTTATTTACAGGGTGTTGACAGCTCAAGGGATCAAAACTTGGATCATACACAGCTTCATTCATCTGGCTGTATATAGAGGCATTCCAAAGCTTGGTGCCGAAGTTTCTGTAACCCTCTACACGAGAAGACGCCAATTTGATATCACGTCCAGGTGCCGCCATCGCCGCAAGTGTAAACCGAAGGGCGTCACAACTATACTCGGAAATGACCTCGAGAGGATCAATAACATTCCCCTTCGATTTGGACATTTTCTGACCGTTTTCATCCCGCACCAAAGCGTGAATATAAACTGTCTTGAACGGCACTTCTTTCATAAAGTGCATGCCCATCATCATCATTCTGGCAACCCAGAAGAAAATGATATCAAAACCTGTAACAAGCACATCACCTGGATAATAGCGCTCTAACTCGGCCGTGGTTTCAGGCCAACCAATTGTAGAGAACGGCCAGAGCGCAGAAGAGAACCAGGTATCCAAAACATCAGGATCCCGTTTGATCTCAACCTCTTTGCCGAAATGAGCAAGGGCCGCGGCTTTAGCTGCTTCTTCGCTTTCTTCAACAAAAATTTCACCATCAGGACCGTACCAGGCAGGGATCTGATGTCCCCACCATAGTTGGCGAGAAACGCACCACGGCTGGATATTACGCATCCATTCATAGTAGGTGTTTTCCCACTGTTTTGGCACGATCTGAGTTTTGCCAGTTTCTACGGCTTCCAGAGCAGGCTTAGCTAGAGTTGCAGCATCTACATACCACTGATCCGTTAACCACGGCTCAATAGGCACGCCGGAACGGTCACCGTAAGGAACAGAATTGAGATGATCATCAATTTTGTCCAGCAAGCCAAGTGCTTCAAATTCAGCAACGATTTTCTTCCGAGCGACAAAGCGCTCAAGACCCTGATAGGCCTCTGGAGCATTTTCGTTTATCTGGGCAAACTTATCAAAGATATTGATCATTTCCAGATTACAACGGCGACCAACTTCAAAGTCATTGAAATCATGGGCCGGAGTAATTTTCACAGCACCCGATCCCGTTTCGGGATCAGCATATTCATCAGCAACAATTGGGATCAAACGACCAACAATAGGGAGTTTAACCTTTTTACCAATGAGGTCTTTATAACGATCATCATCAGGGTGAACAGCAACACCCGTATCACCAAGCATCGTTTCGGGACGCGTGGTGGCAACAACAATGTATTTATTATCTTCACCATCAATAGGATAGCGGAAATGCCACAGCTTGCCGTTGCTCTCTTTCTGGATAACTTCGAGATCAGATATCGCGGTTAAGAGTTTTGGATCCCAGTTCACGAGGCGTTTGTCTTTGTAGATCAACCCTTCCTTGTGCAGCTGAACAAAAACCTTTTGCACAGCAACAGAGAGCCCCGCATCCATCGTAAAGCGTTCGCGTGGCCAGTCTGCAGATGCACCAAGATGACGTAGCTGTTTTACAATTGCTCCGCCGGATTCTTCTTTCCATTCCCAGACTGAATTAAGGAACTTTTCACGTCCCAAATCGTGTCTGGAAATACCTTTTTCAGCAAGCTGGCGCTCAACCACCATTTGGGTCGCTATGCCCGCGTGGTCGGTTCCTGGCTGCCAAAGGACGTCGTGTCCTTTCATGCGCTTGTACCGAACAAGGACGTCCTGAAGCGTAAATGTCAGGGCGTGTCCCATGTGCAAATTACCGGTAACATTCGGTGGTGGCATCATGATGGTATAAGGATCTGCTGGAGAGTTCGGATCAGCGGAGAAAGCTCCGGATTTTTCCCAGCGCTCGTAATGCTTTGCCTCAACTTTTTCAGGGCAATAGGTTTTGTCCAGCATTACTGGGTTCCTCTTAACTAGATATTTAACGTGAAATTATGCTCGTAGTAGCTAGCAGTTTGGGAAGAAAAAAGAAAGACCGGGCCGTATAAATCTTTGGCCCGGCAACAAAAGGAATAACCGGGCTTTATAAATCTTCGGCCCGGCGCACCATTTTCTTAATTTCTTCTCGGACAATGCGCTCAACCATAGGGCCGAGGCGCACATCAAGCCATGCTTTGAGTTCCGGCACCAGAGCTTCTCGGACGATATCTTCGAGTGTTTTACCCGTTCCAATTGCAAGGGAGCGTTGCACAACAGCTGCCCTGGCTATTTCAGACAGTGCAGAAGAAGTTGAATCCTGAGTGGTTTCTTGAAGAATACTGTCGGCGTCAGGAGCATCGAGATCGATGTCGTTGCCAACATCAGGGTCCATTGCTACTTCTTCAACTTCTTCATCAAAGGAAATCTCTTCGACGTCCTCTTCGACTTCTTCGTCAAAAGAAACTTCTTCTATTTCTTCTTCAAACTCAACAGGTTCTTCGGGCTCGTCAGTGGGTTCTTCCGCGGGTTCGTCCATTGATTGTCGGAAATCATCTTCAATGGAATCTTCCGGTTCTGCGGGTTCCTCGACTTCAACGACAGGTTCTTCTTCAGATTCGGCGACTACTTCTTCTTCGACTTCTTCAGTCAATTCAAGAATATCGTCTTCATCTTCAACTTCTTCAGGTGCGGCTTCTTCAGGGGCCTCACTTGCAGGTGTAGCTTCCCCCTCACCTTCAGGATCGTCCTCTGAAATAATCCGGCGAATAGACGCCAGAATTTCTTCCATTGATGGTTCACCCTGGGCTTCTTGATCACTCATTGAAATGTTGTCCCACCGCTTCTTACACTGCCAACATAGTCTTTAACCGATACAAGATCGGCATTGAAACCTAGATATTATTGAAAAGGAAGGGCTTTTGCACGTCTATTTTTCAATTTCAAGACCAAACCACTTACCGCGAACTTTGTTATAGTCATCTGTCGGATCAAACAAGTTAACAGAAAGACCAATATGTTGAGCTGTCATCTGGCCCATTGAGTTGAGGACTTGGTAGGTTGCCACCACCTCATCACGTTGAGCCCGGACAAGGTTTACTTGCGCATCAAGAAGTTCTTGTTCTGCATCAAGGACATCAAGCACGGTACGTTCGCCAACCTCTTCCTCTTGACGAACCCCCTCCAGAGCAATTTCAGCGGCATCAACGGCAGCAATAAAAGATTTAATTTGCGCCTGGGTACTAACTAAATTTTCCCAAGAAGATGTTCCTAACTGCTCAATCGCTCTAACTTGTTCAACAATTTGGATTCTGCGTTGGTTGGCATTTTGTTTTGCTTGTCGAACACGGCTGCTGACAAGGCCCTGTTGATAGATCGGCACGACGAGTTGGGCAATGACCTCGCCAGAAGTACTATCTATATCTTTGCCAGAAGTTTCATCAGAACGACTAACACTGCCAACAAGAGAAAGCTCAGGGTAAAGTTCGCCTGTGATTTCACGAACTTCGTTGTTGGATGCCAACTCATTATATTTTGCGGTCAGCAAAGTAGGATTATTTTCATTTGCCACAGAAAGAAGTTCGGCTTCAGAAGTCGGCAATGTCATGTATGGGGTCGGCTGATCAAGAACACCCGATTCTCCACCTACGACTTCTTCATAAACTGCCTTGGCCGTGTTGAGCGTTCCTTCAGAAGCGATGCGTTGCGCAGTCGCAGTCGAATATCTAGATTCTGATTGGGCGACGTCCGTGCGGGTTAGTTCTCCGACTTCGAACCGATCTTTGGTTGCTTCTAGCTGTCGAGCGAGAACTCTTTCATTATTAATGTTCAGCTCAAGAATTGCCTGTTCACGCCATACATTAGCATAGGCGGTTACGGCTTGAAGAAGAATATCTTGCTCTACAGATGTGACTGTCGCACGTTGAGCAAGCACCAAGTTCTCAGCCTGTTCAGTCGCAGCCTCGGTTCTTCCCCCACGATAAAGCGACTGTGACACCTGTAAAGTCGCATTAAGAGGTTGAGTTGTATCATCTGTGCTCGACGTCGGAGTATCAGTATCTGTTCGACGCACACCAGCAGAAGTTGAAAGGGTAACTTCAGGGCGCCAGTTAGATAAAGCCTGCGGCACGCCTTCATTAACCGATTTCAAACCGGCTTGAGCACTGGAAAGAGTTGGGTTCGTTTCGTAGGCTTGCATTAGAGCTTCGTTCAAAGTCTGTGCGGAAGCGTTTGAGAAAATACCGCCGTACACTACGAGGCCAATAAAAGCACTTCTCGCCAAGAGGTTTCTTTTGGTGTTTTTAGAATTAACAATCATATCTTTTCCAATTAAACCTAGTCGCTTCCAACTATTCAGATTTAGAGACGATCCAAACAATTATACGTCTAGATCAAAAGAATTCAGCATACAAAACTCAGTACAAGAGATACTAGCGTTAGAAATCATACTCTTAGTACTAAGATGAAGAACACACACCGGGAACTTAAAACTGGCGCAGAAAGCGCCAGTTAGAAAGGTAATCAACAAAAAGGTTATAGCAAGGGTTATTGCTAAATTTTATATCTTAGAAACTAAAACCTTCTTCAGCTTCGAAGCCCGGTAATAGAGGCGTATTAGCATCAAAAACGATCCGGCCGGAAACGTTACCAGCATGTTTTTCCATCAGTGTTACACGACCGAGATACTGTTTATCTCTAGCATTAACGTCCTGAACGACAGCAATAAGACGCCCCTTCTCGGCCAATTGCTCTATTAAAGAGCTAGGTATTTCAGCAACGGCACCACCAAAGAGAATAAGATCGTAAGGTGCCTGCTTAGGATAGCCTTTATCTAAATCAGCCTTTACAGCGACGGCATTCTCAACGGATTGAGAAGAAAAGATTTCATTCATGCTGTTAACAAGATCATCTTCGTCTTCTAGTGCAACAACCGCATTAACGAGCTTTGACAAAACAGTCGCCGCATACCCCGTACCAGCACCGACAACCAAAGCAGTTTCATTTTCTTTAGGATCGAGCACTTGAAGCATACGTCCAAGAATCATTGGCTCCATCAGATAGCGACCATGGCTAAGCGCGAGATCCTCATCGACATAGGCAATGTTCTTGGATACTTCAGGCACATACTCTTCGCGTGCAACACTCTCAAAGGCATTTAATACACCAGAATGCGTAACTTTATTCGTACGCAATTGGCAATTTACCATGTTTAGACGAGCTTGTTCAAAGTTGATCATAATTTGAAAGACCGATTATTAAATAGAAATTTTGAGGGATCATAACCAAGAGAGCCGTTGCTTTCCAGATAAAGTATCTCTTTTTAGTATTTTATTTGTCTTTTCAACTCTATCTGAGGGTAATCGGTTTTGGAATCAACCTCGGATTTTGGAATCGAGATTGAGAACTTGACCTCCCGTTTCACTGCCACTATACACTGCGGCACTGCCTACGAATTATATTCGTCCGGATGGCCCGGTGGCAGAGTGGTTATGCAGAGGACTGCAAATCCTTGTACGTCGGTTCGATTCCGGCCCGGGCCTCCATTTTCACATCCCCTACCCTTCTAATTCCCTCGACGGTCGCTCTGAGTTTTCTCTTTAAGTTTGCAGGTGGCCCTAATGGATGTTTATCAAAGCCACCTTAAAGCCACTTTGCGAACGCAGAATGAGTTTTGAGGACAATCCATATAAGCACAATCTCGATCCTTGATCTTGGGATATATCCTGAGAATCTAAAACAAGCCTCTGCCGTGAATCGCTAGAGAATATGTGCGCACAAGCTATTGATTTCAAAAGAACAAAAAAAAATTAAAAAAAATACATAAAAGCCATTGCCAGGTTCTAAGACCGCTGTTATAACCCATCCCAACGCTGAAGAACACGGCGTAAAACACTGATCCGCGATAGCTCAGTTGGTAGAGCAGGTGACTGTTAATCACCTTGTCGCAGGTTCGAGTCCTGCTCGCGGAGCCAATATTAAAACCCTGACTGACATGTTCAGTCAGGGTTTTTCTTTTATATTGTCTTAAAATACCCAAAATAAGAAAATTTCATTTTTGCAATTCCCTTATCAGTTAGATAGACTTACTCGCCGTTAACTATATTTTCAATGCCCTTATGGGTGCAGAGATATGCAATTTAATAAATCGATTACTGCTGCTATTTTTATCAGCTTACTCTCCCTACCTCCCCTCAATGCTCAGGCGAATGGCATAGAGTACGCACGTGCGGCTCAAGAGGCCCAAGAGTTTGGGAATAGAGAGCTGGCCATTAAATATTATACAGATGCGCTAGACGAAGGCGACCTATCGGCTAAACATCAGGCCTACGTATATAATAATATAGGTATCCTTTATCAGGAATTGAGTAACGCTGAAGAGGCAGAGAGTAACTTTACAAATTCTGTCAGACTGCTTCCCACCTATAGTGATGCCTATTACAACCTATCAAGCTTGCTTTCCTCCCAACAAAGATATGAAGATGCGCTCTCTTTGTTGATCGCCGCCATTATTGAAATCCCCGAAGATGCGGAACTCATTCTTCAACGCGGTATTATCTATCGCGAGCTCAAGGAAATTGAGGCGGCTCTCCAGGATGTATCACAGGCCGTACTCATTAACCCCTCTTTGGGCTCAAAACTGATTAATCAGAACAACGTCTATTTGGGAACATATATAGAAACCGCAACAATAGAGCATTTTATTACCATTTTGTCTGATGAGCCGGCATCGCTCGACGGTTATCTTAATCGTGCGAAGTCATATTTAAGTTCTGGTTTTTTTGATCAAGCCCTTGCTGATACTGAGTATGTTATCGAACTAGAGCCAAAGTCATTTAAAGCTTATGAAGCAAAAGCTATAATTTTGTACAGTCAGGGAGCCTATGACAAATCAATAAGGGCTTTTGACAATGCCCTTCATTTTGCTCCAAATGATCCTGAAATTTTTTATAATCGGGGCTATCTTTACAAAAGCTTAGGTGACAATAATAACGCGTCATTTGATTTCCAAATGGCATTTAGCATTAATCGTTCAGAGAAAAAATATAGAAAAGAACTCAAAGAATTGGGTCTGATTAAGTAAATTTTATAACAAAATATTATTTTTTATCGAACATCTTCAGAATTCGTCGTTGCTGGGTCACGCTAAGGCTTGGCCAAATTTTGTCCATGTTCGCTTTAGCTTCGGTAGCCCCAGATAAATAAGCACGTCCATACCAAATATAAGCGGCCTCGTTTGGATCAAAATCTTTTGCCCCCTTGGGCATCATGCCTTGTACATACATCCAAGCAAGTAACTCCATCGATTCTTTATCGCCGGATTCTGCTTGTTTGGTCAGGGTTTTAAGATCCTGTTTGTACAAAACGCCTTCTTTGATATTTTTTGCAGCCCCTATTCTATTTTCCAGAATAATTGCTGCCTTAAGCATACGCTCTGCTTCAGCTTTTTTGCCCGAAGCCAGATTATCGCGATGATTGGAAAACGAATCTCCAATATTTATTTTTTTTGGTAATTTTTCACACCAAGAAGGCGGGGTGTAATCTGCTCCGCATTGATCCCAGTTTTGCAGACGCGCAGCATATTGCCAGCTTTTAGAAGAATCTGGCGTTTCAGAAGCAGCAGCAGCACTGTCCACCAGATTCACAGAAAGAATCGAAGCGGTTAACGCGCCAACAATCAGAGGCCTTATAAAAACCAACTTAAACATAGCAATTACCTTATCTCAGGAGCCCTAAGATAAGGTAAAGAGGCATAAACAAACAAATAAATTCGATTGGAAGCCCAACTAATCGCTAATTACTTCCGATTTAAACGTTCTCACCCTACACTCCATAAATGGGGACGGCTTATTTAGCTTGAAGATTGCGGACAAATATATGAAGGACGACCAAAAGGACACCCTCGAACGTGTAAACCAGATATGGGTTGATGAAGGTATTGCGTTACATCGTAATTATTTAGAGGGACGTACAGGTGGAACTCGCCTATTTTTGTCGTTTAAAAACGCACGGAAACTAAATTTTTCAGATCAGGTACTCGATACCACAGAAATGGTGGGTGCCGAACTAGCCGAGGCAAATTTCAACAATACCAGCCTTGCCCGAGCCAACTTGTTTGGTGCGAATCTAACCGGCGTAGATATGCGCGGGTGCTCTCTTGATAAAAGCGACCTCCGAGGTGTTTGTCTCGAAGATGCTAATTTAGAAGGCGCGTCTTTATCTTCGGCAGATATAAGAAACGGCTTTATTCTTATCCGCAAACCCGATGGTACATATGAACCTGTCAAAAATGACGAAGCAACAAGCTTTGACGGCATTAATTTAAAAAATGCCGACCTAAGCGATGCCAAATTAGGCCGGGTTATAGGAAGAAGAACCAACCTCACCAATGTTAATTTTAAAAATGCAGATTTGACTGGTGCGGTTATGGCGAATTCAGATGTCAGCGGTTCGGTTTTTACAGGGGCAGATCTTACTAATGCCGATTTTAGTGGCTGTGTGTTTCATGGCGCTAATTTAAGTGGCGCCCTCCTCAATAACACCAATCTTGAAGGGGCAGATCTCACCGCCGCTCATTTTAATAACAATGATCTACACTACGCCAGTACCTTAGAAGCTAATCTCCCCAAAAGCATTGAAACATTAGATCGGACGTTAAGAGTAATCCTTGAAGAACACATGTCGTGGATAAACTCTTTAGGTCGGAAAGGGCATCAAGCCAACCTCACAAAATACGATCTTCAAGCGACCGATTTTGCCGGAATTAACTTACAAGCCGCTGAACTTTCTTTTACAAATCTATCTAATTGTACATTTCTTGCCAGCCGTTTGAATATGGCCAACATGAAGAATGTTATCGCCTTAAACTGTGACTATAGTGACGCTGATATGCGGGGAGTTAAACTTGAAAATGCTAATTTAACCGGTGCCAGCCTTAGGCATTGCCGCTTATCCCCAATGACTATTTTAGGAACTCATGGAAATAAGGTTACAGCGAATTTAAAAAATTGCTGTCTGGACCAATCAGATCTAGAAAATGCAGACCTAAGTCATGCAGATTTGTCTGGCGCAAAAATCCGACTAGCCAATCTATCGAATACAAATTTATCACATGCTAAATGTGTTGATGTAGACTTCACCGGAGCAGATCTAAGAAGTGCAAACCTAGAGGGTACGGACCTTCGAGGCTGCAAAGGACTGATATTGTCGTAATCATTAATTAACATAATAATTATGTGTAATTATTATTTTTACAATATTTCTTGTATTTAACTGAATGAAATCTTAATTTCAAAACATGAGTAAAATTAAAACTGTAATTGGCGATTTAAACAATCGTGGAAACGTAGAGATCCTTGAGAAAACAACTCCTTTTAAAGGATATTTCCAAGTCGACTCCTATCGATTTCGCCACAGCCTGTTTGAAGGTGGATTATCGCAAGAAATCACGAGAGAAGTGTTTGAACGCGGTCATGCCGCAGCTGTATTGCTTTTCGATGCGAAAACCGATGAAGTTATACTCATAGAACAATTTCGAGCCGGTGCTTACGCTGCGGCCATGGACCCCTGGTTGATTGAGGTTGTTGCTGGCATTATCGAACAAGGTGAGACAGCCGAAGAGTTGGCACATCGCGAGGTAATGGAAGAATCTGGATGTCAAATCGGTAGGTTAGAGAAAATAGGCACTTTTCTTATGACCCCGGGTGGAAGCTCCGAAACCATTGTGCTTTTTTGTGGTGAAGTTCTAAATCAAGAAATACAAAATTCTTATGGACTGGACCATGAAGGTGAAGACATTTGCACACACAAGATCAAAGCGTCTGAATCTTATAAACTGATGCATACAGGAAAAATAACGAACGCCATTACAGCCATTGCTCTTCAATGGTTAGAGTTGAATAATGAACGCATAAGAACTAAATGGTTATCAGACTAACTTTAAGCACGAAATTTTCTAACATACTTAACAGCACACCTATGGACGACGAGCATGGATATTCGCGACGGTTTTATTGACAGCATTGGCAACACACCTCTTATACGCCTTAAACGGGCTTCAGAGGAAACTGGTTGCGAAATCCTGGGAAAAGCAGAGTTTTTGAACCCTGGTGGGTCTGTAAAAGACCGTGCAGCTTGGGCAATTGTTAAGGATGCTGAAGAAAAAGGTATTCTTAAGCCCGGTGGAGTGATTGTTGAAGGCACCGCAGGAAACACAGGTATCGGACTAGCACTGGTCGCCCGTGCTCGGGGCTATCGTTGTGCTATTGTTATTCCTGATACCCAGTCCCAGGAAAAGAAAGATATGCTCCGGATCTGTGGCGCAGAACTCTACGAAGTTCCTGCTGCTCCCTATAAAGATCCCAATAATTATGTGCACTATTCGCAGCGCTTAGCGCAAGAGCTCGCGGGCACGGAGCCCAATGGCGTAATCTGGGCAAACCAGTTTGATAACATTGCCAACCGTCAGGGACATATTGAAACCACCGCTCAGGAAATCTGGAAACAGACCGATGGTAAAGTCGATGCTTTTGTCTCTGCTGTTGGAACCGGAGGAACGCTTGCGGGTGTATCTCTTGGTCTAAAAGAACATAACAAAGATATTGTCGTCGCCCTTGCCGATCCACATGGTGCGGCTCTTCATAATTACTACAAACACGGAGAACTCAAAGCTGAGGGTTCATCAATTTCAGAGGGAATTGGACAAGGACGCATTACAGCGAACCTTCAGGGCGCAGTAATCGACGAATCTTTCCGTATAAGTGATAGTGTTGCGATCCCGCTTATTTTTAAACTGTTTGAAGAAGAAGCCCTTTGCCTAGGTAGCTCAAGTGGCATCAACCTTGCCGGTACTATTGAACTCGCCAAACAGATGGGACCAGGTCATACCATCGTGACAATGCTTTGTGATTTGGGAACGCGCTATACCAGTAAACTGTATAATGCCGAGTTCTTAAAAGAACACAATCTCCCAATCCCCAAGTGGGTATCTTGAGGAGCTAATCTCCCCTTACCCCTTGGTTACTTTATTCAGAGGCTGCTTTCGGGCAGCCTTTGTTATTGTAAGGGGACAAAGTTTTCATAAAAATCGGGACCTTGCCCCTACAACAATGGGAATCACCGTGATAGCTTTGTCATCCGGGAACATTAATCCCTACCAAATGACATTCTAACGCTTTTTCGACCGAGGTATCCTATGGACTTACTTTTCTACAAAGACGCTTACCTAAAATCATGTGAGGCCCATGTTACCTTTACTGAAAATGGGACAATTCGACTTGATCAATCAATATTCTACCCCACAGGGGGCGGGCAACCCGGTGATAGCGGTTGGATTGAGCTCGAAAACGGAGAAAAAATTACCGTTATCGAGGCTAAAAAAGGCGAAAGCCACGAAGATGTCGTCCTCCATCTGGAAGAAGGCGCCTCTCTTCCTGCAGTTGGAACAAAACTAACATCTCATCTCGATTGGGATCGTCGTCATGCACATATGAAGATCCATAGTTGCCTTCATCTTCTGTGCGCTTCTGTCGTCGGAGACGTCACTGGCGGACAAATCTCTGCACAAAAAGGACGTCTTGATTTCAATTTACCAGATACAGCAATCGATAAAATTGCTTTAGAAGAAAAGATCAATCAACTCATTGAAGAAGATCATGCAATCGCCATGAACTGGATCACCGATGAGGAGCTAGACAACAACCCTTCTATGGTTCGGACGATGTCAGTTAAACCACCAAGAGGTTCTGGTAAAATCCGGCTTGTCAAAATAGGTGAAGATGTTGACCTTCAACCCTGTGGAGGAACTCATGTGAAATCCACTGGGGAAATTGGCAAAATAAAAATTGGTAAAGTTGAGAACAAGGGTAAACAAAACCGACGTATCAACCTAACCTTTGCAGATTAAATAACAGGAACCCGACTTATGAGTGATGGATTAAATTCAATTGTTTCAACCCAGTGGTTAGCTGATCATTTATCTGCACCTGATGTTCGTGTTGTTGACGGGACATATTACCTCCCCAATGAGAATAAAAATGCCCGAGAACTCTATGAAGAACAGCACATAGAAAATGCCGTTTTTTTTGATATTGATGATATCAGTGATGAGACAAACCCTCTCCCTCATATGATCCCATCTGATATCAAATTTGCCTCTCGGGTTCGAAAGCTTGGCCTGGGTGATGGAAATAGAATTATCGTCTACGATCAAAGAGGTTTGTTTAGTGCCGCACGCGTATGGTGGATGTTTAAACTGTTTGGCCATAAAGACGTCGCTGTTCTCGATGGCGGATTACCAAAATGGTTACTAGAAAACCACCCTGTAGATGATAACAAAGTCTATCCAGGCGAGCGCCATTTTACCCCAAGGTTCAACAGCTTCTTGGTTCGCGACCAAGGGCAATTGATTAAAAACCTGGATACGAAAAAAGAACAGGTTCTTGATGCCCGTGCAGCGGGTCGATTTACGGGCGAAACCCCAGAGCCACGGGCAACCCTTCGATCAGGCCATATTCCAGGAAGTTTAAGCCTTCCCTTTACGGACCTTCTCAATGAGGAAGGTGTTCTCAAATCAACTGAAGATTTGCGGACGTTATTCGAAAAAGCGGGCGTTGATTATTCCAAGCCAATCGTCACGTCGTGTGGTTCAGGGGTTACGGCCGCGGTATTAAGCCTGGGGCTTGAATTAACCGACCACAAAAACATCTCCCTATACGATGGGTCCTGGACAGAGTGGGGTCAAGAAGGTGAAACCCCGGTGGAAACTGGCTCCTAAAATAAATTTAGATTTAGCTACTTGAAAGATCCCATATCATTCCAAATTTAGGATCTTTGGAGTCAAAGAAAGCTGAACGGCAAAAGTAATGAGCAGAGCAATTAACAGTGATATGAAATCAAGTGGAGGTAGCAACTCTACTAATATTAATGCCCGCTTTATATCTGGCAGTATTTTAAAGCACGTTATCTCTATGACGGCGGCTACTTCTGTAGGATTGATGTCGATATTTTTTGTCGAGCTGGTTGATATGTATTTTATCAGCCTTCTCGGTGAAGAAGTCCTTGCGGCAGCAATCGGTTTTTCCGGCGCAATCACTTTTTTTGTTTTTTCGATAAGTATTGGGCTATCAATTGGTCTAGCCGCGGTGGTAGCACGCACAATTGGTGCCGGGGATGGAGATCAAACCAAAAGTGTTATCTTTAACGGCTTACTGATCTCCTTCTTACTGATGACATTAATTGCCATTCCCGTGTTCATTTATGCGCGAGAGCTCTTGAGCCTGATAGGTGCAGAAGGGAAAACTCTCGATTACGCTGTTCAATATATGCATATTGCGATCCCTTCCCTGCCTGTAATATCCATTGGGATGTCTATGGGGGCAGTATTGCGAGCGATTGGGGCTGCAAAAGAGTCCATGATATCGACCGTAATTGCTGGCATTGTTAATGTAATTCTCGACCCAATCTTCATCTTTACCCTTGATATGCATATTGAAGGGGCTGCTTATGCGACCTTAGCCGCACGTTTGACAATGGCTCTGGTTGCCGCCTTCATTCTAGCGCGTCAGATGGGAGTAACAGTATTTACGCCTCACGGCGGGTTGCTACGCGACATTAACGCCATTTCAAAAATAGCCGTACCTGCTTCTTTAACCAGCTTAGCCACTCCTTTTGCGAACTCTTATGTTACCGTTGCTGTTGCAGGTTACGGTGCTGATGCCGTTGCAGGACTTGCTATAATCAGTCGTATTACGCCCTTTGCATTTGCAGCTGTATTTGCCTTGTCTGCAGCTCTAGGCCCTATTGTTGGGCAAAATGTTGGGGCAGGGCTTAACTTAAGAGTTCGAGAAGCCCTTACAAATTCAC
This sequence comes from uncultured Rhodospirillales bacterium, assembly GCA_913060675.1. GTDB lineage: Bacteria > Pseudomonadota > Alphaproteobacteria > Kiloniellales > Kiloniellaceae > Kiloniella. The sequence goes on from CAJXUS010000049.1 coordinate 20,659, forward strand.
TATTTGTAATCTTTGCCGTAGTTTGTACGACTTCACTCATCTTGACCCTTGCCTCCGAGTTCATTGCTTATTTATTTAACACCACAGGCCAAAGTGCTGAATTATTGATATTTTTCTGTGTCTTCACATCTTGGAGCTTTATTTTTACAGGCGCTCAATTTATTGCAAATGCTGCTTTTAACAATATGAATAGAGCCACCTGGTCAACTTTTGCAAACTGGAGTAAGGCAACAATTGGCACAATTCCCTTTATTTGGGTTGGAGGGAATATCGCTGGAGCAAAAGGAATCCTGGCAGGTCAAGCCATAGGATCTATAATCTTTGGTATAATAACGATAGCAGTTGCCTATATTATTGTAGATAAACCAGTAAAGAGAGTTGGCCCCAGATATTTTGGTGCTATGCTTCCTGCTGTTCTATCGCAATTTGGCTGGCAAAGATTTTTAGAAGAGCGCTGGAGTGTCGATCATAAGAACCGTAAGGATTAAACAGCGTGGTAGTAAAAATTTTAAGGGGCGGAGCATTTAGCAATGGCCGATAAAGATGATGATGGTTCCATGAATACAGATGGAAAATTAGAAGTTACGATAACATCGCTGGAAATGTTTGAGCGTCCACCAAATCTAATGCTTCATTCGCCTCATGGGCATAAAACCTCCCTTATAAGGGCTTTCGACCCAACCGTTTCATTCTATAGATATCTTTACAACACTGTCGGTGCCCCTTGGTTATGGTGGGAACGCCGCTCAATGTCTGATGAAGATTTAGCCAACATAATTAAAGATGAAGCAGTAGAGATTTATGTCCTCTATTTTGATGGTGTTCCTGCCGGATATGCTGAACTTGATCGACGAGATGAACCTGTTATTGACCTTGCCTATCTCGGATTGATACCAGAATTTGTCGGATGCAAATTAGGCCCATACCTACTTTCATCAATTATAGATATTGCCTGGAGTTATGAACCTAAACGCCTCACCGTAAATACCTGTACTCTAGATCATCCAAAAGCCCTGGCAGTATATCAAAAATGTGGATTTAGCGTTTATGACCAGAGCTCAAAGTTGATCGATGATCCCAGCTTAAATTCTATATATTCATTTAAATCAGATAATTAGGCACCAATAGAATTTTGGGTCAGGACCCTAGTTTAATTCTGGATACTTTTATACACGCTTTCGTTCAAAAGAAGCGATATAGGGTCACGCGTAATTGGAAAAAGACTGTTTTCACCAAAATGCCTTTGGTAAATTTCATTATAGTTACCATGAGTTTTAATTACTCGATAGGCCCACTGTTTGTCTAAACCAAGTGACAGTGCAAGACCTCCCCTAAGCCCGAGCAACTCCTGCACAGCCTGTTTTGTGCTCGTCGAGGCCACGATATCGATATTTTCAGAGCTTATATTTTCGATCTCAGCTTCAAGAAGAGCATGACCAAAAGCGCTCGTCACATTAATCCACTCTTGGTCACTTGCTAAGACACGAATTCCTAGTTTTGGTTTTGAAATCGTTGAATTAATTATTTCTGCTAACGGGAAAGCTAGTCGAATTTTTTGTTTAAATTGGAGGAGTTCTATCCGGGGTAGAGCAATTACTTTACAACTGTGATTTAAAACCACTTCTAACAATTGTTCCGGCGTGTCATAGCTGAGTACACTAAAGCTAATCTGTTGCTTTTGCCCAAACACAGCCAAACCTTGACTGTTTAATTTGTTATTCAACGTACATACACGCTTACCATTTAGTCGTTGGGGGGCTTTATCACCTTTTAAATTCAAAATCTTCATCCCGTTAATCAATAACGGAGCAGATAAAATTGTCTTTTGTATTTTTGTCGATCTATCAATACCCGCCAACATAACGAGATCGATCTTATTATTGGCTAAATAACTCGTGCTTTCACCACTAGGAATATGAATTATTTTGACCGCGCTTTTATCCCGAAAAAGCGCAACAGTTAGTGCCTGACAATACTCCCTCGCTGCATTTTCTAGAGGATTACTCTTGGATAAAAACGGAACAGACCGTTCAATGCCGCAACGTAGATACCCTCTATCTTCAACTTTATCTCGAATTGATCCAGCCAAACTTTGCTCTATAGATAAACAGAAAAATATGAACGAAAGACACATCTGCCCTCTTCGAATAACGCTAAACAAACTTCCCCCCTCTAGATACGCTCTCTTTAATAGATAAATTTATCTATCTGAACCCTAACAACCCATCCTATGTTTTGTATAGCTTCATAAAAATATGGGTAATAAAAAAAGCGGCTGCAATAAATACAGCCGCTTTTTAGTAACTATCGCGTCTTAAAATTAATGGGCCAGGATTTGGCTCAAGAATTTTTGTGTACGATCGGATTGAGGATTATTGAAGAACTCTTCAGGTACATTTTCTTCAATAATTTCACCGCCATCCATAAAGATCACTCTATCGGCAACCTTACGTGCGAAACCCATTTCGTGGGTCACGCAAATCATGGTCATACCTGTATGAGCGAGTTCGATCATTGTATCGAGAACTTCCGCAATCATTTCTGGATCAAGAGCCGAAGTTGGCTCATCAAACAACATGATGCGTGGGTTCATACAAAGTGAACGAGCAATCGCCACACGTTGCTGCTGACCACCGGAAAGCTGACCTGGGAATTTGAGTGCCTGATCTGGAATTTTTACACGTTCCAGGTAGTGCATTGCAATTTCTTCGGCTTCTTTCTTTGGCATCTTGCGAACCCAAATCGGGGCAAGCGTACAGTTTTCAAGAACTGTTAAATGCGGGAAGAGGTTAAAGTGCTGAAAACACATCCCCACTTCACGGCGGATCGCGTCAATATGCTTGAGGTTACCAGTGAGTTCGATGTTATCAACAATGATATCACCTTGCTGGTGTTCCTCTAGACGGTTGATACAACGGATCAAAGTGGATTTACCTGAGCCAGAAGGACCACAGATAACGATACGCTCACCACGTTGAACTGTTAGATTGATATCTTTAAGAACATGAAACTGGCCATACCATTTGTGAACACCGTTCAGCTGGATCGCCACCTCATCGGTTTTTTTCGAGGTATTGGTATTTGCATTACTCATAATACCAGGCTCCTTATCTTTTATGACCAGTGTGGAGTTTATTCTCAAGCCAGAGGCTATATCTCGACATCGAGAAACAGGAAATGAAGAACAATAACGCGATAAACACGTAAGTTTCCGGTGCAAGACCACGCCACTTAACATCAGCAACAGCCACCTGCCCAATTCCGATAAGATCGAAAAGACCGATGATAGATACAAGTGTTGTATCTTTGTACAGACCGATAAATGTGTTCACAATTCCAGGAATAACGATACGCAATGCCTGAGGAAGAATAATCAGACGCATGGACTGCCAATAACTAAGGCCCATTGCATCTGCACCTTCAAATTGCCCCTTCGGAATGGCTTGAAGACCACCACGAATAACCTCAGCCATATAAGCAGAGGAAAACAGAGCTACACCGATCAGAGCACGAAGAAGTTTATCGAAATTCACGCCTTCAGGCAGGAACAACGGCAACATATTCGAAGCCATGAAAAGAATGGTGATTAAAGGTACCCCACGAACAAATTCGATGAAACAAACACAAAGCGTTCTCACGATCGGCATATTGGATCGACGTCCAAGCGCCAATACGATACCGATAGGAAAAGAAGCGACAATCCCTGTAACACCAAGAACAAGAGTAAGTAACAAACCACCCCAGTCGGAACTATCCACTGTTTCCATGCCCAAACCACCGCTCAGTAAGAAGAATGCGATGAACGGGAATAGTGTAGAAAACAACAAGAACTTCCCACGATGTGGAATTTTATCAAACAGTACAGGTATAATTGCTAGAATCATTAGCACGAAAGTTAGGTTCGGACGCCAATATTCAGTTTTAGGATACAAGCCATACATAAACTGGTGGAAACGATCTCCAATAACAAGCCAGCAAGCGCCGCCTAATGTACAGTCTGCCTTGGTTTCACCAACGAATGTAGCGCCAGTTAAAGTCCAAAAAATAACTGTGGACAGTACATCGTAGAGAAAATAAAGAGTAATGATAGTCAAAATTGTATTTCCAATTGAGGAAAACAATCTCTTTTTAAACCATGCAATCAGGCCCGCCTCTCCCAAAGGAGCAGGAAGGTCTGGATGCTCACCAGGAGCATATTGTTGTTCAGTTAAACTCATCTGCTCCTCCTATCTTTCAACCAAGCGAACGCGGTTATTATACCAGTTCATGAACGAAGAAATCACCAGACTAATGGTAAGGTAAACCAGCATTGTAATGAAGATAACCTCAATGGCCTGACCCGTTTGATTCAATGTCACGCCGCCAAAAGACTGCACAATATCTGGATACCCGATAGCAACAGCCAGCGAGGAGTTTTTTGTTAAGTTCAGATATTGGCTCGTCATCGGAGGAATAATCACCCGAAGAGCCTGTGGTAATACAACTAGACGCATCGTCCAACTCGGACGCAGACCAAGAGCTTCAGAAGCTTCAGTTTGACCGTGTGAAACCGATTGAATTCCAGCACGAACCGTTTCCGAAATAAAGGCCGCAGTATACAAACTTAGTGCAAACCATAGAGCTGTAAACTCAGGTTTGATAGTCATACCACCTTTAAAATTAAACCCCTTAAGCTCTGCATAAGCAAAATCAAGTGGAAATCCCATAGCAGCAAATGCCAATATAGGTAATCCAAGAATCATTGCAGTATTAATTAAAAACACAGGGTAGATTTTACCAGTTGCGTCCTGTGTCTTATGTGCCCATTTAGCAAAGATAAAACTGGCGACAAGCCCGATAATCAAAGCAATTGGAACCCACATAAAGCCATCACTAGGTAATGGCTCTGGAAGGATAAGACCGCGTTGATTTAGAAAAAACGTGTCATTAAAAAATGACATGCTCTGTTTAACAGAAGGCAATCCAAGGAAAATTGCATACCATAAGAGAATTTGCAGTAACAGTGGAACATTACGCGTCATCTCGACGTAACAATAGACAACTCTGCTCACCAACCAGTTAGGTGATAGGCGCAGTACGCCTAGAAAAACACCTAGTATAGTTGCAGCAATAATTCCCAGTGCGGAAACCAAAAGTGTATTGAATAGACCAACAAGAAACACGCGACCGTGAGAGTGTTGCGCGGTATATTCAATAAAAGGGGAAATGGCGATGTCGTATCCAGCGGGAGCACTTAGAAAGTCAAAACCGGTTTGAATACCGCGTTTTTCAATGTTCTGTGCTGTATTGAAGACGATGAATACGATAAATGCGCCTAACAGGCCAACTACCAGTGCCTGATAGAAAAGCGATCTAAACCGCTGATCCGTAAAGAGCGAGGCTCCACCCGACCTACGGGCATTTTGTGCAGTTTCAGCCGACATACTGCCTCCTAATGCTTATTTTTATTAAAATTAAAGCCTGATAATCCAAGGTAGGGCCACCTAACAGGTAGCCCTACACAAAGATAAATCAGGCTTTAATGTCTCGACTTAGCGCATTGGAGGAGCGTAAAGCAGACCACCATCTTTCCACTGAGCGTTGATACCACGTTCAATGTTCAGAGTGTCCGTTAGGTTTGTTTTGAAAGACTCACCATAGTTACCAACGGTTTTAATTACGTTGTATGCCCACTTTGAATCAAGACCAAGCTGTTCGCCCATATTGCCTTCAACACCAAGAAGGCGAAGGATTTCTGGGTTATTAGAAGAAGTCATTTCATCAATGTTAGCAGAAGTAACACCGAGTTCTTCAGCAATAATCATCGTGTTAAGAGTCCAACGAGCGATGTCGCCCCACTGCTGGTCACCGTGACGTACGAGAGGACCGAGTGGCTCTTTAGAAATGATTTCTGGAAGAACTACTTGATCAGCAGGAACGGCAAGAACTGAACGTAGTGAGTACAGACCAGAAGCATCTGTTGTGTAAACGTCACAACGACCTTCGTCATATACTTTCGCGCCTTCTTCAGCTGTAGCGATTGGAACAGTTTCATATTTCATGCCTTGGGCACGGAAATAATCAGCAAGGTTCAGCTCAGTAGTTGTACCAGTTTGAACACAAACGGAAGCACCGTCTAGTTCAGTAGCACTGGTAACACCGAGGCTCTTGTTCACGAGGAAACCTTGACCATCGTAATAGTTCACACCGACGAATTCAAAGCCGAGGTTAACATCACGAGAGAAAGTCCAAGTAGTATTACGAGCAAGCATGTCAATTTCACCAGACTGAAGAACGGTGAAACGTTCTTTTGAAGTCGTTGGTGTAATCTTTACTTTCATTGGATCGCCGAAAACAGCTGCTGCAACTGCGCGACAAACATCTACATCAAGGCCTTCCCAAACGTTATCTGCGTTTGGATTAGCGAAACCTGGTAATGGTGTAGCAACACCACACTGTAGCTCACCGCGTGCTTTGACGTCTTCAAGAGTGCCAGCCTGAGCTGCGGCGGTCATAACTGAAGCAGCTGCTGCTGCCACAAAAAGGACTTTTCCGAATTTCATTTTTTGTGTCTTCCCTGCTGTTTAACACGTTTATTGTTTGCTTAAGACGTCGCAAACAGGACATCCCGATTTTTTCTTCATCGGTAGACATTTTGTTCACCAACGCAATAAACATGTACTACCAGTAACCTATCGAAGCGGATCGGAAAACAGCATTTTTTACTTTGTTAGGGGACAATTCCGGATAGCTTTACATGAATTCAATAATTTCAATAGGTTACACATTTTTTAAAAATTGAAACTTTATAGATTTTTCATAATAAAATTCCAAAATCAGTCCCTCAAATTGGTTAATTTTTTAAATTTACTGGAAATTTGTCCTAACCGCGCCATGGTAATTTCACCAACAGAATCCTTATTTTATCGAAATTTTTATAGATTTTTCTCGCTAAGTGATTATTAACAGACATCGATTCTATGAGTTTTAAATGCTCTTCGTCGACTATCTCTTGCATAAGTGATTTTCAAAGCCGATGCTGCCATAACTTTTCCTCGTCACGTTCTAATAATGAGATGTTCATGTCCAAGAAAAACTATTCCCAAGAAACCAAGATAACTTACCTTGGGAGAAACCCCTCTGATAATCATGGTGTCGTTAATCCACCAGTATATCATGCGTCGACCATTCTTTTTAATTCTGTTGAAGAGATGGAAGCACGTTCGGCTGTGAAGTTTGATAAAGGCACGATCAATTATGGTCGCCAAGGAACACCTACAATTTTCTCACTGGAAAATGCAGCAGCAGAACTAGAGGGAGGCTATGGTGCATTTTGTGTATCTTCCGGACTTGGCGCTATCACGACTGCCATTCTCAGCTTTGTGGAATCTGGGGACCATATCCTTGTCACCGATTCTGTTTATGCGCCAACGCGTCTGTTTTGTAATGACGTATTGAAACGAATGGGCGTGGAAACAACTTATTACGACCCCTTAATAGGCAAAGACATTGAAACACTTATTAAACCGAACACACGGTTAGTATTTACAGAGGCTCCAGGGTCGCACTCTTTTGAAATGCAAGACATCCCAGCTATATCAAAAGCAGCCCATAACAAAGGTGCGTTGGTTATCATGGATAATACGTGGGCAACGTCTCTTTATTGTAAATCATTTGATCTTGGTGTCGATGTATCTGTGCATGCTGGCACAAAGTATGTTGTTGGTCATTCGGATGCCATGCTCGGTTTAATTATCACAACCGAAGAATGTTATCAGAAGGTCAAGCAAACCACCTTCCACTTGGGTCAGTGCTCTGGTCCCGATGATGTATATCTTGCTCAACGCGGCTTAAGAACAATGGCTGTGCGATTAAAGCAACATCAACAAAGTGGGCTTCAAGTGGCAAAATGGTTACAAGCTCGCCCAGAAGTTTCCCGGGTTCTCCACCCTGCCCTGCCCGAAGATCCCGGCCATGAAATCTGGAAACGGGATATGACTGGGGCAACTGGCTTATTTAGCTTTATCCTGAACCCAACTCCCAAATCGGCAATTAATGCTATGGTAAATGATCTGGACCTCTATGGAATAGGCTATAGTTGGGGTGGATATGAAAGCCTTATACTCCCAAGTGACCCAAGTTCTATTCGAACTGCGACCAAGTGGGAAGCTGAAGGCCCTCTGATCAGACTTCACATTGGTCTTGAGGATCCTGATGATCTCATTCGAGATCTAGAGGCCGGATTTTCACGAATGTCAGGCGATTAAAGGTTCTTACGTTATGACCACAGACCCACTGTCTAATATAATCTCCACGATTAAATTTGATAACCAAGGCCTTGTACCAGCTATTGCCCAAGATATTGACAAGGGTGATGTGGTTATGATGGCCTGGATGAACGAAGCGTCTATCAGAGAAACACTTAAGAGTGGTCGGGTATGTTATTGGTCAAGATCCAGGAAGAGCCTTTGGAAAAAGGGCGAAACTTCAGGGCAGCATCAAGAACTTGTCGATTTCCTTATCGACTGTGATGGAGACACCGTTTTGTTACGCGTAAAACAACATGGTGTAGCCTGTCATACAGGGCGACGAAGTTGCTTTTACAGATCCGTACAACCAGATGGCTCTATAAAAGAGATTATGGATGTAGAAAAAGATCCTAGTGAATTATACAGCTCTTAAGTAAAAATCGAATATAATAGTGTATTCCAATGGCCTGGTTTAAAACCCAGGCCATTTTATATTGCCGTAATAATCAAATTTATATCCAGAAAAGCGATTATGTATCGCAAATTTTAGCAGAGCATTAACTCATTACCGTTATCTTTTGCATGCAATATGAAATTAGGCGGTAGGTTAATGAATAAAAATTCAGGTTCTGTAATCAGCGAAGAAGAAGCAGATAAAATTGCTGAAGGGGAAATGCACGATGAAGCAAGAGACGTTGCATCAAACCTTGAACTTACATTACAACAGGTACGTACAGGCGAATTAGACGGTAAGACTGCGGCTGAACGATTAAGCCAAGACGCTTCGAATCTAAGGTTTAAAGCAAAATCAGTTAATATCCCTGGCTTAGCAGCGATTACTCACCGACTAGATGAATATTTAGGCGGATTAAATGACCTAGAAAAGCAGAATATTACTGATCTTCAAACATATAGTGATAAAATTTCTGCACTTCTCGACGGCGAGGCCATGCCGACAGAGACTATTGCCGAAGTCGTCCGGTCCATGCCGCACAAAAGTACGTTCAACGTTGAAGACATCGAAATCACCAATACAGAAGTTCTTTTGGTTATTCCGCAAAGAACCGCAGGTAAAGTCGTTGCGAGAGAGCTTGAGGCCTGCGGCTACAGGGTTACCTCCCTTACCGAACCTCTTGAAGCTATTACGATGATTCTGGAAACCAAGCCGGATTTAATCATCACTTCAATGGTAATGCCTAGACTTGGCGGAGCGGATCTTGCTTGCGCTTTAAAGGCAATGCCTTCCACAAGAAAAACGCATGTTGCAGTTCTTACAAGCTTGGCTTCGGATGACCCTGCTATGCAAGCTCTACCAATGAGTGTGGGAGTTATCCGCCGGGGCAAAACCTTTGGTGATGACCTTGCCGACGTTTTACAAAAATTTAATATTACCTAATTTGAAACTCACCATTGATCAATTTGAACCGCACGTTATTTATAGGGTATCGATACCCGCAATAATGTGCGGTTTTTTTTATGGAGAATTAAACAATGTCAGATCAGGTACGCGCATCACACATCCTACTCATGTACGAAGGCTCCATGCGCTCTACAGCATCACGTAGCCAGGATGAAGCAAAAACTTTGATGTTGGATCTAAAAGAACAAATCGAAAATGGCACTGCTTTTGCTGATCTTGCAAAAGAGCATTCTGATTGCCCTTCCGGAAATGATGGTGGCGATCTTGGTCACTTTGGAAAAGGCATGATGGTTCCCGAATTTGAAGAGTCTGCATTTTCTATGGAACCAGGCCAAACAAGTGACATCGTCGAAACATCATTTGGTTATCACCTCATCCAACGTACTGAGTAAGCAATTATTACGAGTTCATGTGTGATTATTGATTGCACAAATTGTCGTTAGATCAGGGTTGTCACAAGGAGGATTCCATTGGTGGAAAATTCGACTGAACGTCGCCAGTTCCCTCGATACCGTCACGATTTAAAAGCGTTGATAAATCTTGACGAGACTTGGGACACGGCAGAATGCAGGGATATTTCTGGATGTGGAATCCGATTTATCACAACCCAACGGCCAAATTTGAATAAGACAATTCAAATTCATATCGATAATCTAGGCCGATTTGAAGGTATTGTTCTTCGTTATGTTGAAGATGGTTTTGTCGTTCATTTGAACGCATCCACTTTCATCATGCAACAATTGGCAGATCAATTAGCTTGTGAACTTGTGGATAAATAACAAAAAAGCGGGGCTAAATATAGTCCCGCTTCAGACTGCTGACAAAGGTCTCGCCATTGCGAGGCCTTTGTGATTCACTGTGTTA
>CAJXUS010000050.1 GCA_913060675.1 uncultured Rhodospirillales bacterium
GTCTCGTGGGCTCGGAGATGTGTATAAGAGACAGTCTATGCACTAAGTAAAACGATTAGAGAAAATATTGAAAAAACGGGTCAGGCACAAATTCTTATCGACCTCAAACCAAATCATCCAATCGAAAAGATAGAAGGTTTACTAGCTCAAAGAAAAACAGGTAATAACCTAAGTCGCTTTCTAAAACAGGAGCTACATCTTTCGTTAACTGCTCTGGAGCTTTTAAAAGCCTATAGCAGCAAGGAAGAATTTAATTCCCCATTAGCCCTCTCGAAATTACTGAAAAACCTCCCAATTACTTTAACAAAACCTCGGCCATTAGACCGCGCAATTTCAACGGCTGGCGGGATTAAGTTTTCGTCATGTAACAGTAGCTTGATGTTAAAGGAGTTGCCCGGTGTTTTTGTCACTGGTGAGATGCTGGATTGGGAAGCACCGACAGGTGGATACTTACTACAGGGATGCTTTTCGATGGCTGTACACGTGGCTAAGGCGATAGACGAGTATTTAACTTAGGCCCAACATTTTGTTGAGCGTGCAAATAATAAGGGCCGATATCAAAATTGATATCGGCCCTTTAGCAAATATCGCTTTTGTATATTTAGCTCAACTCACCGCGAACGGCTTTAAGCAGTATTGAAGAATATTCTTCAGGGGTAAACTGAATAGGGTTACCACCAGCTGATGGATCTTCAGTTGCCAGCACACCGATCTCATCGACACGATCTTCATCAATACCAATTGCTGACAGAGCGTTTGGAATGTCCAGCGTTGTACGTAGATCCAAAACCCACTGAAGCAACCCATCAAAAGATGCATCGCTGAGGTCCAGACAACGTGCCAGATAAGCAGCACGATCTTCAATCACAGAACGGTTAGCGATAAGCACGTATGGCATTAGAATAGCATTAAGCATGCCGTGATGAGCATCATAGATCCCTCCGAGAGGGTGAGCCAGCGCGTGCATGCCACCAAGGCCTTTTTGGAAGGCTGTTGCCCCCATGCTTGAAGCGATCATCATATCAGAACGCGCAACTAGGTTTGTACCGTCTTTAACTGAGTCCACCAGTGACTTTTGGATAAGACGAATGCCTTCAACAGCAATACCGTCTGCCATTGGATGATAACCAGGCGCACAATAAGCTTCGAGGTTATGAGACAGTGCATCCATACCTGTTGCAGCAGAAAGCTTAGCTGGTAGACCAACAGTCAATTCAGGGTCATCAATAACAACTGATGGCATCATCTTCGCGTGAAAAATGATTTTCTTAATGTGTGTTTCTTCGTGTGTAATAACGGAAGCACGACCAACTTCTGAACCGGTTCCAGATGTTGTTGGCACAGCAACGATCGGGGCGATCTTGTCGGCATTCGCACGAGTCCAGTTATCACCAACGTCTTCGAAGTCCCAAAGTGGGCGATCCTGACCAACCATAAGAGCGATAGCTTTAGCAGCATCAAGGCCACTACCGCCACCAAATGCGATTACGCCGTCATGATTACCAGCATGGTAATAAGCAACGCCATCCATGATATTCTGACCAACTGGATTTGGCTTGATGTTGCTGAACACATCACAGCCAAGACCGTCGGCTTTACAGGTTGCGACAACATCAGCAACCATTGGCAAAGCAGCAAGGCCAGCATCTGTGATTAAGAGAGGATTACTCATGCCAAGACTGCGGCAAACTTCGGCAATTTCTTTAATTCGGCCGACGCCGAAACGGACAGCTGTTGGATAGTTCCAATTGCCCACCATATTTTGGGGCATATGTTTGATATTTTCGCTCACGGTTATTCTCCGTTTGAGGTGGAAGGCGATGCGCTTTGCGCGCATTCTGCTTATGTATCAGTCCTTATGAACTGATCGAAGATATCTAAGACAAATTCAGTCAAAACACCAACAAATAAATTTGAAAAATAGTTCTTCTGAACCAGTATTTGTCAGACCGGTTCAGAAGAACAGTACAGGGAGAATAAGCGAAGTTCTGATTATTGCTTCACTTTTTCCATTTTCGGATCATACAAAGCGCCGAAATGGATTTCACAGGAAAAACGTTCAGTTCCAACTTCCAACTCGTATTGACCGGACTTGAGATAGTCACGATCAACACCATCTTGGTTTCGTACATACCCATAGCCGATATTTTTTTGAACGGTGTAACCAAAGCCAGCCGAGGTGAGCCACCCAACACGCTCACCATTGCGGTATATCGTTTCACGCCCAAGCAAAATGACGGAAGGATCATCAATGGTAAAACAACAGAGGCTTTTCTTTATGCCTTCATTGAATTGGCGCTGTAATGCGCCTCGCCCTTTAAAGTCGATATCTTTTTTTAACTTGCAAGCCCACGCCATTCCCGCATCCAATGGGGTATGATCTGGCCCAATATCTGATGACCAAGCCCGATAGCCCTTTTCGAGACGCAAGCTTTCGATCGCGCGATAACCGGCATTTCCGATAGAGAATTCTTGCCCCGCAGACATGAGAGCTTGATAGACATTAAGCGCAAATTCAGTCGGGATGTGAAGTTCCCACCCAAGTTCACCAACATATGTTACCCGTAACGCCATAACGGGCGCCCCTGCTACGCCAATTGTCTGCATAGTACCAAATGAAAAGGCCTCATTACTGATGTTATCATCCGTAATTTTTTGTAGCGCTTCCCGTGCACAAGGCCCCATAACCGACAGGACAGAATAACCAGAAGTTACGTCCACCAACTGGGCATTCAGGCCTTCTGGAATATTCTTTTTAATCCAGCCAAAGTCATGGGTCGCATAGCCAGTACCTGTAACGATATAGAACTCATCATTTGAAATCCGAACGACCGTGAGATCGCACTCAATCCCGCCCCGATCATTCAACATCTGGGTATATGTGAGAGAACCCGGTTTCTTTGCAATGTCGTTTGCACAAATCCAGTTAAGAGCTTTTTCAGAATCTGGTCCGACCATTTTAAATTTGGCAAATGAAGACTGATCAAAAACCGTAACACTTTCACGAGTTAACTTGTGTTCTTCCCCTACATTATCAAACCAATTCTGGCGATTGAAAGTGTAAATGTCTTTGGCTTCTTGGCCTTCTTTGGCAAACCAGTTCGGGCGCTCCCACCCTAGTTTTTCACCAAAACAAGCGCCTTGGCTTTTAAGCTGATCATAAAGGGGGGAGCGGCGGTTGGGACGACCGCTTGAATGCTCTTCAAAAGGCCAAGCCATGGTGTAGTGTTTGCCATAGGCTTCGAGGGTTCTCTTACGAACCCAATCAGTATCAAAATGTGCCCGACCAAAGCGTCTGATATCAGCAGGCCAGAGATCGTAAGGAGGCTCGCCGTTTACAATCCATTCTGCCAGCGCCATACCAGCACCACCACCCGCAGCAATACCAAAGGCATTAAATCCAGCACCAACAAAATAGTTCTTTAGCTCAGGAGCTTCCCCCAGAATGAAGTTTCCATCAGGTGTGAAGCTTTCAGGTCCATTAATCAACTCACGAACGCCTGCGGTTTCTAATGCGGGCACGCGACCAAGAGACAGTTCGACCAACTGTTCGAAATGATCCCAATTTGAATCAAGTAAAGAGAACTGGAATTTCTCGGGAAAGCCCTTTGTTGCCCAGGGAATACCATTGGGCTCATAACCACCCATTACCAAGCCACCGACATCTTCTTTGTAATAAGTCAGGCGATCCGGATCTCTAAGTGTAGGTAGGTCTGGTGTAATGCCTTCAATTTTCTCCGTAATCATGAACTGGTGTTCAACGGAAATAAGTGGCACATTCACGCCAACCTTTTTGGCTTCCTGACGCGCCCATTGACCACAACAGTTGACCACCTTGTCACACTGAATCCGGCCTTTGGTCGTGAGTACTGCCACAACCTGACCATCTTCAACCTCAACATCCAGAACTTCAGTGTCTTCGTATATTGAAACACCTTTCATACGCGCGCCCTTGGCGAGGGAGAGCGTGATATCAGATGGATTAGCCTGACCGTCAGTGGGAAGGAAAGCAGCGCCCACGACATCGTCAATCGTCATCATCGGCCAAAGCTCTTGGGCTTCTTTTGGCGTAAGAAGCTGCATATCAAGGCCAAAAGAATGTGCCGTTGTTGCCTGGCGTTTTACTTCTGTCCAACGTTCTTGCGTACAAGCAAGCCGAAGACCACCGTTCATCTTCCAACCGGTCGCCTGCTCTGTTTCTTTCTCAAGGTTTTTATATAGATCAACTGAATAGCCCAACAACTGGGTAATATTCGCATTAGATCGCAGCTGCCCAACTAAACCAGCAGCGTGAAAAGTCGTTCCAGAAGTTAGTTTCCCCCGTTCGATCAGAACAGTATCACTATACCCCATTTTACCCAGGTGATAAGCCGTAGAAGTACCGACAATACCACCACCGATTATGACGATCCGTGCTTCTGAAGGCAGGTCTGAAGATGGTAAATCGCTCATTTTTGTATCTCACTTTTTTGGAAGGCTTGAAGCTGTAGTTTATATTTTTGGAGGTTTTGTTCGGTATAGGCTTTAAAATCAAAATCGATATCCGAAGATATTTCTGACACCATGCTCCACATGGTTTCACGTAATAGGGAGGCACATTTCATCGCCTCATATTTCATTCTAAGCTCATCGGTAATTGGCTTTTCATAGTAAGTTTCAAGAACCCATTTTTCTGAACTGGTATCCAACTCTGAATTGGAAACAAGGCCGCCAAGATCAAAAAGAGGTGAATTAAATCCGGCATAATCCCAGTCAAACAGCCAAAGTCGTTTGCCATCATCGATAAAGTTCGCGGCCAAGAGATCATTATGACCAAAGACCATTTCGACATGGCCAACAGAGCGCTCAAGTTGTTCCGCGCTTTCGAGTAACCAGGGGATTTCTCCAAGCATCCGGCTATGATTGTCCTTGAGAGTTGCCGCATAATCACGAATGACATGAAACACCCAGAAAACAAGAGAAGGTCCTCTTAGATATTTAGGAATCTCTCTGTGAGCTTTACGAATAAGAGGGATTATTTTTTCAAGGTTACGACGCTCTCTAACCGCAGCCTCATCAAAACAAACACCCTCAATAAAACGAAGTACCATAATCCCTTGAGAAGCATAAACGACCTCAGGAGAAACTCCCGCCTCATAGGCTGCTCTGCTTGCAGCCAGTTCATTAAAACGCATGACGTGATGGACAGGAATATCTTCACCAAAACGGACTACATACTTCCCGCTGTTATCTTTGACTGTAAAGTTATGGTTAGTAATCCCTCCCCCTAATGGTTCAGGGTTAACAAGCCCATCCCAACAAGGAAGTTTACAGATCTTTTCTATTTTAGTCGTCATAACATTGTCCTACCCAAGACCGAGGCGTTGTTTAGCTTTTTTGGATCCCGCAGCGATCATGCGATCAGCAATAATTGCGATAAACGCGATGGATAAACCCGCGACTAACCCTCGGCCGGTATCTGCTTTAGTCAAGGCTATATAAACTTCCTGACCAAGATCTCTGGTTCCAACCAGTGCTGTGATCACCAACATGGACAAAGCCAACATAATGGTCTGATTGAGACCAAGAAGAATTTCAGGCAATGCCAAGGGTAATTTAATCTTGAACAGCAATTGACGCTTAGTACAGCCAGAGGTTACCCCCGCCTCTATCAAGGCTGGCGGGATCTGCTGGATGCCGTGGGTTGCATACCGAACTGCAGGGGCAATCGCATAGAGAACAACGGCCACCAATGCAGAGAAATCACCAACTCGAAACAACATCACAACCGGGATCAGATACACAAAGCTTGGCAAGGTTTGCAGGGTATCGATCATAACTTGGGCAATACGACCAAATCGTTGATTTTCAGCGGCGACAATGCCTATGGGAATACCGAATACACAGGCAATAATTACAGATACACCACAAAGATATACCGTAATCATCGCTTTTTCCCACATGCCAGTGGCAAGTATAAACAGGCAAAGAGAAAGGGTCAGTGCCAACAAACGAACACCACCCAATTGCCAAGCTGCCACCGACAATAAAAGGATCGTCCAAGCCCAAGGCATTTTCAAAAGGACCAGCTTCACCGGTACCATAAAGTACACAAGAACAAAGGTTTTGTATCCTTCCAGAGTGTCAAAATAATTAATATTTATCCACTTTACAAATTCAGCAAGCGACGTCCCAACACCTAGCTCCATAACCCCTGGATAACTTTGTATGGGGGGAATTACCAGACCAAGTACAAGTGTCACAATGGCTATTATAGTAACTGTAACAGTCCAAGGATGCCGACGTATCAAGGTCTGAGGAATATCTGAATGAATGGGGTCAGGCCTCGTTGCAAAAGCTTGACTCAAGCGATCAAGAGCTATTGCAAGGACCACGATACCAACACCAGCCTCAAGACCACCACCTATATCAAGACGGCGGAGGGAAGAAAGAACATCATACCCAAGCCCTCCTGCCCCAATCATAGACGCGATAATAACCATATTGAGGGAAAGCATGATGACCTGATTAACACCAACCATCAGTCCTGAAGTTGCAGAGGGAACCAGTACTTTCCACATTAACTGCCTTTTTGTACAGCCAGCCATGTTCCCAAAATCGCTAAGTTCTCCAGGAACCCCCTTTAAGGACATAATTGCAATGCGCGTCATCGGTGGCATGGCATAGATAATGGTCGCAATCATTGCCGCAACAGGGCCAAAACCAAACAGAAAAAGGATGGGTACGAGATAAGCAAAAACCGGAATGGTTTGCATTAAATCCAATACCGGAGAAATACACTTTTCAAACGTAGGAGAACGATAGGCTGCGATCGCCAGAAATAACCCGCCTATCACACCAAACGGCACCGCAATGACAATAGACGCCAAAGTCACCATCGCGCTATCCCACTGGCCAAAGACGGCTAGATAGAGAAAACATCCTCCGATAAAAGCGGCAAGCTTCCAGTCTCTTGCATAGTGGCCCATGGCAATAACAACAGCGATTACCGCAATCCAGGAAAGTGGCGGAAGAATTTGAACTGCTTGGCTCCCCTGCCCTTCTAAAAAACCCGTAGATAAAAGGCTGGTAGAGAAAGAAAGCGGGACATCAAGCAACCAGGAGAAACTCCGGGTCATTTCCTTAAAGGTAAAAAATCCAAAGTTTGCATCTTCGACCAACCACTCCATAAAACTGGAGAAATACTTTTTAATTGGTAACTGTGATTTCCGAGGTATCTTGAACATCCACTTCGGAAATAGCCCCTTGCCTTCTATATAAAAAAATACAGATGTTAGGAGTGCTAATATCCAAAATATTTTTGCACCTTTAATTGGCCCCATAGCGGGTATCATATTTCTAACGCTCGCAATCACAAGACTACCTCACGCCCAACAAGTACATCCAACACCATTTCCCGTGTAAGCAACCCTATAGGGGTTCCTTCGGGTCCAGTAATTGCAAATGGTTTGTCTGATTTTTCAACTTGATCAGCAACATCGGCAATAATAGCGTCATGGGGTAAAGTACCCGCAGTTTCTACTGAGCTATCAAAGGCAGCCTTTAACAAACCAGCAGTCAAAACTTTTGCCCTCGGGATATGTTGAGTAAATTCCGCGACATAGCTTGTTGCCGGGTTGATCACCAACTCTTCTGGGGTTCCGATCTGGATAATCTTACCGTCTTTCATGATTGCGATACGATCTGCTAAACGGATCGCCTCTTCAAAATCATGTGTGATAAAAACAATGGTTTTTTTCAAGACATTCTGCAGACGGATAAATTCATCCTGCATTTCGCGCCGAATAAGGGGATCCAACGCCGAGAAAGGCTCATCCAAGAACCAAATCTCAGGTTCAACGGCTAATGACCGGGCAATACCTACTCTTTGCTGTTGGCCACCTGACAGCTCACGGGGATAGAAACTCTCTTTCCCTTTAAGTCCAACCAACTCGATTATGCTTTGGGCTTGCTGTTCTCTTTTTTCCTTAGAAATCCCCTGGACTTCCAACGGAAAAGCCACATTACCCAACACAGTAAGATGGGGTAAAAGAGCAAAGTGTTGAAAAACCATTCCCATCTTATGGCGACGGATTTCAATCATCTCTTTATCACTGGCTTTAAGAAGATCTTGACCGTCAAACAAAATTTCGCCACCCGTAGGCTCAATCAAACGGGACAAACACCGAACCAAAGTGGATTTTCCCGATCCGGATAATCCCATAATGACAAAAATTTCACCCGAGTGAATGTCAATATTTGCATCTCTAACACCCCCAACGAGATGAGCGTTTTTCAGGTCATGAGAGCTCGGTTTGTTATTATGTTTTTGTAAAAAATCTTCTGCACCAGAGCCAAAAATTTTCCACACGCCTCGGCATGAGAGCTTTACGGATGAGTTCATAACCACAAGACCTATAGGTATACGTATTAATAACTTGTACGATTTTTATAAATCAGGTGTATGGCGGCACAGCAGAAGAAAATTGACACCATACACCTGAGCAATTGGGTTAGTTTTTAACCCAATCAGACCAACGTCCTTTGTTGGCTTCTACCCACTGATTAACCGTAGCATCCATATCTTTACCTTTAAGATCCACGTCGATAATCATTTGGGACATCTCATCATTACTGAGGTTAAACCCCTCAATGGCTTTATGAGCACCAGGCCATTTATCTTTTAAGCCAGACCAAGCGACTTTCCAGATTGGCCCCGTTGGCTTACCACAGTCATAGGCAGAATCTTCGTTAGAACCCCAGCTTGGATCGTTATAACAGTCAGCCGAATATTTCGGAAACTCGACCCACTCACCTTCAAACTTAGCTGGTGCCCAATGAGGGGAATAGACCCATAAAAGAACAGGGGCTTTTCTTTGATATGCTGATTCGAGTTCTGCAAATAGCGCAGCATCTGTTCCCGCATGAATAACTTCAAAGTCCATTTCGAGGGCTTCAACGCGTTCGTCATCAAATCCACCCCAAGTCACAGGAGCACCGAGATAACGTCCTTTGGGTGCTGTTTCCGGTGTCGCGAAGGCCTCTGCACAATCATTTAATGCTTCCCAATTAGGCAGTCCCGGGCAAACTTCTTTCATATATGAAGGGTACCACCACTCTTCGATGGCCTGCATACCGGTCTCGCCGAGGTTATCAACCTTACCTGTAGCAACGGCTTCATCCATAGCTTCACGGCCAGTGGTTTCCCAGATCTCCATGGCAACATGAAGGTCGCCTTCCTTCAGGCCAGCAAACTGAGCAATATAATCGGCTTGAACATACTCAATATTGTAGCCCGCTTTTTGTAAAACCGACCCCATTATTTTGGTCGTAAGTAACTGACCGGTCCAATCGTGTAGTGTCAATTTTATTGGATCATTTGATTCAACATCAGCAAATGAGGCTGTTGCAGTCATGCCAGACATGGCAAGACCACCGAGTAATGCTAAAGCGAAACGAGACGTTTTTTTCATGAACTTCTACTCCCTGTAAGGAATTTATTTATTAAGTTTCTGTCTTACCTTTTTTGATATCCAAATTTATCAACACATATCATCATAAGTCAACATAAAAACAACATGAATAAGCATTCCAATTACAAATTAGAAAGTAATGTGGGATTATTTGGCATATACCAAATGAACTAAATGTTAGGATTATTATTTTGTGCCAAAGACATAAAATGGTTTAACGAGCATCAAGCAGAGAGTTGATTCTACTTCTGCATAAAAATCACAGATTAAATTTTATGAGAATATTTTTAGAAATTATAAGTTGGCAACCAAACAGAAGTCGTCAGTCTTCAAGTACGGCGAACAAGTCGTTCTCCATCAAGCTCTAAAGGATGTTAACTCAAAAATTAGGCGATAATTACTCTTACTTCGGCCTCGGCAAGACAAGCCGCAAGTGCCTCATCTGGCTCAACATCAGTGATAAGGATATCGACGCCTTTTATTGGCCCAACTTTAACAAGACGGGATCGGTTGAACTTACTCTGGTCAACCACGGCGATCGTAATCTGGGCCTGAGCTATGACGGTACGGGAAAACTCTGCTTCAGCAAGATGATCAACCATTAGCCCCTTAACAGGGTCAAGACCCCCAAGAGATAAAACCGCATATTTCACATCAAACTGTTCGACAAAAGCATTCGCAGACGGGCCGAAAGCAGCCGCATCATCGGCTCTAAGCTCCCCGCCAGCAATGTAAACACGATTGCCATTTCTCGTCGCGAGGGCACGCGCTGTTTCAACTGAATTTGTAACGACCAAAAGGTTTGAATGATCTTGCAGAGCGTGCGCAGCAATAGCTGTCGTACTGCCAGTATCTAAAATAAGAGAGTCGCCATTTTGGATAATTTTGGCCAGAGCTTGACCAATTTTCCTCTTGGCATCCTGGTTTTCGACCATTCTAAGTAAAAAGGGTGGCTCATGTGCTTCATCAGGAACAATTATTCCACCATGCACTTTCTCGACAAGACCAGCAGATACCATAGGCTTTACATCACGTCTTACAGTTTCATCCGAAACAGAAAACTGTTCCGCCAACTCAAGTATCGTGCAAAGCCCCTTGTTACGAACTGCTTTTAATATTTCTTTTTGTCTTGTTGTAGGATGCATGAAATCCACAAATCTCCATATATTTCCTAAACCAATACGGCAATTTCAAAAACAAATCAAACAGCTAGGGTCAGGACCCATTAATTCTACAGTGCTGGTTTGCCAGATTTTTCCTGTGAGAAGGCGCAAAAACGCAGGAAATGTGGTTCATTTTCAAGTCTTTGTAACGTGCTCACGGGGTAAATTCGGTAAATCCTACGGACAATTTTGTTACTTCATCTCAGAGGTTCGACCTCCTTGCCAATATCCCCGATATTGACAGCGGTGTCCAAAACTCTGATATCTCGCAACAAAATTGCCAGCACTGTTGAATTAATGGGTCCTGACCCTAAAGGCCTATTCAACCTTTAATTACTATTTTTCTTCATGTTTTTTTTAGTTTTTGAAGTTGGTTCTGCAACCAATGGATCATCGGGCCAATAGTGTCTGGGATACCGGCCCTTCATATCCTTTTTTACCTCGTGATATGTATTTTGCCAAAACCCAGCTAAATCGCTCGTCACCTGAAGCGGTCTGCGCGCTGGAGATAATAAATGCAGTTTTAAAGAAACCTTCCCACCCAAAATAGATGGCGTTTTTGATAACCCAAACAACTCTTGCAAACGAACTTCTAAAACAGGCATCTCTGGATTATTGTAATTTACACGCGGGCTATTACCCGTCGGCACCTTAAATCGTTCTGGAATTTCTTTATTTAAAAACTGCAATTTATCCCAATCCAATTCTGAAACCAGGATTGTATAAAGATCCAAATTTTTAAGTTCCTTGAACGAAGAGATATTCTCTAGATATGGCACAAGCCAAACATCGAGATTATCCAATAAATGGTTTTCCTCAAAATCAGGCCAGTCCTCAGATTCACCCAAACATCGAGCCGTGGCAATGCGTTGGCAAAATTGTAGTGTCTTCTCGCTTGGCTCCAGAAAAGAAAGGCCCCTGTTTTTAATAATCCGGATAATTTCTTGTACGATCACATTTTGATCTGGGCATTTTTGACGCTTTACAGAAAGGTTCAACTCAGCAAACCTCTCAACCCTTTCACCAAGAAACACTCCTTTTACCTCATCGAGACGAACTTGATCTTCAGATACTATTTTTTCTGCATGTAAGCTTCTAATTTGGGCTTCAGAAAGTGCCAAAGCTTGATATACACGCACACTCGCACCAATGCCGCCAACACTTGTCATTACCAAATAAGGCTCTGATGCCAAGCTATCCAACGGATCAATTTCTGCGCCCTTTCCACCCGAAAGCTTAAAACGGCCAATCGTATTTTTTCTGAGTTGTCCAATCCGATCAGGATAAGCTAGAGATACAATGGCGCCTGCTTTGGTAATATCGACCTTATCCGAAGCTTTAATTTGAATGTATCGACCATACTGCTCGGCTATCCGTCTCACTTGTTTTATACGGTGACGATCAAACCGAAAACCTTTGTCAGAGCCCTTCCCAACCAGTGCCTCAATGCGAACCACTAAATCGATCGGGGATTTGGCACCATTTTTCTGAAGAATATCCCGTTCATTTAGTAATGCAGCCAACAGGCACCCCAACCAGCCTTCGCCCTCTTCTTTCCCCCTGATCAACATATGTGCCAGCCTCGGGTGGACAGGAAGTCTGGACATCGCCTTCCCATGAGAGGTTATACGCCCATTAGTATCAATAGCCCCAAGATAGGTCAGAAGCTCAGTCGCCTGCTGCCATGATGAGGAAGGTGGGGCATCACACCACGAGAGCTCATTTGGATCAGAAGTGCCCCAATTTAGAAGTTCGAGGACAAGAGAGCAAAGGTCTGCTTCAAGGATTTCAGGCTTACTCTGCATCGCCAAAGAGCCGTTTTGCACTTCTGGCCACAGACGATAACAAACACCAGGCTCAAGACGACCAGCCCGGCCTGCACGTTGCTCAGCAGATGCACGTGAGACCCTGAGGGTTTCCAACCGTGTCATTCCACTCGATGGATCAAACCGTGGACTGCGCATATATCCACAATCAACAATAACCCGCACCCCTTCAATAGTTAGACTGGTCTCCGCAATAGAGGTCGCTAACACAACCTTTGTCACGCCGCTTTTTGAAGCAGCTATTGCACTTCTTTGTTCTGCCAAAGCCAAATCACCGTACAAGGGACGTATCTCAACATTTGAAGGTAAAGATTTAGATTTGAGTAAGTCATTTACCCGCTTTATTTCTCCAACCCCAGGAAGAAAAACGAGAATACTCCCTTTCTCGATATGAAGAATTTCTTCTACTTTAGCAGCGACATCATAAGAGATATTTTTCCGATGGGTTTCTGATCCGTAGATATTTTTGACGGGGTAACTACGGCCCTCACTGGTTATAATTGGTGCTGAACCCATAACTTTTGATACCGCGGCACCATCCAAAGTCGCCGACATAACCAATAGCCGAAGATCCTCTCGAAGAGCAGCTTGTGTCTCTATACACAACGCAAGGCCCAGATCAGCTTGAAGGCTTCTTTCGTGAAACTCATCGAATATCACCAAACCAAAATCAGAAAGCTCGGGATCGGTTTGTAGCATTCGGGTTAAAATACCTTCGGTAACAACCTCAATTTTGGTATTTTTACTGATTTTACTCTCGAGGCGAATTCGAAAACCAACTGTTTCACCGACCTTCTCACCAAGCATTTCCGCCATACGAACAGCCGCCGCACGCGCCGCCAACCGACGAGGCTCAAGCATGATAATTTTTTTATCACGAAGCCAATCAGACTTCAAAAGATGCAAGGGAACTCCTGTTGTTTTACCAGCCCCGGGAGGAGCCTGAAGAACAACAGAGGTTGTGTCATCGAAAGTTTGGGAAATTTCAGCTAGAACGGAATCTATAGGTAAGCTAGTCATATCAGGCTTATATCATCACCATCAATCTAACTACCATAACATTATCTCGCGGCAAGATTTCAGAGACAGTCAAGCATCATAAACATAGAGAATTATTATTGCTATCCAGGTGTATTCAAGCAGTTCGTGGTGCCATTTACTTTACAATTAAAAAGTTTGATCGCTTCATCACCTTTTAAACGCGCCTCATCTTTCACACACTTGGTCCAGATATCCAAACCCTCAAGAAAGTAAGTGACCTCTTTTTTACATCTCTCAAAATCTTTAGAATCAGAAAATTGAATTTCAATGTATTGGTTTGTACATTTAGGTGGGGCGTAGTCTGGTTTTTTGCAATCGGCCTGAGCCTGAGCTGACCACAAAACAACACTTACACCAAAAACGATACTTAGTTTGTTTCTCATTATATTTTTCTTCGACTGATCAGGATCTCTCAGCAACAGAAATCCATACACACAATAAGGCTATACTTCTTTTGATAACCCAAAAATGGTAAACGAAGTAATAATAAAGAGAAATGCCAACTCTTCCTTCACGCCAAGAGTGCATAACACAACAGGCACCAGAGAGGTGCCTGTTGTCTGATTAGTAACCTAGTTATTTTATCCGAATTTTTTGTCCGGCTCTTTTCCACCAGGTTCTGGACTGAAGAACTTCGCATACTTCCCTTTTACACCGTTAAATTCATCGGCATCAGCAGGAGGAGTTCCCTGCACCGTGATGTTTGGCCAGATCTCAGCGTATTTGGTATTCATTTCTAACCAATTTTCAGCTTCAGGATCCGTGTCAGGCAAAATTGCTTCTGCGGGGCATTCTGGTTCACAAACCCCACAATCAATGCACTCGTCTGGATGGATTACGAGTGTATTTTCACCTTCATAAAAACAATCAACAGGACAGACTTCCACACAGTCCATGTATTTGCACTTGATGCAATTATCCGCAACGACATAAGTCATAACGCACTCCAAAGGGTCGAGGCATCACCACCGACCACAACAAATCATAGGTTTACTGAGCTTAAGAGGCCTTTTCGTAGCCAAGCTCTTTGTGACTATCAAGCAATCGCTTACGAAGAGAAGATGCTGTTTTCTCGCCATCACCCGTAGGTTGATAGAAGACATTTACATCTGCTGATTTATTGCGATTTAACGACCGTAAGGTAGCTGCATTTTCAATCTCAAGCGTATCAAATCCACAGCGATGCATCAGTTGAACTTGGTCATAAAGCACATCACCAATAGCGCGAACCTCGCCCTCGAAACCATAACGTTCACGAAGAATGCGCGCATAGGAATAGGCGCGACCATCACCAAAGGACGGAAAGTTCAAAGCAACCAGAGAAAAGTTCTCGAGATCATCTTCGATCAGTTCTGGCGATTGACAACTTTCTAAAAGCACACCAATCTCAAGATTCAGCTTTAATAGAGAATCTTTTTCCTCATTCCAACGATCAAGCGATACGATGATTGGCGCTGTTCCAAAAACTTCAGCATCGTCAGCTAACTTGAGCCATTTATCAGCAATCTGACGTCCATCTTTTATGAGCGGCATTTTACTCTCTTTTCTCTTTCAATAGGCCAGGATCCAATGATCCGGCGCTTAGAGCAGCGACCTTGCTGCACAACTACAAATTACCAACTTAATTTAAGCATTGGTCCTAGCGGATCCCGTATCGAGAAAATGAATCCCGCATTCGGTTTTATCCTGATTTTTCCAACGCCCGCTACGGGGATCATCTCCTGGCGCAACCTTGTCGGTACAAGGCATACAACCAACAGAAGGATAACCGTCCGCTTCAAGTGGGTGCCGGGGGAGATTATGCTTATTAAAATAAGCTTTGATCTCATCCTTTTCCCAATAAGCCAGAGGGTTAATTTTAATACGTGTACCTTCGGCTTCAACCATCTCAAGTTTTGATCTCGAAGCCGATTGGAACCTCTTGCGGCCAGAAATCCAGGCATCAAGACTATCAAGGGCCCGGTTCATAGGCTCTACCTTACGAACCCAACAGCACATATCAGTATCTTGGGTCCAAAGGATAGATTTGGGATCCTTCTCCGACAAATTCGCTTCTTCAGGCAAGATCTGACGAACATCAGTAAGACCAAGAAATTCAGTTAATTGACGGCGATAACGGTGAGTTTCGCCAAACAACTTACCCGTATCCATAAAGATAACAGGCGTTGCTGGGTTAACCTGTGCAACAAGATGTAAAAGGATTGCAGACTCTGTTCCAAAAGATGAGACCAGAGCAACTTTTCCTTTAAACTCTTCTTCTATTAGGCGGACAAGAGCATCATGGGTCGACAAGTTTCTCACACTATCCAGCAATTCTGCTGCGCGTGATTTTGTCGTCTCAAGACGTTCCCGTGCGCTTCCTTCTTTTGGTAACAAGGTCGATGCACTAAGCATATAGCTTTTCCTTGAACGGAGCCATTCCAACCCGGTTAAAAGCTTCGAGGAAACTTTCCTCGGCGCCATTCCGGAGTTCCAGGTAAATGTTCACGACACTCTCAACGGCATCCACAATCTTGTCATAGGCAAAAGAAGGGCCAATGATTTTTCCGATTGCAGCATTTTCGTTAGCATTCCCACCAAGAGTGATCTGGTAGTATTCTTCACCTTTACGATCCACACCCAAGATACCAATGTGACCAACGTGGTGATGACCACAGGCATTGATGCAGCCAGAGATCTTAAGCTTAAGCTCACCAATATCATGTTGACGCTCGATATCAGAAAAACGTTTACTGATCGCTTGAGCGACTGGAATAGAGCGTGCGTTCGCAAGGGCGCAATAGTCCAAACCAGGGCAAACAATCATATCTGAGATCAACCCAAGATTAGCCGTTGCAAGCCCAGCCTCTTTCAAACCAGAGAACACTTCATAAAGATCTTCTTGTTTCACATGAGGCAGAACCAGGTTCTGTTCGTGTGTGGCTCGAATTTCATCAAAGCTATATTTTTCAGCAAGATCAGCAACAACTTCCATCTGATCATCAGTGATATCACCCGGTGCTTCGCCTTCAGGTTTCAACGAAATATTGGCAATGGCATAACCAGCTTGTTTATGCCCAACAACGTTGGCTCTTACCCAAGTGGCAAAGTCACGGTCTTCAAAACGCTTGATCTCAAACAGACGAGAGGTCGCATCCAAAGTTTCAAAGCTTGGAGGTGAGAAATACTCATTGATACGACCAACTTCCTCCAATGGAAGTTTAAGGGCAGTATCTTTGATACGTTCCCACTCAGCTTCGACCAGGCGACGAATTTCATCAATCCCTGTTTCATGTACAAGGATCTTGATACGCGCTTTGTATTTGTTATCACGACGTCCGATTTGGTTATAAACCCGAAGGACGGCCTCAAGATAACTCAAGAGGTGTTCTTTCGGCAGAAACTCACGCACGACTTTACCAATCATTGGCGTCCGGCCCTGGCCACCACCAACGTGAACTTCAAAGCCAACTTCGCCTTCGCCATTCTTGACGATTGCCAAGCCAATATCATGAACCCGAATAGCGGCACGATCGGTTGTTGCTCCGGTTACCGCAACCTTGAACTTACGCGGCAAGAAAGTGAATTCAGGGTGCAAGGAAGACCACTGACGAATGATTTCGCAATAAACCCGCGGGTCTTCAATCTCGTCGGCAGCAGCACCAGCGTATTGATCAGAAGTCGTATTTCTGATGCAGTTACCACTGGTCTGAATGGCGTGCATCTCTACTTCAGCCAACTCCTTCAATATTTCCGGCACATCTTTCAGAACAGGCCAGTTATATTGCAGGTTTTGACGGGTCGTGAAGTGGCCATAGCCTCGATCATATTTACGTGCGATATGCGCCATCTTACGCATCTGTGCAGCATTGAAAGTTCCATAAGGAATAGCAACACGAAGCATATAAGCATGTAATTGAAGGTACAGACCGTTCATCAACCGAAGCGGCTTGAACTGATCTTCAGTGAGGTCGCCTTCAATGCGGCGCTCTACCTGATCCCCGAACTGAGCAACACGCTGTTGTACAAAATCAGCATCAAATTCATCATAACGATACATTGCTTTATTCCTTACCCAGCTTGCCGTAGGATATTGTTATTCTGTCCGTGGCCATAATGAACTGTTGGACCCTTGGCCCGGATACCTTCTTTAACAGAAAGGGGATGAATACCAGATTGATTTCGCTCAACTTTGACCATATAAGGGCCAACGATAAGCTGATTGGCTTCAGCCTTTTCAGCTTCACTGAGGAGAACTGCTGCTCCATTACTGTCATCAACAGTCTTTGCAGCAGAGAAATCATCTGTCCATTCAGCATTCTCGCCGAAGTAAACAACTTCGCCACCAAGCAAGCGGTTCGCAGTCATAATCTGCAATGCCATTATCTTTACTCTCTCCTAGACGCGCCGATTAAAGTCCGGCAACGGCAACTTCGTTTAAATACGAAGTCACATTTTTGTTTTCTATTGCACCAACAGCTATTTGCTGAAGGTCAGCTTTACTTGCAAAGGCTGCAACTGATCCGATAACGATCAATGCAGGCCCTGTAATTTCGTATGTCTCAACTAACTGGGCAGCTTCTGATAACTTACCCGGAAGAACTCGCTGGTCTGAACGTGTGCCATTTTCGATAATCGCAACGGGTGTGTTCGCATCCAGACCATGGCTCATCAGCTTGCTTGAGATATGGTCAGCGTTTGAAATCCCCATATAGAAGACCAAGGTCTGACGACTGTTAACCAACCCAGACCAATCAGCCTGCGCGATGCCATCACCGTTTTGACCTGCTACAAAGGTAACCATCGACGCATGATCGCGGTGGGTCAGCGGAATTGCCGCAGAAGCAGCACAGCCTACGGCAGCCGTAATCCCAGGCACAATATCCACATCAATCCCTTCAGATTGAAGCACTTCCATTTCTTCGCCGCCCCGGCCAAATACAAACGGATCGCCACCTTTTAAGCGAACAACGCGTAAACCTTTGTGAGCTTCGTGTACTAGAATTTCGTTGATTTCATCTTGCGTTTTACTGTGCTTTCCCGGCGCTTTACCAACATAGATCCGATCGGCGTCACGACGCACATAGTCCAGGATCTCATCGCTAATCAAACGATCATAGATAACAACGTCAGCTTGCTGCATGAAACGCATCGCACGAAATGTGAGAAGATCTGGATCTCCAGGACCCGCGCCAACGATAGCCACATGGCCCGCTTTGCGCTCTTCTTTCCAATTCAGATTAATGAGGCCAAGCATTTTCTCCCGGGCAGAAACCTCTCGGCCAGAAAGAACAGCTTCGGCAACAGGGCCGTCAAAAAAATTTTCCCAGAATTTCCGGCGTTCGTTTCCACCTGAAATCGTGCCTTTGACAGCACCCCGAAAACTATCAGCAAAAGTTGCTAATCGGCCAAGGGCTGGCGGTAGAATGCTTTCGATTTTCTCTCTTAAGTTTCGCGCCAATATAGGAGCTGCGCCACCGCTTGAAATTGCAACCACCATCGGTGAACGGTCAACAATTGCAGGCATAATAAAGTCTGAGAGATCAGGACGGTCTACGGCATTTACCTTGATACCGTTTTGTTGTGCCGCATGGCTGACAGAAGCATCCACAGCCTCAATGTCTGTCGCAGCAAAAACCAAGCTTGCGCCGATGACATCTTTACTTTCAAACTTGCGTTCTTCGTATTCGATATGGGCGCCAGCCACTAACTCTTGAATTTCATCACATAGAGTGGGCGCTATCACAGTAACAGCAGCATCGGCTTTTCTAAGCAGACGGAGCTTTCTAGCAGCAAGATCGCCGCCACCTACTAGAAGTACTTTCTGACCCTTAAGAGCCAGGAAAATAGGAAAGTGATCCATGACACCCTCATACAATTTCACACAAAATAAGTGATAATTAATTTATCAATTACATTTGCTCACAGTGAATAGATGACATGTTTGATAAGAAATACAAGTAAAAAAGTGAATAATTCTTATTACACATTTTTTTATAGTAGTTTGTAAGTATTCCTAATTTACCCTAATCGAATAAGGGTGAATCAACAATAAATATTTATTTTTATTATTCATTTTCAATAGATTAAATTGAAATTGAGATTAACTATATTCTACTAACGTTTCTAAAAAATACAAAACATCAAGAAAAATTAAATATTTCGCGTAATAATTTTGACAAATAAATTCAGCTATTCACATTTTTTTAATGGGTAATTTTCAATTTCTGTAAATATACATTTTTGATGTGTAATTATGTCAAGCTCGTCTCTGCCACCCGAAATCGTAAGCTCTATTATACGAAACAATGCACAGATGGATTTTTGAGCAGCAATTTCTTCTGAGAACCCTCTCGTGATCCAACCGACTAATAAGCCTGTAAAAAAGTCCCCCGTTCCAGAAGGTGACACCGTAAGGTAAGGTGTTGTAATCAGCCATGCAGCTTCAGCCCTTACAATCAGCACTCCTATCGCTTGGTTGCCCTTATCAGAAGGCTGTTCAGCTGATGTTATGACTACACAACGTAGGTTATATTGCTCAATCAAGGATCGTGCCTCAGTTATCATCTCAGTATAGCTGTTCGCATTTGTATGCGTGATCTTATCGAATTCAAACTTATTAGGCGTTATAATATCTGCGAGCGGTAACAACTGATCCATAATCAGTTCAGGAATCCCCTCACTCACAAAGACCCCCTTTCCCTTGTCCCCCATAACAGGATCAAGACAATAAAGCCCCTTTGGATTGAGCTGCTTATAACGCTTAACTGCGCTTGCAATGACCTCTCCATTTTTAATTGAGGCCAAATACCCTGACAAAATCACATCGCTACTTTTAAACGCCTCTCTTTCCTCCACCCCCACAAAAAGATCATGAAGCAATGAGGGATCGATAGCCCGACCATAAAAACTAGAGTGCGCAGGATGGTTTGAAAGAATGGTTGTCGGAATGGCATGCACCTCCACCCCCAACTTTTGCATTGCAAAAACTGCCGCTGAATTTCCCACGTGTCCATAACAAACATGAGATTGAACTGAAATTACAGACGGCATGCGACCCCCTCAAAAGATAGAATTAGGACAATCTTGTAATCAACATCTCAGATTTGGTTGCTAATTGAGTAACCAAATCTTGCTTTATGGGACCAAAATCAGATCTAAAATCAGGAAAATACATCTCAAACCACTTTTTCACGGGCTTTAGAATATCTTGTTTCATTGAGTCCGCCATTAATCCCGATACTCTGGGTACGTGTTTGAGATAAGCATCCTTGTTATCGCGAACGTAAAGCCGTGAAAAAAGTCCCAGTACTTTGGCATGGCGCTGAGCAGACAGAACATAGTACCAATCCATATAGGATTTCCGATCCTCTTCGGATTGATATTTACCCCTCATTTTTGAAAAATAGCGAGACACCATTCTTTCTCTAAATTGTGGGTCAATATCTCTGCGCGCATCTTCAACTAACGACATCAGATCATATGGAGGCACACCAAGTACAGCGGTTTGAAAGTCCAGCAACCCACAAGCTGAAACCCCCTCCCGGTCATCGAGGATCATAAGATTATCAATATGAAAATCCCGAAGAACCAATGTTGTCGGTAAAGCAGGCAGCTTTTTAAACACCTGACACCAGGCATCAATGTAATTCTGGCGCGCATCAGGTGTTAGAGAGCTCCCCTTTATCGAAGGATAATACCAGTCAACCATAATGAGAGCTTCGCGTATTAAGAAGGCAAGATCGTAAGGTGGCATATCTATGTCAGGTAGCTTTTCAGATGAATGCATCTTAACCAGCACATCCACTGCCAGCTCATAGAGCTTTTCTTCGCTTTCACCTGCGCCTAAAAGCTTCGCATAGGTTTTTTCCCCAAAATCCTCTAAGAGCAAAAAACCCCTTTCAATATCCTCACGATGTATCACAGGCACCGATATTCCACAGGCAAGAAGATGTCTGGCTACTTTAGCAAAAACTTCTACTGGCTCAGCGATCCCTGGCGGTGCATCCATCAAAATTTTGGTGTCACCGGATTTACTAAGTCGAAAATAGCATCTTGCCGAGGCATCTACGGGTAAAGCGGCAACCTCTGCCTCACCCCAACCCGCTGATTCTATAAAGTCGATTCTATCTTTTTCCCGCTCAACAAAATTTATCTGCACCAACAACTCCACGTGAAAAACTCAAACATTCTCAATAGCTTTTGATCTGTATATAGCTCTCATAATCAGAAAATAAACACCAGTTCTTTTCTCCCTATTGACAAGATGTATATACAAGTTAATTTGTCTATACATATTGTGGAGTTTAGAACATGAAAAAGAACATCCGTACCATTCGTGCCCCTCATGGCACCGAGCTATCTTGTCAGAGTTGGTTAACCGAAGCCCCTCTTCGCATGTTAATGAACAACCTTGATCCAGATGTTGCAGAACATCCTGAAGATCTCGTTGTATACGGTGGTATTGGCCGCGCTGCGCGTAACTGGGAATGTTACGATAAAATTGTTGAAAGCCTTCAAAAGCTGAAAGATGACGAGACCCTTCTTGTACAGTCTGGTAAACCAGTTGGCATTTTCCCAACACACCCCGATGCGCCTCGTGTTCTTATTGCAAACTCCAACCTTGTGCCCAACTGGGCGAATTGGGAGCACTTCAACAAGCTGGATAAAGCTGGCTTGATGATGTACGGCCAAATGACCGCAGGATCCTGGATCTACATCGGGAGCCAGGGTATTGTTCAAGGTACCTACGAAACCTTCGTCGAAGCAGGCCGTCAACACTATGATGGCGATCTATCTGGCCGATGGATTCTAACCGGCGGCCTTGGTGGTATGGGTGGCGCTCAACCCCTTTCTGCGACAATGGCAGGGGCTTCTATGCTGGCCGTAGAGTGTCAGGAAGATCGTATCGATATGCGGATCAGAACTGGCTATCTCGACAAAAAATGTACGAATATTGATGAAGCTCTGGCGGTCATAAATGACGCCGTGGAAAATAAAAAAGCTATCTCTGTTGGCTTACTTGGCAATGCTGCTGATATTTTCCCAGAACTCGTAAAACGGGGTGTACGCCCAGATATTGTAACCGATCAAACTTCAGCGCATGACCCCCTCAATGGCTACCTACCACAGGGATGGACTTGGGCTGAATATGTTGATCGCGGGCAAAAAGATCCTAAGGGTACAACCACAGCCGCCAAAAAATCTATGGCCGTTCAAGTTCAGGCTATGCTTGATTTCCATGCTCAAGGTATCCCGACAGTTGATTACGGAAATAACATCCGCCAAATGGCATTGGAAGAAGGCGTAGAAAACGCATTTGATTTCCCAGGCTTTGTTCCAGCATACATTCGCCCTCTTTTCTGCCGTGGTATCGGCCCCTTCCGTTGGGCAGCCCTTTCTGGTGACCCAGAAGATGTTTACAAGACAGACCAAAAAGTCAAAGAGTTGATCCCGGACGACCCTCACCTTCATAACTGGCTGGACATGGCCCGTGAACGCATTCACTTCCAGGGATTGCCTGCCCGTATTTGCTGGGTTGGTTTAGGTCAGCGCCATAAACTTGGGCTGGCTTTCAACGAAATGGTCCGTAACGGTGAACTAAAAGCACCCGTTGTTATCGGACGTGATCACCTTGATTCAGGTTCTGTTGCAAGCCCTAACCGTGAAACAGAAAGTATGATGGATGGGTCTGATGCAGTTTCAGATTGGCCACTTCTAAATGCTCTTCTTAACACAGCTGGCGGTGCAACCTGGGTATCGCTCCACCATGGCGGCGGTGTTGGTATGGGCTTCTCTCAGCATTCAGGTATCGTCATTTGTGCAGATGGAACTGAAGCTGCCGATAAACGTATTGGACGCGTTCTCTGGAATGATCCAGCAACAGGTGTCATGCGTCATGCAGACGCCGGCTATGAAATTGCAAAACAATGTGCTCGAGATAATAATCTCGACCTCCCTATGGAGTCAGATAAATGAAAAACCCAGAAACAAAAAACTTGGTACTGACACCACGCCAACTTACTCTACCGCTATTACGATCAATTACTTTCGATGATGTGACGATCAGCCTTGATTCTGCATGCCGGGAACAAATTGAAGCATCCACAGAAACTGTCCGCAATGTTCTACGCGATGGCAGAACGGTATATGGTATTAATACCGGGTTTGGTCGACTTGCATCAACGCGTATCGATGATGAGCAACTTGAGCAGTTGCAAAGTAACCTCGTGCTTTCACATTGTACCGGGATGGGTCCGTTGCTGGATGATGAAGCAGTACGCCTCATCCTCGCGCTCAAGATTACCTCGCTCGCACAAGGTTTTTCAGGAATTCGTCACGAAGTACTTGATTACCTCATCACGTTCTTCAACGAAGGCCTTTACCCTTGTATACCTTCAAAAGGCTCCGTCGGTGCTTCCGGTGACTTGGCCCCGCTAGCGCACATGTCAGCACTGATCATTGGATCAGGCAATGCGCGCTACAAAGGCGAAATCCTTTCTGCGAAAGAAGGTTTGGCTCGCATCGGCCTAGATCCGATGGTCCTTGGCCCCAAAGAAGGTCTCGCCCTTTTAAACGGTACTCAGGTATCCACAGCGCTTGCCCTTCTTGGTTTGTTTAGAGCTGAAAACCTTATGAATGCCAGCACACTCGTTGGCTCAATGAGCGTTGAAGCTGCCAAAGGTTCACACGTCCCATTTGATCCTCGCATCCAAGCAGTTCGTGGTCAGGTTGGCCAAACAGATATTGCTACAGTGTTCAGAACTGTTCTTGAAGGAAGCCCAATCAACGAAAGTCACGCTGACT
Organism: uncultured Rhodospirillales bacterium; assembly: GCA_913060675.1. GTDB lineage: Bacteria > Pseudomonadota > Alphaproteobacteria > Kiloniellales > Kiloniellaceae > Kiloniella. The sequence goes on from CAJXUS010000050.1 coordinate 24,268, forward strand.
GTTCAAAAGTACAAGATCCCTATTCTCTGCGCTGCCAACCACAGGTGCTCGGTGCTTGCCTAGATCACTTACGCTTTGCTGCCACTATCTTTGAGCGTGAAGCTAATGCCGTTTCTGACAATCCAGTCGTCTTCACCAAGGAAGGTGACATTCTATCGGGCGGTAACTTCCACGCGGAACCAATTGCGATGGCATCAGATGTTCTCGCTCTGGTTATTGCAGAAATTGGTGCCCTTTCAGAGCGTCGTATTGCCCTTTTAATGGATAGTTCCATGTCAGGACTTCCACCATTCCTCGTTGCAGGTAGTGGTCTGAATTCCGGGTTCATGATTGCCCAAGTTACAGCAGCAGCTTTGGCATCTGAAAACAAATCTCTGGCTCATCCTGCTTGTGTAGACAGTCTACCGACTTCTGCTAACCAGGAAGATCATGTTTCCATGGCTACATTTGCCGCTCGTCGTCTATCAGATATGGCGAAAAACACTTCCGGAGTGTTGGCAGTAGAGTTCTTGTCTGCAGCTCAAGGTATCGATTTTCTCAAGCCGTTAAAAACCTCTCCGACACTAGATAAAGTAATGGCACGTCTTCGTCAGGATGTCTCATTCTACGAACAAGATCGTTATTTCTCTGACGATTTGGAACTCACAAGTGATCTGGTTTGGAATGGTGAGTTTAACAAACTATCACAAGCTGATTACTTACCGAGTTTCTCTGAATAATACTCAGTTGAAATTGCCAAATTGGTAACAATTGTTTTGTGATTGGTTAAAAACGATACAGCGTGTTTCAGTGAGGAAGTGACTTTTTACTGGAAATACGCTGTAGAAAAATGCATTTATGGCAGTGAGAGTGTAAGAAACACCAAAAAACGAAACAGAAAACGCGAGTAAGCGTATAGGAATTTTAGAATGTTCACCCAGGACAACGATAATACTGTGAGCAATGATAAAAAAGTCCCCCTTTATCAAAAGGTAAAAGATTACATTATCAGCCACATTCGTTCTGGAGAATGGGAAACAGGCTTTCAAATCCCGTCAGAGAACGAACTGACCCAAAGCCTTGAGATGTCTCGGATGACGATCCACCGTGCCCTTCGAGAATTGACCACAGATGGTTGGCTGATGAGAGTACAGGGTGCCGGAACTTTTGTTGCTGAGCCAAGACCTCAATCTGCCGTTCTTTCCCTTCGAAGTATTGCAGATGAAGTTCGTTCTAGAGATGGCCGCTATACGAACAATTTGATCAGCTTGGAAGAAGAGAAATCTACCCCATTTATTGCTGGCGTCCTGGAATTGGAACTTGGTGCCCCCGTCTTTCACTCTGTAATCGTCCATAAAGAAAATGGCATCCCTATCCAGCTCGAAGATCGTTATGTAAGCCCGCAATCAGTTCCGGATTATCTCTCTCAAAGCTTTCAAGATGTTACTCCCTACGACTATCTAATAAATGTCGCGCCTCTCAGCAACGCAGAGCATACAATTTTTGCGATTGCCTCTGATGAGACACAGGCAGATCTATTAGAGATAAAGCCTCAATCTCCTTGCCTTCTCCTTAAACGACGTACTTGGTCAGAAGGTAAACCAGTTACCTATGCCATGCTTGTACACCCCGGGGACAGGTATAGTCTTGGCGGCACCTTCAAAGGTTGAATTCCTTTGAAGACAGGTAATCTATGGATCAACTGTAGTCGTCTTGATGCCTCTTTTTAGGTCTCTAATTACAAAGCGAGCAGGATGAACTGCTTGTAAAACCGCATCTGAAATGGGCAAAGCAGTGCCGGTCATTAATGCACCAAGATATTGCGCCATCAACGGTGCGGTAACAAATCCCCTCGATCCCAATCCTGCCAATACATATAATCCGTGGTAATAACTGGCATCATCCCACTTTCTGTGTTTCGCACCGTTCTTTAACAATCGGTAGTTAGCGACATAATCGGCATGATTATGAAGAGGCCCGACAAGAGGTAATCGATCTACCGTCGTTCCGCGAACTGAGGTTCGCCCCTTGAGTTCAGCCAAGGAGAACTTACCTTCAAATTCAGGCAAAACCTCCCGGAGAAAAGACAGGTTATGCTCATGGCGATCATCTGTTAAGGAACTATCTTCGGCCTCCTCAAATGAGTGTAGCCTCTCAAATGTTGCGCCAAAAACATGTTTATTTTCAATAAGAGGCGTTAGATATCCTGCTCCACTGACAACACATTTTAAGTCATCACTATTGCTAACGCGGTGATGAGTGCTCACTTGTCCTCGGTTCATGACTACAGGAAGGAAATTTGATTGTTCAAACTTTCGGACAGCGAAAGCATTCGCCATAACGACAGCATCAAAATCTATAGAGGCAGAGCCATCTGAAAAATACAATCGACAACTGGAGTTACAACCTTGGCCCAACTCTTCGATCGATGAAATATCATTATCAAGTCTAATATCAATGTGTTTTGTAAGTGCCCTTGCCAAGGAAGCTGTGTTTATACACCCCCCCTTTGGATACCACATGGCAGATTGAGTGATTGAGACGCCTGCAAAAGTTGAGGCCTGATTAGGATCAGCTATGGAATAGTGGTCCTTGAGTAATTCTGCATTATCTTGAAAAGACTGGTGTCTTATCAAATCTTTTTCATCAGCAATTATATTTAACGTTCCTCCCCGGTGATGCCAGATACTTTCTCCGGTTTCCTTTTCAAGATCAGCATAGAACTTCAAAGCATAGAGGTAACTCGACGTTAGGTATTGACCAAGGGGAGTTCCTCCCCGCATGAGTTTAGGTTCAAAAATAGCTGCTGGATTACCAGATGCTCCCTTTGCTAAAGCTTCTTTTTTCTCAAATAAAGATACCTGTACGCCAGATCGGTTGAGATGGTAGGCAAGAGTATTCCCGGCGATCCCTCCGCCAATCACAGCAACCTTTTGAGGTTTTTTTTTAACGGAGATAGGTAGTTTAAACCAGGGAGGAATAGTCATATCTATTGCTGTTCTTTCTTTACACAAAACTCACCAACGAGATGTATTATTTTTGAACTTTCGCCCCTTAAAGGAAAACATACTGGCTTTCTGCAAGTCCATTTGTAAAAGAAAAGTAAATACCTTTAAAGAGTTTCTACACACGGGTGTGTTCTTCATATAATTCTATTTCAGGCTGATTTAAATCAGGCATCTACAGCACTGTATTGTTAACAAGCTTGTCCTTACAAACTTCCTATCTATAAACTTATTCCAGGACGGGATAGAAACAAAAAAGCCAGCTGCAATATACAGCTGGCTTTTTTAGGGGTTAAGGAAAAAACTAGTTTCCAAATAATTTTTTCAAAGCATCTTTTGGTTTTTCAATAATCTCTTCAACGCCACTACCTTCTGTGCTCTCACCACCTATTGGAAGCTTTGGAATTTCGAGACCACCTTCACCAGACGTTACGCCCTCAATTAAGGAGGCAGGATCTTTGAGCTTGTCCGTTAAGGCCCCAGCAAGGTCAGGTGCAATTTTAGGATCACTCCACGAACCTGTAATCAATAGGGGTACTGCGAGACCTGTAGCGCCACTATCGCCACCCTGACCTTCGAGATCACCAACAATTTTTGGCTCGACACGATAATCAAGAGTTTTGGGCGGTAAGGGTACAGTGCCTTTTCCAGACAGACGGAACAAAGGAGCAATCATGCTCAAATCCTGATTATCAAATATACCCTTCGTGATTTTATATGTACCTGATAATTCAGCAAAATCAGTTGCTTGAGCATCATCAAAGCTATTTTGCAAGGCTTCGATTGAAACATTTCGGATCAAGCCAGGAATATTAATTCCCTTAACTGCACCATCCTTAAATATAAAATCGCCCGTACCATTAAGATTTGAGACCATGTCTTTTTGGCTATTACCTGATGTCGTCAAATTAGCTTTGGAATTTAACGATCCCAATAGTTTTTCAAAATCAGCACTATCGGACAACAATGGCTCGGCTTGAACATCAGCTACTTCGAACTGAATTGCGGTTGTTGGCACTGATTTAGAACTATCAAGAACAACTTTACCTTTAGCCTGGCCGTCATACATAGAAAGCTGTTTAAGATCAGCCGTTAATTTACCACCTTTTAGCAATACGCCAAGCTCACTGACACCAACGGTGATCTTACGAATTTTGATCCCCTCGGTTTTTAAAGCGAGGTCAGCATTAACGGCCTTTAAACCAGAGAAATCTATGGGCTCTTCACTCCAACCCTCATCACCACCAGATGCTGCAGCGGTCTCACTCGTCGTCGCCCCAGTAGCTTCACCTCCAGAAGAAGTTGTCTCAGGAGGAAGGTATGGTGTTAAATCAAGTACACCCGTTGAAAGGGCTGCTCGAATATCAGGCACCTTACCTGAACTATCTATTTTCAAAGCCCCTTGAGCCGTTAGAGCATCAAAAGCCAGAGCAACATCATCAAAAGCAATAACCGCACCTTTTAGATCAAGTTTGCCTTTTACAGATAGTTTTTCAAAGGTATTTTCATTGTTACGCTCAATTGGCGCTCCGACCCAATCCGTTAGACCTTTTACGGAAGGAACAGCGAGGTCAAGTGCACCTGCGAGGGCAAATTCTTTTCCTTGTTGCGCAGATCCTTCAAAGCCAAAATTAACAGGATTTGACTCTACTGACGTTGCCAACTGGCTGCTACCACCATTCATCAAGTCTTCTAGGTTGGCGACATCGGCAGAAATATTGATGGTTTCGCCTTTCCAATCAAGACTTCCCTTCACTGTCAAAGGCTGATTTAAAGCTTTGAGAGCAATCTCAAGGTTTAGTCCTTCAATATCCTCTTTGGCTCCTGATACTAAATCAATGTAATGAAGCTCACCACCTTGGATACGAACATCTCCAAGAGACAGACCACCTAACGATGGCGCACCAGACGAGTCTGCAGAAGAACCATCACTCGCCGAACCATCTGTTTTTGGAGCTTCCGTTTTTCCTTCTAGCTCCCAGTTAGGCTTGCCATCCTTATCTACTTCAAGATTTATAATAGGGTTAACCAAAACAAAGCGATTGATGACCACTTCCTTGGATAACAATGGCATTACTTGTAATTCGAGTGCCATTTGGTCCAGCGTCACCATATCTTTGGCTTGGCCTTGATCGTAGTTTGCCAGGGAAACGCCATTCACCTCAATAGCTACCGTGGGAAAGAGACTAAGAGAAATCTCTCCATCAATCTTTAAATCGCGCCCTGTGGCCGCTTTCGCCTGTTCAGCGATTTCAGGCTTATAATCTTCTAAGGAAATAAATAACGGGGCGATCAGGAGTACTGCAATAACCAGTACAATCAAGCCGCCAATTGATATGAGGATTTTTTTCATTTTAGTCTCCATTACACGGGACAATTTAAAACGCCGTGCAAATGACACGATTAGTTAAAGTTGAATGGTTTAAAAACATTAAGGCGGTATTAGCACAGAGCCAACACCGCCTCGTAATTACGATGAGCTCATAAAGCTCAACATAGTTTATTACTTCACAAGCGTAACAACAACGCGACGATTTCTGAATTCAGAGATACCATCACCCGTCTTAACCGCAGGAGCGTTTTCACCAAGGTCTTGGCTCTTGACCATGTAAGCGGAAACACCACTGTTTTGGAGGGCTGCAACAACTGCTGCCGCACGTTTACCAGCTAAGTTTTGATTATAATCAGAAGCCCCAGCCGTATCGGTATGACCAGCAACAATCACTTTAGAAGGTGAATGTTTCTTAATTGCTGCCACGACAACTGAGACTTCAGCTTTCGCATCAACTGTCAGTACATCAGAATCAAAATCGAAATAAATGGCAAAAGGATCAGGTAGAGCCATTGGTGTAGGTGCCGGCGCAGGAGCAGCTTTTGCCTTTGGTGCCAGAGCCGCATCTACTTTTGCCATTGCAGCCATAAAACCATCACGACATGCCGCAATATGGTCTGGTTGAATGTTTTCTTCTTGCTCTTGAATCCAGCAATCAAACATTACCTGGGCATGAGCAGCTGATGTCGGAGCTTTGTCTCCGGCACCATTCGCAAGAGCACCTGCAAGACGGTCATGAGCGGTCGTAAGATCGCCGATGGATGCTTCATCCAGATCCCAATTTGCAACTTCTTCTGGCGCTACAGATTTACCATCAGCCGCAGAAAGAGCTTTATCAGCAAACAGGTCTGAATCGCCCCAATCTTTTTCTGAACGTTCGTCGCCAGACAGACCGACATATCCTTTATAGAGTTCTCTCGTAAAGGATGAACCACTCGGCTCAGCATTTGTTGCAGCCTGATAACGATCAGTACAAGCTGATAGAGTAACTGCTGCTACACCAGCAACCAGTATAAATTTTAAACCCCGCATGATATTCTCCCTCGAAGGTTTTGATATGCATAGAACGCGAAAAAAATAAAAAACTGACCCGATTTACCCGATACTATATTTACACCGCCCTATCCACGCTAAGTTGCAAAATAATACCACAACATAATAAGAATAAGTTACTAATTTCTCATATACCTCATAATGACCAGATTCCCATTACGATAACAGTATATCAAAATTCAGTGTTTTTTCAATTAGATACAAAAAGGAATCAATACTTGTTTTTCTTTCGTGTTTTCCCAAAGTCAGGTCGAGAATAAATTACACCGAATACTATATCAACCCAGAGTAATCTAACCGTTCACTTCCTTAACGTCTTATTAACAATCATACAAAATTCAGAACACAATTCATCTTGGTATAAATACTTATCACCTGTCTCTTATACACATCTGACGCTGCCGACGAAGAGGATAGTGTAGA
>CAJXUS010000051.1 GCA_913060675.1 uncultured Rhodospirillales bacterium
ATAATTAAGAGCGTTTTTTCTTCATCGGGACTTCCAGCCGCCAACAAACTTCCCCTTTAGCTTACTTGATCGAAACATGAGATTACTGCGTTTGTTGTATGGTGGTGTTTTGGTGTCGAATTATTCTTATTAGTTGTGGTCGGCACGCTCTCTGCTATAGTTTTCCGTAAAAAAGAAAAGTCCAATAATAAGCCGAAAAAATTGGGAGGGGGAGAGCATCATGACGAGGATAACAGTCGGACCGGTTATCGGTTTGGTGACGGATACAACAGCCCGGGTTGCGATTGAAGTTGATACCGCGGCAGAGGTAACCTGTCGGGCCACAGATCGGCACGGCAACTGGACTGAAGCGTCCTTGTCACTGGATAAAGATAGGTTTTCCGCCTTTGAGCTTTCAGGTCTGGAACCTGAGGAAAACTATAGCGTTACCTTTGAGGGCGCAGAAAGCCCTGTGGCTTCCAGCTTTCACACCATTGCGACGACACCAGATAGGATGAATATCTGCGCGGTGAGCTGCAACTTCACGATCTTTCGCGAAGATACGGATTGTTGGCGCGATCTATACGACCGGAATATCAAACCCGGAAACATTGATCTCTTGGTCCATATTGGTGACCAGATTTATGGCGATAGTGCCTTTCAAGAAGCAGAAAGCATTCTGAATGGCGCCCTGTTCGGCAGCCCGGATCAACAAGAACAGATCAAAGATCTTTATCGGCGCCTCTATCGCATGACCTGGCGGTTTCCAGCCACCCGGGATGTCCTGGCCAATGTTTCAAATTTGATGATTTGGGATGATCATGAAATCCGCGACGACTGGGGCAGTCGCGCAGGCGATAACAACCCTGAAACCCAGGCCCATCATATCGGCACTCTGGCGCAAGAAGTCTTTCGTGAGTATCAGCGCCAACTCTGGCAAAATAAGGATGATTGGCCGGGTAACAAATTCGAAGGACATTTTCACAAGTGGGGCCAGATCGGGGTGCTGTTTGTTGATCAGCGCGGCGGCAGAACGTTTGAGTTCGATCCTACGCGCCCTTATTTGGGAGCCGAACAATGGGATCGGATTTCATCAGCCTTATCCCCCGGTGGTTATTTTGATGACGTGCGCGGGCTGGTTGTTGTCACATCGGTGCCGCTGGTCTATCTCGGCGATGCCATCACCAACGGCGGCTCAGGTCTGGTTGACGATCTACAAGATCACTGGGCCTATGGGACCCACCGTGCCGAGCAAGTTGAGATGTTACGCGCTCTTCGCAACTGGAAAGCTGTTGGCGGTCGGGAACTGCTGGTTGTTGGTGGTGATGTTCATATTGGAGCCCATACCGATATCAAGCACAACGATAAACCCATATTTAAGCAGTTAATCACCAGCCCCATGACCAATAAACCGCCAGGATTTCTGGGTTTTAAAGCACTCAAAGCGATGTTGGAATTGGAAGAAAGCCTGACCGACAGCTATTCATTTGAGCACTCAGACTACACCAGACTTCGCAACTACGGCATGATCCTGGTCCGCATCCCCGAAGACACCACTGCCATCCCCAAAGTCAGTGGCGGACTGGAAAAGCCCCACAATCAAAAGAGCGGTGGTTAACCCACGCTCCTTTGCTGCGTTTTGAATTAAATTTAAGTCAAAATGGAAGGAAGTTTCTCCCTTCCAAACCGTCCCTTGTTGTTAAATTTATAGAGGGATGTTGGTTACAAGAAGTTCTCTTTTATGATTTAGATTCAAAATAATCTCTATCAATGCTTGCTTGTATCCTCTGGGTTGTTTTACTGTTTAAGCCAAGTTAGCCCCAACAATAGATCCTTTTCCCTCAATCCCTTAGAAATTCTGTTCTCCTCTTGTTCTACACCATAGGTTCCAGATGATACGCTTTGTTCTTCTTCCGTTTTTTGTTGTTCTAATTGGGCTCGGTATTTTTATTGAGTTCACTGAAGGACAGGCTGGTATCAAGGCCTTTGAGGAGGGGCGTTACGACGTTGCCCTAGAGGAACTCAGCCCGATCGCAGAAGACGGTGATGCTGAAGCCCAATACTTGTTGGGACAAATCTATGAGCAGGGCTTGGGGGGCGGAAAAGATGTGGAGCTAGCTCTCAAATGGTACCAGATCGCCGCTGATCAGGGACATGAAGGGGCGCTAAAAGCCTTGAACCGTATTAAGCCAGACACTCTGATGTCGACGAATAAAAGCGATGAGCAACAATATAATGAAGAGAAAAACTCTGACCTAGCTAATAGATATCAAATGGGGTGGGATGCTCTCAATAGTGGGGAACTTGATACAGCTTTGAGTATCTGGACTGTGTTGGCAGAAGAAGGACATGCTGAAGCTCAGTTTAACTTAGGAGTATTTTATAGTGATGAAGGGGCCGTTCCTAAGGATGTTGAAAAGGCCTTGAAATGGATCAGGCTTTCTGCAAATCAAGGACATGCGCCGGCCCAATTTACACTTGGTGTAATGTACCATCTCGGCAATGGTGTCCCTCAAGACGATAAGATTGCTTTTGGATGGTACAAGCTTGCTGCGGAGCAGGGGGATGCGACTTCACAGTCTGTTCTCGGTGATATATACAGAGATGGTAGAGGTGTCGCAAAAGATCTGGATAAGGCACTAAAGTGGACTAAGCTCGCAGCTGATCAGGGACTTGAAAGAGCCATAGAAGCACTGACTTTACTTGCTAAGAAAAAACAAGAAACAAGTTCATCATCTTCACAACAGGCAGATGAAGATTTTTCCTCTGCAAAAGTTGATAAAATTGAGGGGGCGGTAAAACAAGATATCACTCCCGATTTGGAACAAGCTTATAAGCAAGCGACAAAATTATTTAAAACGGGTGATTTTACCGCGTCCCTTGAGGCGCTACTCCCGCTTGCTGAACAAGGGCATGTTTTGGCGCAATATAATGTCGGGGTTTTGCACCGGGATGGGCTCGGCACCAAACAAAATTATAAGGTCGCGATTAAGTGGTTCAAACTTGCCGTCGATCAGAACTATGCAAATGCTCAATTCAACCTGGGGAACATGTACAGGGATGGACATGGTGTCGAGCAAGATTATGAAACGGCTGTCGCGCTCTACCGCTTAGCTGCCGCTCAAGGGCATGCAAGTGGACAGTATATGCTGGGTGCCTTGTATATTGATGGTTTCGGTGTGTCTCAGGACTATGACGAAGCCCTCAAATGGTTCAGGTTATCTGCCGATCAGAAATCGTCCTATGCCCAGGTTGCTTTGGGGCAGCTCTATCGGGATGGTTTGGGAGTGCCAGAGGACCGCAGCAAAGCAGTTGAATTTTTCCAGCTTGCGGCAGATCAGGGCGATGAAGAAGGTAAAAGGCAGCTGGCCTTACTTTTGGCATCACAATTAAGCAATGCCAAGGAGGCTTCAAAGAGCTCAGTTGTCGGATCTCATGCTCTTCAAATTGGCCTTAATGCCTTTGAAAAGGGTGATTATTTTGATGCAATGGAAAAGCTCTTTCCTCTTGCGGAAGATGGCGAGATGGAAGCTCAGTTCGTGCTGGGGCAAATGTATCGCAAGGGGTTGGGTGTGGATAAGGATGGCGGCGAAGCGCTGAAATGGGCCCAGCTTGCCGCCAATCAGGGACACCAAGATGCCCAGTACTATATGGGGCTGACCCATCACTTCGGTTTTGGCTTGAGAAAAGATCCGCAAAAAGCAGCAGAATGGTACAAACGTGCCGCAGATCAAGGCCATGAGAGCGCAAAGAAAAACCTGAGCCGATTAGGTACGCTTGAGAGCCCACCCAAAAAGAACGTTGAGGTCGCGTCCGTTCCAAAGCCGAAGCGAAAACCCGATGCGATACCGCCAAGAATTAAATCTGTAGATGTATTGGACCTTCTAACAATCAATCCTGCGGCGATTATAAGTCAAACGATGAATGATGCGAAAAAGGGTGATCCGGCAGCGCAATATTTTCTTGGGAATTTCTATTCTCGAGGCGATGGGATCGCAAAGGATGATGCCCAGGCTCTCAAATGGTATTTACGCTCTGCTGAACAGGGATATGAAAAAGCACAGTTGGAGGTAAGCATCTTATACTATGCGGGAGAAAAGGTGCCTGAGGATCTTTTCAAAGCATATAAATGGGGGCTTCAAGCGGCTGTGAAAGGGAACCCGGATGCTCAACATCTTCTCGGGGTTCTCAAAGAATACGGTGAAGGTACGACAAAAGATCTAAAAGCTGCGGTGAAATGGTACAAACTATCCGCTGCTCAAGGCTATCCTCTTGCCCAAACCAATCTCGGCCGACTGTATCTGCTTGGATATGGAACTGCTCAAGAGACCATACGTGGATACATGTGGTTGTCCCTTGCCGCTGCCCAGGGAAATAAAACGGCAAAAAAATACCGGGACAAAGCGAAGCTCAAATTAACGTCATCTGAAATCATGAGCGCTGAAAACATGGCCCGCAATTGTATGGCCCAGAACTATCAGGGGTGTTGATTTAACTCTGTCTCTTCCGAATGGGATCTCCTTCTTATGTTGCCCGCTTATACCCCGCTTATACATTGAACAACCTCGCAGGTTCCAAGATGAGACGTATCGTTGCTCTCGCTGTTTTTCTCGCCACGTTTGTCACAAGCAGCATTTCCTTTGCTCAGAATTTGGAAAGGGGCGCTCAGGCATTCTTTGAAAAGGACTATGACGTCGCGTATGAAGAACTTATGCCTCTCGCCGAAGAGGGGGAGCCGATGGCGGAGTTCCTGATCGGCTCAATGTACAGCGAGGGGTTAGGGCTGCCGCAGGATCGTAAAACGGGCTTTGTCTGGATGCGGCGGGCGGCGGATCATGGCAACGTTTATGCCCAAGCTCTGCTCGGGGCGATGTACCGCTATGGCAGGGGCATTCCTAAGGACTATGACAAGGCTTTTACGTATTTTAGCCTTGCTGTTGATCAAGGGAGCGAGGCGGCGCTCCATGGTCTTGCGGGTCTTTACCACTATGGTTTGGGAGTTCAACAGAATACGGAAAAAGCCATTTCACTTTATAAACGCTCTGCTGAAGCGGGCATGGAAGATGCCTATAACGATCTTGGTAAGATTTATGAAGAAGATGTATTTGTTAACAAAGACCTAGAACGTGCCAAGGGATGGTATCGACTTGCGGCGGTTGCGGGTGATAGCGAAGGACAGGAAAACTATATCCGGTTAAAAAAAATAACAAGCAATGAGATAACAAATCGCGAAGACATAGCTTCGTCATCCAACCTTGATGACAGGTTTTCCAAGGCGCTGGATTTTATCAAAGGTGGAGATCTCAAAACCGGGATCAAATACCTGATCCCTTTGGTCAAGGAAGGACACGCGGACTCTCAGTTCACCTTGGGGATGATGCACACTTTGGGAGAGGGATTACCTGTTAACAGGCCGGAGGGTTTAAGACTGTTCCGGCTTGCCGCTGAACAAGGTCATGCAGAAGGCCAACACATGGCCGGGCTATACACCAGTGTCGAAGGCACCGCGCTTTATAACCGGAAAGAAGCGATAAAATGGCTCCGACTTGCTGCGGATCAAGGTGTTGAGGGGGCCGGGGAATTGCTGGCTGAGATGGGGCAAGAATTGGAAACCGAACACGCAGCCCAAGCGGAATACACAAAACAAAAAGTGATTGAAACGAGAAAGCCCCGAATTGAACAGGAAATGATCGTTATAGACGGCTTTAAGGAAGGCATAGAAGCCTACACTAGCCAAGACTATTTCACCGCGCTGGAACTGCTTTACCCCCTTGCCGAAGAAGGCGTGGTTGAGGCGCAGTTCATGATGGGTGAAATGTTTCGCCAAGGCCTTGGGGTAAGCCAAAGCAAGGCGGAAGCGGCCAAGTGGATGAAGCGCGCCGCAGACCAGGGGCATGCAAAGGCAAGATTTCATCTTAATAACTTAAATGGCGATGCCAGTCAGTTGGGCGGAAAAACTGCACGCAAGCAAACAGCCGCCATCCCAAAACCCAAACCTAAGCCAGACGAAATTCCAAAACGAAATGATACATCCCGCGAGATATTGGTAAACAAGGCCTCCAAAACTAATCAAAGCACCAAAAGGCCTGATCTAACCCCCTCTGCGGGGTACCTGAAAGGCATGGAAGCCTATGACAATAATAATGATCGGACGGCCTTCCGAATATGGAGTGATCTGGCAAAAAAAGGCGATCCGAATGCTCAATATGCTCTCGGGCATTTATATATTGAGGGCAAGGTGGTCGAGCAGTATTACCCTGCTGTGATCAAGTATTTTACCTTGGCGGCGGATCAGGGACATATCGAAGCGCAATATAATCTGGGGGTGCTGTATGATACGGCCCAGGGGGTCGAAAAAGATCTGACAAAAGCTGTCAAATGGTACAGGCTTGCCGCAGAAAATGGATATGCGGATGCTCAATTTTCTTTGGGTGATATGTACGAGTTCGGCGACGGTGTTCCTCAAAACTCTTCTCTAGCGGCGAAATGGTACAAACTTGCCGCTGCTCAGGGGGATGAAAATCCTAAGCGATATCGCGATGACATGGAAAAAGAAATGTCTCCGGGCCAAGTGACCGCGGCTAAAATACTTGTCCAGGAATGCTTGGCTCAGAACTATCAGGGCTGTTGATGATACTTTGAATAATGACCATTCCCTTGTCTTTTATATATTCCGATCTCAAATAAGAAGCCCACACATGAAACGAATTTATACAATTGTTGTCCTGCTTTTAAGTTTCCCGTTTTTGATCGGCTGTGCCAGTTCAAGTTCCTCTCCGGACTTTTTCAAAGGACTGAATGCTTATGATCAAGGTGATTATGCCACTGCCGTAAAAGAATGGGAGCCTCTGGCCAAAAAGGGTAACGTTGATGCGCAGATGAACCTCGGTTTGTTATATTTAGAGGGTCGCGGTGTTGACCAGAATTACAAAACGGCGGTCAAATGGATAAAGCTTGCGGCCGAGCAAGGATATCTCTCCGCGCAATTTAATCTGGGTTATGCTTATGCCACGGGCCAGGGGATTGAACAGGATTACAACGCTGCCCTCAACTGGTACCTACTTGCGGCGGAGCGGGGGCATAAAGGTGCACAGAACAATCTCGGTTTTGCCTATGCCAAGGGTGAAGGATCACCTTCAGATCTGCCGCGTGCATACATGTGGTGGAGTTTTGCCGCTCAAAAAGGCATGAAAAACGCGGCAGAGAACCGGGATCTTGCAGTCCAGAGAATGACAGTAACAGAACTGGAGATCGCCAATACCATGGTAAGCGCATGCTTTGAGAAATTTTATAAAGGCTGTTGATCGAGGGGTAACTTGCACAACTATTTCGTGCAAGATCATCCTGGAGTTGATAAACACTCTATCCACCCCTTTTCCCACTACTTCTTTATCTGCCACAGGTTTCCCATGAAGCGTTTGATTGTTCTGTCTCTATTTGTTCTACCCGTTCTTGTTCTCGGCATCCTGTTTGGCACTCCTGCCTTTTCAGCTGATGATCCCAAATGGGTAGTGGCTTATAAAAATGGGGATTATGAGACCGCACTAAAAGAATTAACGCTTTTGGCTGAGGGCGGCTCGGATTCTGCTCAGTACAATTTAGGCGTGATGCATCTTGAAGGGATCGTGACACCGCAAGATTCTGATAAGGCTTTTATGTGGACTCACCTTTCAGCAGAGCAGGGGTATGTTACGGCTCAAGTGAGCCTGGGTTCGTCATACTATATGGGGGAAGGTGTCGCTCAAGATTATAAAAAAGCTTTCAACTGGTTTCAATTAGCAGCAGACCAAGGTAGTGCTGCTGCTCAATCCAATATAGGTGTTATTTATTTCGAAGGGGGTGGTGTTCCCAAGGACTATATCGAAGCTCGAAAATGGTTTGAACTTTCAGCAGAAAAAGAATACCCCGATGCCCAATTTAATTTAGGGGTCCTCTTCGATGAAGGACTGGGCGTTCCGATAAGCAAAGAGGCTGCTTTCAAGTGGTATGAGCTTGCAGCTGAGAATGGTCATTCTGATGCACAATTCATTCTAGGGGTAGCATACAAAAGTGGCGAAGGTGTTACCCAAAACTACAACACGTCCTTAAAATGGTTCAAGCTGGCCGCCCTACAGGGTGACGTTTCTGCCCAGTTTAGGTTGGGAAAGATATACTCTAAAGGTGAAGGTGTCGTTCAAAACCAGAAGGAAGCCATCAAATGGTATAAGCTTGCTGCAGAACAAGGGCAGGTTGATGCGCAGCACAATCTTGGGCTGAGGTATCTAAGGGGTCGTGGCGTTCTCGAAGATTTTAATCTGGCTTTTAAGTGGTTCAAGCTTGCGGCAAAACAGGGACAGGCCGAGGCGCAGAACAAACTTGGTACGATGTATGGTAACGGGCATGGGGTCGGACAAGATAACATAGAATCTATCAAGTGGTTTAGACTATCAGCAGAGCAAGGGTACGCCTTAGCACAGAAGAATTTAGGCAGCATGTACTATGAAGGAAATGGTATCCAGCAGAGCACAGAAGACGCTATCAAATGGTTTCGCCTTGCAGCCAAACAAGGCGAAGCCTTCTCTCAAAATTTCATGAGTGTGATGTATGCAACAGGAGAAGGTGTCGCTCAAGATTACGTGCAAGCTGTGAAATGGAGCAAACTTACAGCTGAACAGGGACATGCAGACGGACAAGCAAATTTGGCTGTCTTTCTCTCCAAAGGGCAAGGAATTAAAAGAGACTATTTATATGCCTATATGTGGTTCAAACTTGCCTCTGATCAGGGTTTGGAAAGAGCCGACAAAGCATTAGCAGAGATAATCCCTCAGCTATCTGATAATCTATTGGATGAAGCCAAAAGACTTACCCAAGAATGCCTCGCCAAGAACTACCAAGGCTGTTGATCGACCGTCCGTTTACGCAACTATATCGTGCAAGGCTCTCCCAGAGTTGCTAAATACTCTTTCCACTCCTTTTTTATCTCTACAGGTTCCTCATGAAACGTTTGTTTGTTCTGTCCGTTCTTGTCCTCAGTTTCTTACTTGGAAACCCTGCCCTCTCAGCTGATTTTGACAAGACTATAGCTGAATATAATAAAGGAAACTACGAGGCTGCGTTTGAAGGATTTAAGGAGCTAGCAGAAACCGGACAACTTGATGCACAGTTTAATTTGGCTGTGATGTACTTGTATGGAACGGGCATTGAAAAAGACATTGATTTAGCGATTGAATGGCTAAAGAGATCGGCTGACAGAGGATATGTAAAGTCACAGACAACTCTAGGCTCTTTGTATTATCACGGTAAAGACGTGGCGCTCGATCATAAGGAAGCCCTTAAGTGGTTCACACTAGCCGCAGGCAAGGGGGATAGAGTTGCACAATCAAATATTGGTGCTATCTATACGGCTGATTTAGGTGTTGCGCAAGATTATGGCGAAGCACTCAAATGGTTTGAACTTGCTGCCAATCAAGGTTACGCACAGGCTCAGCATAATCTTGGTGGGTTCCATGATAAGGGACTGGGTGTCGTTCCAAACAAGACAACAGCATTCAAATGGTATGAACTTGCTGCCGAACAAGGATATGTACAGTCGCAATTCAATTTGGCTGTAATGTATGAAAATGGACAGGGGGTGGATGCTGATCCTCAGAAGTCTATCAGGTGGTACCAATTGGCAGCGGAAAATGATTATGCTAGCGCCCAGAAACGACTTGGATATCTGTACAGGAATGGGATCACCGTTGCTAAAGACAATGAAAAAGCTCTAAATTGGTATCTCCGTGCCGCAGAACAAGGGAATTCTTCGGCCCAGAGCAGCTTAGGTTATATGTACGAAAATGGTTTAGGTACAGCGCCAAACATAAAGACTGCGGTCCAATGGTATGAGAAAGCAGCTTTACAAGGTGAGGTAATTGCTCAAGAAAATTTGGCGATCATGTTCTATCAAGGAACTCTTGTGTCTCAAAGTACAGAAATCGCGATAAAATGGGCTAGGTTAGCATCTGTGCAAAATTCAGCTTACTCTCAGCATTTGCTAGGTGTGTTGTATAAGGATGGGCTTAGTCTCCCGCGGGATTACAATAAGGCCTTCAAGTTGCTAAAACTTTCCGCTGAACAGGGGCGGGCAGATGCGCAGAACAGCTTTGGAGTAATGTATGAAAAAGGATTTGGGGTCGCACAAGATGCCAAAGAAGCTCTCAAGTGGTTTAAGCTATCTGCTGACCAAGGAGATGCCACAGCACAGAAGAATTTAGGCGGTTTGTATTATGAAGGTCATGGCGTCCGACAGAGTACAGAAAAAGCTCTAAAATGGTATCGTCTCGCTGCCGAACAGGGCGAAGATTACTCTCAAAATTTCATAGGAGTAATGTATAAAAATGGGCAGATTGTCGATCAGGATTTCCAAGAGGCGGTAAAGTGGTTCAGGCTATCGGCTGAACAGGGTAATAGTTTCGCTCAATCTAATTTAGGTGTGATGTATTTTATTGGGCAAGGCGTTCCTCAAAATTACGTCGAGGCTGTAAAGTGGTTGAAACTCGCTGCTGAACAAGGACATGGTTTGGCACAACATAATCTTGGGAAATCCTATCAGGATGGTTTGGTCGAGCCTCAAGATTATGAGGCTGCTTTTAAGTGGTACAAGCTTGCAGCCGAGCAGGGACGTATTGAGGATCAATATCTTATTGGTGGTATGTATTCAGAGGGACTGGGTGTAGCTCAGGATTATGTGCAAGCTGTGAGATGGAGCAAGCTTGCAGCTGAACAAGGCCATGCAAAGGCCCAACAAAATATTGGACTTCTTTATCGAGGTGGGTTGGGTGTCCCTCAAGATTACGAGAGAGCATTTAAGTGGTACAAGCTGGCTGCTGATCAGGGACTTGCTGCCTCTCAACATCTTATTGGTGGTATGTATGCACAAGGACAAGGCGTAGCTCAGGATTATGTGCAAGCTGTGAGATGGAGCAAACTTGCAGCCGAACAGGGACATGCTACTGGACAAGCAAACTTAGCCTTGATGTACTTCAAGGGGCAGGGAATTCAACGGGATTATGCTTACGCTTATATGTGGTACAAACTAGCCTCGGATCAGGGGTTGGAAAGAGCCGAAAAGTCACTGGCAGAGTTAACTCCTCAGTTACCAGCTGACCTTTTAGAAGCAGCCCAAAAACTCGCCGAAGAATGCATCGCCAAGAACTACAAGGGCTGTTGATCTCTCAATCACTCTTACCTCAACTCTCCCCTCACCTCACCTTATAGGCATCAAATGATCCGTTGGTTTATATTTTCTGCGCTTTTTCTGATTGCCATGACGGTGTTGATGGTGATGTTTCCAGAGGGGCGCAAGGGGTTCTTGGCTTATGACAACGGGGATTATGAAATTGCCTTTCAAGAGTTGTCTCCGCGCGCCGAACAGGGCGATGCCGAGGCGCAGTATGTGATCGGTCTGATGTACAAAAAGGGCTACAGCGTTTCGGCCAATATCAAGACCGCAATGGCGTGGTTCACGCGGGCGGCCGAGGGTGGGTATGTACTTGCCCAGTTTGATCTGGGGCGGATGTACAATTATGGCGAAGGGGTGCCGCGAGATCTTGAGGTTGCGCAAAAATGGCTCGAGCTTGCCGCGGAGCAAGACCATTCCCAAGCAAAAGTTATGCTCGAAACCGTCATGCGTATGAAGGATTATCTTGAGCCCAACTCTAAAAGCCAGCCCAACTCTAAAAGCCAGAATGAGACCGAGCTTAAAACTCCGGCCAAACCTCTGCGATCGGGAGCTGCTGCTGACTATAGGCGGGGGTTAAACGCCTATAACAAAGCCGACTATGACAGCGCCTTTAGGGAATGGAGCTCATTAGCTGAAGAAGGTTATGCCAAGGCACAATTCGGCCTCGGCCTGATGTTCCTAGATGGCAAGGGCCGACCGCAGGATTACGGCATTGCCGCCGAGTGGTTCCGTCTCGCGGCGGATCAGGGCCTCGCCGAAGCCCAGCTTAACCTGGGATTTTTGTACGAGTTTGGTGATGGGGTAGCACATCACCTTGATACGGCCCTATACTTATACAGGAGTGCCGCGGAACAAGATAACATCCTGGCTCAGTTCACCCTTGGATATTTGTATAGCACGGGGAAAGCGGGACCGCGCGATTACAAGGTGGCTGGCCACTGGTACAAACGCGCGGCCGAACAGGGCGATGTCCCCTCGCAACTGGCGCTGGGCGATATGGCGTTTAAAGGACTAAGCGGTCTACAAGACTTAGCGATTGCGCTCAAATGGTACAAACGGGCTGCACAACGGGGCTCTGCCAAGGCGCAATACGCGCTCGGTAATATGTATAAAAACGGTAAGGGTGTCGCCCAAGATAAAGAGACCGCTGCGCAGTGGTATAGGCTCGCCGCAGAACAGGGGCACGACGGGGCCATCGAATATTTAGGGATGTTTGAAGGGGCCGATAATACTGTAGTTTTGGGGGATTTGGAAAAAGGACAGATTGCCTATCAGACAGGTGATTACGCAGGTGCTTTCAAACAGTGGGCCCCGGTTGCAGAGCAGGGCGATGCTGCGGCTCAATTCAATCTGGGCGCGTTGTATCATCAGGGCAAAGGGATAACGCAGGACTATAAGAAAGCACTTAAATGGTACAGGCTTGCCGCGGATCAGGGCCAAGCTATGGCCCAGGGTAAGTTGGGCTACATGTATGACAACGGCCAGGGAGTGTTGGAAAGTGCTCAGACCGCCCTTAAGTGGTACGGTCTCGCGGCAGAACAAGGCCACGTCACATCACAATATAATCTGGGTCTAATCTACGATAACGCAGACGGTGTCCCGCAGGATTTTATTGCCGCAGCCAAGTGGTACACCCTGGCGGCCAAACAGGGCCATGCTTCGGCCCAGCATGGTATCGCATCGATGTACGAAAACGGTGACGGCGTGGCCCAGGATTACCCCGCTGCAATCGGGTGGTATCAAAAAGCCGCCGCCCAGAAATTTGCCCCCTCGCTGACCAACCTTGGTCTGTTGAATATGCAAGGCAATGGCGTGCCCAAAGACCTGACCCGTGCTTATATGTGGTGGTCCCTTGCCGCGGCGCTCGGCAACAAAACATCTCATAAAAACAAAGGCATTATCGAACAAAAAATGTCTTCCGCCGAGCTGATCCTCGGGGATAAACTGGCCCAGCAATGCAATATGAAGGACTATGCCGGGTGTTGATCTTGTATGGTTTTATTACAACTATATCGTGCGTAGGGTCTTTGGTTTTGTTAAATATGTCTCTTGGTAAAATCACTTCAGTTACAGGTCCAAAATGAAACGCTTATTTGCATCGGTTCTTTTTCTTTTCAGTCTGAGTTTAACAGCACCAGTGTTATCTGCTGATTTCCAGAAAGGCGAAAATGCCTTGAGCAGAGGAGATTTTGCGGCCGCATTGGAAGAGCTGATGCCACTTGCCGAGCAGGGCAATGCAAAAGCCATGTATTATCTCGGTGTGATGTACAAAGAAGGTCAGGGTGTCACCGCCAATGACGAGCTGGCCCATAAATGGTTGGTACTTTCCGGAGAACAAGGCGAGGCACAGGCGCAGTTAATTCTGGGTATGATGTACCACTTTGGTTCGGGCGTTCCTGAAAATATGGATACAGCTAAAAAGTGGTATCAACTCGCCGCTGATCAGGGCGTTGAAGAAGCCCAAAGTATTTTGAAAATTATTGCTGAATAGGATTGTTAAAGGGTATCAGGTGCAACTACGCCTTTGCGCTGTTTGGCCTTACTGTTCCAAAACCTATCAAAAATATTTACCCTGTAACCACTACCTATTTTTTGTCGTTCTTGTAGCATAAATTGAACCTGTTAGGCTTCCTATGAAACGTCGTTTAGTTCTTTATAGCTTACTCTTAATCAGTATCGTATTCGTTGGCGTCCTCATTTTTGGTTCCGACAAAGGGATGGTTGCTTACGATAAAGGGGATTATGAGACTGCTTTGAGGGAGTGGAGACCTCGTGCAGAAAAAGGAGAACCTTCTGCTCAAAACAGTTTGGGATGGATGTATGATCAAGGGCATGGCGTTCCACAAGATTTTGCGGTTGCTGTAAAGTGGTATCAAATTTCGGCGGAGCAAGGTAATAGCCGGGCACAGGTTAATCTTGCGTTGAAATATGCCCATGGCGAAGGTGTCCCTCAAAATTACCATGTTGCTGTAAAGTGGTACCAAATTGCGACAGAGCAAGGAAATACGACTGCTCAATATAATCTAGGCAATATGTACTATAAGGGGCAAGGGGTACCCCAGGACTATAAGGCTGCTCTACGGTGGTACAGATTTGCTGCGGAGGAGGGGATAGGCCCAGCTCAAGACATGTTAGGATTTATGCACTCAAAAGGACTGGGGGTGCCGCAAGATTATAAGAAGGCTCTTCATTGGTTCGAACTTGCCGCGGAACAGGGACTAGATGTTGCCCAGTTTAATCTGGGCGTTATGTACGCAAATGAGAAAGGGGTTTCTCAAGATTACAAAGCCGCCATAAAATGGTTTACGCTTGCTGCAGAACAGGGCTATGCCCCTGCTCAAAATAATTTGGGTAATATGTATCGTGAAGGACAGGGAACCGATCAAGATTATGAGACGGCGTTTAATTGGTTCAGGTTTGCTGCAGAGCAGAGAAATGAAGAAGGTTATTTCAATTTGGGTAGAGCGTATTTAAATGGAGAAGGTATTCAGGAGGATGATATTCGCGCATTAATGTGGTTCAAAATTTTGATTTTAGAAACGAGTGATCAAAGTACGATGGAAACCCTGCTAAATGTGGGGAAGGCAATGCCCGCTGCAAAAGTGGCAAAAGCTCATGTCCTCGCCCGTGAATGTATCGACAAAAATTATAAGGGCTGTTGATTATTTCACTACAGCCAAACCGATTTCCATTCCATTATTGAGTAAGAATTTATGTTTAAGTTTTTTGCGTTGTTTAGTGCTGTTATTGTTTCATTTGTAGGATCAACCGCCCTGGCTATGGACGAGGTTGAGTTTGGCAAGCTGTTATTGCCCGGCAAGATTACCGTTACAAATCCATTTCTGGATAGCTGCGATAGTAAAATTGAGTGTGGTCGGTCCTATAAATTGCTTCATGCCGGGATTGATTACAGAGCCAGAACTCCAACCAAAGTGACATCGCCTGTTGAGGGCGTTGTCGTGAAAAGGTGGTATAAAGGAAAAGATCATTCACCTCAGAAAGATCCTTGGGGAACCATTATGGTGGAGACCCAGGGTGAGAAGCCGATGTACTTTATGTTTCTTCATATGAGTAAGAGCTTCGTAAAGGCCGGGGATAAAGTTCAGATTGGGTGTGTCGTCGGGTTAACGGGCAAGAAGGGAACAATATTTCCTCATCTCCATGTTGAGTATAAAGAAATCCCAAGTGGGTGGAATAGACGGCCTACGCCATCTTTGAAAACCGTCGCCGAAATAAAAAAGCGAGGCAATATCTCTCCGACAGAGGCAGTCCTGGGTACAAAGGCAATTGCTCCTACCCAGAAAATTTGCGCCACTGGTAATTAAGAATATGGAAGACAATCATTCTGTAATTATATAGCCCAAGAACGATTAGAGCTGTTGAGTTAAACCCCGATCAAATACGATCCAGTGCTTTCAGGTGGTCCGTACTACGGTCGTTTATAGATCGCCATTGAAACACCGTTTTTTGTTGTATCTGACTTTATGAGAGTCAGATTTTGCGGGGTAACGCCTTCGCCAAACAGGCGTTTGCCTTGGCCAAGGATTACGGGGAAAGTCCAAAGGCGGAATTCGTCGATCAAATCACATTTAAGCAATGTCTGTATTAAATCACAGCTGCCGTGGACCTGGATTAAGTTTCCCGGTTGCTGTTTTAGCTTTGTGATTTTCGAACAAATAGCACCAGAGATAAGCACAGAGTTTTGCCAAGTCAGATCAAGCTCTTGGTTGGATACGACATATTTCTTGGCACTGTTCATCATTGCCGCGAGTGGATCGTGGGTGCTGGCCGCCGACCAATGTGGTGCGAAAAGTTCGTAGGTTTTGCGGCCAAAAAGCATGTCATAAGGCTCGCTCATGGCCACGCGTTGGGCCTGCTCCATGACCTCAGCCCAATAATCGCTCGCCCACCCGCCACGCGTGAACCCACCTGAGGTATCCTCTTGCGGACTGCCAGGTGCCTGCATGACACCATCGAGGGTCAGAAAAGATAGAATAGCAAGTTTTCGAGACGGCGCTGAGGTAGAGTTCATGTGTAATCTCCGACGGTCACAAAGGCATCGTATGGAAACTAACTACTGAGGGAGTGTCTTATACTACCAAGGGTGTTTTCGAATGTTAGCAGGAAATGCAGGTTGTCCAAAATTTGAGGAGTGTTGAGCTCCATACCGCCCCCCAATCATGCGCTCGAGGGCATGATTGGGGGGCGGCGGAAGTATTTAAAGTGATATTACTCTACATTTTCTACTTTTACTATTGGTTCACCTTTTTCATAGGCAGCAATCGCAAGCTTGAGGTCTTCTTCTGAAAAGTTTCTCACATTTGTATTTCCTATGAAATGAACTTTGCATTCCCCAATTATCTCAGAGCTATATCTACCTTCTACGCATCCTGTAGTTGCGCTTTCTATGGCGCTTTCTACACTGCTTTGGTTCCAGGCCCAGCCGAAGGTATAGGCGCCGTTTGTATCCATTGCACCGACCATCGCTTTTTTCTCTCCAAAAGTCAGGTATTTTTGCTGGCTATGATACATTCCTGCTGGAACTGGTCTTGTTGTTTGACAAGCTGCAACGGATAAAAGTAGTGAGCCAAATATGGCTATTTTTAATAAATTCATTAATGTAACCCTATAATAACATACGCTATTTATTTTTGACGTGCGTTTCCCCACCCCCATAGCAATATATTTAGTTGCGAGCTTGCTATGAGTTGGCCTGGATTTCTTGTGGTGATTACGGATTAAGAAGTCCGATGTAGGGAAGTATTTTTATACTTGTATGTAAGGAGCAACACAACTGAGTGGCGATAAATAGTTTTCAGATGAAGTTATTTTTTTTAACAATATTTATTGTAGGAATTTTTTTATTGCCTTAAGATTTTGAAATTTAAGGTGAAAACTTGGTGTATTTGAAATGTGACGGTTCAATGGGGTTTATCTTAATGCGAGAAATAACTTGTTTCTTTATTCGCCTTTGAGTTTGGGTCTACAGGTAATGGGTTGCCTTTTTTATGAGTTTTCTCACTGCCGCACCACTTCATAGCCCAGTTGTCCCAGGAAATGTTGCACGGATTTGTC
The DNA here is from genome assembly GCA_913060675.1 of uncultured Rhodospirillales bacterium. GTDB lineage: Bacteria > Pseudomonadota > Alphaproteobacteria > Kiloniellales > Kiloniellaceae > Kiloniella. The sequence goes on from CAJXUS010000051.1 coordinate 17,255, forward strand.
ACCGCCGAGGTGGCCGGCGCCGACGGCGATGAAGATTTTGCCGGACCCGCGCATCATTTTGTGGATCTGATAAGCCCAATTAAGATTGCGGTCGGTGAGTAACGAGGCTTTCATTTTATCGTCGTCGCCGAAAGAAGCGTTCATCAACTCGGCGAGATCTTCGATATTGCCGGTTTTCCAAAACCCGAACATCTGGTCGAGCATGTCAGTGTCTTCGACCAATTGCTGCATGGAAGCTTCAAAAAACTCGATGTCTTCTTGTGGGTTCAGGTTGCCAAAAATGCTGAACTGTTGATCGAGAGTTTCCAGGTATCCAAGTTCTTTGCCGTTTGCCTTGGCCGCGTTCCATAAGACTTTGTCGACACCCGCTTCCGGGTCTATGCCTTTGGCCTGCATCTGGATGGTCACCAGCGTGACGGCCACCAACCAGGGGCGCATTTGGGCGAAGTTTCCAACCGCATTTTCCGGCATGCCGAGGGATTTTAGGGCCTTCATGAAATAGGCGTGACCCTCGGGGCTGAGGTTTTCGTAAAAGGGTTGGCCTGAATGATTGATGCCGTGTTTTTGCATCATCGGCACCATGATTTCAGGGGTGGCTTCGTTGACCGGCGCTTCCATATAAAAGGTCGTTGATGCATCAAAGGCGTTGTTTATTTTATCGGTACGCCAGTCGAGACCTTTCTCAAGAGCGTGCACGGTGCCAAACAACCAGATCTCGCTGTCTTCGTCGCTTAACTTCCAGATCGCAGGGTTAACGTGATCTTCGGCCCATACGCGAGAGCTGCTCAGAGAAAGCCCTCCGACAGCAACACCCAGTCCCCAACTCAGGCCCAAACCTATATCAGCTGCCAAAAATGCCCCAAGAACTGTGGAGATCAGGGACTTTGAGGTCACGCGTTTGATAACAGAAAGAAAGCTCATGAGGTATCCTTGGAAATGAAATCGTTGATCACGTAGTATTGGGCCAATAATCGTACTAAAATTTATACATCAAAATCTAACCGGAAAACGTTACCAGATTGTTTTCAAAAAACATATTAAATATCTTGTTTGGGCTAGACCAGGGTTCGGACCTTAAATTTTACGAATGATAATGCAACGCTTGTTTGTTCGTTTTATGGCGAGCTTCACCAAATTTTCATCATCAATTGCGGGATAGAACTGGATATTTTGGCGGGGAACTTCTATCTCTATATACAGGCTTTATATAAAGGGTAAAAATAATCAGGTTCTAATAGAGGACCGGCAAAGGGTAGAAGCCCAATAGAGGTAAAGAGGGAAATTCATGTCCAGTTTGTTGCTTGAGAAACTTGTCACCGAAGTGCGCCGTTATCAAAACCGTGACTTCCTGCACGCAGCCATGGCTGTGTGCGCCCTCACGGCCTATAGCGATGGTGAGGTTTCACTCCAAGAACGCTATTCCATTGACTATGCCATGGATAACATCGAAGCCCTGAAAACCTTTGACCTCGAACGCGCGATCGAAATCCTCGACGATTATATCTATCTGCTGCGTGGTGAAAAAGGTGGTGAATCAGAGGGGGCTAAAGCCGAGCTTTATAAGAAAATCAAGGTCTTCGAAGGCAATTATAAAAAATCCCGCACCCTGTTGCGTGTCGCCCACCTGATCATCTGCGCCGACCGCGAAGTCGACCCCCGCGAAGAAAAAGAGTTTGCGATGCTTTGCAATCTCTTAGGTCTTGAATCAAATAAACTTTGGAAACAGATCGAGGCGCAAAAAGCACTTTAAAAAGGTTATTAAGTGAAGGGCTCGAAAGGGAAACTTTCCCTTTCACACTATCCCTATTTTAGTCCACGAGACTATCCGTACGAAGGCCTGCGCGTTCGTGGTGGATTGGCAAGGTGCGACCGTAGAGTTGTTGGGTGCGTTCGAGGCTGCCGACCATGCCGTCGGCTTCGACATATGAAAATATGGCGACGTAGCGTTTGCGATCTCCCTCTACTGGCTTGACCCGGTGCAGGGCATAGCGGCCTTTGAATATCTGCAGGTCTCCGGGCTCCAGTTGCAGGGTTTTAACTTGGGGGGAAGTGCCTTCAAGGACTTCTTGCACCGCTGCATAGTTTTCATTACTAGAGCTTCGAATATTGGGGCAGTATTCAAATTCTCCGCCCTGCAATCCGTTCTGGATCGCGAGGGTAACGGTGAAGTTGTTGGTGTCGAAATGCCAGGGAAAACCACCGCCTTGCTCCACCGTGTTGATGATCACATCTGCGAGAGGATCGGCGTAGCGATAGAAGTTCTGCTCGTCCAGTGCGGCCTGAATAAAGGCAGGGAAGGCCGACCACTCATAGATATTGCGCAGGATGGTATCCCCGGTGAAATTATCGGCGGGGATAAAAGAGTTGGAGCGATCATAGAAACGCCTTAAGGGATGGCTTTGTGGCAAGCTGGGATCATCCTGGGTGAAATAGGCGTTGGTCCGGCTAAAAGAGCGATGCCCCTTTGCTGCGACAGTGTCTGCTTCAGCTATTAGCTCAGGAATTCGGTCGGGACGGATAAACCCTCGTAAGACAGCGCATCCGTCCTCTGCCAGATCAGCGTGGATATCTGACAGCACTTTTCGGTAGGAAGATGAACTTGGGGTGTTTATCGGGTAGCGATTGAGGTCAATATAATCGGTTGGGTCTATAGAGGCCATGCACTGAAATTCCTGTTTTATCAGCCACCCAGTTTATGTACCGATCCGGGGGGATGATTTTGTTTATCTCTCGTTGTTGATATTGTATTTTTTATAGTTATTATATTCAATATTTAACGGCTTTATTCTTAAGATACTGAATTTACATATCATTAAAATTGATATGTTAAGTTTACTTAACGGCTTAACAATATAGGTATTGCGCATGGTCCCTGATGCGACAGTTTCTTCCGAGTTGGGTGATAGCTCAGATTTGGATGATAACCCCGATACGAACGAGGTCGGTAAACGACTGCGACTGACACGAGAGAAATTTGGCTACTCGCAACGAAAGCTGGGTAAACTCAGCGGGGTCAGCAATGCGGCGATCTCCATGATCGAAAAGGGAAGCCTCAATCCGACCATCGGCACCATGGTCAAACTGCTGCGGGTGTTTCCGCTTTCGATGGCCGAGTTCTGGCAGGCAGAGCCTATTAGTTTGGAAAAGGTGTTCTTTCGCTTTGAAGAACTGAACGCGATTACCAACAATAAGGTGCGCTATTGGCAGGTGGCCTCAAACAAAGACCCCACAATTTTGTTTCAGTACGAAAAATACGAGGTCGGGGCCGATACCGGACTGTCACAAATGCAGGAGGAGTGTGAGATGATCGGTATTGTGATCAACGGCGTGCTCGCCGTTGAGATCGGTGACCAAACTCAACTGCTCAGAGAGGGGGATGTCTATAAGTTTGACGGCCGCATCCCGCATCGTTTTCGGGTCCGCGGCAATAAGGCTGTAACGATGGTCTCCTGCACATCACCAGCAGTATTTTGAAAATTATTTTCTTTAATCAAAATATAAAATTGGTCTTAAAAAAGAGATCGTGTGTGCAAAGATTATTGGCCCGTGAGCAGATCATCGTGCTCTTTTTTTTAATCTATGGCGCTTTCTGCAGAGGGTTCGTCATGATAAATTGGTAACTTAAAGCGGAACTTTGTGCCTTTGCCTTCGCTGCTTTCTAATGAAATATGACCGCCCTGACGTTCAACAAAATCCTTGCAGAGGTAGAGCCCCAAACCAGTGCCGGTTTCTCCACTGGTTCCCGTTGTTGTTGTGTTTTTGTCGAGTTGGAAGAGACGAGCTGCTTTTTCGTCTGAAATACCGACCCCGGTATCGGAGACCTCAATTTCCACCCAGTCATTTTTGTGCCGAGCAGAAATGACAACTTCGCCCAGTTCGGGGGTATACTTGATCGCGTTGTTGATCAGGTTGCGGATAATAGTATCGACCATGTGCGTATCGGCCAGAAGAGTTAATGGAGGGGTGCCTTCAGGGCTGTTTTTGATATCGCATATCAGGCGAATTTGTTTTTTTTCGGCAATGGGGCGAAACAACGTCAGATTTGAAAAAAATAAACTGTTTAAATCTACTGGCCCGGGGTCAAAATCAATCCGGCCCATCTGTAATAGTGACCACTCGAGTAAGTTTTCCAAGAGTTTGAATACATTTTGAGCTGATTCATGGACAATATTGCCATACTCTTTGGCGGCTTCTGGCGTGAGATCTTCACCCGGATCAGACAGCAGACTGGTAAAACCAAGCAAGGCATTGAACGGGCCTTTGAGATCGTGAGCAATGATGGAGAAAAACATGTCTTTTTGCGCGTTGAGCTTTTCGAGTTCACCATGTGTAATAGAGATATCTTCTGCCAAATTTACCAGGTTGGCTGCTTGGGCTTCCATGCGCTCGTCTTTGTTTCGTAGCTCAGCGATTTGTCGATTTAGGCGCTCTTCTCGCCTGATAAGAGCCTCTTCATCACGTTTGCGTTCTGTAATGTCCGATTGGATGTGAATATGACCACCACTGCTGGACCTATGGCGTTTATAGTAATAACTATGACCATTTGAGTGGGTCGTTTCCCCTTCGGTGTTGTCTTTTTCTCGCCGTTTTTCCAGGGTCATGTCGAGCCAGGCTTCGGGGTCTGACTTTGCCAGGGGGTGATCGATCTGTCCCGCCTCTAAAGAACAGCGCAACATATCTATCATTTTTGATCCAATAGCCTGATCTTTTGGCGGCGAATTTGGATAAACTTCGTGGTAGCGGTCGTTGGTAAAAATCACCTGTTCTTTCTCATTGTAGAGGATCACGCTATCAGAGAAAGTTTCTATTGCTTCCCGAAGAAGCTGGGAGGTTTTTTCACGTTCAATAATATCTGTGACATCCGTGAAGGTTGTGATCCTGCCAAAGCCTTTAATTGGGTACCTGCGGACATAAAGGTCTCGGCCTGTTTTTGTGGAGTGCTGTTGCTCGTGTAAATCTTGTTCGTTCAGAATTTCAATATACCGTTTCTGGGCCTGCTTTTCGATATCACATTCGCCGTAATAACCCGATTTTGCAAGAAAGCGAAGCAGGTCAATCAATGTCGTACCTGGATTGATCATATCAGGGGGAATGCTAAATATTTCTCTAAACCGATTGTTACAAATCACGAGGCGTTGGCTCTCATTCCATACCACAAACCCCTGATCAATAGAGCTTAAGGCCAATTCAAACAGTCTAGATTGGTCAGCTAATTTTTGCTCGGTTTGTTTTCTTTCGTTGATCTCATGACGGAGTTTTTCTGTGCGCTCCTCGACTTTGAGTTCCAACTGGTCTCGCGCTTCTTTCAGGGCCTTCTCTGCGAGTTTGCGTTCGGTGATATCCTCTGTCACCCCCATCAATCGGATGACTTTGCCGTGATGGTCCTTGATAGGATCAAAGCTACTGGAATAGTAAACAATGCCATTTTCCCCAAGAGCTTGAAATTCAAAGCGAGAGCTTATTCCCTGTTTGGCCTTTTCTATAAATTCAGCAATGCGGGCCCGGTCTTCGAGGACCGGAACATCCAAATACCTGAGTCCACAAACTTTTGCTTCGTCGGTTTCTCCCATCATTTCAAGACCGGCAGGGTTCATGGATACGATTGTACCGTTGAGATCGACTTCGTGGATGCACACGGGAGAGGTTGAAACCAGAGAATGGAATTTTTGCTCACTTTGTTCCATCGCCCTTTCTGTTTCAAGATGCTTTAGTCTTCTCTCCCTGCGCAAAAGTAATTTGTTGATGATAAGGGGAAGGAGTTCGAGATAGGTTTGTTTTTCATCTCTGATGATATAGTCCACTACCCCGCGTGACATCGCTTCGACCGCTAAACGTTCATGGCCCTTACCCGCCATCATAAGAAGGGGGAGGTTTGGGTTGCTCGCGAGGAGTTTGCGCGCGATATCTATCCCGCTCAAATCGTGAAGGTGGCAATCAATCGCGACGAGATCGTAACGGCACGCAGCAGCACTCAACAGACCAGCTTCTCCGGTTAGGGTTGTATCTACTCTGTAGGTATAGAGTGCGTCATATATTTCTTTTGAATTATCGCGGGGGACTTTGGGGAATGTCTCCGTGGGTTTATTGCCATAACTTTCAACGACAGACTTGAAGTTCTGGCTGATATCAGGATCATTTTCTATATAGAGAATGTGAATGTCAGAACATGCGTTCATAGCAGACCCAAAATTGGCATAATGCGCTTATGCTCTGTTGTTTTTCCCAAAGATAAACTCCGGCATATAAGTCCCGGCATAGATATTATTCACAAGTACGATTAATTTTCGGTTTCAGTAATTCACTTTTGAGGAAAATTTCCCCCAAATTGTCTTTATTCATCCTCTTGATAACAGGGAAGTGTGATGGTGAATTTTGATCCCTGTCCCTCAACGCTCGCTACATAAATTTTACCGCCCTGGCGTTCAATCAGATCTTTACATAAATAGAGCCCGAGGCCAGTCCCGGTTTCCCCATTGGTACCAATGTTTGAGGTATTTACATCTAATCGGAAAAGACTTAATGCAGCCTCATCTGAGATACCAACCCCTGTATCAGCGACTTCGAGTTCGACCTCATTTTCACGATGCTTGGTGCTAATCGTGATCTCCCCTTCTTTGGGAGTAAACTTGATTGCGTTGTTGATCAGGTTTCGTACGATCGTGTCTACCATGTGGAGGTCGGCGCGTACTTTGTAATGAGGATTTGTAAGGTCTTCTGTTGCGCCTGACAGGTCTGTATAGTGAAGGTGAATAAATTTCTTAGCCGCAATCGGTTTAAACAAGGAAATGTTGGTATAAATTATTTCGTCCAAATCAACGGGGCCGGGTACGAATTCCATCCTCCCCATTTGTATGAGAGACCATTCGAGAAGATTTTCCAATAGCTTATAAACCTGTTCTGCTGATTCATGAACGTATGCGCCGAATTCCAGAGCCTGTTCAGGGGTAAGGTTTGCTTCTTTATCAGAGATCATCCGGGAAAAGCCGAGCAGGGCATTGAAGGGGCCTTTAAGGTCGTGGGCGATGATCGAGAAAAATTTATCTTTTTGCTCATTTAATCGTTCAAGTTCACCGTGTGTCACCGAAAGGTCTTCGGCCAAGTAAACCAGCTCAGCAGCCTGTACTTCCATGCGCTCGTCTTTGGTTCTCAATTCTTCTATTTGTATTATCAGTTGTTCTTCGCGTCTGAGCAGCTTTTCTTCGGCTTGTTTACGCTCTGTGATATCTGTTTGCACATGGATGTGACCGCCGTTGGTCGACTTGCTTATTTTGTAGAAATAAGACAACCCGGTAGCGTGGTTCGTCATTCCTTGGGTTTGCATGTTTTCCCGTCGTTCCGCCAATCGCATGGCCAACCAGGCATCGGGATCTTTTTTGGCTAGAGGGTGATTAACTTGTCCAACCTCAAGTGTCCGACGTAATATATCCGTCATTGAATATTCGGTAATTTCATCTTTCGGGGGGGAGTACGGATATATCTCGTGATAACGTGCGTTAGTAAAGATTACCTTTTCGTCTTTGTCATAAAGAATAATGCTGTCGGAAAAGGTTTGCATTGCTTCTTGGAGTAGGGCGGCGGTCCTTTCACCTTTTCGTATATCTGTAATGTCTGTAAATGTTGTTATCCGGCCAAGGCCTGCAGCCTCGTGTTGTAATACATGAAGAATGCGTCCGTTATTCGTTGTCTGCTGCTGTTCGGGAACGATCCCTTCTGTCACAATTTCCAAGTATCTTTTTTGGGCAAGCTGTTCGGGATTGCCTTTACCATAAAGACCTGATTCTGCGAGATAACGAATGATCTCAATCATTTCTGTGCCAGGCTTGATCGCTGCTTGTGGAATAGCAAATAATTCACAAAAACGATTATTGCAAACCACCATTCGCTCGTCTTTATCCCAGACAATAAAACCTTGATTGATTGAGTTTAATGACAGCTCAAAAAGTTTGGATTGTGCGGCCAGTTCTTTCCCAGCCAATGGAGCAGAGTTATTTTTATTGTCAAACTCTGTGGTGCTCGCCTTTATGTTTTTATTTACAGAGGAACGCGCTTTTAATTTTGTTTTTGTGGATTTAATACGTCTTTTATTATTGTTAGCGCGGGCAAGAAGCTTGCTTATGAGAATAGGAGCGTAGAGTAAATAACTCTGATTTTCATCGCGTATGAGATAGTCTGTTACTTCATGAGACAGAACCTCAAATGCCAAATGTTCATAGCCTTTACGGGCTGTCATCAATAAAGGGCATTCCGGCTTTTTAACCAAAAGAGTACGCGCTATAACACTCCCGGACATATCCGGTAAGTGACAGTCGATTATGACGAGATCATAGGTATTCTTATCACAAAGGGAAAATGCGGTAGTTCCGCTATCTGCGATATCCATCGAACATTTTTTCAAATGTTGAATGGCTGATCCAGATCTTTCCAAAGCAGTTTTGAAATCATTTGAGCAATTGGGGTCTTTTCCTACGAAAAGAAACCGTAGCTGAGTAACTAAATTCTGGGCCGAATTGCTGTTGGTCAAATTCGATTACAACTCTATTGCAAAAAAGCCCCCAAAGCTTTCGGCTTATATATTATTTAGCATTAGGATTAATAATACGTTTCAGTGGACAAATTTAATTTTGCACTGTTCTTGAGATTCAAGTGAAAGGTCAAACTTTTACACAGGAATAGAACTTGAGAATGTTCCGATCGATCTGTTGCAATCGGCGATCCAGTGTTCTTCGGGTGCGTTCTTGATTTGGGCTATCATCGCGGCACCAAACCTTTATTATGGATAGGAACAACGCTGTGAGTCCGATTTCCTCAATCTGTTGGCGGCGGCCCTTCGCGTGAAGCTGGGCGGCATCACGAAGTAACTGAATGGTGCGGGAGAGTGAAAAAATGGCCGGTACCCAGTGATGGAGATGCGGATAGTGTGTCTTCGCCCGAAGGATCTGAGCGGCGACTGCCTGGTGGGGCGCCAGCGTATCGAACCAGCGCATCATCAAAAGGTGGATGCGTTCGCGCACCGATAAATCGCTAAATTCTTTGGGAGGTGTTGTCAGCATGGCATCTTGCGCGCGACTGAACCAGGCATTGGCAATAGCATTGGCATCAGCAAAATGAACCCGGATGTCATTGACCTCTATCCCCATATGAACAGCGAGAGGCCCAAGCGTGGAGTGGCTCCAACCGTGGGTATCAGCAAAAACCAAGGCCTCGTCAATAATACGTTGGCGAAAGGCATCACCCTTTAAGTTCGGAGTGGTACCGTTTCTTGCACCGAGAGATTTTTTCCCTCGGACGTTTTTTTTCTCAGCCATAAGACGAGCCCCTTTTTCAGCTTTTATTATAGCTCAAAAAGGGGTCGAAGAGGAAAAAATCTCTTAAATGCTGTTGCATTAAAATGCAAATAAATGCAATGTATTGCAAGTTTCAATTTTCTCATCCATTACTTGTCTAAAAGATCGGCGGCTATGTCGAACTTACTTCTTGATCTAAACAATCCCGACACTCGTCAGGCCGTGATGCTGAAACGCTTGCAAGATGGGCTTACGCTTGTGGCGCGTGAGATTACAAAAGAGTTTGATGTTTCAATAGATACTGTTCGTCGTGATCTCATCGCGTTGGAAGATCTTGGGTTGTTAAAAAGGGTCAAGGGCGGCGCCATTCCGATCAAAGGAATACCGCAAGTTCCCGCAGTCCCGATGGTGCAACGGGTGCAAGACCAAACCAACTGGATGGAAAAGGCGGCGATGGATAACCCGGCCAAGGTTTCGAATGCTTTTTCTGATCTCTGTTCTGGATCACCGACCCTTTTTCTCGATGGGGGAACCTCGGTGTTATTTTTTGCCCGCCAGTTACCGCACAATTTTAAGGGGGTTGTGATCACACCTTCTCCTCTGGTTGCCGGGGTAATGTTGGAAAGGGAAATCGAAACCGTTATGATCGGCGGTAAGATCAGGCCCTTTGGCGGTATCGCTACGGGGCTTGAGGCGGTTAGGGCACTTTCAGACTGTACAGCCGATTATGCGGTGCTCGGGACTTGTGGCCTTGATCCGAGATTTGGCCTATCCGCTGACGATATGGATGAGGCCGCTGTCAAACAAACCATGGCCCGTAACGCACAAAAGGTAGTGGTTCTGGCTGCTGATAGCAAAGTGAATACCCAATCGAGACACCGGGTTCTTCCTTGTATGGATATTGATGTCCTTATTACCAATGCAAACATGCACGAAACCACGGTTTACGAGCTATCGGAAATAGAGATGCGCCATGTCTGACAAGACATCAAATATCGGGTCTGACAAGACATCAAATATCGGGTCTGACAAGACATCAAATAATGGGTCTGACAAGACATCACACCAACAGCTGAACACCCATAAAACTGCGTCAACGTTGCGTTCCCCCAGATGGGCGGTGGCGGCGATGTTTATTCTGAACGGTGGGCTTTATGGAGCTTGGGCGGCGCGTATTCCCTCTATCCAGCAACACTTTGATTTTTCTCCGGGTGATTTGGGGCTGTTGCTGTTGCTGCTGGCGGGCGGGGCTATCGCGGCCTTTCCGCTTTCCGGTGCCTTGTCGGATCGCTTTGGTCCCTCAAAAGTGACATTGGTTTGTGCGCTGGTCTATTGCCCGGCGCTGGTGATGATTGGCTATAGCCCCAACGTGGCCTTCTTGGCGATTTCGATTTTTATTTTTGGAGCAGCCCACGGGGCCATGGATGTGGCAATGAACGGTTGGGCCGCCGAGGTCGAACGGGGGTATGGCCGCTCTATCATGTCGAGCTTTCACGCACTGTTTTCTGTTGGTGCCGGGATTGGTGCTGGTTTTGGTGCAATCGCTGCGTGGGAAGAGATTGGCTATAGTCAGCAATTCACGGTATTTGCCATGATGTTGGCACCCTTGATCTGGTTCTCAGCGATCCCTGCTAGAAGTTATGGGAAGGCAGCTGGGACGATTATTGGGAAGAGTATTGGTGATCGGATAGAGGAAAGCGACCCCTCAACTGAAACACTTCCAAATAAGACAAAAATCAAAACCCAAACAAATACTCAAACGAATATTCAGGCAAAACCGCCTGTAAAAACTCCGAAGCTAGCGCTACCCAAAGGGGCTCTGCTGGTGGTTGCACTGGTGGCTTTTTCCTGTGCGGTGGGCGAAGGTGCTATGGCGGATTGGTCTGCAGTCTTCTTGGTAACGGTTATTCAGGCCAGTGAAGGGCAGGCGGCGCTGGGCTTTACCGTGTTTTCCATTGCTATGGTCACCATGCGCTTTGCCGGGGACTGGATCATCACCCATTTTGGTCCGGTAAATACCTTGCGGTTTTGTGGCGTTGCGGCTCTCGTGGGATCTGTGATCACCGCGACGGCTACCACCCTTTGGGGTGGCTACATAGGTCTTGCACTTATGGGCGTGGGCTATTCCATCGTCTTCCCGTTGGTGTTTTCACGCGCTGCCAACAGCAGTCAGCTTAGCCCCGGTGTTGCCATCGCCTCGGTTGCGATCTTTGGCTATGGGGGCCTGTTGCTCGGTCCGCCCATGATCGGATTTGTTGCCGAGATTTCTTCGCTGCGGTTTTCTTTTGGTATTTTCGTGCTGTTGTCGCTGGTATTGGTTCTCGGTGCGGTGGCTTTTGGGCGCGGAAAAACAGTAGTTAGAACTACGGAAAGTCAATTGGCTTCAAGTGATTGAGCGCAAGATTTTAAAAAATTGTTGGGCGAGAATGCGGGGCAACCGGTCTATCATGGGGGCGCATTTTGGTGCAGGAAGGATGGCGGAAACCCCTTTACGTGTAAACACGTTCCTGCTGATCCCCTTGCAAAGTCTTAACCGCCGACAATGCTAAGAGCGATCATAAAATAGCATTCTCTACTCAAAGTTTACAACTCAAAATAGCCAGCTACTATTACCGCGTATGCTAACTTTCATCCCAAAATGTGGGTGGCGGTTAGCGCCAATCATCATAAATTTTCATAAAGGCGAAGGAGATATTTACAAGGAAAAATATAACAATCACGACAGATATGAATATGTTGGTGGCGTTTGCAATACCAAAAATATCAAATATATAGAACACAAAATTATAAATATTTCTTAGTATCGTGTCCATTGAGCCCCTAGTTAAGATCATTGCTTATGAATGAAGTATTCTACTGCTTGATATATTTGGGTTGGTGGCGCTAATTTCAAGAATTTAGTCCTAAAAATTATGCCTCACTGTATCAATTAGTTGTTGTGGTAGGGAACTTAAGAGAGAAGATTTATACCGAGCTTCGAGTAAAATCCTTTAACTTCAGCTCATTGGATTACCCTCTTTTGCTGTCTCAAAAACGTGAAAGATTTTTTCACAGATTATTCACAACCCATTAACTCATAGTTGTGCTTTACTGCTTGTCGATGGCGTTGGGAGGCCATCTCAATGAGTAAGAGGTTTCTAAAGAGCAAAAAGGTAAAGTTCTTTTTGACCCCAAGTGACGTAATCGTTTCCAAAATAGTTTTACTTGCGATTAGGTTGTTGATGAATAAGGACAGGCCATCAGGGCATGATCTCTTTTTCACCAACTCTTTTGTTCAGGGAAATACTTATGCACCAGTTTAAGGGTTCTATGCTGCGTTTCTTTGCGGTTTGACTACTGACTTGTGTACAAGGAAGCACTGGCACAGAATTGATCCATCACGGATATATTTATGGGGGATATATCCTTAAGGGAAAAATTATGATGCTCGAACTGCATTTTCAAGAAGGATTTGACGGCGAAGATATAGAAATCATCGTTGGTAATCGGGTTGTGGCACGTCTAAAGCTACGAACTCGTATGCAAACCGGATTGGCTCATATCGAAAAGCTTATGCCTTTTGAAGATGATGTCCGTCAACAAGTGCAGATTGTGATTGCAGAACTTGGTCAAATTTGTTGCATAAAGGCGGCTGATAATGACACAGGTTATGACGTTGGAAAGTCTGAACGAGAATTCGTTTTGATAAACCTTCAAGATGGAAAATTGACATTCCAAACGACCTACACGGCCCCTGGTTACCTTTGATTTTAGGACCTCCTTTTTAAAACTAACATCGTTTTAAAGGAGAAATACAATGGCTGTAAAAACCCCGAGTGCTGGGAAAACCACGAGTACAGGGATAAAAGCACCAGATTCAACACTCAAAAATAAACCCAAAGGCAAGCAAACTGAGTTAGATACGGACAACTTAGCCCAAGATGTCGTACTGTTACACAACGAAGAGCACCCGGATTATATTGACGGGATATATGCTGACGAAGAGGCCTTATTAGATCCCGACGTTGAAGAAAATGATCCCGATCTAGAAGCTCTTACACCTGTTCCGGGTGGCCCTTTGCCGGGTCCTTTTCCTGGGCCATTTCCAGGCCCAATACCTGGGCGTATTCCAGGCCGGTTACCTGGCCGATTACCAGGGCGTATACCAGCTGTCTCTTATACACATCTCCGAGCCCACGAGACCGAGGCTGATCTCGTAT
>CAJXUS010000052.1 GCA_913060675.1 uncultured Rhodospirillales bacterium
ATCCTCTTCGTCGGCAGCGTCAGATGTGTATAAGAGACAGGCTTTAAGAGGGGTTACATTGAATGTTGCAACACCCTTGATCTTTTCATCGGACGTATTTTTCGCGCGATAAAACGCAATTCCTTCTTCCCCAACTTTCAAATCAACTGCTCTTTGAGCTGGTTTGAATTTCCAAGGAAGGTCACCGTTAACTGTAGAATCAAACCGAATTGTCATATCACGGTCTAAAACGACCAGATTGTCTTCGACGCCAACTTCAGAAACCTGAGTTGTGCCGCCAAATCCAGTGACCTGACAAAACAGCCTGTACAATGGAACAGAAGCAAAAGCGAGCCCCACCATGCCACAGACGAGACCGCCTAAGACAAGTGCAACACGTGTATTTTTGCTCGCTGAATTCGCCATACTTATTTCAGACCCATTTTAACAATTGTCACGGTATAAATCAGGGCAATAAGCCCAATCAATAGACCGAGAAATGCCCAGTTACGACGTTTTCTCTGTTTATGGATCTCTTGCGAGTTTTCCACTGTTTCATGTTTCACTGTTTTTTTCTCTTCCATTTTAACCTGCAATCAAACTCATAATACCTGGTGCCCGATCAATGATGAGCACAGCGAACAAAACAAACAGGTAAAGAATTGAGAACAAGAACATTTTCCTCGCGTGACGATCTTCTTCAGAACGCAAAACTCGTATATTCAGGTAGAGAAAATAGAGGCTCGCTACCAGAGCAACAGCTCCATAGAACATGCCTGCGATATTAAAATATACCGGCGCTAACACTATTGGGAAAAGCGCGACAGTATAAACCAGCATCTGCCATTTCGTGTTTTTACGCCCAGCAACAACTGGCAGCATTGGAATTTTAGCTGCGGCATAATCACCGTCTTTATAAAGCGCCAACGCCCAAAAATGAGGCGGCGTCCACATAAAGATAACCAGAAATAGAACGATTGATTCAACAGTTACTGTGCCCGTAACCGCAGCCCACCCAATCATAGGAGGGAAAGCACCTGCAGCACCGCCGATGACAATGTTCTGAGGTGTCCGGCGTTTCAGGAACATCGTATAGACAAAGACATAAAATCCGTTGGCCAAAGCCAAAAGCACACCAGCGGTCCAATTAACCGCAAGTCCCATCAGCATCGCCGAAAATATGCTGAGGATTACGCCAAAGCTCAGGGCAACGTCCGGAGCCATACGCCCGGCAGGTATAGGACGTCTTTTTGTCCGGGTCATAATCGCGTCAATATCGCGGTCATACCACATATTAATGGCACCGGCTCCACCAGAGGCGATTGCGATACAAAGGAGAGCGACAGCACCTAAAAAGGGATGAATTGTTCCCGGAGCAACCATCAAACCGGAAAATCCGGTAAACACAACCAGATACATAACCCCAGGCTTCATCAAAGCCCAGAAGTCAGCTATCTGTGCAATTTCACCGCTATAAGAAGCAGCTTCGGCACTTGCTGTTGTATTTTCGATAGATGTATCGGCCACAATTTACTCCTGATTAAAACCGGCCACTACATAATGCAGTGGCCGGATTATTCTAACTACCGTTATTTAATTTTTGGTAGTTCGTTGAAGCAATGGAATGGAGGAGGAGAAGAAACGGTCCACTCTAAAGTCGTTGCGCTTTCGCCCCATGGGTTATCAGAAACGCGACGGCCATATTTGATGGTCCACATTGTCAGCAGAACAAAGAAGATTGTCGCAGCAAAAGTGATATACGAACCATAAGAAGAGATCGCGTTGAAGCCAGCATAGGCATCAGGATAATCGACATAACGACGTGGCATGCCCTGCAGACCCAAGAAATGCTGCGGGAAGAAAATCATGTTCACGCCAACAAAGGTTAGGAAGAAGTGAATATATCCAGCCCAGGCAGGATAATCACGGCCAGACATTTTACCCATCCAGTAGTACATACCTGCGATGATCGCAAAGACAGCGCCAAGGCTCAGAACGTAATGGAAGTGAGCAACTACATAGTAGGTATCATGCATTGGCAAATCGACACCTGAGTTGGCAAGAACAACACCGGTCACACCACCAAGGGTGAAAAGGAAGATAAAGCCAAGCGCCCAAACCATTGGAACTGTAAAACGAAGTGATCCGCCCCACATTGTCGCAATCCATGAGAAGATTTTAATTCCTGTTGGTACAGCAATCACCAGTGTCGCAGTAGTAAAGTATGCACGTGTATTCACGTCCAAACCAACTGTGTACATATGGTGTGCCCACACAACGAACCCTACAAAGCCAATTGCACACATGGCATAGGCCATGCCGAGATAACCAAAGATTGGTTTGCGGCTAAAAGTAGAGATGATGTGGGAAATGATACCAAATCCAGGAAGGATCATGATGTAAACTTCAGGATGACCGAAGAACCAGAACAGGTGCTGGTACAGGATCGGATCGCCGCCACCAGTTGGATCAAAGAAGGTCGTACCAAAATTACGGTCTGTCAGTAGCATGGTGATCGCACCACCAAGAACAGGAACCGCAAGAAGCAACAAGAACGCCGTTACAAGCATTGACCACACAAAAAGAGGCATCTTGTGAAGGGTCATGCCAGGAGCACGCATGTTAAAGATTGTCGTGATAAAGTTCACAGCACCCAAAATCGACGAAGCACCTGCCAGGTGAAGGGCAAAGATCGCCATATCCACAGAAGCACCGGGATGACCAAGCGCTGAGGATAGCGGAGGATACACTGTCCAACCTGTACCAGCACCTTGACCAACAAGTGAAGAACCAAGAAGCAGGAGGAATGCAGGAACAATAAGCCAGAAGGAAATGTTGTTCATGCGTGGGAATGCCATATCAGGCGCCCCGATCATCAACGGAACAAAGTAGTTACCAAAACCACCAATCACCGCAGGCATAACAACAAAGAACACCATGATGAAACCATGTGCCGTAACGACAACATTCCACCATTGACCATTTGGCTCGCCATCTCCGGTTAGGAAATATTGAACGCCAGGCTCTTGGAGTTCCAAGCGCATATAGACTGAAAATGCACCACCGATCAAAGCGGCAATAACTGAAAAGACCAGATACAAAATACCGATATCTTTATGGTTGGTTGAACAGAACCAACGGGTAAAGAATCCCGGCATGTGATCGTGGTCGTGATGGGTTTCAGCTGCAGTACCCATATCTCATATCCTCATTTCGTTTTCTTCAGCGCTTCTATTTGGCGCTATAACCGATTAATCGTTGAATTCTATAAAGTGTCTCAGTTGAGCTGAGCCAGCTCTACAGAACGATCGGTCTCAACCTCTGCATATTCTTCCTTAGCGAATTCGACCCATTTGGCGAACTCGTCCTTAGAAACAGCTTTGATCATGATCGGCATGTAAGAGTGACCTGTACCACAGATTTCAGAACATTGACCGTAATAAGTACCTTCTTTGGTCACTTCAAACCAAGTTTCGTTGACACGACCAGGTACGCCATCCAACTTCAAACCAAAAGCAGGCATTGCAAAAGAATGGATAACGTCATCAGCAGCGACAAGCAGACGGATCTTGGTATTAACAGGAACTACGATCGCGTTATCTGTTGCCAGCAAACGCGGCTCACCAGGTTCCAGTTCGTCTTCGGATTTCATGTAAGCATCGAAAGTGAAGTCGCCTTGGTCTGGATACTCATAGGACCAGTACCATTGCTTACCAATTGCTTTGATCGTCATTTCGGTATCAGGATTAGTATCCGCGGCGTAAAGCAGCTTGAAGGATGGAATAGCAATGATAACCAAAATTATAACAGGTACGGCAGTCCAGATGATCTCAATCAGCGTATTGTGGCTGGTTTTCGATGGTACTGGGTTACGTTTCTCTGAGAAACGCCACATCACATAAAGCAAAAGAAACAATACAAGGAGAGTAACTGCCGTAATGATATAAAGCAGTAAATTGTGAAACTCTTCAATCTGCACCATAACTGGTGTAGCAGCGTCCTGGAACCCAAGTCCCCAAGCCGTAGGTTGAGAAGCATTAGCTGTAACAGCTAATCCACCAAACAACGCAACAGCGCTAAAAATATAGGCAATCCGTTTCAGAAACGTCATGTACTCAACATCCTGTGTTTTGTGACTTTGATGCCAATTGATCGAAATCAAAGTCTTATCCCGATTCCAAGACTATATTCCATATTGGGTAAATAGGAATTCAGTCGGTCTCTATTTATTATTCTGGCGCAACCTACCCCATTGAAAGCTGGAAGTACAAGCCCCAGTCACCCTATAAGCACGCATATTGAGTGCTTTAGTGCGCCCTAATTTTACTTTTTGGCTGTTTTTACAGCTTCTAAAGTACGATCTCAAAAATGATGCGACTTTATGACGCATTACGGATCATGCCACAATGTATTGCGAATAATCAAACAATATTAATGACTTAATCCCGACCATCCCGCTCAACTATTTTTCGCACCCGCCGAACACTTAACCACAAAGCAGAGACGACAAATGGAATGGAAATTGCCGCCACTACCGAGGCATTAATCTCGAATCCGATAGATTTTATTCCTTTTGATAAATAGTAAATCAGACTGACTACGTAGTAGCTGATCGCGGCGACGGACAACCCCTCTACAGTTTCCTGAAGACGCAGTTGGATCCTCGCCCTTCGATCCATGGATTTGAGAAGAGCCGAATTCTGCTCTTCCAACTGAATATCCACCCGGGTTCTAAGAAGCTGCCCCGCCCTTGCAACTCTTTTAGATAGTGTATCCAGACGCACAGCCATGGCTTCACATGTACGCATCGCCGGGGTTAAACGACGATCGAGAAAGCTTTCAATTTTTTGAAAGCCATCCATGTAGTCTTCCTTAAGCTTCTGGTTCCTTTGCTTTACAAGCTCATGATAAGCCTTCGAGGCTGAAAATCGATAACTCGTGGCAGCAGCGGCCTGTTCTATCTCAGCCGAAAGTTCAGTAAGTTCGCGCAGTAAGTTCTTTTCATTGTCGACCTCACGGTGATCCGTCATCCGTGTCGTAATCTCAGTAAGTACCCGCCCCGCCTTTGCCAGTCTAGCGCCGTACTGTTGAGCGAGCGGAAGCGACAAGAGCGCCATCATCCTGTAAGTCTCAATTTCCAATAGACGCTGAACTGCTCGACCTATTTGACGCGGCTTAAGACCATAATCTTTTACGAGGATCCGGCCGTAACCATCTTCATTAATACTAAAATCCATCCAAACTGCTGCAAGGCCACCACGTAAAGTACAGGCCGAGAGATTACCCGATGGGAAAAAGGCCACCTGTTCTTGCATCGTGCGCTCAGTCGAATCGTGTCCCTCCAACTCCAGATGGACACCGACTAACCTCTCCCCAGGCACAGATTTTAACCAGTCACTTGGAACGAGTTCTATGGCTGTTTTTGAGAAAGGCACTGCGGCGCGGTGTTTGGAAGGTGAGGAATCACAATCTTTACGATCCACGTCGCGACGATTTAGGAAAAACGTATAGGTCGAAAACTCCGTGTGGCGCTCCCACACCATAAAGAAGTGCCCCATATCAGCCATGAAATGCTTAGTGCCAGGTGGAGGAGCCGTGACATTAAAACGCTGACACAGCAAACCAACATGTGCCCGTTCGTCCTCTGCCGTTTCTTCATTTGTTAGCATCCCCAGATGGGTAATGGTTTCAGGCCCCGTCAACTGGGTAAAAGGCCTGGTGTGTAACTCGTTACAGAGCTCGACCCTCAACGGATGATCGCGCAACATTGCTTTCCCTCTATCAACCTTATTTCCGCTAATTTGCGGATATTTTTGTTCACCACTCCGGTTTAGCCGAAGTATCTTTGGCTTTGTCCACGCGGAGTGTGGCAAGTTTCTATTTATTATGGAAGCCAATAACGTTGGCCTCGCAGCTTAGTGTGCCTATATTGATAGCAACGGTATTTTTAAGGAATCTATTTATGAGTTACATTGCCACAACCGACGATCTTTTTTTCAACAAAACCGATCTTGATCAAAAGCGACTTGAAGGCATTGTTAATAGCGCCCTTTCTGGCGCCGACGATGGCGAGCTTTATCTGGAATATCGACAATCCGAAGGAATGGTGTTCGATGATGGTCGCCTAAAGAACGCGAGTTTTGATACATCACAAGGTTTTGGCCTTCGTACCATAGCTGGTGAAAGCGCAGGTTACGCACACGCGAGCGACCTCAGCGAAGAAGCCATTCTACGCGCAGCAAATACAGTTCAAGCTGTACACAGCGGCCATTCCGGCACCATGGCAGGATCTCCCCAAGGAACCAACAGCGCCCTCTATACCGAAGACAATCCGCTGTCGGCCTGTGCGTTTGAAGCCAAAATCAAGGTCCTCAGCGACATTGATGCCTACGCCCGCGGAAAAGATCCTCGTGTGGTTCAGGTAAGCGCCTCTATTTCTGGAGAATGGCAAGCGGTTCAAATCATCCGAGCCGACGCACATAGAGTCGCAGACATTCGCCCTTTGGTACGGCTAAACATTTCGGTAACTGTTGCTGAGGGCGACAAAATGGAAAGTGGCTCTTATGGCGGCGGGGGTCGTTTTGTTTATGACAGCTTACTTGATCCTGCTTATTGGCAAAAAGGTGCTGACGAGGCGATCCGTCGCGCGTTGGTAAATCTCAACGCCGTACCTGCCCCCGCAGGTGAAATGCAGGTCCTTCTCGGCCCTGGCTGGCCTGGAATCCTGTTACACGAAGCAGTAGGACACGGTCTTGAGGGCGACTTTAACCGTAAAAAAACATCCACCTTTAGTGATCGGATTGGTGAGCGCGTTGCCTCTCCTGGAGTTACCGTCGTTGACGATGGAACGATCTCTGATCGCAGAGGGTCAATTTCAGTTGATGACGAAGGCACCCCTTCACAATGCACCACCTTAATCGAAGACGGCATACTTGTCGGCTACATGCAAGATCGTCAAAATGCACGATTGATGGGGCAAGAATCAACTGGCAACGGCCGTCGGCAGAGTTATGCCCACATCCCAATGCCTAGAATGACCAACACCATCATGCTCAATGGAGAGCACGATCCGAAAGAAATGCTAAAGTCGGTGAAAAACGGCATCTACGCCGTGAACTTTGGTGGCGGCCAGGTCGATATTACTTCTGGCAAATTCGTATTTGCCTGCACAGAGGCTTACATGGTTAAGGATGGCGTCGTCGGTGAGGCCGTTAAAGGCGCAACACTTATCGGTAATGGACCTGAGGCTATGCAAAAAATTTCCAAAGTCGGAAACGATATGGAAATGGATGATGGCGTTGGCACCTGCGGAAAGAACGGACAGGGTGTTCCCGTTGGTGTGGGCCAGCCAACCCTACTCATTGACCAGATTACCGTAGGCGGCACATCGTGAGATAAAACTACTTAAGATTGTAAAATTAACTTTTCATTAATACAATCTAAGGTAGAATCGCCTTCACAACCTCCTATCGACCCTTGTATCGATTTCTTGATGCCCCAGCTTCGGCTGGGGCTTTTTTTATGTAAAAAAAGGGTTGGCTCCAGAAGAACCAACCCGTAACCCACAGCTAATTTACTTGAGCGTTTAGTAAGCATTCTCAACAAATATTGGATCAACTGATTGGTTCCAACGCTCATGATAAGCCTTCAGATTTTTTTCCGCCGGCGTAATACCACTCTCAGCCGTTTCCATCAGAGTCTCCAGAAAGTGAGTCTCATCGCGACCTTGAACATCCGTACGTCCACGGTTTTCAAGACCACTTGCGGCAATCTTTACGACTTCCACCGCAAGTTCCTGAATTTTCTTACCTCTAATCTCAGTATTGAAACCTTTAGCAGGTACTTCAGCTCGGAGAAGCTGGCGCTCTTCATCGCTCCAGCCCTTAACAAGATCCCACGCAGCATCTAAGGCAGACTGATCATAAAGAAGACCAACCCATAACGCTGGCAATGCACAAAGTGATTTCCAAGGTCCGCCATCAGCGCCACGCATTTCGAGAAACTTCTTCATCCGCACTTCTGGAAAAGCAGTCGTAATGTGGTCATCCCAGTCTTTAATCGTTGGCAACTCACCGGGAAGGACTTTCAGCTTACCCTGCATGAAGTCACGGAAAGATTCGCCACTTGCATCGTGATAAACACCGTTTCGATAAACAAAGTACATCGGTACATCGAGAACATAGTCGAGATAGCGCTCAAAACTCATGCCATCTTCAAATACAAACGACAACATGCCGCAACGATCGGGATCAGTATCTGTCCAGAGGTGACTGCGATAACTCAAATAGCCGTTTGGCTTACCATTTGTAAAAGGTGAGTTTGCAAAAAGAGCTGTTGCAATAGGCTGGAGCGCGAGACTAGTACGGAATTTTTTTACCATGTCCGCTTCACTGGAAAAGTCGAGATTGACCTGAACCGTGCAGCTCAAGCTCATCATATCCAACCCAAGATTACCGCGCTTAGGCATATAATCACGCATAATCTTGTAACGCCCTTTTGGCATCCAGTTCACTGCGTCGCGATTCCACTTGGGATTATACCCCATACCCATCATGTGGATACCTAGGGGCTCCGTAATTTCCTTAACCTGGTGCAAATGAGCATGAACTTCACGGCAAGTATCATGTACTGTTTCCAATGGAGCCCCAGACAACTCAACTTGTCCTCCCGGCTCTAGAGTTACAGAAGCTCCTGCATCTGTCAGTGCAATGATATTTTCGCCCTCATAACCAGGCGTCCAACCAAACCGATTGGCGAGGCCTTCAAGGATAACCTTGATCGACTTTTCACCATCGTATTTTAGTGGCCGAAAAGTTTCATCACAGTAGGCGAACTTTTCATGCTCGGTCCCAATTCGCCACTGGTCTTTAGGCTTATTTCCACTTTCAAAGTAAGAAATAAGTTGGGCTTTATCCGTAATTACGGGTGATGAGGAAGAAGCGTCGGACATAGTTCATATTCCATAGATGCGGAAAGATTACCTTATTTAGGCAACCGTAACCGGCGTTGTTCCTTTTGGTGGGCGCATACCCCCATCTCCTAAAATCGCCTGCCAACAAGACAAGGCTGCGACAGCAGCAGTATCAGCCCGTAGTACACGAGGGCCAAGACCGATTGATGTCACATAAGGAAGGCGACGTAGAGCTTCAAGCTCTTCTTTTGCAAAACCGCCTTCCGGACCAATCAAAACAGCCCAGGGCTGCCGACCAGCATCTGGTTCTTCAACCAGTAAGTCTGTTAAAACCTGTGCAATTGGCGCTGCATCTCCAAATTCGGCGCAAACCAGCAACCGTCGATCAGAAGACCAATTTTCGATAAGCTTATCCAGTGTAATCGCATCATCGACCTCGGTCACAGATAAACGTTCACACTGTTCTGCGGATTCTCGGGCGTGAGCGGCTAACCGGTCACGGTTAATTCGTTTCACATCGGTATAACGTGTAAAAATTGGGACGATACGTGAACAACCGAGTTCTCCTGCCTTTTCAGCAAGAAAGTCGATACGAGATCTTTTGATAGGTGCAAACACCAGCCAAATATCAGGTTCATCAGCAGGAGCACGACGTTGTTCTTGAATCTGAAGAGAACACCAACCCTTGCCCAATCCATCGATAACTCCGAGCCACTCACCATCGCGTTCATTAAACAGTCCGATTCGAGCCCCTGAACTAAGACGAAGCACGGAGCGTAGGTAGTGGGCGCCAGCGGCATCTAACCCAACAGTAGCGCCTTCAGACAAGCTGTCTTTAACATAGAGTCTCGTAACGACCCGCTCCATCTCTCGAACCTCTACCTTCACAAAGACCGACATCACGTGTATCTATCACGTTTGAAGCAAATTGATAACATCCGCAAAAGAGATAACACAACGTCCGATATGACCAAAAACGCAAGTGACATAAAGAATGATCATCTGATTATCCGATTATCTCCTGCCTGGGCGCGACCTTATTTGCGTTTAGCAAGACTTGATCGCCCTATTGGCACATGGCTTCTGCTTTTCCCCTGCTGGTGGTCAATGATGCTTGCTACTACCGCACCCGGGTATCAACTCGGTAGTTCTTTTGCCCCGCCCTACTATTTAGCCCTCTTTGCCATTGGTGCTTTGGCAATGCGAGGCGCCGGCTGCACAATTAACGATATGGCTGACCGAGACTATGACAAGAAGGTCGCCCGAACCGCAACACGGCCTCTCGCCAGCGGCGAGTTGTCCATGAAGCAAGCGGCGGCATTCCTCGCTTTACAGCTAACAATCGGGCTTTTGATTCTTATACAGTTCAATACCTTTACCATGATCTTAGCAGCATCAGCTATTATTTTGGTGATCTGCTACCCCTTTATGAAGCGCATCACTTACTGGCCACAAGCTTGGTTGGGGCTCACTTTCAACTGGGGTGCATTGGTTGGCTGGGCTGCCGTTCGGGGAGAAATCTCTATGCCCGCGTTGCTGTTGTATATTGGCGGCATTGCCTGGACTCTCGGCTATGACACCATCTATGCCCATCAGGACAAAGAAGACGACGCCTTGATTGGCGTTAAATCCACCGCCCTTAAACTGGGTCGACACACGAAATACTGGCTTATTCTATTCTACGGCCTTTGCACTGTCTGCTTTGCCACTGCGGGATGGGTTATGGGGTTAATCTGGCCCTTCTGGGTTGGAATTGGCGCCCTGGCACTTCACTTTACTTGGCAGATATCCACTGTAAAAATTGACGACGCCCATGACTGCCTGACCAAATTCAAATCCAACAGGATCATCGGATGGATCTTTCTTACAGGAATATTTATGGCTGCAAACGTCAAGTGAGTTTGGCTAAATGTCTCGTCTCCTATTTAACACTGCTTACTTCGTCTGATGATTGAGCCGATTACTGACCCTATAGCTTTCATAAAAGAAAATACCCGCCCAACAGGCACACCGCTTCTTGGAGATCGAATCCAGCTTTATCTCGCGTCTGAGGATCTCCCCCTTTGGCAACACGGGGAAGATGAGTTGGAAAAGCTTGGGCTAGATACCCCGTTTTGGGCATTCGCCTGGGCAGGTGGCCAAGCCCTTGCTCAATATATTTTAGATACCCCCTCTTTGGTCGAAGGTAAAAAAGTTCTCGATTTTGCAAGCGGTTGTGGACTTCAAGCTATCGCTGCCAAACAAGCAGGCGCAACAGAGGTCCTCGCAGCAGATATAGATCCCTTTGCAATAGCAGCCACAGAGCTTAATGCCGATCTCAATGAGGTTCACATCCAAACAACAACAGATAATTTGGTTGGGAGTCCAAACTTAGGGTGGGATATCATACTCGCCGGTGATGTCTGTTATGATGGCCCCATGGCACAAGAAATCACACAATGGCTCAAAGAGCTCTCGCATCAAGGAACGACCGTTTTAATGGGCGACCCAGGTCGGACATATCTACCCAAAACCGGGTTGAAACGTGTTATTGCCTATTCAGTGCGAACGTCCTCATCTCTTGAGGACACCGATGTCCGCAATGCTGTCGTCTGGGAAATTAGTACTTAGAGACCTTTTCCGTTAAACTTCTATCCATCTGCATTGCGGTTTCAAACAAGAACCAGACGCAAACGGGCTGCCTCCTTTACGAATATAAGTTAACTTTCAATCGATAGAACCAAACAAAACTGGACCTCAGTGGCGGGGCGCGTTAAAGCTCTTTTTGATATAAAAACCAAACATCAGGCTGATGAACGAGTACTTACAAAAACAAACCGAACCCTTTGTACTGCTGGACGATACGCTCTCCGGTAAAGGGTCCGTACTGTTTATCAATCCCTCGAGCATTATTAGTTGCGATACGCCTTCTTCTTTGGCATCTGCTTTTGAGCAAATGTCGCTTCAAAAAGCACAGGGCAAACATCTCGCAGGTTATCTTTCTTATGAGCTTGGTTACCTTTTAGAAGAAAAGCTAACGCCTTTGCTCCCTATGGAGAAAGATCGGAAAGTTCCGCTGTTATGGTTTGGTGTTTTTGAAAATGCGATAACCTTAAGCCCTGCTGAAACTCACAAATTCCTGGCACAACAAAGAAGCGGGGAATATCAGCTTAAAAATTTGACCCCATCGATGGATGAGACAAGCTATTGCGAAGCGATCGACAAGGTCAAAAACTATATCGCTGCCGGCGACACCTATCAGGTTAACTATACCTTCAAGCATAACTTTAAGATTTCAGGCGACCCCATCGCCCTCTTCCAGGAGTTACGCCAAAGACAAAGTGTGGCAAACGGCGCCTATATTAATACAGGTAATCAGGTCGTTCTTTCCCTGTCTCCTGAAGTGTTTTTATCTACTGAAGGGGACAATGCGCGAACACGCCCCATGAAAGGAACCGCGCAGCGCGGGAAAACACAGCAAGAAGACAACGCGCATAAAACCTGGCTAACACAGGATGAAAAATCCCGCGCAGAGAACCTGATGATCGTGGATCTTTTACGAAACGATATGGGCCGCGTGTGCGAAGTTGGAACCATAAAAGTTACCGAACTATTCACTGTCGAGACCTATCGGTCCCTCCACCAGATGACATCAAATATTGTCGGTAAGCTTTTGGATCAAATTACACCAGTTGATCTGATAAAGCGCCTCTTCCCTTGCGGGTCAATTACCGGGGCACCCAAAGTGCGGACAATGGAAATCATATCAGAGTTAGAACAAGAGCCTCGTGGCATTTACACCGGATCTATAGGCCACATTGCCCCCAACGGTGACACCCAGTTTAATGTCGCTATTCGCACGCTGGTCGTTGATAACGACGGCTCGGGAGAAATGGGTATCGGCAGCGGGATCGTGTTTGATTCCAGCCCGGAATCCGAATACCAGGAATGCCTTTTAAAGGGACAGTTCTTATCTGGGAATCTCGCTGGCTATGCCAAACCGCTTTTTGATCTGATCGAAACATTACGATGGCAAGAGGATAAAGGCTTTTACCTTCTCGAAGAACACCTGGAACGTTTGGAAAATTCAGCCGGTTTTTTTGGGTATCCCTTCGATCGAGTCACTATCGAAGACGAATTGAATAGCCTTCAATTAACAGGAGTCCAAAGAATCCGCCTTCTACTTCTGAAAGACGGTTCAATCACAATCACGACCACGCCAATACAGCTGCAAAATCCCTCAAAGGCCATCAATTATGTCCTTTCTGAGAAAGTGGTCGATAGTAGTGACATCTTCTTCTATCACAAAACAACCCGCAGAGAATTTTACGAAGATGAATTGGCCGCTCAGAACAAGCGAACCAACTGTGATGAAGTCCTCTTTACCAATGAACATGGCGAAATTACTGAAGGCGCACGGACAAACTTCTTTATGGAAGTTGATGGAAAATTGTTCACCCCCCCGATAAGCAGCGGTGTCCTCAATGGCACACTCCGAACCCGTCTTTTAAAAGAAGGTTACAAAGATCTCACCGAGAAAATTTTGACATCAGAAGACTTGGAAACTGCTGATGCAGTTTATTTTGGTAATTCTGTAAGAGACCTTATGCCCGCTAAAAGGATCGGCTAGAGATTGTGTTCATAAAAAAAGGAGCTCGAAAGCTCCTTCTATAGCTGATATCGACACCAACAAGTAGGTCAGGCGACAAGTTTTTGTACATAACCTGGTAAAGCAAACGCAGCTTTATGAACTTCCGGCGTATAGTATTTGGTCACGATCCCTGAAGCCGTAAAGCGGTCTTGCAGTTCTTCCAAAGACGTATCTTTCAAGCCAACCCGGTTTGTTCCCCAGCCAAAAGCCATGGGTCCTCCAACATAAGTTGGAATTGTTGCCATATAACAAGTCGTTTCAGCAAAAATCGGTTTGAAGAAAGTCATTGTTGATTTTAGCTCATCGGCTTGTTGGAAAGGCACACCGTTCTGCGTAACTAGAATCCCATTATCGGCGAGGCAACTTTTACAATCTGTATAAAAATTATCCGTAAAAAGAACCTCTCCTGGTCCGATAGGATCGGTCGAATCGACAATGATAAGATCGTACTGCTCACGGCACTCCTTCATGAAAAGGCACCCATCCTTGATAACAAGATCAAGACGGGGATCTTCAAAAGCATCACCACATACCATCGGAAGGTGCTTTTTACTCAACTCGATTACGGTATGATCTAGTTCTACCATAGTAACGTTTTCGACGCCCTTATGCTTAAGAACCTCCTCAAGCATACCCCCATCACCACCACCGACGATCAGAACCTTCTTTACCGATCCGTGGGCAAAGATTGGAAGATGAGCAAGCATCTCATGATAGATGAATTCATCTCGCTCGGTAATCTGTGTAACCCCATCCAGAGCCATTACTCGGCCGTAAATTTCGTTTTCATAGATTACCAGATTTTGATGCTCAGTCTGATTATCAAATAGGACTTTGTTGACGCGAAAACTGGTTTTGAAATCCCCATGTAGAGCTTCCGTTACCCATTCCCTCATCCCACTTCCTTCCCACGACGCATTTCGTCAACCACAACTTTAGTGGGTTTGAAGGCCTCGCTGAGAACATCAATCGCATTATGAGGTTCTGAATCACCGCACATAAACACATCCAGTGCCGCATAGCCTTTTTCCGGCCATGTGTGGATAGAAATATGAGATTCAGCAAGCACCGCCACACCTGATACGCCACCGTTAGGCGTAAAGTGATGTAAATGAATGTGCAGGAGAGTCGCTTTAGACTTCTCGACACAATCGATAAGCGTCCTCTTAATAAACTCAAGATCATCAAGACGAGATGCACCACATAGATCTATGATCAAGTGCATACCTGCAAACTTCTCGCCGTCTCGCTCAATAAAGAAATCCTTAGGTTCTTCATCAAATTTAACAACATTAGACGCTTCGACTGCGACAGTATCAAAAGCCTGCTGACAATCGGTATTGTTTTCTTCCGTTTGGGTGGTGCTTGAATCTTGATTCAAGTCCATCCCCAATTGGAAGAGGGCGTGCGCATTGGACACTTTACATCCTCTCCAACCAGTAGATGACTTTGGCTCAATCGCGATCTGTACATCTCATGCAACAGATCCCTGTAAAGCCGTATAGAAGCGCGGTCTTAAAGAACCTGATTTTCAAATGCAAGAAAAAAAGAATACCAAAGCATCAGAGCGTTCACTCTACAATAGCATATGTCGGATGAAAAACATCTAAAGATTGTTTTCGTAATTTATTCACAACCTGAGTCCGATACAAATCTGACTCAATTGTTCTGAGAATCGCCTTATCTAATTCCGCCTCAAGGTCACCTGCGTCATGAATGTAATTTAGGGCTTGCTCCTGAGACCACGCGAGATGAGAACGATTTCGAGTTGGAAGGGAAGAAATGGCTACGGGATTGCCATTGTAGTTCAACATTCCAATAGAACTTCGATATACAGCAAGGCCGAGTGGATCGATTGGCAATTCAAGCCCATCAGCCGAAACCCAACTACTACTAATGTGACCATAGGAATAATGGCCACCAGGTAACTCGGTCTCATGCATTCTCTTTAACTGGGTCTCGGTGAGCCAGGTCAAAAATATCTGCACTTCCGTACCAGGGCTGTAAATCAACTCTGCTGCCACAGATCCATACCGCGCAACATGAGCCGAATAAACGACATCATGATCGCTTAACCATATCGCGGTTACGGGTATAGGCTCTTTACCAGAGCTATGTGAGGCGAATTTTCGCGCCAGTTGTTCAGGCGCACGATTAGAGCCATGAGCGATTACAGCTTTTCGCTCCTTCAATAGTATCCCGTATTTCTGAATATCAGAAAAAGGCTCCGCCTCCCCATCCACGAACAGATAAGAAGAGTTCGGAGCCTCAAAGGGATACCCTTTGGCTATTCGAAGCCTGGCACTTTGGTCACGAGGAAGTTCCCAAGGCATCAGAAAACGTTATTTAGTCAGTACACGGCGGAGGTGCATCTTTATCAATCCGCTCAATACGGAAACGAGTTGTACACTCATCAACCGTAAGCCACGCCTTACGCGACCATTCCTTTTTTGCGGATTCATAATCTTCAAATGGACCGATCCACTCCTCGCCCCCCCCAACAGCATCGCAGAAAGAAGTATCTGCATATTCGCCGCCAACCACAAAAAACTGTGCCATTACTGTCACTCTTACTAAATAGCCGAAATTGTCTCGGTACATACGTACTACTAAGTACTATATGCCTCTTCATAAAAGAGTAATAGCGAAAAAACAAAAAAATTATATAAAAAATCGCATAGCTCCCATGCAACAGAATATCAAAGAGCACGCCTTATACGAAATATAGTAACAATTTACCTTCTTATTAAGAATTTCATTTCCTCATCCATCAGAAATCGCCATCCTAACAGTTGCAAAATTTTTGAAATTTTCATTCTAGGGGTTCATATGCTTTCCGCCTTTTCCATTTTTGCGATCGCCGTGGTTGTCGTGGCCGTCATTCTTGTTCTTATGGGTGTAAAATCAGTTCCTCAAGGAACTGAAATAACCATCGAACGTTTTGGCCGCTATACGAAGACTCTTAAACCTGGCTTAAATTTAATCGTCCCTATCGTCGATCGGGTCGGCGCAGAGCTGAACATGATGGAAACTGTCATGGATGTCCCCTCCCAAGAAGTCATTACAAAGGATAATGCATCCGTCGAGGTGGATGGAGTTGTCTTTTATCAAATTATGGATGCGGCGATGGCGGCATACGAAGTTAGAGACCTTCAGCGCGCTATTTTAAACCTGACCATGACGAATATTCGTACCGTCATGGGATCAATGGATTTAGATGAACTCCTTTCCAAACGTGATAAAATTAATGCAGAACTTATTAATGTCGTCGATGAAGCCACCGCACCGTGGGGTGTCAAAGTAACTCGCGTGGAAATCAAAGATATTACCCCCCCAAAGGATTTGGTCGAATCCATGGGGCGTCAAATGAAGGCTGAGCGAGACAAACGTGCCAGCATTTTGGAAGCCGAAGGTGTTCGTCAGGCTCAAATTCTGAGAGCAGAAGGCCTTAAACAATCCGCTATCCTTGAAGCAGAAGGTCGAAAAGAATCCGCATTCCGGGATGCTGAAGCCCGCGAACGTGAAGCACAGGCCGAAGCCAAGGCTGCCGAATCAGTATCCAAGGCGATTGCTGAAGGCGACATTCAAGCGATTAACTATTTTGTTGCGCAAAAATACGTCGAAGCATTTGGCAAGTTTGCCGATTCCCCCAACCAAAAAACCATGATCCTGCCAATGGAAGCCACTGGTATACTCGGATCTATTGCCGGGATCGCAGAACTCGCAAAAACGGTAATCGGCAACGATGACTCACCCTCATCAACCAGCAAATCACCTTGGACTTCAAACAACAAAAATGATGGGGCTTAAGCTTTATGGAAAGCTTTACAGATGTTCAATTCTGGTACTGGTGGGTCTTTGCCCTTTTCTTGATTGCGGTTGAAGTTTTTGCACCAGGGGCCATTGCGCTGTGGATGGGGGTCTCCGCCGGTATCGTTGGTGGCCTAGTTTTTCTTTTTCCTGATTTGCTCTGGGAAAAACAAATCATCATCTTTGCGGTACTCTCAGTAGTTTCTGTCGCTGTGTGGCGGATTTATGCGCGCAAGCACCCTCCTGCGAGTGAAAATCCAAACCTAAACAAACGAGGCTCGGATCTCGTCGGACAAACTTTTGCCCTTACCAGCGACCTAAAAAACGGGGTCGGAAGAGAAACCGTCAATGGGGTAATCTGGAAAATCAAAGGCGGGGATTTACCTGAAGGCACCAAGGTGAGTATAACCAGCGTAGAAGGCACAGCCTTGATCGTTGAACCAGAATAAGCTTGATCGTAAAAAATGCCATACTCGTCTTTGCGGGATTTCATTTCGCACCTTGAAGAACAAGGGCGCCTTGTAAGAGTTACCCATCCGGTTTCCCCAGAATTGGAAATGACTGAAATTCAGACCAGACTTCTGGCTGAGCAAGGGCCTGCTGTTCTTTTTGAGAATGTAATCCACAAAGACGGCACCCCTTATGGCATGCCCGTTCTTGTCAATTTATTTGGCACTGTTGAACGTGTCGCTCTGGGGATGGAACGGACACCAGAACAACTTAGAGAAGTCGGAGAGACTCTGGCCTTCCTAAGACAGCCTGAACCACCAGCCAGCCTCAGGGAAGCTTGGAGCAACTTACCTTTACTGAAGACAGTAATGGCGATGAAACCCAAAAACGTTTCTTCTGCACCGTGCCAGGATGTTGTTCTCACAGGGGATGATATCGATCTCGCAAAACTTCCTATTCAAACCTGTTGGCCGGGTGAACCTGCCCCCTTGATAACCTGGCCTCTGGTTGTCACCAAAGGGCCCGGCGATGAAAAGACCGATGTTTATAATCTCGGCATATACCGTATGCAGGTGCTCGGTAAGAACAAAACCCTCATGCGATGGCTCAAGCATAGAGGCGGTGCCCAACACTATGCGCGTTGGAAAAAACAAAAACCTGACCCCTTACCTGCCGCAGTCGTTTTAGGTTCAGATCCCGGTACCATTATTGCGGCCGTAACGCCTGTGCCCGATACTCTTTCAGAGTACCAATTTGCTGGATTGCTTCGCGGCAAAAAGGTCGAACTTGTCGATTGTAAGACCATTCCCTTGAAGGTCCCTGCTAACGCTGAAATCGTATTGGAAGGCTATGTGAGCCTGGATGAATACGGCGACGAAGGCCCTTACGGTGATCACACGGGGTATTACAATTCGGTAGAGCCGTTTCCAGTCTTTACCATCACCGCAATAACAATGCGGAAAGAACCTATTTATCTCTCTACTTTTACAGGACGTCCCCCTGACGAGCCTTCTGTTTTAGGAGAAGCGCTCAACGAAGTTTTCATCCCTCTTATTCAGCAACAGTTCCCAGAAATCACCGACTTCTGGCTGCCCCCAGAAGGGTGTAGTTATCGTATCGCTGTTGTTTCGATGAAAAAGGCCTACCCCGGTCACGCCAAACGCGTCATGTTGGGAGTCTGGTCATATCTCCGTCAATTCATGTATACTAAGTGGGTTATTGTCGTAGATGACGACATTAATGCCCGTGATTGGAAAGACGTTATGTGGGCGGTATCAACAAAAATGGATCCTGCGCGCGACATCACCGTGATCGAAGGTACAC
Source organism: uncultured Rhodospirillales bacterium (assembly GCA_913060675.1). Taxonomy (GTDB): domain Bacteria; phylum Pseudomonadota; class Alphaproteobacteria; order Kiloniellales; family Kiloniellaceae; genus Kiloniella. Next base: position 19,104 of record CAJXUS010000052.1, read on the forward strand.
CAATTGATTACCTCGACTTTGCCTCTCCTGAAAGCGGCCTTGGATCCAAAATTGGCCTTGATGCCACTGACAAGTGGGAACCCGAAACCAAACGAGAATGGGGCGAAGAAATTCGCATGGATTCAGAGGTTATAGAAAAAGTAGATGCTATGTGGTCAGAACTGGGACTTCCTGGTACTGGCAAGGCAATCTGGAAAAAATAAATACCGAAAGAAAACTTGTGTTCGACCCGAATAAGATTAAGTCAGTTATAAATTTTGAAGTCTTCCAGTATTGGGATAAAATGAGAGGCGAGCGCTTAATGCCTGCGCGTGCCGATTTGGACCCGGCAGACCTTCGACACCTTTTGCCCAACATTCTTATTCACGAAGTTCAGCTCGAACCCCTGGATTTCAGGTACCGTTTAATCGGCTCGGAAGTCAGCCGCCATTTGAACGAAAATCACACCGGTGCCTGGCTCTCAACGATACCCCATCAAAAAAAGCCAAGTAAACTTTGGTCCATGCTGGAAAAAGCTGTCAAAGATCGTGCTCCTGTTATCGCCAATCCTCCTTACGTGGGCCCCTATAAAGAGTTTAAAACTATCGAGGACATTGTCCTCCCCCTTTCAGTTGATGGCGAGAAGGTAAATATGCTTTTTGTCTGTGTTGATTTTCTCAAAGACAAAAAGAAACTAAACTGATTTCAAAATCATTTATTCTAAGCTTGACCCCACTTAATTTGCACAGCATCTTATCTTCATGACAAAAAGCGGACCAATTCTGAGCACTCGCCTCCTAGAGCGACTTATTAACCCGGCCTCCTGATTGAGAGAGCCGGGGTTAATGCTATTTGCAACTCGGAATTTATTGGACTACCGCAAAATGTTACCTTCATCTGAAATCATTACAGAGTGTTATACCCTTACAAAGGGGCATACATCGACACCACCTGTTTCAAAAAAATTGATCAAAGATCAAATCTCCCAGATTGAGCTCCCAAATGGCATCAGCTCTCTGACAGGTCTCCTACGACTTATTGACGATCATCGAAGCCATTAAGCGGCCCCCGGTGATCGTATTATTTGCCGCTAACTTCAAATATCAAAATATTATATAATGAATACCGGGAGATTCGCCGAAATACGAGCGCCCCGGAAAGCTAGAGAGAATAACGTTATGAACAAAATGCCATTTGAAAGATACCAGCCGTTTGAAACTGTTTCCTTGGCAAGCCGTACATGGCCTGGAAAGACCATAACAAAAGCCCCAATTTGGTGCTCTGTCGACCTACGTGATGGCAACCAAGCTCTTATCGAGCCAATGGATACCACGCGTAAAATGAAGATGTACCAGATGCTTTTGGATATGGGTTTCAAAGAAATTGAAGTTGGCTTCCCGTCTGCATCTCAAACGGATTATGATTTTCTACGCACGCTGATCGAAGAAGATATGATCCCTGATGACGTCACAATTCAGGTTTTGACCCAATCACGTGAACATCTAATTCGCCGTACTTTTGACAGTATTCGCGGCGCGAAAAACGTTATTGTTCATCTTTATAACTCGACTTCCGAGTTACAGCGTCGTGTCGTTTTCCGCCAGGACCAACAAGGCATCATAGACATTGCAGTTGAAGGCGCGAAATTGATCAAGGAATTGATCTCCACAGTTCCAGAAACCAAGATTGTTCACCAGTATTCTCCAGAAAGTTTTACCGGAACAGAGATGCCGTTTGCAATTGATATCTGCGAAGCCGTTATGGAGGTCTGGGAAGCCAGCCCGGAAAACAAGGTTATTCTTAACCTTCCAGCAACGGTAGAAATGTCGACGCCAAACGTTCACGCAGATCAAATTGAATGGTTTTGTAATACCATTAACAAACGCGATTCCGTCATCATCAGTCTGCACCCGCACAATGATCGCGGCACAGCAGTTGCTGCCACGGAAATGGGATTACTCGCAGGCGCGGATCGCGTAGAGGGTACACTTTTTGGTAACGGTGAACGTACTGGTAACGTTGACTTGGTTACACTTGCCGTAAACATGATGACACAAGGCGTCGACCCGGAACTTGATGTTTCTGACATCACAAAAATTAAAGATACCGCTGAATACTGTAACCAGCTTCCAGTGCATCAACGTCATCCATGGGTCGGAGAGCTTGTGTACACAGCCTTTTCTGGATCTCACCAGGATGCCATTAAAAAAGGCATGACAGCATTAAAAGCTAACAACTCCAATCACTGGGAAGTCCCATACTTACCAATTGATCCTCAGGATATTGGCCGCAGCTACGAAGCCATCATTCGCATTAACAGTCAGTCTGGTAAAGGTGGTGTCGCCTATATCATGCAGAACGATTACCATATGGACTTACCGCGGGATCTTCAGGTCAACTTCTCCAAGAAAATTCAAAATATTGCCGAAACATCAGGTAAAGAGATCACCCCTGTAGTCATTTGGGATAGCTTTGAAAAAGCTTATCTGCGCACAACAAATCCAGTTGAATTCATTAGTCACACGACTGTTCCAGACACCCATGCGGCAGAGATTCGCCACCTGACAGCACAAATCAAACACTTTGGAGAAGCCAAAGAGATTGTTGGCAAGGGCAACGGTCCAATCGCAGGGTTCACTGATGCTATTGCAGAAAATCTAGGCGTACGACTAAGTGTTGAAGATTATCACCAGCACTCACTTACCCACGGGACAGATGCAAAAGCGGTCGCTTATTTAGAACTTAAAACGGCTGAAGGGGAAACTGTTTGGGGTGTTGGTATCGATCCCAATACCACTGTCGCATCTATCAAAGCGATTGTTTCCGCTACAAATCAGATACTTGAAAGCCGATTATAACAGGAAAAGACGGACAACTGTCTGAGTTTTTACCTACGTAAACAAAACAGCACCGAAGGTTTATCTTCGGTGCTGTTTTGTCTTAAACCTATAATCCCAACTTGATTATAGCAATACCCTTGGGGATTATCTGTCTAGTTAAGCGCACAACTTTTTGGGATTTCAAAAGGATCACCAAGGGCTATAAACCCTTCGGCACAAACGATATTAAACTCTCCTTTTAAGCCGGAGAAATAATTCCCACCATCCTTTAGATACCCTGCAATTTCACCTTTTACATAATCAGCACTTTGACAATATGCACTGTCTCGGTTAGTTACAGGGCGATTACCCAAATGAGTGTATGCAAGTAACTCAGTTTTATCCTGATTTTTTGCGCAGACGACCAAAGGATAATCGGTCAAGGTCTTGCCCTCACTCGGAATACTTGACCCCGTAGTCTGGCAAGCTGTGAGCCCTAGTGAAAATAAAATAACGCCACAAGAACTACCAAACTTCTTCACATCAATAACCATAATAATTAATCCAACACTTCAAACATAAGATGCAATTTTTATAGAACCTAGACCATAGTTACAAACTCTTAAAAGCAATGTATTAGCAATAAACTTACCCGGTACTAAATTACGTTTATGGAACATTGCTTCTGCCCAGAACAGCAATCACGATACAGTAACCAATGCATCACCCATCAAGCTAAAACTTTGTGCACAACCGCAAGACACAATTCCATTCCTTACAAAGTATAGAAAAAGAAAGAAAAGCACTATCTGCTGCTTTATCCCAAGCGCTAGCTAGCCTATATATGAAGCCATAACTTTTCTATGCAAGGAACCCTCATGACCTCGTCCAGTGAGTCGCAAAATCTGCTTGAAGATCTGATTACAAAAGCCAAGGCTGCTGGAGCAGATGCTGCTGATGCCGTTATGTTCCGATCTGTCTCTGTTTCTCATGCTCAACGTCTGGGCAAGATGGAGAAGTTGGAACGTGAAGAGAGCAACGATTTAGGTCTTAGGGTTTTTATCGGTAAGCGAAATGCCGTTGTTTCTTCCAGTGATTCCTCGCCCCAAGCGATAAATGAGCTTGTAGAGCGTGTCATTTCCATGGCCAGAGTGGTTCCTGAAGATCCTTACGCAGGAATTGCAAGCGAAGAGCAAATTGCTAAATCCTTTCCTAAACTGGATATATACGACCCCGTAGAGCCAAGCGCTGATGAACTTATTCGAAGGGCCAAAGACTGCGAAGAAGCCGCGCTCGCCATAGAAGGTGTGACAAACTCTGGCGGCGCAGAAGCAAGTTGGGGAGAAGCAACCATTGCGCTTGCGGCCTCAAATGGTTTTTCTGGAAGTTATAAGTCATCCGGTCACTCTGTATCAGTCTCCGTACTTGCAGGTGAAAAAGACGGTATGGAACGGGATTATGATTTTTCCAGTGCCGTTTATGGCGACGATCTCATGCCTTCAAAAGAGATTGGACGCAATGCCGGGCTAAAAACAATTCAACGCCTCAATCCGCGAAAACCAGATACAACAAATGATATATCTGTCGTCTATGACCCCAGAGTTTCTTCAAGCATTATGGGGCACATGGTTGGTGCGATCACAGGCCCAGCCATTGCTCGTGGAACAAGTTTCCTCAAAGAATCTCTTGGTAAGAAAATTTTTGCTGACGGAATTACGATTACCGACGATCCGCATATTCACCGTGGATTGCGGTCAAAACCCTTTGACGGCGAAGGTCTTGCAAACAGCAAACAAAACATTATTGAAAATGGTATCTTGAAAACCTGGTTATTGAGCCTCAGTTCTGCGCGCCAACTCAATTTGGAAAGTACGGGCCACGCATCACGTGGAACTTCTGGAAACCCAGGGCCGTCAACAACCAATTTATACATGGCAGCCGGAAAACTCAGCGTTGAAGAGCTCATAAAAGATATCAAACAAGGCTTCTTTGTCACAGAAATGATGGGATCAAGCGTTAACGGTCTGACAGGCGACTACAGCCGTGGAGCTGGTGGTTATTGGATCGAGGACGGGCAGATTGCCTACCCGGTTTCCGAAGCGACCATTGCCGGTAATCTCAAAGACATGTTCTTGAACCTGACGCCAGCTAGCGATCTAACATTCCGTTATGGCAGCAACGCGCCAACAATCCGTATTGATGGTATGACAGTTGCTGGCAATTAAAGCTCCCTGCATTTGATGCAACTATTGAGTACAGCATGTAATATGTACAATTTTGAATGAGCGAAATGTCGAGTAAAAAAAGTAATACAATGGCTTTAGGTGAAGCCTCTACACGTTTTTTGATTAAAAGGCTCTTTCGGGATTATGTCTCCGGGCAGTTAGTCAAAATCGGATTATCTCTGCTTGCTATGACGATAGTTGCGGGCTCTACAGTCATGCTCGCAAAGCAAATGGAACCCATAATCAACGACATTTTTCTCAATCGAAATGAAGAGTTGTTATTACCAATTGCCTTGAGTGTTGTCGCTATTTTCCTCGTTAAAGGCCTGGCTACATTCGCGCAATCCATGCTGATGCAGCACGTTGGTTTGGAGATTATCGCAACCATACAAACTCAGCTCTTTAAAAAGTTGATGGGAACGGATCTTGCCTATTTCCATGAAGAATCCTCTGGAAATTTGGTATCTCGTTTTACCAATGACGCCAACATGCTCAAAGGTGTGGTATCAAATACCCTAACATCTATCGGCAAAGATAGCCTGACAGCTATTGGTTTGATTGGCATGATGTTTTACCAAGATTGGTTCCTAGCAACGATCGCTTTTGCGGCCTTTCCAACAGCAATATTGCCAATTGCAAAGACAGGGCGACGGATCCGTAAAGTCTCTACGAACACTCAAGAATCCTTAGGATTGTTGACCACTCGGCTTGATGAGGCCTTCCAGGGCATTCGACACGTCAAAGCTTATAATATGGAAGATCACGAGACCAAACGTGTTTCAGATACCGTTTATAAAGTATTACGTCTCAATCTCAAATCTGCGCGAACAAGCTCCATTCTGTCCCCCATTATGGAAACACTTGGTGGCATCGCAATCGCCATTGTAATTGTTTACGGTGGAAATGAAGTGATCCAAGGCACCAAAGACCCAGGATCCTTCTTTGCCTTTATAACAGCGCTCTTACTCGCCTATGAGCCAATAAAGAAATTATCCAAGCTGAATGCCAGTATGCAAACCGGTCTTGCAGCAGCACACAGAGTTTATTCTGTCCTCGACAGTGAGCCCACAATAACAGACCGCCCCAAAGCCAAGCCCTTAGATGTATCCAAGGGAGAGGTTCGTTTCGAAAACGTGAACTTCAACTACGATGATGAAACATCCGCTCTTCAAAATATTAACTTGATTGCCAAAGCCAACCAAACAATTGCTCTCGTTGGAGCATCCGGTGCCGGGAAGACATCTATTCTAAATCTAATTCCGAGATTTTATGATGTTAGCAAGGGCCGTATTACTCTCGACGGTCAAGATATTCGCGATGTTACAATGAGTAGCTTGCGGCAGTCTATTGCTTTGGTTAGCCAAGAAATCCAACTCTTCGATGATACGATCCGTGCCAATATTGCTTACGGCAAGCCAGATGCGAGTGAAGAAGAGATTATCAACGCAGCTCAGAACGCCCATGCTCACGAGTTCATACAAGCTCTGCCAGATGGGTATGACACTCTGGTAGGTCCACGTGGCTCTCGTCTATCAGGCGGACAACGTCAACGCGTAGCCATAGCACGGGCTATGGTTAAAAACGCCCCCGTTCTTTTACTGGATGAAGCGACTTCCGCCCTAGACACTGAGTCCGAACGCCACGTCCAGACGGCTCTTAATACGTTGATGGAAGGCAGAACCACTCTCGTCATCGCCCACCGCCTTTCAACCGTTATTGATGCCGATGTCATATATGTCATGGATCATGGCCGCATTATCGAACAAGGGTCTCACGCTGAACTCGTAGAAAAAGGCGGTACTTATGCAAAACTTTATGCTCTACAATTTGCAGAAGAAGCCCACGTCATAAATGAAGACTCAGCCAGTGCTGCAATATCAGTTAAAAGCTAGCGATGAAATTATCCAAGCGGGTTCTCCGCTCTGCCTTCTTTCAAAATCTCATAGCAAAGCTCATATCCAGCTACATTTCTCTGGTGCGCTCAACAACACGCTGGCAAGAGAAGATACCAGATGAAACCCGTCGATATTTAGAACAAGAATCAAACATCATCGGCTGTTTTTGGCATGCCCGCATGATTATGATGTTTCATGCTTGGAAACATAGTGACCGTAGTAAGTTTCATATGCTGATTTCCGCTCATAGAGATGGTAGAGTTATTGCTAAATCTATCGAAAATTTAGGCTTTAAAACCGTCGAAGGGTCTAGCCGTCGTGGAGGCGCTTCTGCGCTAGTTTCCTTAAAGCGAACTCTGGACAAGGGCGGAGCAATTGGTGTCACCCCAGATGGTCCCAAGGGCCCTCGAATGCGGGCGAAAAATGGTGCTATAAAAGCAGCCCAAATGACCGGACGTCCCATACTTCCTGTTACTGGCAGCGTTTCCAATTGCAAGGTATTCAACTCTTGGGATCGCTTTTTTTTGCCACTGCCATTTTCCCATGGCATCATTCTTTGGGGCACGCCCATTTTGGTCGAGCGAGATGCATCGAAAGAAATGCTGGAGCTTTATCGTCAACAACTTGAAAAACAGCTTAATGATTTGACTGTCGAAGCCGATCTCACCTATGGGCATCGCGTTATTGGTCCAGAAAATATTGAAAAGCAAGCCGATGCGCGCACCTGATTTTTGGAAAAACCGCGGTCTCGTTAGCACTCTTTTGCTCCCAGCTTCTCTCTTTCATGTAATAGGTGGGTACCTACGGCAGGCCCTCGCAAAGCCAATTAAAGTAACCGTCCCCGTCATCTGTATTGGTAATCTCAGTGCCGGGGGAAGCGGAAAAACACCCATTGCCCGCTCAATCGCTGAAACTCTTATGACAAAAGGATTTTCCCCCCACATCATATCAAGGGGTTATGGCGGAACGAAACAGGGCCCTCTACAGGTAAACCCGGATATACATAAACCGACTGAGGTTGGTGATGAGCCCCTCATGTTATCAAGTACTCTTCCCACATGGGTAAGTCGTGATCGGGTAAAAGGGGCAAAAGCAGCGATAGAACAAGGTGCTGATATTATATTGTTGGACGATGGCTTTCAAAATCCAAAACTGTTCAAAGATCTCTCTCTGATTGTGGTCGATAATAATCTGGGGTTTGGAAATGGTCGTGTTATTCCTGCGGGCCCCTTAAGAGAAAATATCCGCAGTGGTATTGCCCGTGCTGATGCACTTGTCTTAATGAATTCGAATAATACGCCATCTAATCCAGAGATATTATCCCTTGGAGATATTCCGACCCTTCACGCTCATGTCGAACCTGTTACAGAGCCAAAACCAGAACTTGAAGATAATCCTGTAGGCTTTCAAAAGGCACTAAACCGAAAATCAATCTTCGCCTTTGCCGCCATCGGTTATCCTCAAAAATTTTACACGACACTCCAACAACAAGGCGCTGTTCTAAAAGACACGAGAGATTTCCCTGATCACCATCAATACAGCCGATCCGATCTGACAGATATAATAAAATCAGCAGAAGCCTTAGGTGTAGATCACATTTACACGACTGAAAAAGATTATGCTAAAATTCCTGTCGATCTGCGAAATAATATCCACTGCTTGCCCATCAGGGCAGTTTGGGATAATCCCAATGCTCTCATGAAATTGCTCAATAGATTAACCGGATTGTAAATGAACCCGCCCCCAATCTTTCGCCATAGAATTGAAGCTGTTGGTTTCCGCTTCTTGGTCGGCCTGGTAGGTTTGTTCCCAGTTAAATTCTGCTCTAATTTTGGTGGGTTTTTAGGCCGGAATATTGGCCCTCATCTTGGTATAACAAGAAAAGCTGATCTTAACCTCAGACTTGCCATGCCTGAACTCTCTCCCCAGGAACGAAAAAATATTATTCGTGATATGTGGGATAATCTTGGCCGAGTGATTTTTGAATACCCTCATCTCAAGGAAATCGTGCAACTCGACAAAGGCTACATAACTGTCGAAGGCATCGAAAAATTTGAAGCCCCTGAAGTAAAGGACAAGGCCCTAATTTTTGTTGGGGCTCACTTGGGGAATTGGGAAGTTCTCCCAATGACAGCCGCCTTGCGTGGCTACCCACAAACCATCATTGTCCGCCAACCCAATAATCCCTTAGTGGCGAAAGCAATTGATGACATAAGAACCTCAACCGGAAATATTTCTGCCTCAAAAGGGGTGAAAGGTGCCCGTGCATCGCTAAAAGCGATAAGAAAGGGTTCTGCTGTTGGCATTTTGGCAGATCAGAAAATGAACGATGGGATCGAAGCGCCCTTTTTTGGCATCCCAGCAATGACCCCTGCGGCCCCTGCTCTTTTGGGGGCTAAGAAAAATGCTGTCGTATTCCCCATACAATGCGAACGCAAAGGTCCGGCTTCATTCCACTTAACTTGTCACTCAGCCGTAGATTTTCCCGGTACTGTCAGTAGAGAACAGGCGGGTATTGATGGCATGACTGAGCTCAATAAAATTATTGAAGGCTGGATCAGGGAAAAGCCCGGAGATTGGCTATGGTTGCATCGGCGTTGGCCAAAGGCCGCCTACGACAAACTTAAAAACACTGAGAACCTGTAACTGATTTACTTACAGCTACTTTATTGTGGCATTGGCCCTACGAGTGTCTGTGGATCCACCCGTTTTTTGAACCAGTTCATCCGCCAGTCAAGGTGTGGTCCCGTCACACGTCCGGTAGCGCCCAGAGTACCAAGCTGATCTCCTTGTTGTAACAAATCACCCACCTTTACCGTTACAGATTTCATATGTAAAAAGGTCGAAGACAAGCCGTGTCCGTGATCAAGGATTACGGTCCCCCCTGAATAATAAAGATCTGGATGCGCCAGAGTAACAATGCCTTGTGCTGGAGCCGTAATTGGCGTTCCAACCGGAGCGGCAACATCAACGCCGAAATGTGGACGTTTTGGCACACCATTAAAAACACGTTGGCTACCATAGACGCCAGATATTCGTCCCAGAGCAGGCCAGACAAATCCCTTCGCATACATGGGCTCATCAAAGTTAGACGTTCGAGCCTCCGCGACCAACTTCCCATCCCGATTTATACGCTCTGTAACTTCTTTGGGAGGAGATACATATTTTTGGGCAACGCCTTCAATTTTCTGAATTTTATAATCGCGTTTTTTAAGGATAAGCTCTCGTTTTTCGACAGTACCGTCCGGTGTGCTAATTGTTAGAACAACGGGACCTTCGGCATCGCGACCAAAACCAAAAACGAAGTGGCCATCCTTAGAAGTTTTCACCCTCTGGCCATCAAGGGAGATTTCAGCTCCGCTTGGTGCTTGGCCAAGAATAATGCCTCCCTGAACGAATTCTCCCTTTAAGCTGACAACTTCCTCAGCAGATACGCTTTGACCAAGAAAAAATACGAGAAGAAAAGTAGAGAAAAGGGATTTGATCACAACAAGCTTCCTTGGCTTTGATCCATTTTCTGGGGCGCTTTCTTTTTCTTCTTGGAAGGTGGATTTGAAAGGGGTGGCTTTCCGTTTGCCTCACCCGCAACGGCTTCAACAAACGCATTATCCGCAAATTCAATATTCAAATGGGTACCATCCGAAATGTCTGCAGATCCCAGCACGCTACCATCTGCCCCGCGCACAACTGAGAAGCCACGCTTTAGGACGTTTTTATAGGAGACGCCTTCAAGGACACGATCAAGAGAGCGTAGCTCATTCCCCGCCCGTTCAATTCGAAGATTGCTCGCCGCAATCAGACGTCGACCAGCATCAAGACGGTCGAGTTCTTGCTGTCGCCTTGGCAACAGTTGAACACTCGAAGAGTGTAATCGATCCTTGAGCGCGATCTGTCTGTTATACACATCTCCGAGCCCACGA
>CAJXUS010000053.1 GCA_913060675.1 uncultured Rhodospirillales bacterium
TTAGTACAAAACAAAACCCCGCCAAATATGACGGGGTTTGTCAGCGTTCTGAGGCCCTTACATGGGCCTTTAATTTTGTCTGCTAGCAACATTGGGAACAAAACAGCCCGCCTAATGGCTTCGTTTAATCCTTCTTAGCCGTACTTCGCCCCATTGTTTTAGGGTCCCATTTCGTTACTTTTTTGGGCTTTTCAGGCGCTGCAAGAATAGAGTCATTATTTTGGCCAACTTGATTGGCAAATTCTTCAAATCGTCGGCGTATTTCTTTACGTTCTTCCGAATCCATGTCTTGAACAGACTTATTCGACAAATCTTTCTGGCGGATATCGCTCATGCTCTGTACCGTAGTTCTGTGCAAAATTAGTCGTAACTTGTTAAAAATATACACTAAAGGCTCATGACAATCATCCACTTTCTTCATAGCGGCCCCGAAAATGGCAAAGCAACAGTACTCTTTGCGCACGGAGCAGGTGCGGCAATGGACACTGAATTCATGAATAGTATCGCAGAAAATCTTGGTAATTTTGACTATTTAGTTCGCCGATTTGAGTTTCCTTTTATGGCCGAGAGGCGGATAACAGGAAAAAAAAGACCTCCAGATAGAGCCCCCGCCTTATTGGATTTTTGGAAAGAGGTTATCACCAAACATTCAGATCGTCCTTTATTTATCATGGGAAAATCTCTTGGTGGGCGCATGGCAACAATGATCGCCGATGAAGCCAATGTAAGCGGCGTAATATGCCTTGGTTATCCGTTTCACCCTCCGGGAAAACTTGAAAAAACACGCACCGAGCACTTAAAGGACTTGAACAGCCCAACCTTAATTGTCCAGGGAACAAGAGATCCTTTTGGCAAACCAGAGGAAGTAGATAGTTATGACCTCTCCTCTAACATCGAAATCTTTTGGTCAGAAGATGGTGATCACAGTTTGGTTCCAAGAAAACGATCCGGCTTCACAGCAAAAGATAACTGGGGCGCCGCAACTCAAAGAATAGATCAGTTTATCCAAAAGGTATGCTCATGAAAAAAAGCCTTCCAAGTTGTGTAGAAGAGACCATCAATTTTTGCCTTCCGCTTGGTCACGTCAGAGTGAAATCAATGTTTGGTGGCCATGGGTTGTACTTTGAAGATACGATGTTTGCCCTCGAGGCAGACGGGGATATCTATTTTAAAACAGACAAAGAAACCCTCGCACTCTTTGAGGAAGCAGGTAGTGAAGCCTTTACATATGAAGGCAAGAACAAGCCAATAAAAATGTCCTATTCGCTTGTTCCCAATGCAGCATGGGAAGACCCAGAAGACTTTCTATACTGGGCCAATCTGGCCATCGCGGCTTCAAGACGTTCAAAAAATAAGAAAAAACCAAAAAATAAATAACAGATAGAAAATAATTGTACTGTTGCCCTGTTATCGCGGACCTCAAACTGTGTATACTGCGCCGCAACATACACAGTTTGATCTCAAATTAGGCCAACAGCCTATTTCGATACAAACGATACAATCTGCTGCCAGGCTATTATTTAAGGGAACCCAGCATGTCCGACCAAGGTAAAATCCGCGTAGAATCAGATTCCATGGGCGAAATCGAAGTCGCTGCCGATCGTTATTGGGGGGCACAAACCCAACGCTCCCTACAAAACTTCAAAATTGGTGGGGAAAAGATGCCCCCTGCCCTTATTAAAGCTTTGGGAACTCAGAAGCTGGCCGCAGCGAAAACGAATATCGAGCTCGGCGTCCTTGATGCAAAACTTGGCGAAACCATTTGCCAAGCAGCTCAGGAAGTCATTGATGGAAAACTAACTGATCATTTCCCTCTGGTTGTTTGGCAAACTGGGTCTGGCACCCAGAGTAATATGAACACCAATGAGGTTATTGCCGGGCGGGCAAATGAGCTGCTCAGCGGCGAGCGTGGTGGAAAATCACCTGTGCATCCAAATGATCACTGCAACATGGGACAATCCTCTAACGACACATTCCCTTCTGCAATGTCCATCGCAGGCGTGAGACTACTAAGTGAAGAAACTATTCCTGCTCTTGAGAAGCTTCAGGCATCATTAGATGCCAAGGTAAAGGCCTATGACAAGATCATCAAGATTGGTCGTACCCACCTGATGGATGCTACTCCCCTTACTCTTGGCCAAGAGTTTTCTGGATATGCCAAACAAATAGAGTATGGCATTGCCCGCATCAAAAATACTCTCCCTCGTCTTGCAGAGCTTGCTCAGGGCGGAACAGCGGTTGGTACAGGATTGAACTCTGTTGAAGGCTTCGCAGAAAAATTCGCGGCCCAGGTATCCAATATTACAGGATTGCCTTTCACAACGGCGCCAAACAAATTCGAAGCCCTAGCCGCTCATGACGCCATTATCGAAGCCTCTGGCGCGCTTAACGTCCTAGCAGCTTCATTGATGAAGATTGCTAATGACATTCGGATGCTCGGTTCTGGCCCGCGTTGCGGGTTTGGTGAACTGTTGCTTCCCGCTAACGAACCTGGCTCGTCCATAATGCCCGGCAAAGTGAACCCTACCCAAGCTGAAGCAATGACCATGGTCTGCGCACAAGTAATGGGGAACCACACCACGATAACGATTTCTGGATCAAACGGCCATTTTGAACTGAATGTTTTCAAACCTGTAATGATTTACAATCTCCTTCAATCAGCAAAACTGATCGGGGATGCTTGTGATTCTTTCCGTGAAAATTGTGTGGATGGTATCGAAGCAAACGAAGAGCGCATTACCAGTTTGATGCAACAGTCTCTTATGTTGGTTACGGCCCTAAACCCACATATTGGCTATGACAATGCAGCTAAAGTTGCAAAAAAAGCATACGTCGAAAATAGTACTCTTAAAGAAGCCGCTATAGAACTCGGCTTATTGACAGCGGAAGAATTTGATCAAAAAGTTCGCCCTGAAAATATGGTTGGGCCGCGTAAGGCTTAGTGGTTTTAAAGTAATGAAACAAGCGGGAGGAGTTCAGCTGAACTTCTCCCCTTTCTAAAATATACAGCGTGCGAACTCATGCCTGAAATTATCCGTTCCGAAGAGGTAAAAAAACGGTCTGTTACGATCGCCGGCCACCGAACGAGCTTCAGTCTTGAAGAGGCTTTTTGGCTGGAAGTAAAGAAATTGGCTAAAGACCAAGGTCTGTCAATCAACCAGTTTATAGAGAAGGTTGACGAAGCCAGAACAAGTAACCTCTCGAGCACTCTTCGTATTTTGGTCTTGAAAAATTTACAAAACCAGCTCCAATCAACGACAGTTTCGATACCTCAAGACTCTTGAGCGTTAGCCACCTAAGCCTTTTAGTAACCCTTTAATAAGATCTTTGGCTTTTTTCTTTTTTGACTTTTTCTCTTCGACCACAGGTTCTGTTGTTTCGGTTGCACCAGAAGTCGTATCGGGAGCCGCTTCAGGTTCAGCTTCTTCGATAGATCCGCCACCAAGTAATTGTTGCAGGGGATTACTTGTAGATTTTGACTGGAGGAACAGCCCCTTCACTCTTGGATTTGGCTTATCAAGCGGACCTTTAAGATGGACTGTAATATAAGGTTTAGTTGGATCTTCTCCGGCACGGAACAAGTCGCTCTGGCTATTAAGAAGCCATGCTGGAAGATCAACTCTTGCCGTCGTAAAGACGGTTGCATTACGGCCATCTAATCTGAGGTCATTACTCAATAAAACACCGTTTTCAATGACATAGGTTCCCGCTAGGTTGGCTGGTTGACCAGCAAAAGACTGAAGTAGAGTTGTCGTCGCATCTCCAACGCCCTGAATACCTTTTAATTTAGCCCCAAGAACTCCCAGTAGCGCGCCGCCGACGAGTTCTTTATTCTTAATTTTAGCTTTAAGAACCCCCTTGACGGTTCCACTCCCTGCAAGGGTTTGCACCAGCTCAGCCTCTGAACTCCCTAAAGACGTTAAAGCACCAGAAAAAGAGATCGGCCCCGAAACTCTTTTAAAATCTGCAGCTGTCCGCAACAAGCTGTTGCTCTTTATGTTCTCCGCCTTAAAATCAACGTTCAGGGCAAGTTCATCACCCGCGTTTAAGACCCCAGTTGCCGATATTGGTCCGCCATATGCTGTCCCTTGAAACTGGGAAACGGTCAATACTCTATTCTGTAAAGTTGCTTTAGCCTGAACATTTTCAATTTTGGTTGTGTCTTGGACAATCGCATCAGAGATAAGCGATATATCCGCGTCAACCAGCGATAAAACGGATGTATTGATCGGTTTATGAGACCAGCGACGGCTCAGGCCAGCAGAGGAGAAATTACCACCACCACTCGCTCCTCCAGATGCCCCCCCTTTTGGGTCCGCTGGGAGTAAATTATTGAGGTTCAGCACCCCCGTAATAAGGTTCGCTGTTACTTGAGGTTTATTGCCATTGAGATTTGCGAGAACACTGCCTTGAATTCTCGTATCTGCAATTTTCCCATTCAACTCTGCTAACTCAACTTGTCGAAGGTCAGTCTTGACCATTGCCTTGGCAGTTAGACGACCCCAGTTGTCGTTCACAGCTGAGCCTTCACTTAGTTTCCGTACCAGATGGGCTGCATTGGGGTGATCAATACTAACCTGACCTTCGTATAAATATTCACCCGCAGGGCGCACGTGTCCCCGAGCCTGATAAGATCCGCCAAGAGCAGTACCTAAGAGATCAATAGACAGATCCTTAACTGTCCCTTTTAGACTTCCGTTGAAATCAATTTTCCCAATATCAGGCACTGTATTCTTTTCGGTATCGCCTGTCGCAACCAGTAATTTGGATAAATCACTGATGTTCGCAATAATCGTTGCATCCATAATTGGATTTTGCACAATATCAGAAAAAGTACCCGATAGAGCCAACGAGCTTCCCACAACATCATCAAGAGACACATTGCGAACAGTAAGCCCCCCTTGTTGAAGGGTCCCGTCTAAACGCACCCCTTTTAGAGGAATTTTTTTATACAAAATTTCACCGAAAGAAAGATCTACATTTGCATCAAAATCATTCAAAATATCCAGAGAGCTATTAGATTTTTTCTCATCCAATTGTGTGGATACATTGTCGTTCGAAATCTCTCCTTCCGCCGTGAGAGATCCGTCCTCTTGTTGATTTGGGGAAGTTGGTGTCGTTTCAGTCTTCGCTTTCACGATTTGGTAAGCATCGAGATCAAGTCGGTCAACGACGAGCCGGGCACCAATGCCTAAGCGATCTCTTAAGGCAACAGTTACGGCACCGTCCAAATGGGTAACATCCAAAGTAATAGAGATTGGGTTCAAGACGACTTGTTGCGGGGTAATTGAAAATTTTGTCTTACTTTCGAGACGTCGAAGACGATCATTTGGCACAGCAGGCACTTCAATTTTTAGCCAATTTAAAATTCCCCTAAGATCTTCTGTTCGTGCCGTAACCTGACCATTGACTGTTTGGTTGGCATAATTGCCAAGCATCGACAATTGTCCCCCACTCGGAAGCAGCGCATTGAATTTATCTATCGTCAAAACCCCGTCGACCAGATTGGATTGCAAGGTAAATTCTCGGACAATTTGTCGGTTATAAATAATATCAGAAACGAGAATTTGAGCATTTACGTTTATATTATTTGGCAGAACAGGCCATGCTGTTGAGGTATTAGTGCTCTCTGGAGGAATAGGTGTCGAATTGGAATTTTGCGTTTCGGATCCAGGCGGCTCATCAACTTTAGTTGGAACAATTGTGCTATTTTTATGCTCCGCACCGGCAAGAATGTCATCAAGGTTTACACGGGGGCTGGCAAGGACCAACTCAACAGTTGGATCTTGCGTTAGATCCACTTTCACATCACCAGTAATGTTTTGAGCCCCAACACGAAAATCAATCCCCTCTAGGGAAAGCTTTGTCTTATCGCCTTGCAAAGAAGCAGAGAGTTCAAAATCACTATTTGCCTTCGTCGCAATCGTCACGCCAAACAACTCGGAAATCAAGGAACCTAAATCGCTCCCATCCCCTTCAAACTTCCCTCGGTAAGACGTACTTTCCACATGTTGAGATATGGATCCCGTAAATTTAAGTTTTGCTTGTGAATCTGGCAATCGAATACCAGCGTTAAGAGGAGTTGCTCCCTGATCTGCGATCTGCCCGATATCGAGTTCAATTTCAGTGCGCTGCCCCCTGAGCACTAAATCGCCCGCCAATGTAAACGGACCAACAAGAGAGCCTGCAATTATCTCAGCATTAATTCCTTCAAACTTTTCTTGAATACCCTTTATTGAATCAAAATAGGTCAGAGTTCCATCAATAACATGGAACTGATCAAGTGAAATATTGTGGAAAAAATCCTCGTCGCTTGCGTCTTGACTATCTTTTGGAAGAACCTCCTTAGAAGCAGATAGGTCTTCCTGAGTTTTACTTTCTTCTACAGAAGTAAAATCCCAGTTACCCGAGCCATCTGCCAATTTTTCTGCAAAAATTACTGGTTTTCGGAGCGTAACTTCTTCTACCCGGACAGAACCGCTTAAAAGAGGAAAAATAGCAATTTTGATACCAAGCTCTTCAAGGCTCAACATAAAGGGTTGGCTTGAATTGGGTGCGTTAGAAAATGTAACATCAGTAGCAGAAAAGCTAGGTGTTGGAAGAACCCGTAAACTCACATCACCATTGATGACAAGTTCCCGACCTGTAGAAGCAAGAACACGGTCTGTAATCTCGCCTTTGTATTTATTCCAATCAACAAATCCTGGCCCAAAAAGAACGGCGGAAATAACCAGTAATACTAAAATAATCCCAGAAACCGTTAATTTACGCACGAACTCACCTTTATTCATTAAAATTCATGTCCAGTTATGAACTAGAATCACACTTATTAATTGTTAGATACCAAACTAGACAAACTGTCCATTTTTTTCAATCACATAGAAATCAAATGAACCTTCTTAGCCAATGTGCAGGTTTGTTTGAAAATAGAAAATGAAAAATAATAAACCATAACGAGAAATTAGTGATAAAATACTCTCGCCATCAATCTTTAACTCACGTGTAAAAGGTAACTCACTTTGTTCAGGTACATAATAGTTTTCCCGATTTTCTTTTTTATGACCACCGCCAACGCAGAAACACAGCTACAAAACAAACAACTGGCTGAACTCTGCTCTTCGAAAGATCGTTGGTACGGGGGGCTTTGTAATGGCTACATTACAGGAACAGTGGAAAGCCTCCTTGAAATGAGAGAGCAAGGATTAATATCAGAAGCCTTTTGTTTTCCCCCTAATATAGAACGTGGCAACTTTATTGACACCATACGTTCTCAAGTATCAAATGCCGCGACATCGACCTCCGCCTTTGAAAGCATTGTACTCATTCTAAGGGATAAATATCCTTGTGAGTAAAAAAACTCAGAAACAAAGCTGCAATCACAACGAAGAGGTGGAACGCCTCAAGTCCTTAATTGCTGTCGTTTCCTGTGTTTCAATTGCTGGCATCAGCATGGGCTTTACGCTTCCCCTTATGACTTTGACATTGGATCGGGATGGCAGCAGTGGATCTCTGATTGGTTTAATAGGCTCTATGCTTGGCATAGCCATCGTTGTCTATTCCCCGATTGTACCAAAATGTATCTCGTTTCTGGGTATGAGAAAATACGTCCTGGCTTGCATGATCGCCGAAGCTTTTATGTTTATCTGTTTAAAATTATTCTCCCTCCCTCTCCATTGGATTGTCATCAGATTTGTAATGGGGATGGCAGTTGCGGGAATTTTTATCGCGACTGAAAGCTGGATAAACCACTTGGCTAAACCCGAAACCAGAGGCCGGGTATTAGCTATTTTCAATATCTCTTTAGGCGTCGGCTTTGCCTCTGGTCCAATGATTTTGATTGTTACTGGCACGGTAGGATGGCCCCCTTTCCTTACCGGGGCTGTGATTACCACAATTGCGCTGATACCACTTTTCTTTATTAAAAGCCCTAAAATGAACCTGGAAGAACCAAGCCAGTTTAGCCCTTTCGCCTTCATCTTCATTGCCCCGGCCCTTTGTCTTGCAGTCGTTCTGACAGCAGGTACAGAGACCCTTATGGGCAGTCTTTTTCATTATTACAGTGCAAGGATCGGTTATCCTGAAGCCGACATGCATAAAATGTTAAGCCTCTTTTTCATCGGCGGAATTATCTTTCAATACCCCATTGGCTGGTTAGCTGATCATATCAATATCAGAAAGCTACTTCTCGCCCTCGGTATCATTTGCTTCCTTTGTATCTGTATCATTATGCAAATACCCACCAATGCCCTGCTGCTAAAAATCACCCTTTTTTGTTGGGGAGGGATCGTAACATCCATTTACACGACTGCCCTCACCGCTGTTGGACAGGAATACACTGGCTCAGAATTGATTGCCGCAAATACTTCCTTTGGGCTTCTATGGGGATTGGGGGGCTTCATGCCTCTTATAGGAGGACAAGCAACGGTTTATTTTGGTGGCAACGGTTTACTCTACGCAGCCATGTTTTTAACGTTGTCGTTTGTGTTTATGATGGCCTTATCAATAAGTCGTCCATCGCCCCGAAAAACAAGCTATCCCTAGCTAAATATCTACCCCTGATCCCAGTGGGCTTTTTTCCGATAGATTGTCGATGGATTGATATCCAGTAAAGAAGCCGCCTTTGGTATGGATCCACCGCAAGCCTCGATCGCCAGCTCTATCGCTCTCTTTTCAACAACCCACAGAGGTTCGATATCATTTGCGGCAGACCGATTTTGATAGCCAAGATTTGACGAATGATCATTGCTCAATACTACTGGTGAAGATCGAAGTACTAAATTATCGACATCCTCATTTTGTAATGGCATTTGGCTATCTTTACCCAGTAGTTCTGGAAGCATATCTGCTGTTAAGACTTGGCCATCATTAAGAACAATCGAGTTTCTGATTACGTTTTGAAGTTGTCGAATATTTCCCGGCCAGTCGTAATTATTGATGATCTCTGCAGCATCAGAAGAGAAGCTGGAAAAATCTTTCCCTTCTTCTTCGGCATAATCAACCAAAAAGGTCCTTGCGATCTCAAAGATATCTTCGTCTCGGTCTCGAAGTGGGGGAAGATGGATTGGTATCACATGTAATCTGTAATAGAGATCTTCTCTAAATCGACCAGATTGTACTTCTTGCAGAGGGTTTCGATTTGTCGCGCAGACGATCCTAATATTTACGGTTTCCAGGCGCGTACTGCCGACCTTGTGAAAAGTACCGCTTTGAATAAAGCGCAGTAATTTTGTCTGCAGATCCAAATCCATTTCACAAATTTCATCTAGAAATAACGTCCCGCCGTCTGCTAGGCTTGCCGCACCATCACGATTACTAATGGCCCCGGTAAAAGCCCCCTTAACGTGCCCGAATATTTCTGATTCCATAAGGTCTTTGGGTATCGCACCGCAATTCAAAGGTACAAAGGGTTTGTCCAATCGGGGGCTGCATTTGTGTATTGCCTCCGCGCAAACCTCTTTACCAGTACCACTCTCACCAGTGATAAAGACTGTTGCCTTGGAAGCAGAGGCGGAATCAATGGTGCGATAGATTGATTGCATAGCCAGAGAAGAGCCAATGAAGCCATAAAAATGGGTCCGTTCCTTAATGGCCTCGACCATTTCAGAAAGTTGCATGTGCTTGAGAGCGTTGCGCACCGTCACAATCAGTCGATCTGCGGAAAAAGGCTTCTCTAGAAAGTCATATGCCCCTAATCGCATTGATTCTACCGCAACATTAACGGAAGCGTTCGATGTAATAATAACAACAGCTACCGGAAGTTTTTGTTCCTGAACCATGCGCAGAATTTCAATTCCATCCATGTCGGGTAGTTGCAAGTCAAGCAAAACAACACGATAACCCCCACGATCAAGTTCAATAAGAGCATCGCCCCCAGAAGCCACTTGGGTAGAATCATAGCCTGAACGTCGAAGATAGCTCGTATAAACCGCGGAAAGTGATGCCGTATCTTCAACAAGAAGGATGGAGGGAGTTTCAGTCATTCATTACGATCAAAAGGGTATTGGCTTTTGGGAACATTTAATTATCCTAAACCATAGTACCCACAGCTTATCTTGCCAAGCGCAACCATTTAGCCATAATTCAGGTCACACGTAAGCAAGACAGTTACAGTTAGAGTTTTCCTAAGCGTCGAATCTCTTAATTCTTCAGATAAGCTTCCAACGTAAGTTGACCGATGACTTTTACGTTGCCCGCGAGCTTTATCGCCTTTTTAACATCGCCTCTGCGACAACATTCATTAATCTCGGTCATTTGTTGCTGAAGTCTAACGGCGCCAAAAGTACCACTAACGCTTTTAAGCGTATGGCTTTCTCGCTCGAGTTGCTCACCATCTGAACTGCTTACGGCACCGATGACGCCTTCCAAATGCATTTGGAGGTCGCAAAGAAATCGTTCAACAAGGAATGGAATCATTTCCGCCCCGACCTCATCAGAGAGTGCCTGGATTACAAGGTCTTCACGAATAGGGAATTCGTCGTTTCGGCTCGACAGGTCCTGTTCTATCGTTTGGTTAATTGTCCTATGCTCCCCTTTTAGAGTCGGATATGAAACTTCAGCAAATTTCGGCCACTCTATTGCTGTCCATAAATATTGTAACCCGACTTAGAAGATACGATTTGTACTGGGGAAAGTTGGCAACTCCCAGTGACACTGAGTGACCGTATCAAAGCCTATTATACAAAGTAACTGCTACCAAAACCTTACTATTTATAAAAGGCTAATTTAAAGTTTCAAAAATTATTATTCCCACTTGCTGACGATCTCAGAACTCTGGTTTAGAACAACGCCTAAGAAGCCGTTACATCATAAGTAGCTAAAATTTTTCCGCTCATTGCATCCTCACAATAAAGCCCGACATCATATCCCCATAACTGGGCGATACGCTGCATAACCTGCTCTGCCTCTTTGCCATCAATAGGAACATCATCATGCACCATATGCCGCAATGTGATCGCACGATCGCCCTCAAACTCAACATCCGCAACCTGGATATCAAGGGTCATAGCCGACACGGTATAGGACTTTGCTAGGGCGCTCCGGACTTTACGATACCCACGACTATCATGGATGGCTTCAACTTTTAAGTGAGGGAGTGCTGAGTTATCGTGAATTTGAAACAGTCTGAAATCCCGAATAAGTTTTGGGCTCAAAAACTGAAGGATAAAGCTTTCGTCTCGATAGTTTGCCCAAGCATCTTTAAGAACTTCAATTCCTTTGTTACACCCGGCAATATCTGGAAACCATGTTTTGTCTTCATCCGTGGGCTCGTGGCAAATACGATAGATGTCTTGCATCATCGCAAACCCCAATGCGTAAGGATTGATGCCGTTCCACCTAGGGTCATCAAATTCAGGCTGAGCAACAACACGGGTGTGGTAGTCGATAAACTCCAACATAGAGCCTTCTGTAATCAACCCCTTGTCGTACAGCCTGTTCATAATAAAATAATGACAAAAACAGGCACACCCCTCGTTCATGACTTTAGTTTGTTTTTGAGGATAAAAATACTGTGCAATATTTCGAACAATCCGAAGAATTTCTCTTTGCCATTCTTGCAAAACAGGGCTGTGTTTCTCAAAAAAGTAGAGAAGGTTTGCCTCAGGTAAGTCAAACTTGACCATATTGGCTACTTGAGATTGGCTTTTAGTTTTTTCATCAGTAGTTCCCTCAGCGTCAGGAGGGAGAGTACTCCAGATATCACGATAATCGCTCCGTTCATGTTCTTCCCGATCAGCTAACCTTTGCAAAGTCATTTCAGTCGATAACGGCACGGGTCTGGAGTAGTGATCCACCGCGTTATCACGAAGAGCATGGGCGGCATCAAGAAGCTCTTCAACCGCTTCGACACCGTGGCGTTCCTCGCACTTGCTAATGTACTCTCTTGCAAAATGCATATAGTCAAGAATAGCCTCGGCATCTGTCCATTGTTTGAATAAGTGATTGTTTTTGAAGAAATGGTTATGCCCAAATGCTGCATGGGCTACGACCAGAGCCTGCATCGTCATGCTATTTTCTTCCATGACATAACTGATGCAAGGGCTAGAGTTAATGACAATCTCATAAGCCAGACCCCGCATGCCCTTACGATAATAAAATTCATCTTGAACAAAGCTTTTGCCAAACGACCAATGATTATACATCAAGGGCATGCCGATGCCTGAATAGGCATCAAGCATTTGTTCGGAAGTAATGACTTCGATCTGGTTAGGGTATACGTTTAGCCCTAAATCTTCATTGGCGATTTCCTCTATGGCATCATAAACAGTATCAAGCTTTTCGAAGCTCCATTCCGCACCATCGTAGAGGGGCTTTTGCACTTTTCGCGCCTGTCCCATGTGTACTCCTCATTTCACGCGTCTTTTGCGTGTTCTTTAGAGAATAAGTCCTGAAATACAGGAAAAATATCATTTGATTTCACAACACGACGCATCGCAAAATTACTGAATTCTGGTGTAAGTTGAGAGTAAATTCTCCAAAGATCCGTCATATTCTGTTCGTCTTTGAAAATCTCGAGCTCCTGCTCATCCATAACTTCTATATAAGAGAAATACTGACAAGCAGGCAGGATACTCTCTTGCATAATGGATAGACACTTTTCTCTATCGCTGGCAAAGTTATCGCCATCAGATGCTTGAGCTGCATAGATATTCCAGTCCCCAAGAGGGAAGCGATCATCTAGGACTTTCTGCATCTCTTCAAGTGCAGACGAAACGATAGTCCCACCCGTTTCACGGGAATAGAAAAATGTCTCCTCGTCCACTTCTTTGGCCATATGTGTATGGCGGATAAAAACAAGTTCAACACGCTCGTATTGTGTCGAAAGGAAAAGGTGAAGAAGCATAAAGAAACGTTTGGCGAGATCCTTCATCCCTTCGCTCATTGATCCTGACACATCCATAAGGCAGAACATGACTGCCCGGGTATTGGGTTTGGGGATTTTGGTGTAGGATTTATAGCGAACATCGAGAGGATCTATATAAGGTACAAAGCGGCGGCGACTTTCTAAAAGTTCAAGTTTTTCCTGAAGTTCTTTCAGTTTTTTGGTTTTTTTACCCTTAGCCTCAAGGGCCAAAATTTCTGAGCGCAATTCGTCAACTTCATCACTGCCAGGGCGTCTCATAGCGATCCTACGCGCAAGACTGTGGCGCATCGTCCGCTTCAAATCAAGATTACTCGGGGACCCTACACGAACAAAGCCCGCGCGTTGTTTCTCAAACTCAACTTCTTCTTTCAAAGAAGTCTTCACCAGATCGGGCAGTTCGAGATCTTCGAAAAAAACTTCTAAGAACTCTTCGCGAGAGAGGGAGAATTGAAAACTATCCTCGCCATCCCCATCTTCGCTTGCTTTTTTACCGCCCTTGCCTTCACCGCCTTTAGGTGGACGTTTTATTTGATCTCCGGCTGAGAACTCTTTGTTTCCAGGAAGAACACGATCGTGCTTTCCTTTATTATAATCATATTTAAAACGCGGTTCATTGAGGCCCTTAGAAGGAATAGTGATACGTCCATTATGACCAATATCAGTTATCTTCCCCCCATTCACAGCCTCCTTAACCGCTTTGCGTATTTGAGACTGTGCACGCCGCATAAACCGTTGTCGATTGGGTAAACTTTTGCCCTTTGGGTTTAAGCGCCTATCAATAAAATGCATCATAATTTTGTTTATCCGTTCGGTTGTTCCCTCCCCAAAGTAACCGTGCAGGTTATCCTGCTTTGTTCACACGCATATACCAGTCAACAAGCCTGTGGACTTGACGCTTGCTATATCCTCGAACCACCATGCGCTCGACAAACTCATTGTGTTTTGATTCTGTTTTTTTGTCCTTTTTAGACCCAAAGGAAATAACCGGGAGTAAATCTTCAACCTGGGAGAACATCCGTTTTTCAATGACCTCACGGAGTTTTTCATAAGAAGTCCAATGAGGATTACGCCCCTTGTTGGTCGCCCTTGTCCGCAGCGTAAATTTCACGACTTCATTTCGGAAGTCTTTAGGATTAGAAATACCTGCAGGCTTTTCAATTTTTGAAAGCTCTTGATCCAAAATCCGAGGATCCAGTAGTTGCCCCGTATCTGGGTCTTTAAAGTCATGCCCTTCGATCCAGGCGTCAGCATAAGAGATGTAACGATCAAAGAGATTTTGTCCGAAATCAGAATAGGATTCCAAATAAGCTTTTTGAATTTCGTTACCAATGAATTCGGCATAACGGGGAGACAAATACCCTTTTATGAATTCAACATACCGCTTTTCGACCTCTTCAGCGAATTGCTCGCGCTGAATTGACTGCTCCAGGATGTACATTAAGTGAACCGGATCTGCCGCAATCTCATTAGCGTCATAGTTGAAAGTTTCTGCTAAGACCTTAAAAGCAAATCGTGTAGACACCCCACTCATACCTTCATTTTGACCTGCGGCCTCTTTGTACTCCTGAATTGGCTTCGCATTAGGGTCGACATCTTTTAAATTATCACCGTTATAAACACGCATTTTCGAGAATATATTTGAGTTCTCGTGTTCTTTTAACCGGGTCATAACACTGAACTGAGACATCATTTCCAATGTTGCAGGGGCGCTATGTGTTTCATTCAAATCACTATTGCGAATGAGTTTGTGATAAATTTGGGCTTCTTCAATGGCGCGTAAACAGTATGGCACCTTGATGACGCACACACGGTCAATAAAGGCCTCATTGTTTTTATTGTTTTTAAAATTTTGCCATTCAGATTCATTTGAATGCGCTAATATAATGCCTTGGAAAGGTATCGCACCAAGGTTTTCAGTACCAACATAATTCCCTTCCTGGGTTGCCGTCAAAAGCGGGTGAAGCATTTTAATCGGCGCTTTGAACATCTCAACAAATTCAAGAAGTCCCTGAGTAGCCATATTCAAACCACCGCTATAGGAATAGGCATCAGAATCGTTTTGGCTGTAATATTCCAACTTACGAATATCTACCTTACCGACGAGAGAAGAGATATCCTGGTTATTTTCATCACCAGGTTCTGTTTTAGTTACGCATATTTGTTTAAGTTTAGAGGGATACATTTTGAGGACGGTGAATTTAGAAATATCACCTTCAAACTCTTCCAACCTTTTCAATGCCCAAGGAGATATTAATCCGGGAAGGCGGTGTTTAGAGATACCATACTTGTCTTCGAGAAGGTCCCCCATTTTACCGGGGTCAAATAAACCTAACGGAGATTCAAATATTGGACTGATTTGATCCCCGGCTTTGAGAACATACACTGGGCAATTTTCTATTAATGCCTTAAGGCGCTCAGCGATAGAAGACTTCCCGCCTCCAACTGGGCCCAACAAATACAGGATTTGTTTTTTCTCTTCTAAACCTTGAGATGCATGTTTGAAAAAACCAACTATCCGTTCAATAGTTTCTTCCATGCCATAGAATTCACTGAAGGTTGTATAACGTTTAATGGTTCGGTTCATAAAGATCCGCCCCATACGCTCATCTTGACTGGTATCAAAAAGTTCGGGTTCGCCAATGGATTCTAGCATACGTTCCGCAGTGGAGGCATACATTACCTTGTCTTCCTTACAACCAGACAAGTAATCCCTCAACGACATTTCGCATTCTTGCCGGCTGTCATAAAGCTCGGAATATGCTTCGAAAATATCGGGATTGGGCATTATGGCCTCCTTTATATATCTTTGCTAACCTGTGATACGTTCCCTCTAATCTTCAGTCTTTAAATTTTTCCACCTTGATATATCAAAACAGAAGCTGATTTTTTTTTCATCATCATGAAACTAAACCTGTAACGATACTTACAGGCAAAGCGCTACTTGACTGAAAATGCTCTTATATTTTTTTACGCAGTACATACAAAGCTGGATCAACAATTTTCAAGAAATGATAAAAAATATTTTCGATCTGGCAAAAAAACAAAAACCCCACTGTAGAAGCGGGGTTATTTTTGAACGATGAAACCGGGTTTTACTAAGAGTAATTTTTAACTATCTTAACAAAATTATCCACATCATCTGCGCTGGAATTAAATGAAAGAACCAACCGCACCAATGTTGGCTCATCATCAGACATTTCATAAAATTCAAATCCAGCACTTTTCAGTTTTCGCACCATCCCTTTTGGCATTCGCATAAATAAAATATTCGCTTCTACAGGGTGTACAAAACTGACCGATGGAATTTCTTTTAGAGAATTGGCAATTCTTGTTGCCATCGCGTTGGCATGGCTTGCATTCTTCAACCACAAATCATTATCAAGATAAGCCGTTAACTGAGCAGAAATAAAACGCATTTTTGAGAGAAAATGCCCGCCGCGAACTCTTCGATGTTCCAGCTCCGCCATATCAGTCTTGTTGAAAAAAACGACCAATTCAGCCCCCATTGCACCGTTTTTTGTCGCCCCAAAGGAGAGTACATCAATTCCAGCTTTCCAAGTGGCTTCTGCAGGGGACACTCTTAGCCCCGCAACAGAATTAGCAAAACGAGCCCCATCCATATGAACCTTCAAACCATTGTTACGGGCAACTGCAGTAATCGCAGAAATTTCATTGGGACGATATAAAGTTCCTGCTTCAGTTGTTTGCGTAATACTTACCAAGGAAGGTTGTGAATGTCGGGGAACCCCTTTGCCGAAAATCGCGGCAGAAAGGGTTTCCGCGGTATACTTTCCATGATCGCCGGGAAGCGGGATTAGCTTTGCACCACCTGTATAAAATTCACTCGCGTTACATTCATCTGTATTTATGTGTGCTTGTTCATGGCAATAAATTGTGCCGTAAGACGGCGTTAACGAAGAAATTGGTAATACATTTGCTGCCGTTCCACTAATCACAGGAAACACACTGACGTCTTTTTCAAATATTGCTGAGGCCTTTTCATTCAGACTATCTGTCCACTTGTCAGCACCATAACTTGAAGCTGCATGATCGTTATTGGCCTTCAAAATTGCGTCCATGATTTCTGGCGCAACTCCGGTAACGTTATCTGAGGCAAAATTTGTCATCGCTAGCTTTTCTTTTAACAGTTCATATTTCTTAACAATCCCGGCTTTTTAACGATACAAATCTTGGGAGTGTTCAGACTTCATTTTTACGGATTAACCTCTGAACTTTCCACAAGCCACTCTCCAAGAAGCTTTCCGCTCTCAGAGGAAAAGAGCTTAATTTTTTGGCACCCACGTTCAACTGCACCATCAAAACGAAGCATCACTTTTCCCGGTAACAGTTGCGCATCCACCAGGTGACACCCCGGAGCTACCTTGACAACTGAACTATCAAATTTAGCAGGCAAGTCATTGCTCTTTGTCTCAGGCGCAACAGCTACCACGGATGGTACTTTAGAATTTTGCATCAAAGTGCCATCACTCATTCGCGTGGATATCGTGTAAATAACAACACCAAAACCAACAATGAGGAATACACTCATAATTACAACGGCTATCTTAATAGCTTTCATCTTGATCAACCCACGAGTAAAAGAACGTCTTGTAATAGGCGAGCCTGATCAAAACGACAAGCCAGAGATATCTTTAAGAGGATCCCCCATGCCAATTATCGGACCAGATTTAGGCAGCTCCCCCGGCACGGAACAAGCTTACACTTTGATTGTGGAAGAAACAGAAAAAAAATTCCGTCTCGACAAGTTCCTCGCCCTTCGGCTCCCTGATCTTTCCCGCAGTCGACTACAAGCTCTGATAGCCCAAAGATGCCTGCTGATTGATGGAGCCATAGTTGAAACGCCCAATTATCGATTAAAAGTAGGCCAATCCATCGACTTAAGAGTTCCTCAACCGGTCGATCCCGAACCCGTTGCCCAGGATATTCCTCTCGATGTTGTTTTTGAAGATCCATACCTTCTCATCATAAACAAACCTTCCGGTATGGTCGTCCACCCTGCGCCTGGGAATGCAGACGGTACTCTTGTAAATGCCCTGCTTTATCATTGCGGCGAAGATTTCAAAGGAATTGGCGGCGTTAAGCGTCCAGGTATTGTGCATCGCATTGACAAGGACACCAGTGGTTTAATGGTGGTCGCTAAAACCGATGAGTGCCATCAAGGCCTGGTTCAACTTTTTGCCGCCCATGATATCGAACGCAGCTACAATGCTGTCGTATGGGGATATCCCAAACCAGCCTCTGGTCGAATTGAAGGAAACATTGGCAGGAGCCCGAAAAACAGGAAGAAGATGGCCGTGGTCACACGCGGAGGCAAAACCGCGGCAACTCACTACAAGACACTTCAAATCCTATCCGGTGGTGCCGTAAGTCTTATTGAGTGCCGTTTGGAAACAGGAAGAACTCACCAAATACGTGTACATATGACACATGCAGGACATCCTCTTTTAGGTGATCCGCTCTATGGCAGCCAGAGCCAGAGCCGACTAAAGAACCTTCCTCCTCTCGCACAGGAGAAGATGAAATCGTTCGAACGTCAGGCTCTTCACGCAAAAACTTTAGGGTTCATCCACCCCATCACAAAAGAAGAAGTATCGTTCTCCAGTGAACTATCAATAGATTTGAAAGATTTGATAAATAGTTTATAATAATTAAAAATCGCAATCCGTAAAACAAACACCCCTTGTGCAGTGCGGCATCAAACACCATATGAGCTACTCGCAGAGAAATGCTGTTGTGATTTTAGTGGTATTTAACCGAGCAACAAGCAAAGACAGGGGAGAAATAAAATGGCATCACCAAGAATTCCGGCACTAACCCCAGAGGGAAACCTTTCGCGATATCTACAAGATATTCGCAAATTTCCTATGTTGGAACAAAATCAAGAGTACATGCTGGCAAAAAACTGGCGGGAAAATGATAATGTTGATGCTGCTCATACCCTTGTTACCAGTCATCTCCGTCTCGTAGCGAAAATTGCCATGGGTTATCGTGGTTATGGCCTACCAGTATCAGAATTGATTTCTGAAGGAAACGTCGGGATGATGCAGGCCGTTAAACGGTTTGATCCTGAAAAGGGCTTCCGCCTCGCGACCTACGCTATGTGGTGGATCCGTGCCTCTATCCAAGAATATATCCTTCATTCCTGGTCTCTTGTTAAAATGGGGACAACTGCAGCCCAGAAAAAACTTTTCTTCAATCTTCGGAAACTGAAAGGGCAAATGGCTGCCATTGACGAGGGAGACCTCGCCCCTGAACAGGTTACGCATATTGCAGATACCCTGAAAGTTTCTGAGAATGACGTTGTACAGATGAACCGGCGTCTAGCTGGCCCTGACAACTCTCTCAACGCCCCTCTTCGTATTGATGGGGATGGAGAGTGGATGGATTGGCTCGTAGATGAAACTGAAAGCCAAGAAGTCGTTTATGCGGAATCAGAAGAACTCACAAAACGACGGGTTCTTCTTGAAGAAGCCATGGATACTCTGACCGACAGAGAAAAACACATTCTTCAAGAACGGCGTTTGAAAGATAATCCCACGACTTTAGAAGATCTTTCACACGTCTATGATATCAGTCGAGAACGTGTGCGCCAGATCGAGGTCCGAGCTTTTGAAAAATTACAAAAAGCGATTAAGAACGCGGCAATAGAACAAAAGCTCGCAATTTCCTGAGCTTAACAGCATACATAAAAAAAGGCCGCCGAATTAATCGTCGGTCTTTTTTTATGCTCTTTTCGTTTTCATTTCGTTTTCAAGGTTTTAATTTATAGGGCGGCCCTTGCTCTAAACTAAATTTTGCTGGCTACCTGTCTTTTGAGAAGTTAGTTTCCCCAAACAGATCGATATTTTTGTGCTAGCGGAATCTAAAATGATCACCAAGAATCAAATGACAAATGATAATTTACCCATGTGGTTGTGGTTATGGACCCCGATATTTCTGATCCTATCGCTTCTCTTCACAGGTCTATTCCTACCCGGCGAGCTATATGACCAATGGATCGGTAACGAACGATCTGGCATTTTAGAAACATCCCATGCCGTTATCCCCGCGATTTCTTTTTTAATTGCAATCCGATTGCTCGCTCACAAAAATCTAAAGAATTTTTCCTGGCTTTGGTTTTGGATATTAATCGCGGCTTTGGGCAGCTTTTACATGTCCGGTGAAGAGGCCAGTTGGGGGCAACACTGGTTTCAGTGGGGCACTTCTAACGAGTGGACTGCGATAAATGATCAAGGTGAAACCAATTTTCATAATACAAGCTCTTGGCTTGATCAAAAACCTCGGACAATTCTCGAAATTGGCATTATTTTCGGAGGAATCGTCTTTCCTCTATTTCTTCATTACAGACCAGAATTAAGAAAAAATCCTATTACTTTTATCGTTCCAACGTTAGTCCTTCTACCTACTGCCATCATTTCAGAGGTCGCCAGGATGACGGAAAGATTATTAGGGGCTTTGGATGCACCTTTTCGAATTTTTCAAAGAGCAAGTGAAGTACAAGAGCTATTTTTTGCTCTCTTTATCCTTTTGTATCTCATCATTTTTTGGCAGCGCCTTAACAAGGCGTAGTTCTCGAAACAACGCTACGATCACATAACTTCTTGCTCGTTTTCATTACCCGATTCATCAACTTGAACTGCTGTTGACTGCTTGACGCCCTCACCCCATGCGTCAATTAAAACATCTTGATAGCTCCGAATTGATTTTATTTTTCCTTCGGTAGATATGCTCAAATAGCTGCTGACAATAAGCGGCGTCCCAAAGTATATCAGCCACCCAAAACCAGCCGCACTATAAGCAACCATCATGTTCCAAGGGTCAGAAATACCACTAAATGCCCCATCAAAGGTTTGCCCCAATTCCCAAAGCTTGGT
Organism: uncultured Rhodospirillales bacterium; assembly: GCA_913060675.1. Taxonomy (GTDB): domain Bacteria; phylum Pseudomonadota; class Alphaproteobacteria; order Kiloniellales; family Kiloniellaceae; genus Kiloniella. The sequence continues at coordinate 20,758 of CAJXUS010000053.1, forward strand.
TAACCCGGGCAATACACCACAAAAATTTGGCAAGCCAACTGTCATTGTGAGATAGCGCTGCGGACTTCGATCAACGATGAAAGCAACAATGCTTGGCACCATCAACACGCACAAGAGAATAGCCGATGGCATGAGTACTGCCGCGAGCACCAGAATAATAAGTAAAAGAGGTAAGCGTCCCATCGTAAAACCCTATAATACCCAAGATAACGTCATAAGTACCAAAGCCAATCCAGAACATACCCCAGAAACCACCGCAGATGTCTTATCACTAACACTTCGAACATGTTGATCAGAAACAAGCCCGCCTTGTTCCAGCCAGGTCGCTTGAGCTTCCAAATTGGCAAAAATAGCTTGGGCCTGATTGAAACCAGATTGGTCTTGCCCCTGAATTTGAGAGTTATCTAAAATCGTTTGCAAGGTTGTAAGTTTGCCATCTTGTTTAGCCTTATCGACAGCCTCTCTTAGTTGTTCTCGAAACGAAGTGTTGTGAAAATTTTCTACAGCATCAATTAATAAATCCGCCATATGGGTAGATAAGGCTGGCAATTGTGCTGGTCCGAATTGCTTCTGTAGGTCTGACAAAAACCTCAAAGAAGCGCGATTGTAGATATCCTTTTGAAAAGGATCTTCAAATCGCTTCAACAATGTATCAAAATTACCCCGCATTTGGTTCATAGCAAAGGCCAGGACATGCCTATCCACCGGGGCACCTTCTATTCGGCCAGATGCAACCATATCTTCGAGCGCAGGAAGGAGGTGTTTTAGTTCCTCAATATAATTATCACCTACGAGAGGAGATTGGCATGGCCATCCTTCATTACCAGAATATACCGTTCTTTCCATGCCATAGCCCGGTACCATATTTTTTACATTCTGAGATAGTGATTCTATCTGCTTAATGATTGCAACAAATTCAGGCTTGGTCCGGGTTTGAGATGTCACCCAGGCCTGAGACAATTTCATCCGGATGATATCCAAAATTTGCTCGACTTTATTGGGGACGAAAAAATCTATCGCGAGAGCCTGCGCAATGGCATCTACTCTTACAATTGTATCTTTATAAACGATCGGCGCTGAGGGATCTAAAGCCATAATCGACACTGACACCGCTCTATCTTCACCTGCACCCGTGCTTGCTAACGCATGGGAGGTTCGCTCAGCCAGAACAATCAGATCACCCATGTCATCATTTGACAATGCACGCCTTACCCAGGAATCCAGTTGGTCTGAGGATACTAATTTTTTACTCTCGTTCCAATGTAACCGCATACTATTGGCTAGAGCCGGCGCAGTGAGGTGATCTTTCCCAGCAAAAGAAATCGATCTCACAGCCTTTTGAGGTAAAGGAACCTGCTTGGGGCTGAGGTGACGACCATTTACCCACATATCAAGGTCAGGCATGGTCCAACGTTCATAGGCATCATCACTCAGCAAACCTCTTAGGGGTTCCATCAATTTCAGAGGAACACGCGTTTGACCAAGAAGAGCTCCGTATGATCCCAATTTTATTTTTGCCTCAACAATCTCCTCATCACTTTTCCCATTCATTAATGTCCCGCCCATAGCAAGTTCTGCGAGTAAAACACCAAAGGAATACAGATCATCAAGCACCGCGCCATCCCCACGCCCAGAAACATTTGCCATGCCTGAATCAATGGGTTCATAAAGGACCGGTTGCGCATAGGCCGCAGGTGTAGAGAGGCATTCTCCAAGAGTTGCCCGCCCATCTGTTGTAATGAACACATTATCTGGTCTGATAGCCCTGTGCATTAAAGTCCGTGTAGAGAGCTCCCTAAATGCGGGAAGGAGATTATGAATAACTCCTGAAAGAATTTCTTCTTCGTCCAATTTAGGCACAGGATGGCCCACTAAAGGTATCAGTCGTTTCCCACTGGGGCGCTCATATACCAAGACAAATCTGCGGACGTTATCATCAGGAAAAAGGACAGTCCCTGATGTCAGTGGGGTTAGCATTGCCGAACAATTAACGCGTGTCATTAAGCGTATCATCGAGAATCTTGGCGCGGCTTCTTTTTGGCAGATTAAAGCAAAAAGTGACCTGCCATCATTCTTTAAACTCGCGGCACCAATGGCCATGGTTCCTGGTGATTGAAGGTCAGGCAAGCGTTCTGCAGGTAATAATCGGTAACGACCCTCAAGCTCTACGGGCTGTTGAAGGTGAGCTAATTCGTTCGTTATTTCCCTAAGGTAAGCGGGCATACATTCCTCTACCTGAGAATGGGCTCTCGGCGGCCCTCTCAAAACTTATTCGCAACTACATTTATTGAGCTATAACAGAGAAATATAAAAAAGATAGTTAACAAAACATATAGAAAAGGAACAATATGAGATAAATTTATTTTCGAAAATTCTCTATTATCTCAATCTGTTCAATCAAAATTTTGGTTGCCAATAATTGATGTTAAAAAGGCGCCATCAAATGACGACGCCTTTAAATAAACAGATAACCTTGTTACAGATTACACTATTGATGATTTACGATTTTGGATGGAACGGATCCTGTACCAAAATAGTATCATCACGTTCCGGGCTTGTAGAAAGTAATGCAACAGGAACGTCGATCAGTTCTTCTATACGACGAATATACTTAATAGCCGTCGCAGGAAGATCAGCCCAAGAACGCGCGCCATAAGTGCTGTCGCTCCAGCCCTCTAGTGTTTCATAGATCGGCTCAACCTTTGCCTGCTTGCTCGGCAAGGATGGTAGATGATCGTATTCAACGCCATCAATGCGATAACCAACACAAACCTTAAGCTCTTCAAACCCATCGAGAACATCAAGTTTAGTCAGGGCAATACCAGTGATGCCACCGACTTTACACGCCTGGCGAACCATAACAGCATCAAACCAGCCACAACGGCGTTGGCGACCTGTAACGGTACCAAACTCATGGCCGCGCTCACCAAGACGTTGACCAACATCATCAAACAGTTCAGTTGGGAAAGGACCTGATCCGACACGTGTTGTGTAGGCTTTGGTAATCCCAAGCACATAGCCAACGGAACTTGGACCAACTCCAGAGCCAGCTGATGCTTGACCAGAAATCGTATTGGATGACGTCACAAAAGGATAAGTTCCGTGGTCGACATCAAGCATTGCGCCCTGAGCACCTTCGAAAAGAACGCGCTTGTCTGTCTTCCTGCACTCGTCAAGACGTTGCCAAACAACATCAACGAAGGGAAGGATCTTTGGTGCAATTTCCAGAAGCTTCTCAACCAGGCCATCACCATTGATTTCAGGCTGACCTAATCCGCGAAGCAGAGCGTTGTGGTGCAAGAGTAAACCGGCAACACGTTCGCGAAGGAAGTCTTCGTCAGCGAGGTCACAAATGCGAATTGCACGACGGCCAACTTTATCTTCATAAGCTGGACCAATACCACGACCCGTGGTGCCAATTTTGGCTTCACCTTTTGCAGCGAGTTCACGTGCGCGATCGACTTCACCATGAATTGGCAGGATCAAAGCCGCGTTTTCAGCGACTTTAAGGTTATCAGATGTGATAGAAACGCCTTGTGCTTGCAAGCGTTCAATTTCAGCAAGCAACGCCCAGGGATCAACAACAACACCATTACCAATGATGGACATCTTTCCTTTACGAACAATACCTGAAGGAAGAAGGGAGAGTTTATAAACCTCGCCATCAATCACCAGCGTATGTCCAGCATTGTGGCCACCTTGGAACCGAACGACGACATCAGCGCGTTCTGATAACCAATCTACGATCTTACCTTTACCTTCATCTCCCCATTGGGAGCCGACGACTGCAACATTGGACATATCAGTTATTTCCTAACTCGTGTATGTGGTCATTCTCAAGGAGATGACTACAGGACAAACGCAGCGCTTCCGCGCGATCATTCTCAGCTAGCTCAAGGCCAGCAATTGTAACCCAACCTTGCGCACGCAAGGCATTCCCTTCTTCTCGACGCGTTCCATAAGGGAGGAAAATACGGCGAGCGACTTTCGGTTTCGGAAGGGCGCGAAGAACAGTATCCATAAAGAGGGTAAAGCCCGTAGCAGGTTCCGTCACATTATCAACACTGACAGAATCATACCGCCCACCACGTCCGAGTTCTCCCCGAACGCCTTTAGCGAAAAAGATGAAACTTGTGCCGGTATGATATTCAAAACCACGGTGCTCAACCAAATCGAGCGTTACCGTTAAATCAGGCGCAGCCTTTGCAACGAGATTAACAACGTTAACAAGGCGCTCAAACTCATGATTCGCGGTACCGGAAAAATTAAGGCTACTGGCGTAACCCAAAACTTCTTCAGCCGTTCCCGCAGCATTAAGGAGCTTTAAGAAAAATTCTGAATTGTTACCTGCAAGCTTTTCAACTTCAGCTGCATCTTTTCGATCTAAAGCAACTCTCAGCTCTAGGGCCGCTTCATTATCAATACCAAGCTCACGTGCAATCGCAGGTACCAGTGTTGGAAGGTTAATATCTACACTGAGGTCTTTAACACCAACGCTTTCAAGGGCTGAAACTGCTGCGAGAATTACCTCCGCATCAGCAGCATCTTCGGTAACACCTATCAGCTCGCCGCCAACCTGGGTGAACTGGCGCTCAGGGCGCAGCTGGCTACCAGTAACCTGAAGGACATCGCCACCATAGCAAAGACGAAGCGGGCGCGGTGCATTCTGTAAACGAGAAGCCGCAATACGTGCGATCTGAGGCGTAATATCAGCCCTAACCCCCATCATGCGATGGCTGGAAGGATCCATAAGACGGAAAATTTGATCAGAGAGTGTTTCGCCAGCACCAGATAATAAAGCGTTCTCAAACTCCAATAGTGGTGGTTTGATCCGGTCATATCCTTCGGAAGAAAAGCAATCGATTAGGCGGCGTACGACTTCAGCTTCATGCGCGGCAGCAGGCATTAATAGATCCTGTAAGCCAGCTGGCAATAAAGCCTGGTTCCCATTCTTTTTCATAGTCTGCGTTCCGGGTCGGTTTTTAAGCTCATTAAGATGCGAAAAAACCTACAATGATCGGAAGACCGAACCTTGGGCTCTTTCGGTGATTGACTACAGCTTTTCCCCCCGCAGAGCAACCGGATTCCCTGATTTATTGCGGGAAAATTGTAAATTGGCGGCTAAACGTAAGGTTTTTAATGAATCTTTACCCCACAAAAAAAGGACCGTGGAATAAACCAACGGCCCTCTTTTCAGATTACTGCTTAATCTAGAAGTTAAGCTGAGCGACCTGTTTGGTTTGAGGTAGCTGTTTAACTTTTTCCATTTGAGCTGCATCGAGAGGACTATCAAGCTCAATCAAGGCAATAGCATCTTGCCCTGGGGCCGTGCGACCAAGATGGAAAGTTGCAATATTCACACCTGCTTCACCCAACTGCATTCCCAAGGCGCCAATGTAACCAGGGGTATCTTCGTTGGTGAGATAAAGCATGTGTTTTCCAAGTTCCGCCTCGATCTCGATCCCTTTAATGTTCACGAGGCGAGGACGTTTGCCTCCAAAAAGAGTTCCTGCGACAGAACGTTCGCCTTGCTCAGTGGTAACGGTTAAGCGGATCAAGGTCTGGAAGTCACAATCACGTTCATGTTTGGCTTCACTGACATCAATATTGCGCTCACGAGCAATAACAGGCGCGCTAACAACATTTACTGAATCCATAATCGGAGCCAAAAGACTGGCCACAATTGTCTGGGTCAGTGGACGACAATTAAGGGATGCTACAGACCCTTCGTAGTCAATCTTGATTGCTTTAAGCCCCGTACGCGTCAATTGACCGGCAAAGCTACCCAGCTGATGAGACAAGGTCATATAAGGCTGAAGTCTATTAGATTCCTCAGCTGTTAAAGACGGCATGTTCAGCGCATTGGTAACGGCACCTGTCAGCAAATAATCAGAAAGTTGTTCAGCAACTTGAAGCGCAACATTCTCCTGAGCTTCAGCAGTAGAAGCACCAAGATGAGGAGTAGCCACGAAATTTGGAGCACCAAATAACACAGAATCCTTTGCAGGTTCAACTTCGAACACATCACTGGCTGCGCCAGCAACATGGCCGCTTTCAAGTGCGACCTTCAAGTCAGCCTCAACAACTAGACCGCCACGTGCACAGTTAATGATACGAACACCCTTCTTGGTCTTCGCAATCGCCTCAGCATTAATAATGCCGCGTGTTTGATCCGTAAGCGGTACGTGTAAGGTAATAAAGTCTGCACGAGCGAGCAGCTCATCCAACTCAACTTTTTCAATACCCAGATCATTCGCCCGCTCGGGTGAGAGGAATGGATCGAAGGCTACGACCTTCATTTTCAAACCTTGAGCACGATCAACCACAATCGCGCCAATATTACCGCAACCAATTACACCAAGTGTCTTGGCATTAAGTTCAGAACCCATAAAGCGAGATTTCTCCCACTTTCCATCCTGAGTGGAAGCGTTTGCTTCTGGAATTTGACGCGCTGTAGCAAACATCATTGCAATCGCGTGCTCTGCAGTAGTGATGGAATTACCGTGGGGTGTGTTCATGACAACCACACCCTTACCGGATGCTGCGTCAATATTTACGTTATCAACACCGATGCCGGCACGACCAACAACTTTTAAGTTGGTTGCAGCTTCCAAAACTTCTGGAGTGACTTTAGTAGCAGAGCGAATCGCTAGACCATCATAATCACCGATGATCTTGATCAGCTCTTCAGCAGAGAGGCCAACCTTGGTATCGACTTCGATACCGCGGTTACGAAAGATGTCCGCAGCTTTCGGACTTAGTTTATCGCTAATTAGTACTTTTACCATTTTTCCAACTCTATTCGAATTCCGCACGTACTTCTTCAATTGCCCAATCTAACCAGGGCAGAAGGAGCTCAATGTCTGAAGTTTCAACCGTTGCTCCACCCCAAATCCGCAGACCTGCGGGGGCATCCCGATAAGCGCCGATATCAAGGGCTACGTTCTCGTCTTCCATTTTGGAAGCCAGAGCTTTAGCAGCCTTGGCCTGATCATCAGCAGATAAAGCTTCAAACCATCCGGCTTTGACTTTCAGACAGATCGATGTTGTTGAACAAATCGAGGCGTCTTCCGCGAGGAACGCTACCCAATCGCTTTTCGCAACCCAGTCTGCAATCGCCGCCAAGTTGGCGTTACACCGGCCAACGAGGCCTTCGAGGCCACCAATAGAATCGGCCCAATTCAACGAATCGATAGCATCCTCAACACAGATCATCGAAGGTGTGTTAATCGTTGCGCCTTTAAAGATGGATTCGTTGAGCTTTCCGCCCTTTGTCAGGCGGAAGATTTTTGGCATTGGCCAAGACGGTTCATGGCTCTCAAGGCGTTCAACCGCACGCGGGCTCAAAGCAATCATGCCGTGAGCGGCTTCCCCACCAAGAACCTTTTGCCACGACCAAGTGGTCACATCGAGTTTATCCCAAGGCAAGGGCATCGCGAAAGCTGCTGAGGTCGCGTCGCATATAGAAAGTCCCGCACGATCAGAATCGATCCACTCTCCATTTGGCACACGAACACCCGACGTTGTACCATTCCAGGTAAACACAACATCACGATCCCAGGAAACCTGAGACAAATCAGGAAGCTGGCCGTAGTCAGCTTCAATAGTACGAACATCATCGAGTTTCAGTTGCTTGATCACATCAGTGACCCAACCTTTACCGAAACTTTCCCATGACAGCATATCAACTCCCCGTGGTCCCAAGAGAGACCACAGTGCCATTTCAACAGCACCAGTATCAGAAGCTGGGACGATTCCGATACGATAGTCTTCAGGGATACCAAGGATTTTGCGTGACTGCTCGATCACTTGCACAAGTTTAGCTTTTCCACCTTTTGCGCGATGAGACCGACCATGCCAGCAAGAGCCTAGTGAATCCAGAGACCAGCCAGGACGCTTTGCACAAGGCCCGGATGAGAATCGTGGATTTAAGGGACGTTCACTAGGTTTTTCATTCATGGACACGTAACTCCAGTATGGCAGCTCTTTTGGCTGCGCTACAAAAACCACCCATAATTTTGGGTCGCAAACCGACTTTTTCAGGTCGCCAGCGCACTATAAACATATTGCACCGCAAAATCCTTGCTTATTTTGCACTGTTTTTAATAGAAATGAACCTTTTGCAGATGCACAGCATTGTAGTGAAGGCCAAAGAAGAATATTTTCAATACACTTAACATGAATAACTTCGCAAAGTTAGGTGGGGATGTATACCGATCAAATTATCGTTTTTGCCATAATTGGCCTCGCATTGATTCTGTTTATATGGGGGAGAATAAGGTACGACGTAGTTGCAATGATGGCCCTAATTGGGTCCGTCATACTTGGGGTTGTTCCAGCTGACACCGCCTTTTTGGGCTTTGGTCATCCGGCGGTCATTACTGTGGCTGCGGTTCTCATAATCTCTCATGCTCTGCGCAATTCAGGCATTGTCGAGCTTGCAACGCGATTTCTCGAACCCGCGGCAGGACATCCGACTCTACATATTCTAGCTCTTACTGGCGTCGTTGCCGTTTGCTCAGCCTTTATGAATAATGTTGGCGCTTTGGCATTGATGCTCCCGATTGCGATTGGAAGTGCCTATAATAGTAAGCGCCCAACGAGTGAAGTCCTTATGCCCTTGAGCTTTGGCTCACTGCTCGGGGGCTTAACTACACTCATCGGCACCCCGCCAAATATCATCATTTCCAGCTTCAGACAGGCGGAAACGGGTGAAAATTTTGCGATGTTCGATTTTCTACCTGTGGGGTTAGGTGTTGCTTTAACAGGAATTTTTTTCATATCGGTTGTCGGTTGGCGCTTATTACCCAAACGTTCTGTTAACAGTAACGAAAACGAAAGCCTGTTTCAGATTGAAGACTATATCGCTGATGTGCGAATCCCAGAAAACTCTCCTTATATCGGCCACCGTCTCGTCGACCTGGAAACTCTGGCACAGGGAAATGTGGCTGTTGTAGCCCTGGTTCGCAGGGAAGATCGTATGCTTGCCCCTTCCGGGTACATGCGTCTCAAAGAAGATGACATTCTTACTCTCGAAGCAGATACCGACACCCTTCAAAAGGTTGTTGATGAAGCTAATTTCTGTCTCTTATACACATCTGACGCTGCCGACGAAGAGGATAGTGTAGAT
>CAJXUS010000054.1 GCA_913060675.1 uncultured Rhodospirillales bacterium
AATGAACCAGACAGATTCAAAATCAACCCCATCCAGCAAACGCCGGGACTAAACACCTAAGGGCGACAATTATCTTAAACGCCAACCAACGGTTTTCTTATTGAAACGCCCCCTGTAGTCTCTGAGTAACTCATTGAACGGCACCTGCAGTTTTAGGATTACTGATGTATCTTCTCAGACATGGACAATCCCAGTTCAACGTCACCTATTCAAAGACCAGAATTGACCCAAACATTCCGGATCCGGAATTAACTGACATGGGACGTGAGCAAATCCGATCAGCTGCCGAAAAGCTCAAAGAAAAAGAGATCACAAATATACTCGTCAGCCCCTATACAAGGACTCTACAGACCGCTGATATTGTTGCTAATATTCTAAAACTGCCTGTTACTATTGAGTCTCTTGTCCACGAACATGCTTTTTTTTCCTGCGACATCGGATCAACCGCCTCCAAATTATCCAAAGCTTGGCCACACCTTGATTTTGATGAGCTAAACGAGCATTGGTGGCCTGATTTGGATGAAACGGAACATCAGGTAAAATTACGGTGCCAAGAGTTTCAGCAAAAAATGTTGGATCTCGGAGACTGGTCGAAAACACTTGTCGTAAGTCATTGGGCCTTTATCCGTAGCCTAACTGGCGAAGAAACCATCAATGGTGAAATTTTAAATATCGATTTAGCGTCCCTGAACCTAAATCCCGAGAAAAGTCTCTTCCAAGCTGATTAGGTTGTCTCAAAAATATTTCGAACACATTTCCAATACCCATAAATTATGAGACCTCATTTTGTCCTGTCGAATTATGCTGTGTGAATTATGCTGTGTGAAATTGTCTCTTGAATTAATCGTTGGTTGTTCACAACTTCAAACCATGCTAGCCAAACAGGCAAACATTTAGGGAGCTTTTTTATGGCTGAAGAAAATACCGCCCAGCAACAGCCGCTGGTAATCAAGATGCAGTTCATCAAGGATTTGTCATTCGAGAACCCAAATTCGCCGATGATTTATCCAATGATGTCAGAAAAAGCACCTCAGCTTGACATCAACGTAGATGTCAGCCCAACCCAACTATCTGATACAGCGTATGAAGTTGTCCTCAACATTCGTGGTTCTGCTACTATTGATGACAAAACAGCCTTCATGATTGAGCTCGACTACGGCGGGGTTGTTACCCTGGCTGAAGGCCTGGAAGCACAAATCGTTGAGCTGCTATTGATGGTTGAAGCACCGCGTTACCTGTTCCCATTTGCACGTAACATCGTTGCTGACATCACACGGGACGGTGGATTCCCGCCATTAATCATGAACCCGATTGATTTTCATCAGATGTTTATGCAGCGCAAAAGTGAAGCAGCTGCTCAAGCAGCGAATGAAGAAATGGCTAAAGACGAAACGACAGCCGAAGCATAAAAATCGTTTAACGATTTATGAGTTAAAAGGGCGGCTTTTGCTGCCCTTTTTTATATTTTAGCCCTATTTTCTCCGCTTTTATTTTTTTCTGCCTTTATTTTCTCCAGAGCGGATCGCTCAACAAATCAAGCATCGCCTCGTGGGCCGCAAGTTCTTCTTCTGGAACAATGTGGGGACGAGGCTCACGAATAGCTTTACCAGTTAAAGGGACAGTGCCAGAACCTGCTCCTTTTCCACTGGCCGATTTACCGCCTCTTTTGTTCGCTGCGAGGTCAAAGCCATGCTGTCGCCCGCCCCGAAGCTCGAGGTAAACTTCAGCCAGCAATTCACAATCGAGTAGAGCGCCATGATATGTCCGTGACGAATTATCGATATCAAAACGACGACAAAGTGCATCAAGGTTGACTGGAGACCCCGGAAAGAGTTCGCGGGCAATGACCACCGTGTCTATCGGTTTATTTTTCAGGGCTGGTTTTCCTGCCCACTTAAGTTCTGAATTGAGAAACTTCATATCAAAGGGTGCATTGTGAATAACCAGAGGGTCTTCACCGATAAACTCCAAGAATTCATCAACAACTTTCGGGAAAAGCGGCTTGTCAGCCAAAAACTCTGAACTGATCCCATGCACCTTAAAGGCACCCTCCGGCATATCGCGCTCAGGATTGATATAAAGCTGCAATGATTTGCCTGTCGGAAGGTTTTGATACACTTCCATACAGCCAATCTCCACGATACGGTGGCCTTCTTCTGGTTTAAAGCCTGTTGTTTCTGTATCGAGAATGATTTCACGCATTAATTTCTATCCGACAATAAATCTATTTTTGCTCGTAAGCCTATTTTTTACAGGCAAGCGAAAGGTGAGGAGAAAAATTCCGGCAATTTATACCACCTGTGCTCAAGACTTCAACGAGTTGCTTGACCTTGAGGTAACTATACCGCTTACCCTGATTAGATTTTATCACATAATCAGCAAGCGCTCTTTTCTCGGCGTCAGGAGTTTGTTTGTTTAAGATTGCATGGTATTTGCTTTCCGTCATTCCTTTCCGCGACATAACCCTTTGGTCTTGGAGAAATTCAGGACAACTTATCACCAACACACCATCACAAAAGCGATACCCTTTCGTTTCAAATAACAAAGGTATATCCAAAACAACCAATTTTCGACGTTGATAAGCGTAACGGCTCAAAAATTGATGCATTTTTTTCCTGACAAGCGGGTGTAAAATGGCTTCCAATTGTACCAGTTTTTCAGGATTGCCAAAAACCTCGTCTCCGAGTTTCTTTCTATCGACAGCACCGTTAAGGACAACATTGGGAAACTTGGCTTTTATGTCCTTAACAGCTGCACCGTTTTTGTTCATCAGTTTATGAACCGTGGCATCCGCATCATGCACCGGAACATTTAAACGCCGAAACATTTCCGCTGCCGTACTTTTTCCCATACCGATAGAGCCTGTTAATCCCAGAACATACATCAAGTCTTCTCCTGGAAAATGAACGGTTTCCAGCCTTTTTTCAAAGCTTGGATCGGACTTTTAGGCATCAAGAACAAATTCTCTCAACTCAGGGGTTACTTCTGGTTTTTCACCAAACCACGCCTGAAAGCCTGGGCGCGCTTGATGTAACAACATTCCCAAACCATCAACAATTTGATTCCCCCGAGAGCGGGCCATTTCCAGCAAAGGTGTTATTAGCGGGGCATAGACAATATCTGTCACCACAGCATTTAAGGGGAGGGCGCTCAAATCCAACTCCAGAGGAGGTTGCCCTGCCATACCCAGGCTGGTTGTGTTGACCAGCAAATCAGCGCCAGAAAGGATTTCGTTTCTCTTTTCCCATTCACAAACTTGAATTTTTCTGTTCTGACTCCAGTTCTGGACACTGCCCTGGCCACTGGACAAATCAGTAGACAAGTCATCAGCAAGCGCTTCTGATCTGCTTTTTGTTCTGTTCACGAGTAACACTTCAGATACCCCTGCATCTTGTAGAGCAACAATAACGCCTCTTGCTGCACCGCCAGCACCGAGAACAACGACCTTTGCCGTGCCAAAATCCAAGTGAGTTGAATTCTGTCGTAAATTTTCAATAAAACCAAAAGCATCCGTATTTGAGCCAAAAGATCGCCCATTTTTGAAAACAATGGTATTTACAGCGCCGATCCGTCTTGCCAGAGGATCAACCTCATCACAAAACTTCAACGCAGCTTCCTTATGGGGAACAGTAACATTAACCCCTTGAAATCCGGCGTTCTTCAATCCTCGTAAAGTTTCCTCAAAGTGAACAGGATCGATGGCCAGCGGAAGATAAGCGCCGTCAATTGAGAGATTTTCCAGCCAATATCCGTGAAGTCTGGGGGATTTAGAATGAGAAATAGGCCAACCGACAACGCCAGCTAGACGCGCTTTTCCTGTTAAAATCATCAGGCAATAATCCTGTTTTGCCGTAAAAAATTTAGAAGAGGGAGCAAAGACAATCCGAGGATTGTAAAATAATCGCCTTGAATTCGGTTAAAGAGCTGAGCCCCAAGCCCTTCTAATTGATAGGCACCAACTGAATAAAGAGCATCTTCACCAACCGTTTCCAGATAGGCTTTGATAAAAGGGTCACCCAAGTCGCGCATTGTTAAAGATGCTGTCTCGTTGTGATGCCAGACACGCTGTCCATTTTTCACTACACATACCGAGCACTCCAGAGTATGAACTTTCCCAGATAAAGCTTTCAAATGGGCCGCGGCATGGTCCATATCTTCAGGTTTATCAAACCAGATCCCATTGCAATTGAGCATCTGGTCTGCACCGATAACAAAACAATCCGGATTAGATATCGAAACCTTGCGTGCCTTTAGTTCAGCCAAAGTTTCAGCAACCTGCAGCGCAGTGGCACCTTCATTTTTGAGGGATTCTTTGACATCCCCTTCATCAATCGCTGCAGGTATTGCCCCTGCAAGACGAACGCCTGCATTCTGCAAAAGCTCTTGCCGCGCTTTACTAGCGGAAGCCAGGATTACATCCGTTTCTGCCAAGTTATTTTCGATTAGTAGGTTACTCATCACCCATCCCCATATGGCGGTGATAATGTTTGATAATCGTGGCTGCGGTTTCTTCGATGGACCGCCTTGTTACATCAATAATGGGCCATTGGTGTTCATTGCAGAGCTTGCGTGCAATTTTTACTTCTTCTCTAATCGATTCAAGATGCACATAATCGGTCTCTTCCTCATTGGAAATCATCTTTAATCGGCTGCGACGAATTTGCATCAAACTGGCGGGATCCTTTGTCAGACCAACGACCAATGGTTTTGTCAGACTATCGAGTTCTATAGGAAGAGGGCAACCTGGAACCACAGGAACATTTGCTGCCTTAAGTCCTCGATTTGCCAGGTAGATACACGTTGGCGTCTTTGAGGTTCTGGAAACTCCTAGTAATACAATATCGGCATCATTAAGATTTTGAGGGAGTTGCCCATCATCATGGTTCAGGGCAAAATTCATCGCCTCAATTCTATTAAAGTATTCGCTATCTAGGGTATGCTGAAGACCTGGTTTACCAGACATTTCAAGGTTAAAGTAGCTGGCAAGGGCATGTATTACGGGATCGAGTACAGGGATAGATGGTAGCCCTAAGCGACGGCATTCTCTGATAAGAATTTCACGAAGTTCTTGATTAACAACAGTAAACAAAACTGGACCAGGCTTTTGGCGGATTTGTAGAAGTACCTTTTCCATCTGAACTTTTGTTCGAATTAAGCTCCAGACATGTTCAATGGGTTCTTCGACTTTAAACTGAACCATACAGGCCCGAGCCACCGAATTAATCGTTTCACCTGTAGAATCTGATACAAGATGTAAATGGGACTGCGACATAATCTAATTCCGAACTCTCTACCCTAAACTATATTCTGAGAACTATTCATACACATTAAGGCTTTGTCGGGAAACCTCCAGTAATTCAACTGGATCAAAACAATTATTGAAGAATCACTATCCGTAATTGTGAAAATCTTACCCAAATATCCAAACTTTTATAATCTATCTAAACCCCCTTAAGTGATAGTGTAAGGGCTTGCTAGCAAACGCTGTCGCTTAAATACCACGCCTCTATCTCGGATCTACTCTCGAACAATTCTAAAAAAGAAGCAGATAACGATCTATACCAAGTTAAAGAATGAAGGACGAGATGCTTATAAAATCAAAGAATTCCCTACTGATAAACTGAAGAGATCAGAGGAGTCTTCGAGCGAAAATAGCCATGATATTTATTAATCGTCGTATTTAGGTAGCCCTTTGATAATCATTACACATCTACAAAATCCTACATGTGAATAAGCCTGGGGGTACTGGGTAAAACTTTGTGGATAACTCTCCAATTTTTCCACAAACCAATTTTTTACACACCTTGTCCCTCAGGCGCTCCCTCGCCTTATGCGACAATTCGCGACAATACCCACACCTGTGTAAAACCTGTAAAAGGACTCCAGACACAAAGTAAGTTATCCCCGTAATTCACATAATTAAATTAAATTTAGGACTCCATGACTCTCTGAGGAGTCGCTGTTTTTGATCCACGTGAAGACTCACAGAAGAAATGAAAAATGAAATTGAGAGCTTGAAGGTTGCGGACAAGTTATGAATAACTAAATAATCCTCGTGATTCACAGGGATCTACAACAACAACAAATAATTACTATTACTTAGTATATTAATAGAGATAACTCTTAACGCGAGGTTCGATAAGATCGTGAAGACCGAAAACAAGCTCATGATACGCGCTTTAAAAGGCGAAAAAACAGAACGTCCCCCAATCTGGTTAATGCGCCAAGCAGGACGGTTTTTACCAGAATACAGAAAAACAAGAGCATCAGCTAACGGCTTCCTTGATCTCTGTTACACACCAGACCTCGCTGTAGAAGTTACTATGCAGCCAATACGTCGTTTTGGTTTCGATGCTTCAATCGTCTTTAGCGATATCCTCGTAATACCGCACGCACTCGGCCAAAAAGTATGGTTTGAAGAAGGTGTGGGACCAAAGCTGGAGCCGCTTAAATCCATCAAAGACCTGGAAAACCTTAAGTTAGATAATCTTCACAATCATATGGCGCCCGTCTATGAAACACTTGGTCGGTTGAAAGAAGATCTTCCAAAAGAAACAACGTTAATCGGCTTTGCTGGCGCTCCCTGGACAGTGGTCAGTTATATGATCGAAGGCGGGTCTTCCAAAGATTATGCAAAGGCAAAAACATGGGCTTACTCAAGACCTGAAGAGTTTGATCGCATTATTGACTTGGTCGTAGAAGCAACGACGCTCTATCTCATCAAGCAGATCGAAAGCGGTGCAGAAACCGTACAACTCTTTGATTCTTGGGCGGGTATTTGGCCTGAATTTGCACTGCGCCGCTGGTGCTTGGAACCCTGTAAAAAAATTATAGCTGGAATCAAATCCGTTTATCCCGACGTCCCAGTTATTCTCTTTCCAAGGGGAGTTGGTGATAGTTATAAGATCTTTGCAAAAGAGAGCGGTGCAGATGCTTTAGGGCTTGATACAACTCTTTCTACAGCTTGGGCCAGAGACAACATTCAGCCTCACGTTACTGTGCAGGGAAACCTTGATCCCTTGCTTTTGGTAGCCGGAGGAGAACTTCTCGATCGTTCAATTGAAAAAATACTCTCTGATCTCAGTGATGGACCCTTTATCTTCAACTTGGGTCATGGCATTGTTCCGCAAACGCCGATCGAAAACGTTGAACATATGCTCAAGCTTGTCAGAGGCTGATTAACCGTCAGGAAATTATAATAAATGGTTGGATTTTTGGGAGAGGGCTATCTCTGGATTAAAGCCCTGCATATAATTTCTGTCATCTCATGGCTGGCTGGCTTGTTATATCTGCCAAGAATCTTTGTCTATCACACGCAAGTGCCTGTGGGTTCTGAACGCTCAGAAATTTTTAAAGTGATGGAACGGAAACTTTTCCGTTTCATCATGAACCCTGCAATGGCAGCCAGCTGGTTATTTGGTATTTTGCTTGTTTTGGATACCGAAGCCTTCCGTGAGGGCTGGTTTCATGGAAAATTTCTATTCCTTTTTCTTCTGATGGGTTTTCATGGTGCTTCTTCCAAGTGGATGAAGGCTTTTCAGGTTGATAATAATACCAAAAGCGAGAAATTTTATCGTTTTGCTAACGAAGTTCCAACATTACTGATGATTCTAATCGTAGTTTTTGTGGTCGTTAAGCCTTTTTAAGGCCTGTTAAATTCTAGAATTAGCTCGAAAATCGGAAAACCTTGGGAATTCTTTTACTTGACTTCCTTTTTGAGGTACTATAATTCACCCCGCTAACGAATGCGGGCCACTTCTTTAGTCCGTTGCCCTACCTTTAGAATATGTAGCATTACAAATCGATTTCTTAGGTGCGTCCGAATCTCGACCCTCTAAATTGTCTATGCGCCCTTGAATAATTCTTAACTTGTATGTTGCATTCTAAAAATCATCCCGTTCAATATTTATTTCCGACTGAACCGAACCTTTCCTTCATATGAACTTACAAGATCTCAAATTAAAAAGCCCCGCCGAGCTGCTAAAGCTTGCGGAAGAGCTTGAAGTAGAGAACGCCAGCACCCTGCGTAAGCAGGACATGATGTTCGCCATCCTTAAACAAATGGCTGAAAACGATGTGCCAATCTTTGGCTCTGGTGTTTTAGAAATTCTGCAAGATGGGTTTGGCTTCCTGCGTGCGCCTGAATCTAATTATTTACCTGGGCCGGATGATATTTATGTCAGTCCAAGCCAGGTTCGTAGATTTGGTTTGCGAACCGGGGATACAGTCGAGGGACAGATCCGCGCGCCTAAAGATGGCGAGCGCTATTTTGCTCTTCTCAAGGTTAACTCAATTAACTTTGATCTGCCGGAATCTTCACGTCACAGGATTAATTTTGACAATCTGACGCCGTTGTATCCGGATGAAAAACTCAAACTTGAAATTGACGATCCAGCTTCCAAAGATATGACAACACGTGTCATTGATTTGGTAACACCCCTGGGTAAAGGTCAGCGTGCTTTGATCGTTGCGCCGCCTAGAACTGGTAAAACGGTTCTGATGCAGAATATTGCGCACTCAATTTCCACCAATCATCCAGAAGTATTCCTTATTGTTCTCCTTATTGATGAACGCCCTGAAGAAGTGACTGATATGGCGCGCTCTGTTAAGGGCGAAGTCGTAAGTTCGACTTTTGATGAACCTGCACATCGCCACGTTCAGGTAACTGAAATGGTTCTTGAAAAAGCTAAACGTCTTGTTGAGCACAAAAAGGACGTTGTAATCCTTTTGGACTCTATTACGCGTCTAGCACGTGCCTACAACACCGTTGTACCTAGTTCTGGTAAGGTATTGACCGGTGGTGTGGATGCGAACGCTCTACAACGTCCTAAGCGCTTCTTTGGTGCTGCTCGTAACATCGAAGAGGGCGGAAGCTTAACAATCATCTCTACGGCTCTTATCGATACTGGTAGCCGTATGGACGAGGTTATCTTTGAAGAGTTTAAAGGTACGGGTAACTCTGAGATCGTT
The DNA here is from genome assembly GCA_913060675.1 of uncultured Rhodospirillales bacterium. GTDB lineage: Bacteria > Pseudomonadota > Alphaproteobacteria > Kiloniellales > Kiloniellaceae > Kiloniella. Next base: position 8,971 of record CAJXUS010000054.1, read on the forward strand.
CTTGATCGTAAGCTATCAGATAAACGTACTTATCCTGCGATCGATATCAGCAAGTCTGGTACACGTAAGGAAGAGCTCCTCGTTGATAAAAATACTCTCGGCAAAATGTGGGTTCTCCGTCGTATTCTTACACCTATGGGTGTTACAGATTCTGTTGAGTTCCTGGTCGAAAAACTTAAGACCTCGAAAACGAACGAAGAATTCTTTGATTCGATGAATAACTAATTTTTGTTGGTTTAAATATACAAAAAGGGTCGCATTTAGCGGCCCTTTTTTTGTTTTTGAATTCATTTTATAGCGACTTAGTGTTCGGGGATAAGGATTGTTGATCCCGTCGTTTTCCGGGCTTCAAGGTCTTGATGAGCAACAACGGCTTCAGACAGAGCATAGCTTTGATTGACTTCTATTTTGACCGCGCCAGAGGACACAACATCGAATAAAGAAGAAGCAGAGGCCACCATATCTTTATAAGTTCCACAATAATGAGCTAAACTAGGTCTTGTCAGATAGAGCCCACCCTTTTGATTGAGTAATAATGGCTCTATTGAGGGAACTGGCCCGGAAGCATTGCCAAAAGTAACCATAGTTCCGCGAACCTTGAGACAATCAAGAGATCCCATAAAAGTATCTTTACCAACGGAATCATAAACAACGTTCACACCCTTACCGTCAGTAATGTCTTTTACCCGCTCGACAAAATCTTCGGTTTTGTAATTGATGGTGTGATGACAGCCCTTAGACTTGGCAATTTCTGCTTTTTTTTCAGAGCCCACAGTCCCAATTACTGTTGCCCCCAGCGCATTGAGCCACTGTATTGCGATAGAACCTACACCTCCTGCAGCAGCATGAAACAAAACTGTATCGCCTTGCTGTACGCTATAGGTTCTTCTAATCAGGTATTCTGTAGTCATTCCCTGAAGCATCATGGATGCAGCATGATCGTCTGATATTCTTTCAGGTATTAATATCACTTTATCAGCGGAAATTATTCTATGCTCCGCGTAAGAACCAATCGGCCCTGTCCCATAGGCAATGCGATCACCTATATGTAAATCTGTGACGCCTGGGCCTATTTCTTCAATTATTCCAGCTGCTTCCAGACCTATTCCTGACGGTAAAGCACCCAAGGGATAGAGACCTGTTCGATGGTAAACATCAATAAAATTTAGACCAATAGCTGTTTGCTTGAGGCGTATTTGTCCTTCACCGGGAGATCCAATCTCAACCTGTTCATATTTTAGGACTTCTGGTCCACCGTAATCATAAAATCGTACAGCTTTATTCATGATGTTTTTATACTCCTACTAAAACACCGAGAATTAACTTTCCCGATTGTTATCTATTTTTGTTTGAGTTTATCACAAACCTGGAAGGCCGGGTTGTTTATCCTCAAACATTTCATAACCTTCTATTAGAAGTAATTCTTTTTTGGATGTCTTTCCTTGTCCTTCCTGACCGCCGGAAAAACCGCCTAAGTTTTGATTTCCAGCTATAACACGGTGACAGGGAATTATGATCGGTATTGGATTTGCCCCACAAGCACCGCCAACTGCTCTGGCTACAGAAGCTACCTCGCGGGCTATATCCCCGTAAGTTTTCACTTTTCCATAAGGAATATCATACAGGGCTTTCCAAACGTTTTGCTGAAATTCAGTACCCTTTGGCATAAGGGGAAGATCATCAAAGTTGGTCCTTTTGCCGTCAAAATATTCCAAGACCTGTTTTTTTGCCTCTAGAAGAAGAGAGGTTTGATCCTGTTTATCTGGGTCTTGTTCTTTGACCCATTCCAGGCGAATTATCTTTCCACTGTCTTCAGTAATATTTAAATAACCCTGAGGTGATGAAAAAGTCAGTTGATGCATATTACTGTTCCTGATTGTAGCGGCGGTAAAGTTAGGTCATTACTAAAAAAACTTGTCAGACCTAAATCAGGTTTATGTTCCATATAATTCTTGATGTAATAATTATGACCTGAAATATGATAAACACCATATTTTTAGTATGCCGTATTCTCTTAGTATGAAGGACCCAAAAGTGGAAAGTATCAATTTAAAATCCAAAAGTTGGAATTTTAAAAAGCTTATTGGTTTTAATATTTTATTTATAGCAATCATTCTTGGGTTCATGGGGAGCGAGTTTAAAACCCCATGGGATGAAAGCATATTTTTTACACTGAATGGGTCTCTTCAAGAGGGCAGAGATGTTTGGAATGGGTATTGGGCGATCACAAATAGTCGAATATTTGATACCTTCAGCGCTATTTTTCTTGGATGTATTTGTTTTATTTATTTAATTAAAAATCGTGAAAATGACTTCGCAGAACGTTTATCAAGAGTACTGTTGTTAGTCGTTTCCGTTATATTGATTATGATAATTATATCTCGAGGTTTCGAACATTATTATCATCAGAGTCCTTCTCAAGTACTAAGCCCTTTTATCAATATAAATGAGCTTGTTAGTTGGTTGGAGGTAAAAACTGGTACCAGAAAGTCTTTTCCAAGTGATCATGCTGCCATTTCTTTTGTGTCGGCTATTTTATCCTGGCGTTTTTTTGGCCGTAAATATGGGGTGACTTTATCTATCTTTGCCGTTATTAACGCGACGCCTAGAATGGTAGGAGGAGGGCATTGGTTTGGTGATGTTTGGATTGGTGGAATGCTGTTGGCATGTATCATTTCCGTATGGGTCATATATAGCCCTTTACTATTTTGGATAAGAATTGGAATTCATAACTTTTTAAAATTAAATTTTGTTCAAAGAATTACATCACTTTTGCCATAAGTTTGCGTGTTTCACGGGAAACAAGATCGCTAATACCTGTTGTCTTCAGCTATAATTCTGTAGAGTTTTTCAAACTGCTAATTATAAAAACCTTTAGCATTGATTGTTTTCGATAAAACGGGAGTAACATTGTGAAATTCACTGTAGATGTAGATTGTACCCCAGAAGAAGCACGGAGATTTTTAGGGCTACCTGATGTCAGTGCTTTGCAAGAAGAAGCAATGTCTGAAATTCGTACAAAAATGTTAGAGATGATTCAGACCAGTGATCCCGAAGCATTAATGAAATCCTGGATGCCTAGTTCTGTTCCGGATTCAATGAAAGGATTGGATCAAATGCAAAAAATGTTCTGGTCTCAGTTTTCATCACAACCTCCTCAGAATAAAGATAGTGGAAAATCTTAATAAAGATCGCTCTAGAACAGTACAGCTATGCCTAAATCAACTTTGACGTAGCTTTAGTGCGTGCCTATTGTGGCGATCTTAATATTTATATCTGAATGTAAAAATATGGCACCAGAGACAATATATGCCCTTTCTACAGCCCCAGGATTAGCTGGCGTGGCTGTTATTAGAGTGTCTGGATCACAGGCTAAAATAGTCTGGGAAAAGATGTCTTCTCATCATCCTAACCCCCGTATTGCCAGTTTAATCAAACTGTTTGATCCAGATGATCGTTCTGAAATAGATCGCTGTCTCGGACTTTGGTTTCCGGGACCTGGTAGTTTTACGGGTGAAGATGTTGTTGAATTACATCTCCATGGGGGCAGAGCGGTTGTTAATGGCGCGATTGAGGCCTTGGCTAAATTGCCAGGATTTAGACCAGCTGAAGCCGGCGAATTTACGCGTCGAGCTTTTAATAACGATAAATTAGATCTGACAGAAGTTGAAGGTCTATCAGATCTGATCGCCGCTGAAACTGAAGCACAACGCAAACAAGCAATTCGACAAATGGATGGTGAGCTATCTCGGTTGATAGATGGTTGGAGAGATCGCCTTGTGCGCATCCTCGCTTACCTTGAAGCTGAAATTGATTTTCCCGATGAAGAATTAGAAGAAGGTATTTCCGAACAGGTAAAACACAACATCGTGTCTTTAATTACAGATGTTAATCAACATTTGGAAGATGGCCATCGTGGTGAACGCTTAAGAGATGGTTATTCTATAACAATCGTTGGACCACCAAATGCGGGTAAATCATCGCTTCTTAATGCCTTGGCTCGGCGTGATGTTGCTATTGTTTCTGATGTAGCGGGAACAACTCGCGACATTATTGAAGTCCATCTTGATCTTTCAGGTTATCCAGTGATGCTTTCAGATACCGCCGGATTGCGTGATCTCGAATTACATACAACAGACGGTGTTGAACTCGAAGGCATCCGTCGGGCTAAGTCGCATGCAGAATCAGCTGATCTACTGTTAGCTGTCTTTGATATCAAAGATTATGAAAAGCTTGATCCCTCAACCATGGATCTTTTGGTTGGACAAGACAGTATAATTCTTCTTAATAAATGTGATGACGAAGATTCAGGTACAAACTTGCTTCCCACTTTGAATTCGGAGACTGAAGTATTGCAAGTTTCTGCTAAAACAGGTCTTGGAATTGATAAACTCCTAAACCTGTTAAATGATACGGTCATTACTAACATGGGGAACATAGGGTCCTCATCTGGAATTACGCGACAAAGACACCGATCAGCACTTCAAGATACGACTGAAGCATTATCAAGAGCTCTACTGATAGAGCTTCCTGAATTATGTGCCGAAGACTTGCGTTTAGCGACCCGTCATTTAGGGCGGATTACTGGAAAAGTTGATGTTGAAGATCTTCTAGATGTTATTTTTCGTGATTTTTGCATTGGAAAATAACTCATTTTGTAATACACAAGTGACGGTATTGTTATTTTGGTAACCAGTGTTTCACGTGAAACATAGAACAAAGTCATAACCTTTTCGTATATGACTATAGATATCAAATCGGCTTACGGGTAAGACCTTATTTAAAAAGGTCTGATAAATTCTATTGCCAATAACGTAATAGAATTAAAAATCATACACATTTGTAGATAAGAGGTAACGAATATGCGCTTGTTATTGGCTTTGATAGTTCCATGGTTACAGTTTTTCACAATTGGTAAACCCATTGCTGGTATTATTTGTTTAATACTTCAAATCACATTAATTGGTTGGCCGATAGCGGCTATTTGGTCGGTCTATGCCTTAAGCCAGTATAAAACAGATCAAAAAATTAAAGATGCCCTTGGTCAGTAAAAACCAACAATATAACAGAATAACAAGAGTTATATTGTTGGCTTATATTACTAGGTTATCTGAGTGATGATGGCTTAATAGATAAAGTAATCTGCAATGCAAAATTATGATGTGATAGTTGTCGGTGGTGGACACGCAGGTACTGAAGCAGCAGCTGCTGCTGCACGTACTGGTGCAAACACGCTTTTGGTTACACACAAAAAAAGCACAATTGGCGTGATGTCCTGTAATCCTGCTATTGGTGGATTGGGAAAGGGACACCTCGTTAGAGAAATTGATGCTCTTGATGGGTTGATGGCTAAAGCCATTGATCGGGGTGGTATTCAATTTCGTGTCCTCAATCGTAGCAAAGGTCCAGCTGTAAGAGGACCGCGTGCACAAGCTGATAGAGAACTTTATAAACAGGCGATCCAAGATCTTCTTGAGGAGCAAAAAAATCTCACCATTCTCGAGGCAGCCGTTGAGGATTTAAAACTCGACGATGACAACCATTGTTGTGGTGTAATTACCGCAGACGGGGATGTTTATGATGCTGGTGCTGTTGTTTTAACAACAGGCACTTTTTTAGATGGTCTTATTCACTTAGGTAAAAAACAAATACCTGCAGGTAGGGTAGGGGATGAACCAGCGATTGGTTTATCAAAAACTCTAACGCGATTTGGATTTGAATTAGGGCGCCTTAAAACGGGCACACCAGCGAGGTTAGATACTCGAACGATTGACTATTCTAATTTAACTGAACAACCTGGTGATGAACCGGCTGAACCTTTCTCTTATATGACAGCAGAAATTACTCAGAAACAAGTTGCCTGTCATATGACCTATACCAACCCTGAGACACACCTTATTATCAGTGATAATATTGAACAATCTCCTATCTATTCTGGGCAGATAGAAAGCAAGGGGCCTCGTTATTGCCCTTCTATCGAAGATAAGGTTGTTCGATTTAAAGAAAAAGAACGCCATCAAATATTTTTGGAACCAGAAGGTTTAGAGGATATAAATGTCTATCCAAACGGAATATCGACATCTCTTCCTGAGGAAGTGCAAGAAGCATTTTTAAAAACAATTCCTGGTTTGGAAAATGCAAAAATCATCCAATATGGATATGCTATTGAGTATGATTATGTTGATCCAAGAGAGTTACGCCCAACCCTTGAAACCCTTAAAATCCCTAGCCTATATTTTGCGGGCCAAATAAACGGGACGACGGGATATGAAGAGGCGGGGGCTCAAGGATTACTTGCTGGTGTAAATGCTGCCCTGAAAACATCTGGTGCCAATCGAGACTTTGTACTTGATCGTGCTGATGGCTATATGGGAGTTATGGTTGATGACTTGGTCAGTTTAGGTGTTACAGAACCTTATCGTATGTTTACCAGTCGCGCAGAATATCGCTTAAAACTTAGAGCAGATAATGCCGATCAACGACTTACGAAGCTTGGTCAAGAAATCGGATGTGTTGGTGCAGAAAGATCAGCAGTCTTTGATCATAAAATGAAGCAGTTAAACTCTGCTAGAGAATTCGCCCTTAGTAATAAGGCGACCCCAAATGAACTTATTTCTTTTGGTATTAATGTAAATAAAGATGGTCAACGTCGTAGTATATTTGACTTACTACGATATCCTGATGTTTCGATGAGTATCTTATCTAAAGTTTGGCCAGAACTTGCTTCTATTGATCCATTGATTGTTGAACAATTGGAAATCGATGCCAGTTATGCTGGGTATATTGAACGGCAAGATGCAGACATAAGAGCTTTTAGAAAAGACGAAGCCCTCAAATTACCTTCAAGTCTTGATTATAATTCTGTACCAAGTCTCTCAAATGAAATAGTACAAAAATTAAATCAATCTCGCCCAGATACTCTGGGTGCTGCCTCACGGATATCAGGTGTTACACCAGCTGCTCTTGTTTCCCTCCTTAGATATGTCAGACGATTAGATAAACATGATGTCGCCTAATACTTTTTCTGTAGATGATTTTAAAAAGCATATTGATGTTTCACGTGAAACAGAAGAAAAGCTAAAATGTTATGAAGCTCTCCTAACCAAATGGAATAAAGCCATTAATCTTGTAGGTAGGGATACTATCCCTGACTTATGGCAGCGGCATTTTTTAGATTCAGCGCAGCTTATTAATTATTTTCCGAAAAATAACTCTGCCCGTAATACTGTCGTAGTCGATTTTGGGAGCGGAGCAGGCTTTCCCGCACTGATATTGGCTATCCTCGGTGTAGGTGAAGTACATGCTATGGAATCTGATATAAAAAAGTCTACGTTTCTTCGCGAAGTTTCACGTGAAACAGATGCAGGCTTGATTGTTCATAACGACCGTATTGAAAAGATTACACCTTTCCCTGTCGATGTGTTTACGGCCCGTGCTTTTGCGCCCTTACATAAGATCCTCGACTTTGCACATCCCTTTATTGAAGTTTCTCGTCCGGAGATTGAGCCAGAATTTTTACTCTTAAAAGGTAGAAAAGTAGATCAGGAATTGACCGAGGCCGAGAAAAAGTGGACTATGAAATTGTCGAGGTACAAGTCTCTGTCCGATCCGGATGCGACGATATTGAACCTCAAAATACTATAAATTGGGGGAATTGATCGTGTCACTACAAGATATCGACATAATTTCAAGTTCGAAACGATCACATGCCAAAGTCTGGTCTATCGCTAATCAGAAGGGCGGGGTGGGAAAAACAACCACAACTGTCAATCTTGCAACGGCTCTTGCGGCGTGTAAGAAAAGAGTTTTGATTATAGATTTGGATCCTCAGGGAAATGCGAGTACCGGTCTTGGCGTAGAGGCAGATGCCCGCCAGAAAAGTATATACCAGGTGATGATCGAAGGCATTGAGATCACAAGTGCCATTCGTCCAACCGATGTCCCGCGTATGAGTGTGATCTCTTCTGGGGTCGAATTATCAGGCGCAGAACTTGAACTTGTAAATATGGCAGAGCGTGAGTTCAAGTTGGTGAATGCGATTGGACCTTTACTGGATAAATTCGATTATATTCTCATCGATTGTCCTCCTGCGTTAGGTCTTCTGACATTAAATGCATTGGTTGCTTCTGATGCAGTTCTGGTTCCCTTACAAACCGAGTTTTATGCTCTTGAGGGGCTATCTCATTTGTTACGGACCATTGATCGTGTCAAGAGGGGGTTAAATCGCCGTCTTGATATCCAGGGTATTGTGCTAACGATGTACGATAAACGCAATAATCTCTGTGAAATGGTCGCTGCAGATGTCAGGGCTTTTCTTGGGGATAAGGTATTTAAGACCGTTATTCCACGAAACGTTCGCGTATCGGAAGCTCCTTCCCATGGTAAACCAGTGCTGTTATATGATGTTGCCTGTGCAGGCTCTCAGGCCTATATCAAGCTGGCTGGTGAGATCTTGCGAAATGAACAAGTCTCTATAGCAGATGCAGCCGTAGCTTAGCTGGTTTGTTTGCCATGTAAATATAACCAAGATATTGGTTAGGTTTCGTATTAGCATTATAGGGGATGATATCCCCGTCAGTTATTTGAGAGGGTAGAGTGTTGGGTGAACCACAGGATAAACGGACTAATCTAGGCCGCGGACTTGCTGCTCTGTTTGGCGATGAAGAAGAAGATTACGCGTCATTGGATAAGGTACGCTCTTCTAAACAGGTTCCAATCGAACATATTCACCCAAATACGAAGCAGCCGCGTCGGCACTTTGACGAAGAAGCTTTATCTACGCTTGCTGACTCCATTCTACAATCAGGACTGTTACAGCCAATTCTTGTGCGTAGGCACCCTGAACATTCTGCACAATACGAAATTGTTGCCGGCGAGCGTCGTTGGCGTGCTTGTCAACAGGCACAACTCCATGAAATTCCTGTTATAATCCGTGAGTTAAACGATGCGGAAGTTCTGCAAGTTGCCATTGTTGAAAATGTGCAACGTCAAGATCTTACCCCAATTGAAGAAGCAACGAGTTACCGCCGTTTAATGGATGAGTTCGGTCATAAACAAGATGACGTTGCAAAAATAATAGGGAAAAGCCGTAGTCATATTGCGAATATGCTTCGACTATTGAGCCTTCCAGAAGATGTTCAGGACCTGGTTGATAAGGGGGATATTAGCGCTGGCCATGCTCGGGCCTTGGTTGGAGCTGAAGATCCAACTGGTCTTGCAAGCCAAATTACTTCTAAGGGATTATCCGTAAGAGAAACGGAACGTTTAGCTAAGGCACTAAAAAAGGAATTGACTGCCCCAGAAGAAGCAGCAGTTCTTAACCCGAAATTGACGAGCAGCAAGATTAAACCGTCGACGGGGCCCCAAAAAGACGCTGATACACTTGCTCTTGAGAGGGATTTGTCCAATATGCTGGGTTTAAAAGTGACCATAGATTTTCATGGCCAAGGCGGGGCGTTGAGTATTTCTTATGATACTTTAGAGCAACTTGATAATGTGTTGCACAGATTGACCCAATCACCCGAATAATACTCAACAGTTTGTACAGACTGTATAAATCAAAGTAAGAAAATCTAGCGTACTCTCGTTGGCGCCTTTGCCGTAATCTCAAGGAGTGTTCTAGCACAAAGCGTTTCTGCTGGAGAACCCGTTTTTTTGCAATTAGCTTCGGTTTCCATCAACATGGTCAAGGCTGTTGCCAAAGCTTTAGGAGACCACTTTCGAACTTGTGCTTTAAATGGCTCAGCCACTTTCCAGAATAAGGGCGGGCGTAAAGTACCAATGGCTTTATCCAAAGGGGTACCTTGCGAAACCAGGCCAGAAATCATATGAAGTTTTTGAAAGTGTCTGGAAACGGCTCTTAAAATGGTAACAGCATTCTGGCTTTCTTGTTGTGCCCTGAGTAAATACTTTTCCAGATTTTGAATATTTCCCATCGCAACTGAAATTGCGAGGTCATCCAAAGTTAGTGTTGCGGTGTCCCCAACACAGGCCTTGGCATCTTCAAGTTCGATAGGACCTGAATTTTTTCCTTTATAGAGACATAATTTGTGTAATTCTCGGCGTGTTAAGCGTCGATCAGTACCAAGATTCGTAACGAGGAAGCCGAGAGCGTCATTTGAAATAGAAAGACCTTCTTTTTCAATGGTTTGGCGAATTACACTTGGGAGACTTTTTTCATCATCTTTGTAACAGGCAACTGCAGCGGCCAATTTTTCGGCTTCAAAAACTTTTCTTAATTTTGATCGAGCAGGTAAATCTCCGCCTTCAAAAATTATCAAGGCATCGCCAACAGGGACTTGTAAAAAATCTTTTATGTAAGGCGCGAGGGCATCACCTGCACTTCTTACTTTTACAACACGTCTTCCACCCATCATGGAAATGGCTGCTGCTTCATCAGAGAGTAAGGCAGGTTGTTTTTTGAGTTGATCGTTGTCGAGATCTACAATTCTAAATGGATCAAGGGGATCATCGACCACAGACAAAAGTAAATTTTTACTACGTTCTTGAACCAGGCCTTCATCAGGACCGTAAAGAAGAATAGCTCTTATAAAGGAATCAGGCGATTTGGAAAATGCATCAGCCTTGGCAGGGAGTATTTTCAAACCTCAAATCCATAGTTAATTAGTGCAGTACAAAAATAATTATAGTGGAATAGATTAGACGATCAAAATAGTGTTATTTACTCGCTTTTGTAAAATATGCACCGAGTTGAAGTGTAATATCGTCTGCTACTTGCCTCAATACCCGCTTTCTGGCGGTATCTTCAGCAACCAGATTGGTATAGGGATCATCTAACTGGTCAAAGCTGTTGGTGGATCTAGAAGTTCCAGTAAAAACTACCTTTTGGTCTGATAACCTAACTAAGTGATAATCAGATAGGACCGTCAGATTTGTTCTTGATGTCGTATTATCCAATCGTACTGCCAAGTCTTTGGTCGTTTCAGTAATAGTGTTCTTCAGGCTATATAAAGGCTGTCTAGGCTGGCCTAAAGGGTTCATCCTGTCACGTAGCATATTATGAAGAATTTGCCCTGGACGGTCTGGAAGAGGGGTTATTCTTACAGTTTGTAAATACTGATTTGATGAATGGCCTGTTTCAGAATTTTTACGATATACGGGCTGAAATCCGCAGGCAGATAAGGTTATAAAGGCAATAACAAGGCCTGTTGAGATGAATATTCGTCTCATTTTGGAGGAAGCCAGTGCCTGTATAGTTTTCTTATATGACAACATTTACGATCCGATTTTTTACGACAATAATCTTACGAATTTCTTTTCCACCAATAGCACGTTGAACGGCAGCTTCAGCAGTAGCAGCAGCTTTAATATCATCTTCTGATGCATCTACAGCCAGGGTGATATTGGCTCTTAACTTACCATTTACTTGAACGGGTAATGTAATTGTATTGTCAACTGTAAGCTTATCATCCGCTGTAGGCCAGGCTACATTTACGACCATTTCTGAATGACCAAGACGACTCCAGAGTTCTTCCGCAATATGCGGCATCATGGGCGAAATAATACGAACTAATATCTCAAATGCTTCTCTCAGCACCCAATTGTCATCGTTGGATTTTGCTTTGAATTGAACGATGAAGTTTGTGAGTTCATAAATCTTGGCGACGGCAGCATTAAATCTAAAGCTTTCAATGTTTTCACTGATTGCAGTGATCGCTTTATGGACTGTGCGGCGCAATTCTATGGCTTGATCCGATAACTTTTCTGGTATTTGAGAGTTGGCTGCAGGTAGTTGGTCGAGTTCGGTATCAATGAGGCGCCAAAGGCGTTGCGTGAACCGCCAAGAGCCGTCAATCCCGGATTCAGTCCATTCCATGTCGCGATCGGGAGGACTATCAGACAGCATGAAAAACCGTGCCGTATCAGAACCATAACTTCCAATAATATCAGCCGGATCAATGGTGTTCTTTTTGGACTTACTCATTTTGATGGAGGGTCCAACGGTGACAGAGTTACCCTCTAGAGTACGATAGTTACCTTCGTCATTTTTTTCAATTTCTTCTGGTGACAACCACTTACCATCAGAATCCTGATAGGTTTCGTGACATATCATCCCTTGGGTAAATAGGCCTTTAAAGGGCTCATCCATACCCAGATACCCACATTTTTTTAGCGCACGGGTAAAGAAACGGGAATAAAGTAGGTGAAGAACAGCGTGCTCGATCCCACCTATGTATTGATCGACTGGCAACCAGTAATCAACGTCATCACGGTCAAAAGCCTCGTCTGAACGCGGGCTACAAAACCGTGCAAAATACCACGAAGATTCCATAAAGGTATCAAAGGTATCGGTTTCGCGCTGGGCTGCTTTTCCACAACAAGGGCAGGTTGTGTGTTTCCAAGTTGGATGGTGTGCAATGGGGTTGCCAGGTTTGTCAAAAGAGACATCTTGAGGCAATTCAATGGGAAGATTTTGTTCTTCCACAGGCACAGCGCCACAGTCATCACAATAAATGATGGGTATAGGACAACCCCAATAGCGTTGACGTGATACACCCCAATCCCTGAGCCGGAATTGAACGGTACCTTTGCCGTGGCCGGCTTCTTCAAGGTGGGCAATAGCTGTTTTAATGGCTCTATCACTGTCCATGCCATCCAAGAAATTTGAATTTATCATTTTTCCGTTGCCAGTATAGGCCTGGTCCACAACGGTAAATGTTTCTATATCTTCGTCATTTGGAAGGACAACCGGGGTTACCGTGAGGTCATACTTACGGGCAAAATCCAGATCCCGTTGGTCGTGCGCTGGACAGCCGAAAATAGCACCTGTTCCATAGTCCATAAGGACAAAGTTTGCGACATAAACGGGTAATTCAATAGTAGGGTCAAGCGGATGAGAAACTTTTAATCCTGTGTTGAACCCTTTTTTATCTGCTTTTTCAATAGCTTCTTCGCTGGTACCCATCTTATTGCACTCAGCAATAAAGCTTTTGAGATCGGTGTTTCCATCTGAAAGCCTATCGGCGAGGGGATGATTTGCAGATACTGCGCAGAACGACGCGCCAAACAATGTGTCCGGGCGCGTAGTATAGACTTCAATACTTTCATCTGAATCGGCTACTTGGAAGAAGACGCGTGCGCCTTCGGAACGGCCAATCCAGTTGTGTTGCATTGTCCGGACCTTTTCAGGCCATCGCTCCAGAGATTCTAATCCTTCTATGAGTTCATCGGCAAAGTCGGTAATTTTGAAAAACCACTGACTGAGTTTCCGCTTTTCGACTTCGGCACCAGACCGCCAGCCTTTACCATCGATTACCTGCTCATTGGCGAGTACGGTTTGATCGATGGGGTCCCAGTTCACCCATGACTCTTTACGCTCAACCAGACCCGCTTTTAGGAAATCCAGGAACATTTTCTGTTCGTGTTTATAGTATTGTGGATGGCAGGTCGCTATTTCACGATCCCAATCGATGGAAAGGCCCATGGATTGTAACTGTTCGCGCATCGCAGCAATGTTTTCGTAGGTCCATTTTGCCGGGTGGACGCCGCGTGCCATTGCTGCATTTTCTGCTGGAAGACCAAAAGCATCCCAGCCCATTGGATGAAGAACGTTAAAACCTTTTGCCTTTTTGTACCGAGAGATAACATCGCCAATGGTATAATTTCGCACGTGGCCCATATGGATCCGGCCAGATGGGTAAGGAAACATTTCCAAGACATAATACTTGGGTTTATCCGTATCGGTCTCAACGGTAAAACAGTTGTTATCAACCCAGGCCTTTTGCCATTTGGTTTCAGTTTCCTTGACGTTATAGCGTGTCATAATTCTCTTAACTTTTAGGGGCCGTTAAAGGCGAATGGTTAGTCAGATAAAAGGCCACAGTTGGTAAAATCCTCATCTGCGGCCTTTTTTACTTAAATGATGAATAATTAACTCAACTCAAATTTCATGAGGAGTACAATTTATTCACTTGATGATATACGGAGCTGCCTCGCTCTTGTCAGAATGGCGTCTTCTAGCTCAGTCCCTGTTTTCGGATCAACTTTTGAATCGATCCATCCACCGTTTATATCGCGTTTTTGTTTGAAGACGGAAGCCCGTACGCCATCTGCGCGCAGATCGCGGCCTAGAATAAAGACATTGACCTTAAAGCGCTCTGCGTTGGTTTCTTCCGGACTGTACCAGTCGGTGATAATCACACCACCAAAAGGATCAGCAGAAGTCAAAGGCATAAACGCAATGGTATCGAGTGATGCACGCCAGAGAAAAGAGTTCACACCAATGCCTGCACCACCGTCCTGGGGTTTGGTATCCCTATTTCCCAGTAAATCAATACCTCCTGAACCACCTAAAATCGATCCTCCAGTTTTTGAGTATGCTTCATCAGTTGGACTATCAAAAATCAAATCAGATTCTTTACCGCCTTCACATGCTAATAGAAAGAGTGGGAAGAGGAGAATAAGGACTAAACGGTAAATGGTGGTATTATTGGCCATGCTTCTTTCCAGAGGTTACGTTACCTGCAATCAATTAACCCAGTTTTCTCTAAAAAGTACAGCAAAAAAAAGGTCGGTCCAAAACTGGCCCGACCTTCTTTTAAACTTGTTTAGGCGTATCGATTAGAATGATACAGCTAGACCAGTAGAAACGCTTGAGAAGTCACCAGCGTTAGCAGCACCTTCGTAGTCGCCAATAGTACCAGCAACCCAAGTGTTCAGGCCTGGTGCGATTTCGTAAGTTACGCCAGCGGAATAAGCTACGTTATCATCGTCTGCACCACCAGCTGCATCTTCTTCGAAGTTACCGAAGGAAGCACCAGCAGTTACGCCCCAAGGACCAGTTGAGTAGCCAACGCCAACGTCAAAAGTATCAGTTTCGAAGTTGTCTTCTTGGTCTTCATGTGAGTAAGCAACAGCTACTTTGAAACCAGCATAGCCTACACGTACACCACCAGTTACGCCGTAATATGTCTGATCAGAAGCACCAGCTTGTTGTATTTCGTGAGTACCACCAGAAACACCAACGTCTACTGAGAAGTCGTTGAATGAGCCAGAGTAGTTCACACCACCGTCAACATGGTTGTCAAAAGCAGTGTTGTTTGCGGAGATGGTGTTACCTTGATCGCTATCTGGTGCGAAAGAAAGCCCAGCTTTGAAACCGTTGAATGTTGGTGTGTAATAAGTGATTTTAGTAGCATCTGAAGAATCGGAGAAACCAACAGAAGTACGGCCACTGTGTGCAGGAGTACCTACGCCAGTGAAGTTGTTGAACATGCCGTATGTGAAGCCAACGGAAGTACCGTTAACGTCAAGAGCATCGCCAGCAGAATCGTTGTCGCCGAGTTCAACTTTACCGAAGTCACCAGAAACCCAGATGTTGTTTTCATCTGTGTCGTTTGTGTTGTCTTGGTCAGCTTCTAGCTCGATGTGTAGGCCATAAGTTAGACCGTTATCAGCAGTAGTCTGTGCGTTCAGGTGGATTTCAGAGTTTGTGTTGAAATCAAGACCGTTGTTGATGTCACCAGTTCTCTGAGTTTCCTGTGAGGAAGCGTGGAACTGTGTGAATGCGGACCATACGATTTCGCCGTCAGCAGCCATTGCTGGTGCTGCGAAGGCTGCGCCAGCTACGAGAGCTGAACTAGCAAGCAGAATTTTTTTCATTATTTTCGATCTCCAAAAAGAAACAGTCAGGCACCAAGGCCCTCAATCAATGTGTGTTTTTTTAACACCCCTTTAAAAAGGATCGCAAGGTCGGAATCCTTCTTGTTGTTGTTTTTGGGTACTAGTGTGACATTGGAGCAACAGATTTAGGAATAGAGATACGAAAGGTTAACAAAAATGGCCATATATTAAGGAATTGGGTTGAATAATTTAGTTATTCAGTTAGAATTTTGAATTCAAAAGGTAATCTAATAACTTGAAATATATGTAGCTTTACTCAGAATCCAATGGGAAATAGACTAAGGCTGTTGTATTGACGCAGGATTAGATCCGCTTGCAGCGTCTTATTAGTCCTGATAATGATCCTCATCATATATATGGCAGACTATTATATAACAGTTTGTCAGTTCGTTCTTTTCTCAAGTTGTAATTTTCTGGAGATACTAAATGCCGGGCATTCTCTGGATCGCATCATATCCTAAATCAGGAAATACATGGATGCGGATCTTCTTATCAAATCTTATATTGGATGCTAAAGAAGCAATCTCTCCTGATACAGCGAGTGAATTTTGCACGAGTGAAGCAAATAAGCTCTGGCATTTACCTTTTTTGACGAAGGATCTTGAAGAAGGGGATGCTATACCAGATGAGTTCACGGCCCAAGAAATTGCAGATGTTAGAAGCCTAGGGCAAAAGCGAGCGGTTGAGCTAAATAAAAATCTGGTGCTTTTTAAAACCCATAACTATCTAGGGGAACACCTGGGAAGCCCTTTGTGTTCTATGGAATACACTGCGGGCGCCATTTATATCGTCAGAGATCCCAGAGATGTCGCCGTTTCTGCCGCCGATCACTTTGGTCTGTCTATCGATGATACCATTCAATTAATGGCAGATACCAAAACAGTTAGTAAACCTGAAAAAGGCCAAGTCTATGAAGTATATAATAGCTGGTCTAACCATGTGAAATCATGGTCACAAGTTCCTCATAAAACCCTGATTGTACTTCGTTATGAAGACATGTTGGCTGATCCTCACAAGGTTTTTTCTGGCTTGGCTAAGAAGCTGGGCATAACAAAGGATGCGGAACGTATTAAAAGGGCCGTTGAATTTTCTTCCTTTAAGCAGCTTCAGGCACTTGAAGCCGAAGTCGGTTTTTATGAAAAATCAAACAAAAGTGAAAAATTCTTTAGATCGGGAAAATCTGGTGGTTGGAAAAGTGTGTTAACTGATAAGCAACGATATAGAATCGAAAAAGACCACAGTGCGCAAATGAAGCGTTTTGATTACAAATAACTCTACAATTCGGAGCTCGTGTTCTCTTGCCGTCAGAAAATAACATTTCTTCAAATTTGTCAGTAATTCGGGATCAGATTGAAGACACTCGACAAAACAGCAACATGTCTTCAGAAGAAGTATGTCTTGTCGCTGTCAGTAAAACCAAGCCAGTTGAAGCGGTTATTGAGGCTTATGTCGCGGGCCAGCGGGTGTTTGGTGAGAATAAAGTTCAAGAAGCACAGGTAAAATTTTCCGATTTAGGGCAAAAAAGAGATGATATAGAACTTCATCTCATTGGTCCGTTGCAGACAAACAAAGTAAAAGAAGCCGTTCAAACATTTGATGTTATTCAAACGGTTGATCGTCCCAAGTTGGTCAAAGCTTTATCCAAAGAAATAACAAAGCAAGACCGTCATCCCAAACTCTTTATTCAGGTTAATACTGGCGAAGAAGAGCAAAAGGCCGGGGTGCTGCCAAAAGATTTATCTGAGCTTCTCGATCTCTGCGAAGCTGAAGGGCTGAAAGTTTCAGGCCTCATGTGCATTCCACCTGTAGAAGAAGAGCCTTCGCTTCATTTTTCTTTTCTTTCAGAGTTAGCAAAGAAAAACGGCTTAGACTCTCTCTCCATGGGAATGAGCAGCGATTATGAACTCGCCGTGCGTTTTGGCGCGACACATGTCAGGGTCGGATCCAGTATTTTTGGAGAGCGGGAGTATTCAAAATAATAGACTGTATTTAGTCGGGAGGTTGACTAAGTACAGTCTCCTATGACCCAGCAGTTATCTTCTCTTACTGGATTATGTATAACCAAGAGTTCGCGGCCAATAGCCCCGATTGTTTTTAAAAATTCGTCACTATTGGGAAGAGATTTAACTCTAGCTCGGGCACTTGTTAATGTCTTGTTATTCAGACAAAAAGCCGCAAGAACAACGCCCGTG
Source organism: uncultured Rhodospirillales bacterium (assembly GCA_913060675.1). Taxonomy (GTDB): domain Bacteria; phylum Pseudomonadota; class Alphaproteobacteria; order Kiloniellales; family Kiloniellaceae; genus Kiloniella. The sequence goes on from CAJXUS010000054.1 coordinate 26,805, forward strand.
CTCGGTACGAGTTCCCGTAAATCTGATGATTGTTTGCGGCATAGTGCAGCCGCATTGCCATTCTCAGTGACGTCAAAAGCCCATTTCATTTGATATGGGCCTTGATCGTTATTTTTTGATATGGGCGCATAACGGGCATTTAGCCACTTTGGGCCATATTTGTTCAGACCTTCGGAAACTTTCGTAGCATATCCATCTTTATCCGCACCAATAAGAACATTAATCTTGATGGATTGCCCATTGGCCGCAAGCATTGCGTGGCCTTTTGAGTAAGCTAGGGAATAATAGGCTGGGCGAATAAGGTCGCCATTTACTAGGCAAGCTAATGTGCCGAGAGAAAGTATTGTGATTAAAAATAATCTTCTTTTTAGAAACATTATTTCCTCAATAAAATCCTGAAATCATCTCGCCTGATTGTATAGCCTATTCTTCTAGAAGAATAGGGGGGAATCGAGTTGTTATCCCTTGATGGTAATCTGGGTGCTTCCTTGAAGAAGGGAGAGTAGCTCAAGAAGGTTATCACGTTCAAGCGCAACACAGCCTTCGGTTGGTGTCAGGCCGGGTTTTGCCACGTGCATGAAAATGGCTGATCCGCGTCCTGAAATAACGGGATCTATGTTGTATTTGAGAATAACAATGAGGTCGTAGGTGTTTTCTTGATCGCGCCAAAGGTATTCGAATCGGGAAGTGTAAGGAATCATAACGGCTTGATTATAATAAGGATCTTCAGATTCGTCACACCAACCGTCCCTTTGGCACAGGGGGAATATGGCAAGGTATTTGTTTATGGTTGCGCGTTCTTCCAAGGAAATACGATCAGCCCTGTAGAGAACTTTTAGAATTTCCCAGCTTCCCAAAGGGGTTTTGCCATCCCCTTCAATTTTTTCATGGGCAGCAATGGTCCCGTTTTTACCAATGGTGCAAGGCCACGCTTTCTCCCCGTAGGAAGCTTGCCAGTTACCGTTAATATTTTGGACGATAATTTCCATGTCTGTACCCATTACTCAGCATTTTGTTTCTGAATTTGGGCCAAACATACTGATTGGCTCGGGCTTGTCGAGTTTTCAGTTACGGCTTTTTGAGTTCTTGGTATTTATCTAGGCCAGTGAGAAGATTTTTGGCAAACTCGCTTTGAGTTAGAGACGCAACTTCTGGAGCAGGCTCTTTTGGTTCAGGCTTTGAAACGGGTAAAGCTGATCTTGGAGGAGGTGCTGAAGCCAGGGCTGAAGTCTGTGTTGAAGTCTGGGCAATGATTACATTGTTGCCCGTAAGCGGAAACCACTTGCCAGGATTACCATTGCGTTGATTAGCCAGTGTATTTGGATTTGCCAGGGTATTTAGATTTATCTGGGTATTTGTTGGTGTGGTAGCTTCAGCCACTTGAAGGGATTGAGAGGCTAAATCTTGATTGGTATTCGTTTTTATTCTGCCTAAATCGTTATATATCGCTGCAAGGGCTGCTTTACCCTGTAGTGGCACATTCGGCCCATTAATAGATGATGAGGATTGGCCATTTAAACCAATGCTTTGTGTGCCAAGAGGAACCGTGGCTGAATTTATCAAAGTTGGAGCAGGTGGGGTTACGGGTGACAGCTGGGCGAATATATCAGCTATTTCTGGAGCGGCTGTATCTTTGGCAATAGAAGCTGTGACTAGATTGTTTCCTGCATCACTTTCGGCAATTTGTACCGAGTCTTGAGTTTCATCTGGTCCTAAAAATGCTTCGAGTATGTTTGCCCCGATATCTTTGCCAGTTGTTTCTTCAACGATTGAATTGGCAATGGCAGTAACAAAACCAGAGGGGCCGCCAAAGAGTATCCCCCCAAATATACGAGCTGTAGGTTTTAGTTCATCTCCAGTAATTTCTCTATAAATCGACGATACAACCGGAATGTGTTGAAGAGGATTAATAATATCGAGGAAATCCAGAAAACCGAATTCTTGCCCATTATTTTCAGCTGTTTGCGCATCACTTGTTTCTTGAAGTGAAGGAGGTGTTTCTAAAGACGCTGTTTGAGTGGCTTTAGGGGAAGAAAGTTGTTCTTTGAAACTGTTGGCTTGGTTAGGCAGTACGCTCTTTGTACCTAAATCAGGTGTATTCGTTGAGATCGCACTTACAGCTATAGCGCTCGCCGGGTAACCCGTCGTTGTTTGGTTCGCGTATAGTTGATCCATCATAATAAGAACACCTGAAGATTGATCATTTTAATATGCAATCTTTAGGCCAAGTGTTTAAGGGTGGTGATTCTAAGGATAAATCTATATTTCAGAAGTTTGTATTCAGCATAAAGGGCAGACTCTTCCCTTTATCGGAGGCAAAGCTTGCCGACATTATGTGTATAAAACTTAAAGAGTATGTCCGAAGCGGGTCGCTTTGGTTTGAAGATAAAACTCATTATGGCCATTGGATGGGAAATGATGTGGCACCGTTTGGGAAACCTCTATACCGCACTCGATAAGAGAATTTACCTTTTCAGGGTTATTCGTAAGTAACCTGATTTCATCAAACCCCAATTGTCGTAGCATTTCTGCGGCTGGAATATAAATACGCTCATCAGGATCAAAGCCGACGAGCTCATTGGCATCAGATGTATCCGCACCCCGGTCTTGAAGCTCGTAAGCACGCAATTTATTAACCAACCCAATGCCACGGCCTTCTTGGGAGAGATAGAGTAATACCCCCCCACCTTTTTCATTCATTAACTTTATGGCACCACGCAGTTGATCCCCACAGTCACATCGTAAACTACCCAGTAAATCACCGGTAAAACATTCTGAATGTAGCCTGACCAATACAGGTAGATTTGGATCGGGATCTCCAATGATCAGGGCAAGGTGTTCTATGCCACCTTCTTTGGGGCGAAAAGCAACGACCGTAGTCTTTTCTGCTGTATCAAGAGGTATTTGCGCAGAAGCTACTCTTTTTAAGCTATAGGCAGCTGTGCTGCGATATCCAGTGATATCATCTGCTCTAACTGAAAGGAGGTTATGAGTTTTTGCCAACTCTTCAACCTGTCTCTTATACACATCTGACGCTGCCGACGAAGAGGATAGTGTAGATCT
>CAJXUS010000055.1 GCA_913060675.1 uncultured Rhodospirillales bacterium
CAGAAGGGCCTGTCCGTCGCTTTTCTCACCCATGTGATCCCCCTTGTGTCAGGTGACACCTTTCCAAATGGAGTAGTTTACCAGCCAAGACTACAAGGTAAATGCATCATCAATTTTCTGCAACTCGAGAGCTTTTATGATCATCGACTTCCACTTACTGCGCAGTTACAGACCCATTTTCACCGCTCTGATATAGTTGGCTTAGTGCCAGAAGCGGACGTAAAGAATTTTTACTCTGGTCTAACCTCAAACTTCGAAATTAAATAGATCGCTTCATTCAACATCAGTGGAATCTTGATTATCCAACTCCTCAAATTTGCTTGCCATTGTAGGGTTTTTCCGTGTCAGCTTTTTGATCGTTACGTCCTGCGCCTTGTCGTTTGCAAGACGAAGATTTCGATCCGTTCCAAGCAGTGCCTCTTTAGTTTTTTGTAAGTGATTAATTGATTTATCAATTTCATCGATTGCGGTTTGAAATTTCCTAGAGGCGAGGTCATAGTTTTTCCCAAATGCGGTCTTGAAATTATCGAGGTCGTTTTCGAAGTTTGTTATGTCTATGCTCTGAGATTTAACAAGCGCAAGCTCTGCTTTGTATTCTAGCGATTTCATTGCTGCGTTACGCAACAGCGTAATGATAGGAAGAAAGAACTGCGGCCGAATGACATACATCTTCGGGTAGCGATGAAAAACATCGACTATTCCAGAGTTATAGAGTTCGCTGTCGGGCTCGAGCAGTGAAACTAATATTGCATACTCGCAGCCCTTCTCAGTGCGATCTTTGTCTAATTCTTTAAAAAAATCTTCGTTCCTTTTCTTAGACGCAGTAGTATCATTTTCGTTCTTCATTTCAAACATGATCGAAACGATTTCAGTATCAGTTTCGTCTATATCCCGAAAAATATAATCGCCTTTGCTACCAAATCTAGCGTCGTTATCCTTTTCAAAATAGGCTCTCGGAAATGCTGTTGCTCGAATGCGATTGAACTCCGTGTCGCAGTGTTGTTCTAGAGTTTCGCCAACCATCTTGGTCGACAGCCGAGCCTTCATATCTCGGAGACGTTCGATTGCGTCATCGCGATCTTTGATCTGTGTCTCGTACTTTTCCTTGAGGGACTTCTCCGCGATTTGTTTTTCTAGCTCTGCATGTTTAAGACTGTTCTTTAATTCATCACGTTCCTTTTCGACCATGCTCACTGCCTCAGTAATTGCCAGTTTCTGCACAATTTCGTTGGCACCAAATTTTGCCTTTAAGTCTTGAAGCTCTGCATCCTTTGCCGTAGTGACTTCTTGCAGTTCTTTGGCGTACTTTGCTTCAGCTAACTTCGAATCAACTTGGTTGCCCTGTCTAGCCTGTTTCAATTCGCTGGCAAGCGCGTCACGTTCTTTTTCTACAGCGTTCATGGCCTCAGCCACAGCAAGTTTCTGTGTGACCTCGCCAGCATCTAGCTTTGCTTTTAATTCATTAATCACAGCGTCCTTAGCTGCCGCAGCTTGCTGCATGTCGTTTTTGATATTGCTTTTGGCGAGCGCTACTTCATTTAACTTGTCTTTTTCGGCAAGCTCTAGACGTTCATGTAATTGTTGTTCAAATTCACTGTCGCGAACTTGCTTTAAAATGTTTGCATACCCAGCTTCGTCAACTTTGAAGGCTTTTTTACAGTGAGGGCAGATGATTTCGTGCATTAATATTTCTCCTTAACTCTCACAAGCAATGCCCAAAAATGCTATCGATATAATTTATACCCTTGAATATCGGTATGATCCTTTTACATTGTCATTCAAATATCCACCTACAGATGCGGCATTTAATAGACCATCAAATATTGGCTGCGGGACATCGAAATATTGATAGCTACCGCCACTGTTAAACTCTACTTGCAAAGTTTGAGAATCTTCTTCATAGCCAACTGCTGCAACATTGGATGAATTCACTTGGTGCATTTCCATTGATCAATCACTTTGTCTTTATTCTAGAAATTTTGGGATCTTGAGCACGCCATGCCTCGACAAGCTCGTCATATCTTGGTTCATCTTCATTTTTAATTCCCCAGCCGCCGGGGTTCTCTGATTCGTCTAAAGGAACCTCATCATAGACGACTGGATCTTGGCTGTCAGGACGCTTGTTCCTTGGCGGAGGTTCTATCGTCGTTCGCATAGGCAGTTTAACAGCCTCACCAAGAATTATTGCCTCACCCGTTCGCAAAATTGGCAGCATTCCCGTGAGGCCGTCCAAGTTATCTGACATAGCTGAAGAGATGTGCGAACGATCAGCAGCATTTGCTAAACGCATAGCAAAGAACGTACCGCACTGTGAAAGGATTGTTGAATCGATTTCTGAAGGCCTCTGACTTACAATCATCGCGCCGATACCGTACTTGCGACCCTCTTTCACAATTCGTTGGACGATAGTTGAGGCCATATTTTTCGTATTTTCATTTAAATAGTTATGAGCTTCTTCCATCACGATCAATAGTGGCCTATGGCGACCTCCTTGAGAAAGATCTCTTGCCCAAAAAATGGCGTCATAAAGCAAGCGTAAAAGAACGCCGATAGTCGTTTGCAAAGTATCCGCAGGGACACCAGAAAGGTCTAAAATCGAGATTGGATTTTGACTACCTATCCAGTCTTTCAAAAGTACATCGATGTCAGTTTCGATTTTCCCATCTGAGTCAGGTAAGAACCGCTCGGGGCGGAAAATAAAATCATATCGGGGTATCCGTAGTTTTGTCCCTAAAAGCAAAACCTGCTTCCCTAATCCTAGTGCCCCTGGCAGATAGTTGATTTTGTCAGGTCCAGCATCTGTCATAATATTTAAAAATGTTGGAGGAACACCAAGCTGTGGATTGCCCTTTAGTTCGTTGCCATCACTATCGATTTCGTAGGCTAGATTATCCTTTGGGGCACCGACTCTCCCTTTAGGATTATGGTAGGTACCAAATGTATCAATGTACAGTTCATACCATAACTCATGCAGGCTAAACGGTATGGGCGAGTCAACACTCAACGTATCTCTTGTAACGCCGTTCCTTGGATGATTGATAAGCGATTCTAATTTATATTTATAGACACGCTCCATAACTAAATTTTTGTCTTTTTCGTTGCCAAACTCGCCAAATGCGACCTGACATAACTCTTCAAAATTTAAGGCCCAGAAGGGGATCAGTAATTTCTTTTGGCTCGCTGCTTCCTGTGAGTGCGTGGAGATTTTGAAAATATTGGCCTTGTCCTTCAAAGCCTGTCCGTATTCTCCGTGGAGGTCCAACATCACAATCCGTGCAGACGGATAATTAGAATTGTCAGAAAGTGCGTTCATCAAGCTTGCAACGGTGGTTGATTTTCCCGAACCCGTTGTACCGACGACAGCTGAGTGGCGGGTGATTAATTTATTTACATCGACCAGAGCAGGAATGGACTCTGCATTGGATATATGTCCAAGTTTCACAAAGTATGGTTTATCTGGCTGGCCATATATGTCTTTTAATTCTTTCTCTGAGATCAAATGAACTTTGTCGCTAATCGTCGGATATTGGGATAATCCTCTTTGAAAAGTGCCGTTTCTAGGCCCTTCACCGATCAATTGGATTGTCATCCATCTGTTGCCAACCGTACTGTCAGCGCGGTTCTCAGGTATGGCACTAGCGCCAACTTGGCTAACAATTCCAAAAAGGTTATCGAACCCGATAGGAATTCTCACAAAACTGCCTATCTGCCCTGCCCGATACCCTTGCCCATCAATGTAAACAAACCCTGTCAACGACTTCGCAGACATCGCGATGCTAACGGTGGTGCCGCTTACGTCCTGAACGTCGCCAAGATAACTATCATCATTGGCCACTTTGATCTCCCATATCGGAGCCTATGAATTTTTTCAGAAAATTAGTAAATTCGGAAAAGTCGCCGAGTTTCACGTTTTGGATAGTTGTTCCGTCGTCGCCATCAACTTTTACAGTTTGAACGAAATTCATTAAATCTTTATCTTCATCATCGGGATTATTAGCTAGTTTCCAATCGCATAGGTTAGTTCCGATGATGGCCTTATCAAAAGTCCAGACATTCAAATTATGTTGTCTTTCTGCAAGTTCGTAAGCCCTTGGATACCTTGGGCCACCACCATCTTTGTCACTCAATTCGTATGATCCAAATTGCAGAGCCAATACCATGCCTGTAGGGTTCGACTTCAACGCATTAATGATTGCATCGTTAAGGTGATTGTCATTGAATGAATAGCCGTTGAGAATTAGAAAAGAGGACTTTCGTCGAATAAACCTATTCAATTGGTCTATGAGAGCAAGATACGGCATCTTTCGGCTCTCTTCATATTTAAGATGCGAGGGGTAAATAAGGTGCGAAGCGTTTTTAACAGGGGAAGAAGAACGAGAGACTTTCTTTTCACCTGCCTTTGTCTCTTGGTACCAGTTTATGGAACCATGGATCTTCCAAAGACGAGACCAATGTATAGGTATTAGATCATCTTCAACTGCACGTAGATCGAAGAATGATCGATGAGATCCGACAAACCCATCAAAGTATGGAACTTCTAGATCATCAAGGGCTTGTTCCAGGAGCAAGTCGTAATTAGTTGTGAAAATTTCTATTGGAATTTTTCGATCTATTGAGCGAACCCATTTGCATAAACGGTGATAAGGGGTTTCTACATCAGGGAGCAAAACATCCAATTTTTTTACGATTTCACCACATATTAACTGCTCTAAGGCTGAAAGATCGTCTTCTGATAGCCCTCTCACATCCCCTCCCTTTGACACAGCCTGAAGACCTCGAAGAAAACTGAGTATGTCTTCGATATTTTCCCGATCTTTGCCAGCCTTTTGGAGTTCTACAAGTAGCAAAGAGTACTTTTCATTTTCACCTAAAGAGACATTGATCGCTTTGGTTAAATTATTGACGTCAGGAATTAGAGGCCATTCATCCTCTGGCATGGTCACTGAAAGTGGGCAACCCGCTGAGATGAAAAAACCAATAGCTTCATTGTCTTGAGATAGAGACTGGCGCAAATACTTCAAGTGTCGAATGGGATCGTGAAAATTCGTCAAGCTTAATGTCCTCTATAACTTCTAATAATAGTCCAATTCAATCAGGGGGAGATTCAAACCTTCAACAAGTACACTAAATTGGAAAATTAAGAATAATCACGTGAAATTTTATTATCATACTTAGTCTACCTGTTATTAATAAGGCTAGGTTTGTATCTCTTTCGTAATGCATAAGTAACGTCCGCTTTGGGTTGATTGCGGAAGTGTCTTTAAGTCACAGACATTATAGACAATAATTCACTACACAACCCTTAGTGTTATTACTTTGTAAGAGAAACGGTCGATTTCTTGACGACCCGGAACTTTTAACCCTGGGACGAAAAGCGTTGAGATATTTTGTCCGGCTTCTATATCAGGGTATCAACGTCAAGGTTTGGAAAGTGTTTATGAGATTAATTGGCGTGCAGAATAAGAGTTACAAATAATATGGCGTCAATATCAGAGCGGTGCAGCCTGTTACACGTAATGTTCATTCTGTCTTGATTAAGACAAGTGGCTTAAGTCAGAAACGTGAACAAAAATAGGTTTGTCACCTGTCCTTTGACGATAGCCAAAACCTTCAAAGCCACTATCAGACAAGACAGATTTATTTACACTTATATCTGGTTTTTCAAGGTGTTGTAATTCGATAAATGTATAAGGTCTGGCCCACAACCATTCTCTGTTGGATACCGATCTCAGCTCTGGATCTGGCAATGGCTCGTCACTCCAGGTGTAGAAGTAGAGGCAAAACCCAAAGTCTTCGACGGGTTGCACCGACATCAGGCGCATGCCGAGGGTCTCTTCGAAATAGGATTTGGCTGTGGCGATATCCGTGACACGTAAGGTTATGTGGGCGAGGGTTGCCTGTGATCCGATGGGATGGCCCTGATTTACGGGTTTTGCCTTGCCCGCAAATCCCTGTTGTAAAAGCTCAATTGAAAATCCATTTGGGTCGGTCAGCTTGCTCATGTAACCGATATCCCGAAACTGATAGGGATCGAGGAGGGTGAGCCCTCGATCTCTTAAATAGCCGACCGCGGCGTCGAGATCACGTAACGTGATGCCAATTTTCCAATAAAAATCATTTGCTTGGGGTTGATATGGAGCGACCTCTGCGCGATGAAACTCTACGTGACTTTGCTTGCTGCTATACCCGAAAGCTGTTGAGTTGTTCCCGGTAGCGATTGCTTTCATACCGAGGAGGTCGCCGTAAAAGTCGGACAGGCCCGTGAAACTTTGGACACGAAAATGAGGCCCCGTTATCGAATTCATTTTAATCTGACACATCCGTGAGATTTATGTACGTCTCCAACTTACATAATTTTGCGGACTATGGCATAGCTCGGTTTTATCTTTCGTCGCTTAATCTCTATTCTATCAATCATTCAGTAGTAAGAAGCTGTTATCTGAAACAATTCCAGAGTTCGTTTGGGCGCGCTGTCGCGCTTGGGTCGGGGGGAGCCATATTTCCTCTGGCAGAAGAGGCGTGTCATTGAAAACGTTGCGGACTATAGGGGGAGGTGTCGAAGGGGATTTTTTCTTCCCCGATCAGAGACGATACGATCTTCCCGGTAATTCCTCCAAGGGTTAGGCCGACATGCTGATGGCCAAAGGCCAGGATGATGTTTTTATCTCGGGGAGAAGGTCCTATGACCGGTAGAGCATCTGGCATGCTTGGTCGGAAACCAAGCCAGGAGCTTTCTCTCTCGCCCAAATCAGGAAGGGCTTGTTTTGCTGTTTTCTCCAGATAGTTCAGTAATCTATCAGTGTAGTTATTTTGCAATCCGCCGAGTTCAACCGTTCCGGCAATACGGATTTGTTTATCCAGGGGTGTCATGTAAAAGCCCTTTTCGGCCCAGCCCACTGGGCGGGTTAGCTCGGCTTTTGTTGCATCCAACATGATGTGATACCCACGTTCTGTATCCAGAGGCATCTTTCCAGATAGAGAAGGAAGCAAGTCCAGGGCATGAGCACCCGCCGCAATAACGGCTTTGCCTGCGAACAGTGTCTTTCCATCATAGCGAATGCGGACATTCTCTGTGTCGGACTTTGTACCAGTTTTCGTTCTGGTTTCTGTTCTGGTTTTTTGGTCTGTACTGTCGATTGCACTTACATTTCCGGATATGTAGGTTCCGCCCTGCGCCACAAAATGAGCAGTTAGCCTTTCAATAAGCTTTCCGGGAAATAGAAACTGGAAAGCGCGGTCAAAAAACACCCCTTTATGGAACAGATGCTCAAGGCTGGGTTCCATTTCATAGACTTCACCAGCACTAATTTCATGCAAAGATACACCGCGTTCTTGCCGCGCTAAAATATCTGGCCGGGCAGCATCATAACCTTTGGTCGTGTTGTACAGATAGAGGCAGCCTCGGCGTTGAATGAGGTCTGTCGCACCAGCATCTTCGATCAGGGGCATGAGACCGTTCTCGGCTTGGGATAAAATCACGGCCAGCGCGTCGATAATACCGACTACTTTTTGAGGGCGGCAGTTGGACAGGAACTGCGCAAGCCAGGGGATCATTCGGTGAATATAATTCCATTTGATCGCAAGAGGACTGTCTTTACCAAAGATCATGGAGCCCAAGATCATGGAAGGAGCTTGGAAGGGGAGAGAGGGTGAGTTTATGGGGATGCAGGCATAGTCTGCAAAAGTGCACGCGCTGCCACTGGCGGTGCTCTCTCCAGGGGATGACCGATCTATAATACAAACAGAATGGCCGCTTTTTTGTAACCACAAAGCACAAGAGATCCCGACCATTCCGGCCCCGACAATGGCGATATCGTATTTTTGCTTTTTATTACTGGTGGTCATTCAAATCTCATTATCTTAAACAAACTTAATCAGGCAATTCGCAGAGGCTAGTGCCTTTGACGGGATCTCATAAGGGCGAAAAATATTGCTAGGTGGCAAGTTTTTATTGCCGCCCTCATTTTTTCAAGTAAAGATCATTATGGGTGAACGGATAAATCGTGGTCGCGAATACAGAAAGATGAACGGATGAGTTTGAGGAAATCCCTGCCTCCCATGAGCTGCCTAACGGCCTTTGAGGCGGCAGCGCGGTATCAAAATTTTCGTCAGGCTTCTGAAGAATTACATGTGACGCGAGAGGCAATTAGCAGACAGGTTCGGCTGCTTGAAAAATTTGTCGGCAGCGAGCTGTTTGTACGCCACCACACCGGGGTGAAGTTAACCGTGGCTGGAACAAGCCTCTACACCTCCATAACACCGTATTTACAGGGGTTGTCCGAGGTCTTTTCAAATGCTTCTGTACAAACGAATTTATCTGAAGGTCACCTGAAAATCACGACGACGATAAAATTCGCCACTCTTTGGCTTTCCCGGCGGCTTATAGATTTCTATGAAAAATATCCAAATATTAATGTTGAGGTGGTTGTGAACGATCAGATTTTAGATCTGAGTGACGCTGATATTGATCTCGGCATTCGATATGGTGGTGGAAATTGGGATGATACCGATGTCGTCGGAACACTGATCGATTGTGTTCACTATTTTCCAATTTGTAGTCCCTCATTTTTGTCAAAACTACCGAACTCACCAACGGTGGATGACATCGCAAAAACCAGATTGCTTTATTTGACCGGAGATCCGCACGAGTGGGAAAATTGGGATACCTGGTTCAACGAGTTTGGGGGCAGGGTAATCCAAAGCTCAAATATTATCGCCTTTGATAACTACACCAGTATACTTCAGGCTGTGACAGATGGGCACGGTGTGGCGCTGGGGTGGGATGTGGTTGTCAATGACCTGTTAAAAGATGGAACCGTTGTATGTCCCGTAAAAGAAAAAGTGAAAACGGAGCATGGCTATTCTTTGGTAAAGCCAAGCTCTAAAGCAACAAGTAGCGCAATGCAGTTATTTGTGAATTGGCTGTGTGACGAAGTTGAGAAATCCAAAAACAATTAAAAATCAGGTGCTAAAAATTAATGCTAGCAATCCACAAGTAAGTTTAATCCATTAATAAACGGTCTATGACCTTTTTGACTTGTCGTCGTTCTTCTGGTGGATCGAGTTGTTTAGATGCCTGTGCTGCTTGAAGCCAGACGCCATCCATATAGGCTTGCAAGGCACGTCTTGCGACTTCTCGCTCTTCTGGTGGAAGCAATAATTTTAACTCAGCACGAAAGTTACTACGCACTCGGGCGCGGTTGATCTTATGAAGACGGGCGAGAGCATCTTCATAAGGAGCGTTGGCCCAAAATTGGGTCCAGACGCTACATTGTTCGATGGAGAAAAATTTGTTGTCAAAGTTGCTTTGAGCCATTGCAACTAGTCGTTCACGCGGACCAGTCGCATCCGCTAGACGCTCAAGCGTCGCATCACGCAAAATATTCAACAAGCGGCGCATGGTTGCACCCAATAGACCTTCCTTGCTGCCAAAGTAGTAATGAATACTGCCCGCCGCCGTATCAGCTTCTCGCGCGATCTGGATGATGGTTACTGCTGCGTAGCCGTGTTGGTGGATCGCCTTTATGGCAGCATCGATCAGTTCGCCGTGACGGATTTCCTTTATCGGCTTTCGGCCCATTTATTGCTTCCCGTGATTTGCTCTAACTTTTCCCAATACAGAGCATTATTTTCTTTGCTCCGTTATAGATCAAAATACCCCCTCTAAACCAGATAAATTACCGTCGGTTTTGATCGTTTATCCCGCTCTCCTGTTGGGACCTCCTGTCGGGGAGATCCTATAATTTTTTACCTCCTTTACTGATTTATTTGGTGGCTAAGAGCATAGATAGATTGTCCTTAGTCGGATTCATCAACTAAATATTACACCTAGGCGTCATTATTTATCATAAAATTCTCTTCATATATAAATACTTAGCATAAAATATTGAATGAGTATTCAATATTTTAATTAATCAGCCAATTAATATGTTATAATCACTTCTCCAACTTGGAAATGCTGGATAAATATAAGAGACGTTATCTGAAAATTATCTGGTAAATCCGAGGAAATATTTCGCATCGGTAATTAATAAAAAACACTCTAGCAGCCTGTAAATGTGCTGTAACCGGATGTGAGGCTGATAATCGATGATTTAATTTGCGGCCTGTCTTGCGATTTAATTTTCGATCTAACTGACGGTCTTCTTGGGGAGAAGAAAATGACCTTGATATTATCCGCGGGAATTATTCTTGCGTTTGGTTTGATCCTGTTTTGCCTGATCAAATGGTGGAATGTACAGTGTGTTGGGGTTACGCCAGTACATTTATTTACCTTTATTGCGATCCTCTTTACGTCTGGCTTGGATGTTGGCTTGATCATGTTTCCGCTGACAGAGTTTGCGGGCTATGCAGACATTGCCACCAGTCCCGAATATGCCTTTAGTAATCCCTTGGCGATTGAATTTGGCTATTGGGGATTTTTGATTTGGGGATTTTACTTCCTGACCAGTTTTTATTTCTGTGTCGTTGAGCCTCGGGTGAAATTCTTTGAAATCCCGTTTGTGAAAGTGATCAATAACATTGTCATCATTGGCACCTGTGCCTTTACCGCCTATTTGTTCTTGATCAACCTGCCCTGGTACGTGCCGCAAATTGGTGACGGCGAAAGTGTCGTCTTTACCTTCTACATCATTGTGTTCTGTGTGATTTTGGCTGCGGCTTATTCCAGTACGGATATCAAATACGTAAAGATTTTGAGCCTTGCATCGACCTGGATGTTCCTCGGTCTTATTGCTTTGATGTGGGCCAACGCTTCTATTGGGTTGGGAGAATTTGGGACCACAATTGTCATGATTGGCAATTACTTTACCAACATTCATAATTTCGTCCTGCCGCTCAACGATTACCACGAGTTTTATCTCTTCTGGTGGTTCGCATGGAGCATCATGATCGGTCAGTTTACCTCTCGCTTTGTCGGTGGCTTGCGGACTTGGCAGGTTCTGGGTGCTCTGTTGGTGTTCCCATCGATCCCGCTCGCGGTATGGTTTGCGGTACTTTATTATTACCATGCAAACTCTATTGATATTGGCGGGTTCTACAGCCTTGCAATGGTCTTTGTTGGCATTACTTTTGTGATCAACTCACTTGATTCCCTGATCCGGCTCTATTCTGATAACTTGTCGATCACGGTCAGTAAGTTTGGTAAATGGAAGTATATTGCAGGAAACGTCATCGCTCTCTTTGGCCTGACGATCCTGTTTGAGCTCGACTTCCTGCAAATCCAATGGATCGGCGCTCTGGTTATCGGCATCTACTTTGCTTGCCTACTTTATATTGGGATCTTCAAACGCAAGGAAGTTATGGCGATAAAGGCTTCTCCGGAAGAGCGTTTGGTTGACTTCGAAAAAATCGAAACTGTTCACTAGGTCCAATACATCTCGTTGTATTTATCATGAAAAAGCCCTCGATAGTTCGGGGGCTTTTTTGCGTGAAGCCGCTTAGCTTGAACTCAGAGAAAGCCTGGGTTTTAAAACTGTATATCCAAGAAGGAGATAAACATGCCTTATGTGTCGATTGCTCTCATGGCAGGGCGTCCTAAAGAACAAAAACAAGCGGTCGCCCGTCGTCTTAGTAAAGCTATGGAAGAAGAGATGGGCGTAAAGCCGGAGCATCTCTGGATACGATTTGATGATACACCAGCTCATGACTGGTTTACGGGTCCGGACAGTGAGGCGGAAATCTGTAAATAAGGGGAAAAATCTGAGGACGCTAAAACCAAGGACAATGATCACCGGACCTTAAATAAAGGCCGGCGATCATTTCAACATATTTTAACTTGCCGAAGTTTTATTCCGCAGGGGTAGCGGCATCCGCAGAAGGGGTGACGGTATTTTCTGTCACGTTTTCATCTTCCGGTATTGCCCTTGTGATGGTCCAGCCCATAACACCAAAGATGATGGTGACAATCGGCGAAAGCCAGCAGAAGAATGCAAAGGGCAGATAGGCAATTGTTGCGACGCCAAGGGTTGCTGCCTGATAGGCGCCACCGGAATTCCACGGCACCAGATTGGCGGTGACAGTTGCGGAATCTTCCACGGCACGAGAAAGGTTTTCAGGGGCAAGACCACGATCTCGGTAAGCTTGCGCATAGGTACGGGCACCCATAACAATTGCCATGT
This sequence comes from uncultured Rhodospirillales bacterium, assembly GCA_913060675.1. Lineage (GTDB taxonomy): Bacteria > Pseudomonadota > Alphaproteobacteria > Kiloniellales > Kiloniellaceae > Kiloniella. The sequence continues at coordinate 12,120 of CAJXUS010000055.1, forward strand.
ACTGATCACAGAGGATCAAGTTGGCACCAATGGACGTTAGAACCGTCGAAATGATCAGGGAGCTATCAGTTTTGGCCATTGAGAGAACCTTGTCAGCGATCACTTTCAACTGATTGGTCCGTTCCATCACGCCACCAAACATCATTGCGACGATAATCAGGCTGATGGTGTACATCATGGAATTAAGGCCGCCACGTGATAGAAGTGAGTCAACGTCTTCAATCCCGGTCTCAGAGGCGTAACCGCCAAAAGAAGCGTTGGCGATCGCGCTATAATCTGCTCCCTGCAAACCAATGGCACAGATAACACCTGCTATAACGCCCAAGGTAATACCCGGTATAGCAGGCATCTTGCGGTAAGAAACAAACAAAACCACGAGAGGCGGCAGGATCAATACAGGATTAATGACGAAGTTTTCATCCAGAACCGTCAACATGGTATTGATACGTTCCAAATCTCCATCGCCGCCGCTGTACTGCAGACCGATGACAATTTCGATGATCATGGTTAGACCGAAAGTTACACCCGTGGTGTAGGACATATGCTTTATATGGGTGAAAAGATCGGTCCCCGCCATCGCAGGTGCCAGGTTGGTGGTATCGGATAGCGGAGACATTTTGTCACCAAAATATGCCCCGGATAACACGGCACCAGCTACAAGCGGCAGCGGAAAGCCAAGGCCTGCGCCAACACCCATAAGAGCGACACCGATGGTTCCCGTCGTGCCCCAGCTTGTCCCTGTTGCGAGCGAGGTTAGAGCACAGATAATCAAGGTGGCGGGCAGGAAGATAGCGGGAGAAAGCACGGTCAGGCCGTAGTAGATCAGTGTCGGAACAACACCTGCCAGTATCCAAACACCGATCAAGACACCGACCACTAGCAAGATGATCATCGCGGGTAGGGAGTTTGTAATTCCACGGACCATCCCGTTTTGGATGTTTTGCCAGCTAAAGCCACACCGCAGAGCAACAAGACTTGCGACAATAACGCCGAGTAACATGGGGATTTGCGGATCGAGACCGTAAAACACGATTGATATACTGATGCCAACCACTAGTGAAAAGAGGGAGAGCATTGCTTCCCAGAAGTGAGGCCTTCGGGCGCCCTCGGGTATGTTTGTTTTCATCATTTTGTCCCTGTTAGGTTAAAAGATTTCTTTAGGGAGAGACGCTCTCCCTTTGGTTGATTATTCAAATGTATTCGTGGGTGTTCTTGTTGTTTTTTATGAGGATGTGTCATACGCACGACGTGAAGTGCACAAAAAGTGTTGTGTCTCAGACGGCTTGTTAATTTGTATTATGTTGGGGCAGTGGTTTCCTGTGGGGCGATTGCCTTCAAGAATTTCGTCTTTGAAAGGGATGGAAAGATATCCAAATCCATCAAGCACGAATTGAGTTCATCAGCGGGAATGGCCAAACAATCAATCCATAAATAGTCGTGCGTATGCATTTTAACTGATACCCCCGCTGCCAATCATTTCAATTATATTATTATCAAGTTGGTATGGGTTCTAGTTGTTAAATTGATCAAAATTGCTACCATATTGGCAAATTGAAAGGGAAAATGGTCAAAATGGATAAGCATGATGTCAGCCTTGTCGCTGAACTCCGTCGAAATTCGAGAATATCTTTGTCAAATTTGTCCGCAGCGCTCGGCTTGTCACGGGCCACCGTTCGTAGTCGAATGGACCGCCTGATATCCCTCGGGGTTATCCTCGGATTTACCGTGGTGCTAAAAGAGGACGTTGAGCAAAGCCCAATCAGAGGATTGATGCTTATCGGGATCGAGGGTCGTGGTACAGATCGGATTGCTCACAGGTTAAATGGGATACCTGCGGTTCAGGCCATTCACTCAACCAACGGCAAGTGGGACATGATCTTGGAAATTGGCACCGAAACCCTGGCCGAATTTGATAAAATTCTGAACGATATCCGCCGTGTCGAAGGCATCATGACCAGCGAAACCAACTTACTGCTCGCCACCCGAATGGCGACGTCTAAAAAAACGCTGCAATAACCAAGAAGACAATGAGGGAGAAGTCCGTCTAATCAACAAGAATTTCGATCTATATACTCTATAAAATCAAAAAAAACTGAGTTACTTTATCCTGAAGTCGAATTTGTAACAGTGGCCCTTTACCCTTTACATACATAAAGCCTAAGCTCTTACACTCGATTTATGAACGTATTTTTCAAGCCCAGACGCAGACTTTCAATACTAGGCGAAAAGACCCTCTTGCTATGAAAAGAAGGTCTGCATAAATGAGTATGGTAGCCAGAATTTCTCCCCCCAACGAGACCAAGAACTTTGGAGAGTATTATATGACGGTTTCGGGTGTCAGTTCCAGTGGTCAAGGGCTTCTTCGTGCGGGACTATGGACCCTTTGCGGAGCTCTCTTTTTCTCGTTGATGAATGCAACTGCTAAGTATCTTTCACTTTTGGACCACCAAACGGCATTGGCTACAGGTAGTACTGTACAGATCATTCCGGTTCTTGAAGTGACCTTCGCCCGATACGCTGTCGCGGGTTTGCTAATGCTACCATTCGTGATCGCAAACCCCTCACGTCTTCAGGTCTCCTCTCCTACGCGCTATTTGGCCCGAACCGTAGCTGGTCTTAGTGGGATAGCACTCATGTTCACGGCGGTTCAGACTATTCCTCTCGCATCGGCCACCGCTATCGGTTTTACCAGCCCTATTTTTGCGATGATGTTTGCAGCACTGTTACTAGGGGAACGTATTTTCAAAGTACGATGGATTGCAGCCGTGATTGGTCTTTCTGGTGCGCTCATCATTGCTTCACCTGGACCAACAGTGCTGGCATCTGGTGCGTTAATTGCTCTGGCCGCGGCCGCCTTCATGGGAGCTGAGATTGTCGGAGTGAAATGGCTTGCCCAGACCGCTGATGGAGCGATTACGATCTTATTCTATAGCAATGTAGCTGGATTAATCCTGTCGGGTGTGGCCATGCTTACTGATTTTGTGTGGCCAACATTCGAGCAATCACTTCTTTTAACCCTCATTGGCACCCTTGCGATAGCAGGTCAAACCTGCATTATCCGCGCAGCACGACTTTCGGAAGCGAGCTTTCTCGCCCCGTTTTTTTACATCTCACTACTCTATGCTGCCGTTATTGGTTATGTTGTCTTTGATGAAGTAATCACAATTCCGGTTGCCATCGGATGCTTTGCTATCCTCACGAGCGCAGTCCTCATGATGAACGACCGTCGACCGGATTGTTCCAGGCGTAGAAAAAACATTTAGAAAAAATCTACTAAAGAATTATCCTTGAGTGGATTTTATATAACAAAGTCCGCTCTGATCTATTACCCAAAATGAATAACCGCCCAGATATGGTGAGTTATTGTAAATAATATTAGTGTTGAAAAAGGTAAAGCAGAATGGGCATTTTTGAACGTTTTCTGTCTGTTTGGGTTGGTCTTAGTATTGTGGTTGGGGTCGTGTTTGGTTTATGGCAACCAGATTTTTTTCAAAGAGTTGCTGGATTTGAAATTGCTCACGTCAACATAGTGGTTGCCATTTTTATTTGGGTGATGATTTACCCCATGATGGTGCAAATCGATTTCACCGCCATCAAGGATGTAGGTAAAAACCCTAAAGGTCTGGTGCTCACCATTGTGATTAACTGGTTAATAAAGCCTTTTACTATGGCGGCGTTAGGCTGGTTATTTTTCAATATATTATTTGCCGATTTGGTCGACCCTGCATCAGCACAGGAATATATTGCTGGGATGATTTTACTCGGTGTTGCGCCATGCACGGCAATGGTATTTGTTTGGTCGCAGTTAACCAAAGGTGATCCTAATTACACCTTGGTTCAAGTGTCCGTTAATGACGTTATTATGGTTTTTGCATTTGCGCCTATTTCTGCGTTTTTACTAGGAGTAAGTGATATTCAGGTGCCATGGGAAACGTTATTAATTTCTGTTGTTCTCTATGTGCTGTTGCCGTTAATTGCGGGCGTTGTCACTCGGAAAATCCTGAATAATGGCAATGGTAAAGAGCCATTAAACCACTTTCTATCAAGATTGAAACCTTGGTCCGTTATCGGGCTATTAGCAACCGTTGTATTACTGTTTGGGTTTCAGGCAAATACAATCATATCTGAGCCAGAGACTATTGTTTTAATTGCTGTACCCTTGTTGATACAAACTTATGGAATTTTTATCATTGCCTATCTTGCGGCTAAATGGATGAAGCTTCCGCACAATATAGCCGCACCTGCCTGCCTTATTGGGACATCAAATTTCTTTGAATTAGCCGTCGCCGTTGCAATTTCGCTTTTCGGCTTAAACTCTGGCGCTGCTTTGGCCACAGTTGTTGGGGTATTAGTGGAAGTCCCTGTTATGCTCTCCTTGGTTGCGTTGATTAATCGAACTCAACACTGGTTTAAATGAAATTTATTGCAATAGAGCTATTTTCTAGGATCCAAATACAAGGTCACCGTATCTAGCGCCAACACACGTGCCCGTTTCAACTCGTTTTACAAATGTTTCATTACACTCATATTTTTGAAGTTGACGTATTCAATTTACATCAACGTTGGAGCTTTCCGATGAATCAAGAGGCCAATTATAAAAAATGTAAAAGTCACGTAATGTATTTATTTTACTTAATATTTAAAGAAGAAGTGTTGTTTGGCATACCAGGTTAATCAAGAGTTCTTGCACCTTGAATAGGGATCGATAAACTCACCTGAACGGGTGCCTACGCGGCAGGTCTTTGATAGGAGTAGGGTATCGCTATGGAAAAACGCCATGGATAAACATAATTAGATGAAGATCTTTCTCCGTCGGCTCATTTGGGCGAGCGTGTTTATCGGGTTGGTTTTTCCAGTGACGACGATCCTTATCTATCGGTTACTGCCACCACTGGTAACGCCGCTCATGCTGGTTAGAAACTCTCCCATGCAGTACGACTTTGTTGGGCTGGAGGATATCTCTCCAAATCTTGTTCAAGCGGTTCTGGTTTCGGAAGATCAACGCTTTTGCGAACACGCGGGTTTTGACTGGAGACAAATGGGCATTGTCTGGGATGAGTTGATTGATAACGGGACGGCGTCGCGCGGGGCCAGCACCATCTCTATGCAGACGGCCAAGAACCTGTTTCTCTGGCCTTCTCGCAGTAAAGTCCGAAAAGTTCTCGAGGTTCCGCTTACTCTAATGCTGGAAACGCTGTTACCCAAACGCCGGATTTTGGAACTCTATCTTAATATCGCAGAATTTGGTGACGGGATCTATGGAGCCGAGGCAGCAGCGCAAGCCCACTTTAATCGAACAGCCAAAGGACTAACACGCGGACAGGCTTCTCGTCTTGCTGCGGTTTTGCCCAATCCATTGGACAGAAATGCCGCGCGGCCTAGCCAGAATGTTCAAAAAATTTCCAACCGTATTACGGGGAATATTCGTGTTGCCCCTGCTGCCCTCTGGTCCTGTCTTTAAGCTTGAGTTTCTTTGCAGTAATGCTCTAGATATGGCTTTCAATCTTTTACCGTTGTCCCCTGCAGAAGGTAATAAAATGAGATTTAAAAAGAAGACAATTATCGTAACAGGGGGAAGCTCTGGAATTGGTTTTGGCATTTCCCGTAAATTTGCGCAAGAAGGGGCTCGGGTTGCGATCATAGCCCGAAACGAGAAAAGAGGGATTGAAGCGGTTAGAGAGCTTCAGTCTTTGGGCTATGAATGTACATTTTTTAAGGCTGACATAACCAAAGAGAGCCAGGTAAAGGCCACGATCTTACTCATTGTTGAACAGTATGGTGAACTGCACACACTCGTTAATAATGCAGGATGCGGCCTTATCAACAGCACAATTGAAAGCGCGTCTTCGATCAGTGATCGCCTTAAATTTTATCAAGGTGCAAATTTCAACTCAACATATCTCGTCACAGCGCATTGCCTGCCATATCTCGCAAAAACATCTGGCAGCTCTGTTATCAATATATCTTCTACCGCGGCACAGCATGGCAATTGGGGACTTTATGGTGTCGCAAAGGCGGGGGTCGAAGCATTAACCCGGTCATTCGCGGCAGAAGCGGCGCCTCTCGGCGTTCGTGTTAACTGTGTCAGTCCCGGTTGGATCGAAACGTCTCCCGAGCAAGCTGCCAAGGCACAAGGTGCAGGCTCTTCTGAATGGACTTGCCCTCCGTCTTTGTTGGGGCGCATGGGGGGGCCTGAGGAAATAGCTGGTGCGGTTTGTTTTTTTGCGTCCTCTGATGCGTCCTTTATAACCGGGCAAACACTTGTTGTTGATGGCGGCATGATGATCACGGATTACCCATCCCAATCATCGTTGAATATGATGGAAAACAGAGGCTTTTCACAAGCAGCTAATAAACCTTGAGGCATAAAGTGAAAATGACATCAAAGACTGCCACAAAAATCCCCTTCATAATTCGTAGAATCAAGGCGATGGATGCTGGAATTTATCGCGAATTACGTTTGGAAGGGCTCAAGAACAATCCAGAAGCTTTCGGGGCTTCGTTTAATGACGAGGCTGGTAAGTCGCTGTTTTGGTTCGAAGAATTGCTGGAGAAAAATAACGTACTTGGTGGCTTTACTGACGATGGAACTTTGGTTGGAGTTCTCGGGATTAGGGTATCAGAGGCCGCTAAATTGAAGCATAAAGGCATGCTTTGGGGGATGTATATAAAACCAGAAGTACGCGGAACGGGACTGGCTAAATTATTGGCCGAACGTGTCATAAAACACGCTAAAAGCGTTGTTGAGGAAGTCTTACTTACTGTTGTAGCTTCTAACGTTGCTGCGGTGAAGTTGTATGAAAGGCTGGGGTTTAAGGAATATGGACTGGAGCCCAAGGCCTTAAAAATCGGAACTGAATATCATGATGAATTACTGATGCGATTGCCTTTTCAAAATTAAGTCGTCAGCCTTGTTGTGGTGAGTAAAAGATAAAATTATGATTAAGGTACTGAAAGCCAAGTTTGTACTTTTCATACAACTAGTGTCGGTTTTGCGCTTGTGCTCATTTTCAAATTTTGACACCATCCCCGCGATGGTTCCTGGATATCTAAGCTGAATCCGGGATGAAAAGGGAATGCGGTGAGGTGTAACCTTATTGGTGCCAATTCCGTGACTACCCCCGCAACTGCCCCGCAACTGTATGTGGTTAGCCGCTCTGAGAGTGCTACTGGATTTATATAATATGGGAAGGGTCAGAGAAGCTTTGATCCACGAGTCAGGAGACCTGCCATCGTGTTATTAACTCAAACCGGGCGGGCTGCCTCGGAAAGGATGGTCGGCATGGAGACAGGCTTGTTTGCGTTACATCACATCGGTTTTCGATCCTCCTTGCGCGTGCATGGAGGATCTTGAAGCCGGATACATCAAAACAAAGATTACTCTGTAGCTCTGGAAGAACTAAACACGCAGGTTTACCCGCAGGTAATGTGGTGATCTCGCCATTAAGTGTTGCCTACCGCACCACAATCTCGTGAGCCCGACCTCGCTTGAAGTCCAAACTTTATTTAGCCTTCAGCGGACAGATCCTGAGCAATCATCAATGCATTTCCATCGGGATCATAGAATGTAGCCGTGCTGACCATTCCTTCGATAGTCTCCGTCGGACCATCGAACTTAACACCGACCTCCTCTAGAGCACTTCGGGCCGATGCGATGTCAGCAACGCCGAAAACAGGGACCGTATTCCCGGGTGAAGGTTCCGATTGTTCACCTAAACCAAGCATCACGTCGGCGGTCTTCGTCTGTAATTCGCTCCATCCTGCTTCATCGGCGTGATACAGGACCTCGAACCCGAGAATGTCCGTGTACCATTTTGCGCTGGTGTGCCTGTCTCGCACCGACAGGGCGAGCGTTATTGTGTTTTCAAGTGTGATAACGGACATGGGGCTCTCTCTTTTTCCAATTGGACTTTCTCTTTTTCTAAAAGTATATATACTATACTATATGGACATAAAAGTACTTGTCAAATTGACGTCGAGAGCGTGGTCGTTGAAGGTCCTTGCGCTGATGTATGAAGGGGTGCCGGGACGGCAGGCCCCTTTGCTTGCGGCTTCGGGTGCTAGTCGAACGGCTTTCGTGCATTCACTTTGTTACTTAGAAGATTTGGGCCTTCTGGAACGCAACCCGGGGCATGGCCATCCGCTCCGGCCAGAGTTTCGCCTAACGCCGGCTGGGCAGACATTGGCACCCATCGCTCATCAAATAGAAGCAGCCGTGCGAGATGAAACCGGAGCAATTCTGTTAAGGAAAATGTGGACCGTTCCGCTGCTGGCCGTGGCGAAAAGGCCAAAAGTCTTTTCAGAGTTAAAACGCGAGTTGAAACCAATAACGGATCGCGCTCTATCAAAGTCACTCCGTGAACTTGACAACCAAAATTGGATTGAACGTTCTGTGAATGTGGAACTGCGCCCCCCACGTCCCTATTATCAAGTCGTCAACGAGGGAGCGCAAATCAGTCATGTGATTGGCCTGCCTGGGTGAGGATCGGCCGATCGATATTTCCAAACAGTCGACTCTATCAAAGTCAGATTCCATTGAAATTGTAGTCGTAATTCAAGCAAATCAGGAGGATTTGTCGCTGTTACATTTCTATATCTGGTTTGAAACGACATTTTTCGAAAAAATAACTCTCTGATTAATTTGCGTATAATAGGGTTAAAACGCGTCGGTTTTGCGCTTGTGTTTCCCAATAAATTTTGTCACCATCCGTGCGATGGTTCCTGGATATCTAAGCTGAATCCGGGATGAAAAGGGAATACGGTGAGGTGTAACCTGTTAGGTGCCAATTCCGTGACTGCCCCCGCAACTGTATGTGGTTAGCCGCTCTGAGAGTACCACTGGATTTATAAAATCTGGGAAGGTTCAGAGAAGCTTTGATCCGCGAGTCAGGAGACCTGCCATCGTGTTATTAACTCAAACCGGGCGGGGTGCCTCGGAAAGGATGATAGACGTGGCGACAGGTTTGTTTGCGTCACATCACATCGGTTTTCGATCTTCCTCGCGCGTGCACGGAGGGTGCCATGGAACTGATTGCGCGATATCGAATTTACTTATCCAAATCCTATAAAGCTTTTGTACACCAAACCTTTGGCAAGTTTCTAGAGATAGATGATCACTTTCTTTTTGGAGATGACATTGCTATTGTGCTTGAATAAGAATGGTTATGTTATAACATAACGTAACTTACGTGACGTACATTAGATAAGAAATCCTATCATATGAAGAAAACGGCTTTAGAAGCCCGTAATCTGTCCTGGGGACCGAGCGGGCGCGATGTCATCTTGCATGAAACCAGCTTTAAAGTTGGTGCTGGGCGCATTCTTGGGGTTGTTGGCCCCAATGGCGCGGGGAAATCAACCCTGTTGCGGCTGCTTTATCGCTTTTATCGTCCAAGGACAGGCCAGGTCTTGGTTGGTGGTGATGATATCCAGACCATGGGTGCGCGTTCCGCTGCGCAATGCATTGCCGCGGTGCTTCAGGAACAACCCACAGATTTTGCCCTCACTGTACGGGAGATCGTCGCGCTTGGTCGCACTCCACATCGCAGAGGGTTGTCTGGCAATGGGGCGCGTGATGCCGAGATCGTAAGCTCGGCACTCTCTAAACTGGATCTGCTTGAGTTTGCCAATCGCTCTTTTGGCACTCTTTCCGGGGGCGAAAGGCAGCGGGTCATGGTCGCTCGAGCACTCGCGCAAGAACCCCAGATCCTCATTCTTGATGAGCCGACAAACCACCTTGATATCCGGCATCAACTCGAAGTGCTCACATTGATATCAGGATTAGGGCTGACCATCATCACCAGCGTGCACGATTTGAACTTGGCTATCGCTTACACCGACGATGTCTTGGTTCTGGCTGGGGGACATAGTCTCGCTTTTGGTCCTGCTTCAACGGTGTTGAGCGAAGAGCTCGTAACGAAAGCCTTTCAAGTTAATGCCCGGATTGAACGGCTGGTACCCAGTGGCCAATCCCACTTTACCTATCATCTTTAAATTTTCAGAATTCTATTATGGAGAACCCAATGCGTAACCTTTCACACTATATCGTCCTATCAGCCCCGGTATTGTCTTTGGGACTTAGCCTTTGTTTGCCGCTGACAACAGCGAGTGCAGCTGACTATCCCGTTACGGTGCAAAGCTGTAACCGCGACGTGGTTTTTGATGCCGCACCAAAAGCAGCCGTTTCAAACGATGTGAACCTGACAGAGATGATGCTTGTCCTTGGCTTGCGCGACAAAATGGTCGGCTATACCGGCATTTCTGGCTGGAAAACCCTGGATGAAAAAATGCGCGAAGGCGTGGCGCAACTGCCTGAACTTTCCCCAAAGTATCCATCGAAAGAAGTGTTGGTTGGGGCTGATGCCGATTTTTACTTTGCAGGCTGGAACTATGGCATGAAGGTTGGCGGTGAAATCACCCCGGAAACTCTGGATCCTTTTGGCATCAAAGTATACGAGCTCACTGAATCCTGTATTCATATCGGCGAAAAACCAAAGGTCTCTATGCAGGATATGTACAACGATATCTTGAACCTTGGCGCAATTTTTGGTGTTGAGGAAAAAGCAGAAATCCTTGTCGCCAGCTACAAAGACGAACTTGATGCTTTTCAGTCCGCTCTGAAAGCTCCTGTGAAACCCGTGCGGACTTTTGTTTATGACAGTGGCGAAGATCGCCCGTTTACAGCCGGGCGTTTTGCCATGCCAACCGCGATGATTGAAGCTGCAGGTGGGCGCAATATCATGGATGATTTTGATAAAAGCTGGGCCAAGGTCGGTTGGGAAGCCGTTGTCGAGCGTAATCCTGAAGTTGTCGTAATCGTCAACTATGGCAATGTCACCGCAGAGCAGAAGATTGAGTTTATGAAAAGCAATCCCGCTTTTGCTGATATTGATGCCGTCAAAAACGATCGCTTTGTGGTGTTGGAATATGTGGAAGCCACCCCAGGTCCGCGTAATATTAATGCCGTTAAAAAACTCGCAACCGCGTTTCAGGCACAGTAGATGAGCTTGAGCAAAATGGAGCGGCCCTTAACAAATGAAAGTATTTTAAGGGGGGCTGTTACGACATCAGAAAAGACTGCCAGGGTTCAAGATCTTTCTGGTCAAAGTATTTCTGGGCATAGTCTTTCCGGACTGGGTCTCACAAGACAAAACCGATCACTTGCTTTTTTATTGGTGGGTGGTGGAGTGTTTCTGGTGTTCTCTATTTGCATTGCCGTCAGTGTCGGGGCCATTTCGGTCCCGATGCCGACGGTATGGGGCATCGTCCTGAATAAGATAATTCCTGGAATGGTCGATCAAAGTTGGTCGGTGGGAAGTGAAGCTATTGTCTGGAATATTCGTTTTCCGCGAACCATTCTGGCGGGCTTAGTCGGCGCTGGGTTGGCCTTGGTTGGCGCAACACTTCAGGCCGTAACCCGCAATCCCCTGGCTGATCCTCATTTGCTTGGCATTTCATCCGGCGGGGCTTTTGGCGCCATACTTGCGCTGTTACACACAGGATTGTTCCTTGGCCTTCTAACTGTACCGCTTCTTGCTTTTCTCGGCGCACTCTGTGCTTCCGCCATGGTCCTTGGAGTGTCACGTTTGGCCTCGGCGACGTCGGCCGACCGTCTTATTCTTGCTGGTGTTGCGGTCTCGTTTGTCGTTATGGCAGCGGCCAATGTGTTAATATTTTTGGGTGATCCCCGCGCCACGCACACGGTGGTGTTCTGGATGTTGGGTGGTCTGGGCCTCGCGCAGTGGTCTCAACTGATGTATCCGTTGGTTATTTTAGTGTTTTGCAGTCTGTATTTCTGGATCAAATCTAGTGATCTCAACGCCATGACGGTGGGGGATGAAACCGCTTCGACCCTGGGTATTTCTGTAGCGAGATTTCGGCTGACGATCTTTATTGTCGGCGCACTGATTACTGGTGTAATGGTCGCCTTTTCCGGCATTATCGGCTTTGTCGGCCTGATGATCCCCCACATCGTACGTATGATGGTCGGTGGCGATTACAAACGCGTATTACCAATCTCAGCCCTTATCGGGGTGATCTTCCTGATCTGGTCGGATGTTGCCGCCCGTACCATCATGGCACCAGAAGATATTCCAATCGGCATCATCACCGGGCTGGTCGGGGGGCTATTTTTCATTTGGTTGCTTGGCCGTCGAAATAAAATTTAAATTTTTTCTTCAATAATGCCGAATTGGCTTTTTCAACCCATCGAAAATCGTAGATAAAATATTATAAGAGGTACTTGAGGGCGTCGTGAGGCGCTCCATTTCAAATTTGCGCTTATAAATAGTAATCTCGGTCCCAAAACCACGATTTCGTAGCGGTGGTATGGCTTTTCTTGCGACAGTTTGTGTGGTGTTGCGCGTTTAACTTTGTGGGACGGCGAATGGCAAACAAGTTACTTTTTCGCAGAGGTACAAAGTTATGAGACGTATTGGTTTGATGTTGGTTTCTTATTGGGCGCTCTTTTGGTTCATCAATGGCATCGACAAATTTATCCATCGAACGGACCTGATGTTCTTCACCTGGCACGGAAAAGACAGGCACGAACAGTTTGTCGGCTATTTTTCCAACATGAACATATCTATCGATTGGGTTTCTCCAGTCTTGATCGGTGCAGGGATTTTGGAAATCGCGGTGGCGGCCGTTCTTGTCTATGGTTTGTGGCAATCAAAAAAGGGATGGCTGTGGAGCGAAATTGGGTCTTATCTGGGTGGGGCAGTGTTCATAGGTTTCTGTGTGTTTGACATGGTTGCTGGGGATCGCGCTGAGCTTTTGGAACACTCAACCTACCTTATTCTCTTGGCGGTAACTCTGTTTGTTATAGACCAGAGCAAAACAAATTCAAAACAAGCGTTAATTCAAAGCTAGACTTGTTTTGATTTACAACACCTCTGCATCTGCATTGATTTTAAGGCCAGCTTGCCTGATAAGAAAGTGCAGGTGCAGAGGCTATAGGATTTAAAGGTAACCGTGTGAGGGGACTACGATCTCGGTAACCACCTGCTTGGTATAAACTATTGCTTAATAACGGTGGGTTATATTATGAACTGCGTGGGTTGCATTTCGTTAGGGACAAGGCAAAGGCTCCTCGGTGATTGAAACAAACGACCATTACCTTAAAAAAGAACTCTACGACCTCGTCCAAAAAGACCCTGCCATTTTTGAGTTCGTCCAAAATGGATCACTCGACGGAATATGGTATTGGGATCTTGAAGATCTTGATCAGGAGTGGCTTAGCCCTCGTTTTAAATCATTTTTTGGCTATGCGGATCACGAGATGGAGCATTCTCCTCTTTGGTGGCAGGAGAATATTTACAAGGAAGATCTGGCGTTAGCGCTGGATAACTTCGAAAAGCATAAGGCAGATCCCAATCACCCCTATGATCAAATCGTTCGCTATTATCATCGCGACGGATCCACGGTGTGGGTGCGGTGTCGCGGGCTGATTATTAGAGGTGAAGATGGTAGTGCGACAAGAATGCTTGGTGCTCACACCGATATAACTGAAATAATGCGATTAAAACAAGATTCCGAACGTGCCAATAAACGTCTGGAAGAAGCTAACCAAGAGCTAACACGCCTTAACGAGCAAAAAGACAAGTTTTTCGAAATTATTGCTCATGATCTCAAAACACCTTTCAATGCTTTGTTGGGGATATCAAATTTACTGGCCCATGAGTCCGAAAGTTTAGACGCTGAAGAAGCTCATGAATTTGCGCTGTTAATTCATAGTGCTGCGGATGAAGCCTATAAACTATTACAGGATCTATTGGAATGGTCTCGGCTGAAACTGGAACGGATGGAATTCCATCCCGAATCTTTTGACCTCAATGATCTTTGCTATGCCAATTTTCGGCGTTATCAGGCCGCAGCAACCATAAAAAAAATTACAATACAGGGAGGCGTACCTTCTGATTTGTTGGTCAAAGCTGACCAGCGCATGATTGACACCGTTCTTCGAAATCTTCTCAGTAATGCGATAAAGTTCACCCGAGAAGGAGGCACCATTACGATCGAAGGGCACGCTCAGGCAGGTTTTATTGAAGTCTTTGTCAGGGACACGGGCGTTGGTATTCCAGAAAAAAAACTAGAAATTTTATTTGATTTCGGGGTTAAAACATCAACCCCTGGTACCGCCGGAGAACCCGGAACTGGTCTCGGTCTTTCTCTTTGCGAGGCCATGATTGCACAACATGGTGGCCATCTGCGTGTCGAAAGTACTGTTGGGGAAGGTTCCGTATTCAAATTCAACCTGCCGCTTTCGTAAAACAGGCGTTAGAATTCTGGTCTTATAAAATCTGCCCTCCTGTATTAATTTTGCTATACAGCGAGGATCAATCTAGGCATGGTTCTTCCGACAATATGCAGACAATATATCGGGACAAAAATGAGACGATGCTGACGATACTTATTCTTGAATCAAACTCACCAGATATCATAGATCGTGCCCGCTCAGATCAAAGAGCTACCGCGGCCGATTATTATGAGGCGGCTTTAAAAGCCAATAAGCCCGATGTCTGCGTTCGCGTGGCAGAGCCTTATCGCAATGCATTTTCTCAAAAGGATCTTGAGGGCGTCGACGGTGTTGTCTTTACCGGCGCGGGTGTTGCTTGGTCAACGGATGCACCTGAAGCAGCCGACCTACGCACAGCTGGTGAAATGGTGTTTCAAGCGGGCCTTCCGACCATAGGGTCTTGTAATGGTTTGCAACTGGCGGCGACACTGCTGGGAGGGGCTGTTGGGGCTTCGCCTAACGGGATGGAAATAGGTCTGGCTCTCGATATTAAACTGACCCCTGAAGGGTATAAACATGCCATGATGGCTGGTCGCCGCGATGGTTTTTGTGTTCCCTGCGTCCACCGGGATGAAGTGCAACGCCTTCCTGATGGCGCAACATTGATCGCTGGCAATGAACACTCCCCGGTTCAAGCGATGATATATCACGCAAATGGGGTGAATTTTTGGGGCATGCAATATCACCCTGAATTACCGCCGCCAGCCATTGCTGATTATGTAAAAGACGCTCGGGGTATTTTTGGACTTGCCAAGAACTTGGCCGAAGATTTACTGGTCGCGGAAACCGATCCAGCTGCCGCCACACGTCTAGGCAGCACCCCTGAAGATTTACGAGAAAGCGTGAGAACCACAGAGCTCGTAAATTGGCTGAATTACTGTTCTGGTGCTCGGTAAAATAGCGCCCGGTATAATATCGCCAATGCCAAAAAGCTGACGCGTCGGTTTAATCTTCGACTTCACATAATATGTTCTGGTCGAATGATACTGGACCCATCAATTGTGGACTAAGTAAGGCTTGACCTTCCCCTAACTGGAAAGCTTAAAACCAGCTCTTCAGAGCATGATGCTCTCGTGGTGGTCTGGGTTTGGAGCCTGAGATGGTTTGGGGAATATGAAAAAGCTTCATCTGATATTGGCTTTGAGTGTCGGCATTATATTTGTTGTCCTTGGGCTCAGCGGATCGCTGCTGGTTTTCCGTGCAGAGCTGCGACAAGCTGCGGCTCCCTCCTTGGAAGCTTTTGATCTGGATGCTGAAATTCTAGATGTCGACCAGATGGCTGCGAAGCTATCTGGTCAGTACAACGCGTTTGAGTTGCGTTCGGTTGTTCTCCCCCGGACGCACCAAGATCCTTATGTGTTCAGTTTTAGGTATGAAACGGGTGGTAACCACCAGCTGGAAAAGCTCTTTGTCGATCCAACAACAGGTGAAACCAAGTCCGTCGATCAACATCAATCCGTGCTTGAGGCGTGGATTTATCAGCTCCATGCCAATTTGTTTTTATCTGCCCGTGGTAACCAACTGGTTGGTATCTTTGGGCTTCTCTCTCTGATCTTAATCGTGCTCGGGCTTATGCTTTGGGCGCGAAGCCTTCGCGGCTCAGGTTTACGTGGGGTTGGTCTTCGGGGTTTAAAAAGATCCCTTTGGATACCACGACAGGCAAAGGGCAATGCGCTTTTATCTGGAGTGCACAAATTATCTGGTCTGTATCTTTCCCCCTTGTTAGTGCTTCTCGTCATTACAGGCACGACGCTGGTCTTTCGAGAAAACTTCATTGATCCGCTAGAATCCTCAAGGGCAACACCAAGACAAACCACTACTCTGGGAGACAACCACGTCAATGATCCGTCGAAAACCTGTGTGCGGATGGCGGGGGTTGAAGAGTATATTTATGAGGCTGAGAGTACTTTCCCAGAGGCAATTGCAACTTTTGTTCAGTTGCCCCGTCGTGCTGGACGTCCGGTGGAAATAACACTGCGGCACTCCAGTGAGATTTCTTCGCCACTGGGGCTGACAAAGGTAATGCTTGATCCCCGTTGTGGCCAAGTTCTCAAGACTCTCGATGGTCGCAATCTCAACCTGAGCCAAACTCTCACCGAAACCATAGTGGCCCTGCACAACGGCTCCTTCTTTGGCCCGGCTGGTCGCTTACTCTACCTCATCCTCGGATTGACCCCCTTATTCTTCCTTGTAACGGGCACACTCTTCTGGCTGGGAAAGAAAAGACGCAAAACCGAGACAAGTAGAACAATACAATCTGAGTACCTTTAAGGTTTGGGCGCGATTGGACATTCTAAACTTTAACTAGATGATAGCTCATCCGTCATATCAGTAAGCCATTTCAGGAACGGGGCTTTATTTCGGTCTGAGAGGAATTTTTCCCTGAACAGGCAGTGAAATCCTGGGCCTTCCAAGGTGTGATCTCGGCAGAGTTGGACCAGAAGGCCCTGGGCGATGTCATCTGAAACAAGTACATGGGGCGCTAAGGCAATGCCGAGACCGTTGATCGCGGCTTGCAGGCTGAGAAAGAAGTGATCGTAATATTGCCCGATTAATGTTTGCGGAGTGGCGATTTTAGCGTGTTTAAACCAACGGCTCCAGGCATCCGGGCGGCTATTCAAATGCAGTAGGTTTCCGGATTTTTTAAGATCTTTGGCACAGGTTAAGCTTTCTATGCCTGACAATTTGGGAGAGGCGACGGCAATCATGATATCGTCTAAAAATTTACGACATTCGTGTCCCGGACGTTCCATATGATCCCTACGGATGACAACATCGAATGTGTCGTGAAGGTCGTCGATGGTATCGAGCGCCGAGGTGACAATATTTATTTCGGTCTTGGGATGTGCGGCTTGAAAAGAGGGCAGGTTGGGGATTAACCAGCGCATGGCGAAGGAGGGCGTCGTATTTACGCGTATCGCAGCATTGTGAGCGGGACTTGCCATTTGTTCCGAAGCCAATGCCAAACGATCTAGACATGCCCGGACATCTTCTAAATAGGCCCGTGCGGGGTGAGTTAACTTCAAAGAACGGCCCTGTTTCTCGAATAGATGCTTTTGAAAATAGGCTTCCAAAATTCGAATTTGCTGACTGACGGCACTGACGGAGACATTCAACTCTCCCGCAGCCAGGGTGAGGCTTTCATGGCGGGCGGCGGCTTCAAAGGTTTTAATGGCTTTTAACGGCGGTAGTTTACGCATTTCAATTCTAACTTTTAAGAAAAACTTCAACGTTATTAGATTATTTGAAATTGTTATCCAAAATCAAGGATCTTATTTTACAGATGTTATCCTGTCTCTTATACACATCTCCGAGCCCACGAGACCGAGGCT
>CAJXUS010000056.1 GCA_913060675.1 uncultured Rhodospirillales bacterium
TTCGTCGGCAGCGTCAGATGTGTATAAGAGACAGTTGGTAACTATGCCCAGGCCGATAAGGCACAACTTGATCGGGCGATTGATTCTGCTCGCCAAGCTCAAAAAATATGGGCTGCAACCGGGCTGGAAAAACGCTACAGCGTATTGATGTCTATCGGCGAAGAAATGAAAACACGTTCTGCTGAACTCGGCGAACTGCTTTCGAGAGAAGAAGGCAAACCTCTGGCAGAGGGCAAAGGCGAAATTTTCCGCGCCGGACAGTTCTTTACATATTATGCTGCCGAAGTTCTCCGCCAGATGGGCGACACCGCTGATTCTGTACGTGATGGCATCGAAATTGATGTCCGTCGTGAGGCTGTAGGTGTTGTTGCTATTATATCTCCTTGGAACTTCCCAACGGCTACAGCCACTTGGAAAATCGCACCAGCTTTGGCCTATGGTAATGCTGTGGTCTGGAAGCCTGCTAATTTGACACCGGCGAGTGCCTGGGCGCTTGCAGAAATTTTCTCTCGGCATGACCTTCCTAAAGGTCTTTTCAACCTTGTCATGGGTGGCGGGTCCTCTATTGGCCAACAGTTGGTCGAAAGCGCAGGTATCGATGCGATATCTTTCACGGGCTCTGTCGATGTCGGTCGCGGCATTGCAGCTTCGGCTATTACAAACATGACCAAAATTCAGATGGAAATGGGCTCTAAAAATCCCTTGGTTGTTATGGATGATGCGGATCTGGACCTTGCTGTCGCATGTGCTGTTGGTGGCGCTTATGGCAGTACTGGTCAAAAATGTACGGCGTCATCTCGTTTGATCGTTCACGAAAAAATCCACGATGCATTCGTTGAAAAGGCTGCTGCCGCTGTTAAGGCCATGAAAGTTGGTCATGCCCTGACTGAAGGGACACAGCTTGGTCCTGTCGTCAGTGAAACTCAGCTTAACTCCAATCTTGAATATATGAAATTGGCGCATGAAGAGGGTTGTGAGTTAATCTGTGGTGGCGACCGTTTAGATATGCCGACTGAAGGCTATTATATGGCGCCCGCTTTGTTCATTAATGGTAATAATTCCATGCGGGTTAACCGCGAAGAAATGTTTGCTCCAATTGCTTGCGTGATCAAAGTTGGCTCTTACGACGAAGCTTTGGCTACCTCAAATGACACTGGATTTGGTTTAACATCTGGTATCATAACTGGCTCTCTGGCTCGCGCTAATCACTATCGCCGCAATAGCCGCACTGGCTGTGTGATGATCAACCTCCCAACCGCTGGTACCGATTACCATGTCCCATTTGGCGGTCGTGGCAATTCAAGTTATGGCGCACGCGAACAGGGTAGTTACGCTGCTGAGTTCTATACCCAGGTGAAAACCTCTTATATCAGTTCCGGAACTCCAGAGTAGGAACCAAAAATGACTGCTCATAAAAACTACGTTATTGATTGTCTCCAGTATTGTAACTGGTCAGAAAAAGTATTTCGTCAGATGCGTAAAGGTGGGGTGGACGCTGTCCATGTCACCATCTGTTACCACGAGATGTTTCGTGAGACAGTGAGCAATGTAGAGCACTGGAACAGCTTGTTTGAAAAGCATAGTGATCTGATCCTGCATGGACGCACTGCTGATGATATTCGTAGAGCGCATGAAAGTGGTCGCACAGCGATATTCTTTGGTTTTCAAAATTGTGCACCAATTGAAGATGATATCGGCTTGGTCGAAATTTGCCACACACTTGGCGCCCGCTTTATGCAGTTGTCTTATAACAACCAGTCTCTTCTTGCGACGGGTTGCTATGAAAAGGAAGACACTGGTATTACCCGTATGGGACGGCAGGTCATCAAGGAAATGAACCGGGTTGGTTTGGTCGTTGATATGTCTCATTCGGCCGAGCGATCAACGCTTGAAGCAATTGAGATATCGGAACGCCCAATTGCTATTACCCATGCAAATCCAAGTTTTTGGCATCCTGCACTTCGCAATAAATCAGATGATGTTCTCAAGGCGCTTGCTCAATCAGGTGGCATGGTCGGGTTCTCGCTCTATCCACACCATTTGAAAGGTAAGAGCGATTGTACGCTGTCTGAATTCTGCGACATGATCGCGAAGACAGCAGACATGATTGGGGTTGACCACATAGGCATCGGCAGTGACCTCTGCCAGGATCAGCCAGACACTGTTGTTGACTGGATGCGTGTTGGTCGTTGGACCAAGTCAGTCGATTATGGCGAGGGTTCAGCCGCTAATCCAGGCTTCCCTGAAATGCCGACTTGGTTTCAAGATAATAGAGACTTTCCAAATCTAGCCACTGGACTACGTGATGTCGGTTTCTCAAATGAAGAAACCGCAAAAATTATGGGCATGAACTGGCTATCTTTCTACGAAAGCTCTTTCTGCCCGCAATAATCAGCAATAACAGAACTTAACCTCTGTTGAAATAAAACGCCGGGCAACCTCAATCGATGGATACAACATCGAGGGTTGCAAGGTGACTGTACAAGTAAGCTATGTGCTTAGGGAGTAATGAAATTATGACGAATGTATCAATGACCGGTAACGGTCTGCTGAGAGGGGTTAATGTCCCGCTCTTTGCGTTGACGGGTGGCTTTATCGTCGCATTTTGTGGACTGGCCTTGCTTGATATTGACCTGCTAAAACAATTGGTAAATGCCGGTTTCGGGTGGTCAGTTAAGGTTTTTGGAGCCTATTGGCAGGTATTGTTGCTACTCACCTTCTTTATCGGTCTGTTCATGGCCTTTTCTTCGAGAGGGTCAGTGGTTCTCGGTAATCTAGAAAAACCAGAGTTTTCCCTGTTTCAATGGGGTTCCATGATCATGTGTACCTTATTGGCAGGCGGTGGCGTCTTTTGGGCTGCTGGTGAGCCAATGGCACACTTCCTTTCACCACCCCCAATATTCAATGTGGAAGCAAAAACAGCCGAGGCTGCTTATCCTGCTCTAGCTCAAGCTTTTATGCATTGGGGTTTTCTTGCCTGGGCAATACTTGGGTCTCTAACGACCGTCGTATTGATGCATTATCATTATAACAAAGGCTTGCCACTGGCTCCTCGGACCTTGCTGTATCCTGTGTTTAAGGAACGCGCTTTGTTCGGGCCTATTGGCCTGATCGCCGATGCTTCTTGTATCATTGCAGTTGTTGCAGGCACTGTTGGACCTATTGGTTTTCTTGGCCTTCAGGTGAGCTATGGTTTGCAAGATCTTTTCGGTATTCCCGATACCTTTGCTACTCAAGCTGTCGTTATCGCGGTCCTTGTCGGTATCTATACTATTTCTGCTGTATCCGGGGTTAATAAAGGGATCAAGCTTGTCAGCACCTTTAACGTAATCCTCGCGTGTGCTTTGTTGGTTTTCATGTTCGTTTTCGGACCGACTGCATTTATCGTCGATAGTTTTATTCATAGCTTTGGTCTGTATATCGACAAATTTATCCCAATGGCGATGTTCCGTGCAGAAAGCGGATGGCTCGGTTGGTGGACAGTATTCTTCTGGGGATGGTTCCTGGGATATGGTCCGCTTATGGCAATGTTTATTGCCAGGGTATCCCGTGGTCGTTCTATCCGGGAAATCGTGATCATGTTGTCCATTGTGGCTCCGATTGTAACCTGCTTTTGGTTTACCATTGTCGGCGGATCAGGGATTGCGTTTGAACTGGAAACACCAGGATCAGTTTCTGCGGCCTTCGAAGGTTTTAATCTTCCCGCTGCCTTACTAGCTATCACGAAACAATTGCCAGCTGGGTTTATTGTTTCCGTTCTTTTCCTTATTTTGACAACAGTGTTTGTGGCAACAACGGGTGATTCCATGACTTATTGTATCTCTCGTGCAATGTCTGAAAGTGATGAAACAAGCACACCAATTCGTGTATTCTGGGGTGTAGCCATGGGTGTTATCGCCATAATTTTGGTTTCATTGGGTTCTGGCGGCGTAAGTGCTTTGCAATCATTTATCGTGGTTACCGCTGTGCCTGTATCGTTGATCCTTTTACCATCCTTGTGGGCGGCACCGCAGATCGCTGGAGAGTTGGCAAAACGTAAGAAGCTAGAAGATACACCTATACCTGTAGAAGTTCAGGCTTAGGTGTCAGAAATTTCAGGGGAGGGTGGTTCTTCCTTCCCTGAACACTACCCGTATTATTGGAGGTTTGTGTGAAACAGCACGTTGATAGCTTGAAGCCCTTTCCACTTCGTCCCGCACATCAAGTAATGAAACTTGATCGTCTGGGGGCATTTCATCAAACGCGTCTAAGCTTTATGCGTGCTGTGATGCGTCGCCTGAAGAGAGATAGCTGGACTTTTGAATGCCCAATTTGGCGTATCAATGAAAAAGGCGAAGGCGTTGCAGTCTATCTCGCCAAAGGCCCCAAGCGCACCTATAGTATGGTCTGTTTTGCGCACGATCTTGACCCCGCGCAACGTTCTGACCGCGTCATTGCAGAGGCATGGGATACCACCTTTGCCTTACATGATGGTGTCATTAGTGAAGAAGATATCGAGCGTCTATCCCATAACGTTCCCAAACAAGAAGCAGGGCGCTGTCTTGATAGTGAACTTGTCCTCTCAAGAGCCAATAAAAGTGTCCGCCTTTTTGAGTACGTCGTAGATCGTCTTGCTTCTGGAGAACAACCAGATCAGGAAACCCTTGATAAAGTTGGCTACCTTATGCGAACAACGGCCGTTTATGGTAACGGCAAACTAGGTATGGCAGATCGGGATCGTATTTCTGATCGAGAAGAAATGCTTGGCCCCTTTAGGGCTGAAATGCTGGCGGTTTGGCTCATCAGGACGTTTGTTTCTGATTATGTAGAACAGATGGCCAAGTATCGTTCTCCAGAGACGGCCGTTAAACTAGATCCAGAAATTCGCCGTAGTCTTGGTGTAGGTAATTCAACCGGATTAGGAATGGCTCCCTTTTTGGTGAACCATCCGATCTTGCTACACAGTTGGATACATGCAAGGGAAACAGCGCTTGCCAGAGTCCGGGCACTTCCTGACATGAACATGGTCGATCTTGCACACTACGAAAAACACCTTGAGTGTGCTTTTCAATCGTTAGAACGCTGGCATACAGATGATGAACGCCAAACAGGTAAGGTAGAAAAGCTAAAAGCTGATCTCGAAAAACTACGCGCTAAGCCTCTTGATGACTTTCTCGGTTTTGACCAACCTTGGGATGCGATTTATCGTTGGGGAGAGGCGGAACTTTCTCTCGAAGGTCAAGAAATTCTCGTTAGCCTTCTGCTCGAACCTCATGGCACCGAGATTGATGATCTGGCTTCTGTGATGTATGCAGAAGAGAACGATAATTTTCGTATTGATGGTTCCCTCTGTGTTTCCGACATGCTTTCTACCCTGGAAGAACATTATGCATGGGCGCTTGATGTTGACTACAACGCACATCCTAATTCCGTATACTTTTGGTATGTATCAGAAGAAAAATTAGAACCGCGTTTGGGCTCTCGCGCTGATGAACCAGGATCAGACCTTGAACAACCCTTGTCTATCGGGAGAGATGCGGCGCGGTTGTATCAGGATTTGACCATTTCAAAACCTGAAGAGACTGTGGGCTCTTTTCTTCTGCGTCATCCTGAACATCGTTTGCTTGCACGTAGAGTACAGCTAACCCAACGCTATCCTTACGCTGAAATTCATGACAATCTTATCGGTGAAGATCTGTTACCTGTTGATCTCTTGCGCTGTAAACTTTCGTTTTTCGGGGCGACACGCTTTGATCCCCGGTCTGATCGTTGGGTGCGCATAACCATGTTCCAGAACGCCCCTTATCCACACGAACTATCAAGCATGAACGAAGATGATTGGGCCTATCCATTGGTGGAGCCCCCTGAATTTAAGTCAGAGTTTAAGCCCGAGACTAAGTCCGCGTGTCAGGGAGAAAGCTAATGGATCATTATTCTTTAAATGAAATTGAGGCTTCCGCGCGTAAAGCTGCACGTGGTGCAGGGATGACTTGGGGACTTGCAGAAGAAGCAGGTAAAGCCACACGCTGGTTAGCTGCGCGTGGGTTACCCAATGTATCAACATTACTAACCTTGTTATCCGAAAACGATGGCAAGGATTACGATAGCTTGTGTCCTCAAAACCTATCTCAGAACTGGTCAGCTTCGGGCGGTGTTTTATGCCCCGTGATTGCTGGTAGTACCTTGAACGATTTAGCCCATAACATTGTATTGGGCCAAGAGATCAAACTGGAAGCTGTAAACTGTCCAGCCCTGATACTCCCCATACTTGGTCGGGCCTCAAAAGCGCTTGGACATGGCTTTCGGATTAGCTGGGAAGGTGTCGTCATTAATATCTTACCAGATACCCTCTATCTCGAAACCGGTACGATAGAAGATCTTGGAACGACTTTTACCTCAGAAGTTGTTGTCGATGGACTATCTTCTGACAGTGGTAACGTTTCAGGTCTAAATATAGAACGCGTTGTAAAAGGTGTACCGCTGAATAATCAAGATTGGTGTCATCTCCAAACATTCGCGGCACGTACTTATGTACCTGCCAGTGAAGAGTCCCGATTGTTGGGGGCGGGTGCTGGTCTGACAGATAATGATTAATTTTCCAAATAAAACAACTAGTAAGTCAAGAGGAACAGCACGTGGTTGAAACTGTAACAATGAGTGTTTCCGAAATTGAGACCCTTGCTTTAAGGGCCCTGATAGCAGCGGGAACCAACGAAGAAAATGCGGCATCTCTGGCGCGTTCCGTGGCTGTCACCGAAAGTGATGGTATCGCATCGCACGGTCTGGCTTATGTACCGACTTATTGCTTGCATGTAGAATGCGGAAAAGTGGATGGCAATGCCGTACCATCACTTGATATTGTTCGCCCTGGTCTTGCCATTGCCGACGCTAAAACCGGTTTTGCCCACCCAGCGATTGATCTTGGTTTCGAATGGTTGGCAAAAACTGCCCGTGAGCAAGGCATCGCTGCATTGGGCTTACGAAACTCTTATAACTGCGGCATTCTTGGTTATCATACTGATCGTTTAGCCTCAAAGGGATTGCTCGGCATCGGATTTACCAATGCGCCAGCATCTGTTGCACCTGTAGGCGGGAAAAAAGCAGTTCTTGGAACGAACCCATTTTCTATCGCTGTTCCTGGTGCGCACGGAGAAACGCGTATTCTCATTGATCAGAGTGCTTCAGTAATTGCCAAAAGCGAAGTTATGAAACATGCTCGCGAAGGTCGGGCCATTCCAGAAGGCTGGGCGCTTGGTCCTGATGGACAACCGACGACAGATCCTGATGTTGCCTTAAAAGGCACAATGATTCCAAGTGGGAGTTACAAAGGTTTTGGGGCAGCATTGATGGTTGAATTGATGGCGGCAGCTTTAACCGGAGCCACCCTTGGTATTCATTCCAGCCCGTTTTCAGGACCTGTTGGTGGTCCTCCTAAAACAGGTCAATTCTTTATGGCTATCGACCCTGAAATCTCATCCGGAGGGACTTTTTCCGAGCGGGTAGATCATCTGATTGAAGCAATCGTCGGTCAGGAAGGAACCCATCTTCATGGTTCGGAGCGATATGCTGCTCGTGATAAAGCTGCCATAGATGGTGTGGCTGTCAATGCAGCTATTTATGAAAAAGTGAGTGAATGGGCATCAAAATAATTGTGGATTCATTACATTAATTGTTGGTCGCAATAGCTTGATATAATACAAAGTATTTACTTTAAATGTTCCTTGGTGATTTGTTTTCTTTAGACTTGTACTAATCACCAAGGAACCAATCTGATTTTATATGATAAGCTATCACCCTCTAATCGTAGAAGGGGGAGAGCCATATTTATCGTGAAATGCTTTTGAAAAATGTGCAGAACTTGAAAACCCGGTTGAAAAGGCAACTTCGGTGATTGAAAGGGTCGTTTGCATTAAAAGAATATGCGCTTTTTCCAATCTTAAATTACGATAAACCGACATTGTACTTTCACCCAATTTATCGATAAAAAGTCTATTAAGTTGTCGAGGACTAACACTGGCGAGAAGAGCTAATTGGCCAAGATCTAATGGATCTGCAATGTGATTTTCCATTGCTTCAACCGCCTGAATTATTGAAGGGTTGTGAGTGCCATAACGTTCAACCATTCCCGAACGCTGAGGATCTCCAGAAGGTCGAACATCCGTATGGATGAACCAATCACTTACCTTACGGGCAAACTCTGGGCCGTGAATTTCGCTTTGAACGGCGTACATCATGTCCAATGGCGCTATACCGCCAGCGCATGTTATTCTATCTCGGTCCATGACATAGAGGCTACGCTCAATCAAAAGCGTAGGTGATATTTCCGATAATGCCTCGGCGTGTTCCCAGTGTACTGTCATTCTACGACCTTCCATCAATCCAGCCGCTGCCAGTATAACCGGGCCGCCGGATACACCACCAAGACGGACACCATACCGTGCGATTTGGCGTAACCACTGAAAGATTTTTTCATCGATAAAAGTCGTGGGGTCTCCGCCCGCAACGACCAGAACAAGATCATAATCGTTTTCATCGGTTATTTTGGCCGTAGCTTTTATAATGGCACCGCTTGAACTGGTTGCCTGATCGCCAATAGCGGTGATGTGGTCAACTTTATTGAGTTCTTTACCAGCCAAAAGATTTGCCGCCCTTAGCGGTTCCATGACTGAAGAATAAGACATGAGCGAAAAACCATCTATTAACAAAATGCCAATTCGGAATAGACGCGCGTGAAACAAAGGTGTGGCCATAATTTATAAATTTCGGTCTTTTTTATGAAATCACATTCTTTATAACACTGGTGTTGTATGGACTGGCAACAAAATTGAGAACTAATAATGAAATACTCTGGCTTTAAGGTAATAAAAGAAGCTCTTACGGGACATAAAGGCTGGAAACCAGTCTGGCGAACACCAAAACCAAAAAATGAATACGATGTCATTATCGTTGGTGGCGGAGGGCATGGTTTAGCAACAGCCTATTACCTAGCAAAAGAATTTGGCATTACCAATATCGCCGTGCTTGAAAAAGGCTGGATTGGGTCTGGTAATGTTGGCCGAAATACAACCATTGTACGCTCTAACTACTTGTTGCCGGGCAACGAACCATTTTACGAATTCTCGATGAAATTGTGGGAAAACCTGGAACAGGATTTCAATTACAATGCCATGGTTTCTCAACGTGGTATTTTGAACCTTTTCCACAACGATGCAGGGCGTGATGCCTATGCCCGTCGCGGTAACTCGATGATGCTGGCCGGTGCGGATGCTGTTTTACTGGATCAAGAGGGTGTTCGAAAAATGTATCCTTGCCTTGATTTTGAGAACGCACGTTTTCCGATCAAAGGTGGCTTGTTACAGCCTCGCGGTGGAACCGTCAGACATGATGCTGTCGCCTGGGGTTATGCCCGTGGTGCAGATAGTCGTGGTGTTGATATTATCCAGAATTGTGAAGTTACAGGGATGAATATCGAAAACGGTATTTGTACAGGTGTTGAAACCAGCCAAGGTACCATCAAAGCCAAAAAGGTCGCTGTCTGTGTTGCCGGATCATCCAGTCGTGTTATGTCCATGGCTGGCATGCGCTTACCCATAGAAAGCCATGTACTTCAGGCTTTTGTCTCTGAAGGTTTAAAGCCGATACTACCGGGTGTTGTGACTTTTGGCGCGGGACATTTTTATGTGTCGCAATCGGATAAGGGCGGCCTCGTCTTCGGTGGCGATATCGATGGCTACAACACCTATGCCCAACGTGGTAATTTGCCAGTCGTCGAGGATGTTTGTGAAGGCGGTATGGCATTGATGCCAATGATTGGTCGCGCACGACTATTACGCATGTGGGGTGGGGTGATGGATATGTCCATGGATGGTTCCCCCTTTATTGATAAAACCCATATCAATGGCCTCTATTTCAATGGTGGTTGGTGTTACGGGGGCTTTAAGGCAACGCCTGCTAGTGGCTGGTGTTATGCCCACCTATTGGCAAAGGACGAACCACATCCTGTTGCTACTGAATATCGTCTCGATCGCTTCCGTCGTGGAGCTATGCTCGATGAAAAGGGCGTTGGTGCCCAACCGAACCTGCATTAAGGAAAACAGAATATGATCATCAATCATCCTCTTCTGGGACCAAGAGATGCAGCCGAGTTCGTTTACAAAGGTGATGCATCCCTTATTAACCGTCCTAATTGGCAAGCCGATGACGCGGCTGAACTGTTCCATGAATACCTATATCTTCGGGATAATCCAGCTGGGCAACATCGTGAACTCTGGTATCACGAGCAGGGCGATCGCTCCTGGCTTATCGTGACCAGAAATACGTTAACCCATGAAATTTCTAATGTTGAATTCGCCAGAGATGTGGCGCTTGCAGAGCGACCAAAAAAATGAGCCAGATAAACCGAATTGAAGGCGGACTGATCAACCGTAGCAAAAAGCTAAGCTTCACTTTTAATGGTCAATCTCTTGAAGGCTATGAGGGGGATACCCTTGCTTCAGCTCTTCTTGCCAATGGCCATAGAATGGTTGGCCGTTCTTTTAAATATCACCGTCCTCGGGGTATTTTCTCAGCAGGATCCGAAGAACCTAATGCTTTAGTTCAACTTCGGACTGGAGCCTATCAAGAACCCAATACCCGGGCGACTGTGACAGAACTGTTCCATGGATTGGAAGCAACCAGTCAAAACCACCGCGGATCTTTGAAATACGATTTCATGGCAGTGAACGATCTCTTCTCGTCGTTCTTGTCAGCGGGTTTTTATTACAAAACATTCATGTGGCCGAAGGCGTTCTGGGAAAAATTCTATGAGCCGGTAATCCGTGCTGCTGCAGGCCTTGGACGCTTATCAGGCCAAGATGACCCAGATATCTATGACAAGGGTTTCTTACACTGTGATGTTCTTGTAGTTGGCGCAGGAGCTGCCGGTTTATCTGCGGCCTTATCAGCTGGCCGAGCAGGCGCACGTGTAATCCTTATGGATGAAGACTTCTGCATGGGTGGACGCCTAAATGTGGAAACACTATCTGTAAACGATCAAAGCGGTAGCGAATGGGCGACGCAGGCACTCGCTGAACTTTCTGCTATGGATAACGTTCGCTTGATGACACGAACCACAGCTTACGGTGCTTATGATCATGGTATTGTCGGCGCGCTAGAGCGTGTAACCGATCATTTAATCTCTAGTGAGAATAAACCACGGCAAATTCTTTGGCGGGTTTACACGAAACGTACAATCCTTTGCGCAGGGGCGACTGAGCGCCCAATCGCCTTTGGTAACAATGACAGGCCGGGGGTGATGCTTGCAGGTGCCGTGCGCGCTTATGTTAACCGCTGGGGGGCACTTCCTGGTAAAAGAGTTGCAGTCTTTACTAATAATGATGATGGATGGCGTACCGCGACTGATCTTGCCGCTAAGGGTGTTGAAATTACAGCAGTCATTGACAGTCGAGATGGCCAGCCTCCCGTTGATGTGCCTAAAGGCGCAGCCATAGTCATGGGCGGGCGGATTGTTGATACCAAAGGACGACATGGTATCCGATCCATCACGTTATCAAATGGACAACAAATACCGGTTGATTGCCTTGCTGTTTCTGGCGGTTGGAGTCCTAACGTTCAACTTACCTGTCATCAACGCGGACGCCCAACTTGGCGGGATGATATCGCTGCTTTTGTTCCTGGCGGGGAATTACCACAAGGGATGAGCGTTGCTGGTGCAGCCAGTGGCAATCTCTCTTTGTCTTCTGTGCTTTTGAACGGACACGATATAGGTAACTCTGTCGTTAGTGATCTTGGCTTTACACCCTCAAAGGTCAAAGCCTCAAGTTCAGAAGAAGAAACGACAGGTATCTCAGCTTTCTGGCATGTTAGAGAAAGTAAGGCTCGCGCTTGGTTGGACCTACAAAATGACGTCACGGTAAAAGACGTTAAATTATCTCATCAAGAAGGTTTCCGCTCCGTCGAACACCTGAAACGTTATACCACGCTTGGTATGGCAACGGATCAGGGCAAGACGGCGAATATTCCAGCCCTTGCGGTTATGGCTGAATGTACAGGTAAGTCTCTTCCTGAGACGGGAACAACAATTTTCCGTCCTCCTTATACTCCTGTTGCAATCGGTGCTTTGGCCGGGAGAGCTCGAGGCAAAGATTTTAGACCATCTCGCTTGAGCCCAAGTCATAGCTGGGCAAAAGAGCAGGGCGCGATCTTTGTCGAAGCTGGCATGTGGTACCGTGCGCAATGGTTCCCAAGATCAGGTGAAACTCATTGGCGTCAGTCCGTTGACCGTGAAGTTACGCAAACCAGAGCATCCGTTGGTGTCTGTGATGTGACCACGCTTGGTAAAATTGATGTTCAAGGTCGTGATGCTGCACAATTCTTGAATAAGGTATATGCCAACGCTTTTGCCAAATTACCGGTTGGTAAAGTCCGTTATGGCATTATGTTACGCGAAGACGGCATCATGATGGATGATGGAACCTCTGCCCGGTTTGCAGAAAATCATTTTGTCATGACAACAACAACGGCAAATGCTGTTAGTGTTTTCCGGCATATGGAATTCTGTCGTCAGTGTCTCTGGCCTGAAATGGATGTGCATCTGATATCAAGTACAGAACAGTATGCACAGTTCGCCGTTGCGGGGCCAAATGCCCGTAAGCTTCTGCAAAAAGTGGTCGATAGCGATCACGACATTTCCAATGAGGCTTTTCCCTTTATGGGTTGTGGAGAAATCACCGTTTGTGGTGGGGTTCCTACGCGGCTGTTCAGAATCTCTTTCTCAGGGGAACTGGCTTATGAAATCGCCGTACCAACACGTTATGGGGATTCACTTGTACGAACATTGATAGCTGCCGGTGAAGAGTTTGATGTCACACCTTATGGCACCGAAGCTCTCGGTGTTATGCGGATTGAAAAAGGTCATGCCGCAGGGAATGAATTAAACGGGCAAACCACAGCACGTGATCTTGGTATGGGGCGCATGGTTTCCAAGAAAAAAGATAGTATCGGCAATACTTTATCCGAACGCGAAGGCCTTAATTTGGAAAACGGATTAAGTTTGGTTGGGTTCCGTCCAGTTAATAGAAGTGAAGAACTCAAAGCAGGATTTCATTTCATTAGCAAAGGAAACACAGCTAATATGGCAAATGACGAAGGTTGGATGTCGTCTGTCGCCTTTTCTCCAAACCTTGGCCATTCCATCGGTCTTGGTTTTATTAAACGAGGAAGCGAACGGTTGGGAGAGATTGTCATTGCAACTGATCCACTTCGTGGTGGCGAAATGGATGTTGAAATTGTCTCTGCCCACTTTATCGATCCAGAGGGAGAACGTCTCCGTGCCTAATTATACCCTTACAGCAAGAACACCACTGGATGGTTTTAGCCATGATTTTAATGGCGTATCGGTTACGGAAGTAAACGGACGATCTATTGTATCTATTGCCACATCTTTGGGAGGCGGGGAAGCTCTTTCAAAGGCGTTGGCTAAAACTTACAAGTTGAAAATTCCAGAGCCTGGAAAATCAACGGTATCATCGCTTGATAATGCCGTTTTATTGGGAATGGCACAGGATCAGACGTTTCTTGTGTTTGACGACCATACAGAAGACAAGCCTGTCGATGTTGTATCAAAGCACCTCAAAGACACGGCTTATTTTACCGACCAATCCGATAGTTATGTAATGCTTCGGGTCTCAGGGGAAAATAGCCGTTCAGTGTTAGAACGTATTTGTCCGATAGACCTCCATCCTTCAGTTTTTCCTGAGGGGAGCGTTTCTCGAACAATTATGGAGCATCTAGGAACAGTTATTGTTCATGAAAAAGCCAATACTTTTCTTTTGATGTCAGCACGATCATCTGCAAAATCGTTCCTCGAAGCAGTTGAAGTGTCGGCTTTAAATATCGGTTAAAAACAAGATTGTATGTGGATTAGAAACGACGTTTTTTAGTCACACGTAAATACAACAAAATCACCTAACTTCGGTACTGCGAATAAGCAGTTATATATTTTCGAATACGTCTTTCAATTTGAGGGATGTATTCGCACGTCCTAAAATTGGAAGACATAATGAGCAAATCCCAGCAGGAAATGAACGATTTTGTCACCTCACAAAGGAATACTGAATGTTTTAAAGGCCAACCCTTAGCGGGTAAAAGAGTTATCGATATCTCCACTGTTGTCGCAGGTCCCTATGCTGCAGCATTATTGGGAGATGCCGGAGCAGAAGTCATAAAAATAGAAAACCCTGCAGTACCTGATGCCCTTCGGAGTTGGGGGACTATTTCTGAAACAGGAATAGAGCCTTATTACGCAGTAGTGGGGAGGAACAAATTACCAATATCCATTAATTTGAAATCAGAAAAAGGGGTTCAGCTATTCCTGGAACTGATCAAACAGGCCGATGTCTTGATTGAGAATGTTAGGGTTGGCGTCATGACAAAACTAGGTATTTCTCATGCTACATTGCTCGAAATAAATCCAGGTCTGGTTATCGGTAAAATTTCTGGATATGGCATGAATGGTCCTCATGCAAAGCAACCTGGTTTTGGTACTCTTGCAGAGGCATATAGTGGCTATACCTATCTCAATGGGCATCCAAATGGTAGTCCGACAAGCCCTCCAATTGCACTTGCTGATATGACAGCCGGTGTTCATCTGGCATATGCTGTTGGGTTAGCACTTCCCCAGGCAGAGCGAGGTATCAAAGGGGGAACAGTTGTTGATGTTTCTCTTTATGAGCCTCTCTTTGGCTATCATGGGGGTGAGTTTGTCAGCTATCACCAAACGGGGGAAGTTCCGCAACCCATTGGAAATGAACTTCGGGCCGCAGCCCCCCGTAATAACTTCAAAACCAAGGATGGCAAATGGATTGCTCTTTCCTGTTCCTCTCAAAAGCCTTGGGAGGCTTTAGCCATACAGATGGGGCAAGAAGAGTTAATTTATGAACCAAGGTTTCTCACCAATAACGACCGTATAAAACCTGAAAACAGAATGATCCTTAATGAAGTTATTCAGGGATGGTTACTGGGTATAACTGAAGAGGAAGCACTTGAACTCTTTCGTCGTGAAGGGATTACTGCGGGCCCCATCATGTCTATGCAAGATATTGATGAAGATGAACATTATAAAGAGCGAGGTAGTTTTGTTAGTGTCGAGGATCCCGCAACAGGTATCGATCTAAAAATGCCAAATGTATCCTTTCGGATTGGAGAGGATACTACCAAAATTCGCTTTCCTGGGCTTCCGCATAGCTCTGCCAATGAGGTGATCTTCAAAGATATGCTTGGTCTGGGCTGCGATGAGATAAAGAAACTTCACGATTTGAAAGTGGTTTAAGCACACCCCAAATTGTTGCCGTTAGTCGGCACACAAAAAGCGAGTATCTTAAAAAAAAAGAGAGCTTATTCAAATCAATCTGAATAAGCTCTCTTTTTGTTTCTAACAGCCATACTACTTAAGCTTGGTCTCCTTAAGCAGAAGCCACTTCTTGCAGAAAGTGATCGACAGTCTCACGGAGCTTTTTCGCTCGTTCTGATGCATCACTTGAAGTGCTTTGAACCTTGTTTGCCGAATTGCTGGTTTCGGTAACAGATTCAGACACGGTTGCCATATTGGAAGCCGCGTCTTGGGTAGCATTTGCAGCAAGACTGACGTTTTGAGATATTTCAGCCGTTGCAGCCCCTTGTTCTTCAACTGCAGAAGCAATGGCTGTGGTATAGCTGTTTACGCCGTCCATGGTTTCAACAATCTCTTGGATCGCGATAACGGCTTCTTCAGTTGATCCTTGGATTTCTGAAATTTGACCTGCTATTTCCTCTGTCGCTTTAGCAGTTTGGGTCGCGAGGGATTTCACTTCAGAAGCGACAACGGCAAAACCTTTCCCCATATCTCCTGCACGTGCGGCCTCAATGGTGGCGTTCAAGGCTAGTAGGTTTGTCTGTTCAGCAATATCCTGGATTAAAGTAACAACGTCGCCAATTTTTTGCGCGGCCTCAGCTAAACTTGAGATTTTTTCATTGGTATCACGGGTATTGGCTGTAGCATTACCAACAACTTCAGTTGTTTTACTTACCTGTCGGGAAATTTCTGTTATTGATGCAGAGAGTTCTTCTGCCGCAGCGGCCACGGTTTGAACGGACATTGAAGCATTATCCGTCGCCCGCACAGCAGAACTGGCCTGTTCAGAGGTATCCGTGGCCATTGTATTCATGTGTTGAGCCGTTAATTGCATCTGGTCCATGTCGTTGGTCACAGCACTTAGAATAGTTTGTGCTGTGGTCCTGAAGTCAGCAATAAGATCTTCAATTTGACCAGCACGTGCTATACGAGAAGCCTGTTCTGCTTCAGATTTTGCGGCCAATTCCTGACGTTCGGTTTCTTTATCCTGAAATGCCTGAATAGCACGGGCCATTTCACCTATTTCATCATTACGTTCGGTTTGCCCACTTTCAGCACTCGTTTCCAGGTCTCCTTGTGCTAGCCGACGAATACCTCTTGTGAGAGTGTGCAGTAATCTACCTGCATAGAGAAAAAGCAGAACAGAAAAAGCCGTTACAACAATGGTTACGATAAGGATGATATTGGCAGCGGTTGTTCCCGAACTAATTACGCTATCAACTCGTTCTCGCCCAATTGCACTAACAAGCTCCGTTAGGCTCTTGGCCGACGTTTTCATTTCAACACGGGCAGCCTGGGCTTTGTTTTGGGTCTCAACGAAAGCCGCGTGGCTATCACTAAAACCTGAAACAATTGTATTAACTTTACTGCCTGCTTCATCAGAAACGCGCTCTGCATATTTTTGTGCGTTTAACGCAAGAGAATTTAGCTGTTTTGAAATGTTTTCGCTATTTTCAGAGGTTGGCGTGTTCACATACACAGAAAAATCATTAAGAAGAGAGAAGGCATTGGCCTGTAAGCCCAGAGCCGTATCAAAAACGCCTTGGAATCTTGTCTTTTCCTTACGATTTGAAACCACAGTATTTCGGGCCTCTTCCATCTTTTTATTTTGAATTTCCATGACACCAGTTGCAATTTTCACGGCCTTACGTGCGGTAATCTTTGCTTTTATGAGCCCAAGTTTATCTTTTTTGGTTAATTCTCCAGCCTCTGCCAGTTTCTTCGTGATTTCGTCTGTTGCTGATTGAATTTTTTCAATGAAAGGTGTGAACGCGGAGACTACGGAGCGGGTATTGGTATCAAGATCTCTTTTGAGAATAATGTCGACAATGCCCTTTGCGGTCTCAACTGAAGCCAATAATTTCTTTTGATTAGATTTACTCTGGCGTCCATCAAAAAGAACCATGGCGAGCTCTACATTGTTCATCGCTATTATTAATCGGTGAGCTTCATCAATAATACCCTGTGCAGTATCTAATTCTGTTCTCGCTTTAAAGACGGCTTGATCGGCGGCTGAAAGGGATTTGTTTGATTGATTAGCCGTTGAAACAGTTTCTGCGATAAGTTCAGATATTTTAGATTGAACATCATCATTTTGGCTGTTTCTTAGTAAAAAAGCAGTCGAATAAGATTCTGCGGCAAGTCTAAATTGCTCGACCAACTGAGCAGCTTGTTGGCTTTGAGCTTTGTCGGATACCAAAGAAGCGGTATCCGAACCAACTCTATCCAACAACGTGATCGTTGCGTCTAGGTTATTCTGGCTTCCCTCACTGAGGAGATCGCTGGTTGAAACGGAAAGAGTTTGTAATTCAGATATGAGCACAGTTGCGTGATCAGCATCTTCAACATCTGACACAATTGATGTCGTCGTACTAACACTAAACCCGCCTTCAATCATTACTAATAGTAGCGTCAAACCAAACCCCGCAAAAATGCGGGCTTTGATTGACAACTCACTGAACTTGAAAGCCATTGTCAGTTTTCCTTTATCCTTAACCGACCAACCAGATAAATCCTAAGTTTATATCACCTATAGATTAGGCCGTTATGGGTAGATTAGGCAGCTGTGGGATCTTTTTCTTTTTTCTCAAAGCTAATAACAGGCTCCATTTTAGCCAAAATATCATCAGCTAAGTGACATTTTACTTGGTGACCACCTTCTAAATCCCTAAAGGGGGGAACTTCTTTTGAACAAAGTCCTCCTGGAACTTCCGATACATGTGGACAGCGGGTATGGAACGGACAGCCAGAGGGTGGGTTCATTGCCGATGGAATGTCGCCATCCAGGACAATATGTTTTTTTTCAACAGAAGTATCAGCAATCGGAATAGCCGAGAGCAGGGCTTCTGTATATGGGTGGTATGGCGGGGCGAAGATCTGGTCTGTTGTGCCTTGCTCGACGATGTGACCAAGATACATAACGATCACGCGATCCGCGATGTAACGCACAACGGATAAATCGTGAGAAATAAACAACATGGTTGTTTTATATTCACGTTGTATATCCATCAGAAGTTCGGTGACCGCAGCCTGTACCGAAACATCCAAAGCCGAAACAGGCTCATCCGCAACAACAATTTTAGGATGTCCTGCAAAACAACGTGCAACACCTATACGCTGTTTCTGACCACCAGAAAGTTGTCGTGGCATACGGGATGCAAAAGCTCTGGGTAGCTTCACCAAATCAAAGAGCTCGAGCATACGGGCTTCACGTTCTTTTTGGTTCGCACCAATATTAAACTTTTCAAGCGTACGAACAATTTGAGAGCCGACCGAATGACTTGGGTTCAAAGTATCAAAGGGGTTTTGAAAAACCATCTGAAGGGAAGCAATGGTCTCTGGCGTACGATTATCGACTTCGACAGATTCAATATTTACACCATCAAGAGATACGGTGCCGTCCGTTGCTGTTTCCAAGCCAAGGAGGACTTTTGCCAGCGTTGATTTTCCGCAACCTGATTCGCCAACAATAGCTGTGGTTTCAGATTCACGAGCGGTAAACGACAAGGTTTCATTTGCCTTAACTGTACGTGTGTCTGATCCACCAAATATTGCATTTGCGGCAACGTGATAGTGTTTTTTAAGATTATCGACAGTTAACACCACGCGACCAGGCTCAACAGGGGCGTGTTGTTTTATATTCACTGGAAGAGCTTTCCAATCGATATCCTGAAACCGTAAACAGCGGCTTTCGTGGCCGATTTCACCTGTTACAGGCACCATATTTATGTGACCAGCGTTACATACTTCTTCGACAAAGTGATGGCAACGCGGACCAAAATTACACCCTCGCGGTCGTTGATTTGGAAGCGGTAGTTGCCCAGGTATCGCAACGAGAGGGTGGGTGTTTTTATCTGCTCCAGGCAAAGGAATAGATCTAAATAGCCCTTGAGTATAGGGATGCTGCATCCGGTCAAATACATCTTCGACAGTTCCGCTTTCGACCGCTTCACCTGAATACATGATGGTAATTTTGTCACAAGTCTCAAGGATCAGGCCAAGATTATGTGAAATGAAAAGGATTGAGGTGCCAAAGCGTTTGCCGAGATCTTTTACCAACTCGATGATCCCCGCTTCGACAGTTACATCAAGGGCAGTTGTTGGCTCATCAAGTAACAACAACTTAGGTTTCGATAGCAGGGCCATGGCGATAACAATACGCTGTTGTTGCCCACCAGAAAGTTGGTGGGGATAAGAGCGCATCATCCGTTCAGGATCGGGGAGCTTTACCGCTTCCAACATCTCTAAAGAGCGCGCATAAGCGGCGTCCTTGGAGACTTCTTCGTGGATAATCGGAACTTCCATAAGCTGTTGCCCGACTTTCATCGCCGGATTTAAACTTGCCATCGGTTCTTGGTAAACCATGGAGATCTTGGAGCCGCGAATGTCTTGAAGCTCTGCTTCAGACATCTCGCCCATATCTCTACCCATGAACTTAATTGTACCTTCGGTGATCTTCCCAATGTTGGAAAGATCACGCATGATACCGAGTGCTACTGTTGATTTACCACAGCCTGATTCTCCCACCAGTCCCATGGCTTCACCGGGCATGACTTTACACGAAAAATCCATAACGGCAGGAATTTCTCCTGCACGCACAAAGAAGGAAATGGAAAGATTTTCGATTTCCAGGATTGGTGTTTCTTCTGATAATTTTTCAGACATCGTTTTTCCTCCCTTAGTCCTTCATGGACTCTTCACGTAGTGAGTCAGCCAACAAGTTTAGACCGAGAACAAATGACATGAGTGCTGCAGCGGGGAATAGGGCAGGGTGTACATACAGACGTAACAACCGTGAACCTTCCTTAATTGCAGTTCCCCAATCTGGACTTTCTGGCGCCATGCCAAGTCCAAAATAGCCAAGGGTTCCAAGGAGAATTGTTGTATAGCCAATACGAAGACAGGCATCGACAATTAAGGGGCCACGCGCATTTGGAAGAATTTCCCAAAGCATGATGAACCAAGGAGTTTCGCCACGCGTTTGAGCCGCAGCAATATAATCACGGGTTTTGATATCCATAACCAAACCGCGAACAATACGGAAAACAGCGGGGCTGGTGGCGAAAACAACAGCAACAAAGATATTGAGTTCATTTGGATCAATCGAAATAATTCCCAACGGATCAGCATCAAAAACCAGACCGGCATAAATCCATCCACCAATAACAAAGGTAATCAAAAGCTGGACCCAAAGTTTATCAGGACGATTTTTAAATCTGGTAAAGAAGAGTGTTGCGAAAAAGATGATTGGAAAGAGGAAGAACAATCCTGCCATTGCATAAGGGATTGGTGTTTCAGCTATTCCCGGTGTCACCAAGAGATAGAAAAGTAAAATAACTGGGAAAGCGAGAACAAGGTTCGCCAGAAAGGATAAGATAGTATCCGTTTTACCACCATAATATCCAGCAGGTAATCCTAAAGAAATACCAACCATCAAGGCAAAGGTCGTTGCAGCCGGGGCAATAATCAGAACAATTTGACTGCCATAAACGACACGGCTAAAAACGTCTCTGGCCAACTTATCGCCGCCAAATAGGAAAGCTTCACCTGTTCCTGGTTCTATCGCACCAGGTAATTTGTTCTTCATGACCACGAATTGTCCAAGAGGATCAAAAGGCGCGATGATGTCTGCAAATATTGCGGTAAAAATCCAAAACGCCACGATACAAACACCAACGATACCAACGCCACTATCAAAAAGACGTCCGTAAAGGCCTAATCGGTCTTGGAAAGTAAAACTTAATGCAATCATGATGGCCAGAGCTAGCCAGGTTGGCCAGAGCTGTATGAATGTAGAGGTGATAACCTCAAATGTGGATAAGTATTCCATAATACCCCCTTATTTCACACGAATACGTGGATTGAGGTAAGCATAGCCCACATCAGATATAAGCTGAGTTACCAGCACAACGACGACAGAAACGAGAGAGCAGGCCAACAAGAGATCGATATCATTGTTGCCCGCCGCTTGTACCAGCGTATAACCAAATCCTTGGTATCGGAACATAATCTCTACAATGACCACACCTGTTAGCAACCAAGGAAATTGCAACATGATGACAGTGAACGGAGCGATCAGAGCGTTACGTAGCGCATGTTTAATAATTACGGCGTAAAAGCTCATACCTTTTAAACGGGCGGTACGAATGTATTGCGCTGTCATTACTTCGACCATGGATGCACGTGTCATACGTGCGATATATCCCATTCCATAAAGTGCCATTGTCATGACTGGTAAAGAAAAATTGTAGAAAGTAATACCTTTTGAGGTCGCTGTTGCAGCCGAACCATTTAATATGCCAAGCCAAGAGGCAAAAATTACTGTAAAAAACACCCCGGAAACGTATTCGGGTGTTGCCGTGGAGATGATTGATACCACTGACAGACTTCTGTCTGTTCTCGAGCCTTCACGCATTCCGGCGAGAATTCCTATCAAGAGGGCTGAGGGGATCATAACGACCATCACCCAGAACATCAGCCAACCAGTAGCTTGTAGGGCGGGGACGAGTTTATCTGAAACTTTTCTCTTGAATTTAGTCGAACATCCAAAGTCGCCTTGAATTACACCTGTGAAGGTCGGTTCGGTTGGATCATCACAATATTTAAAACGAGAGACAGCTAAACCGGTTTCTCTATCGATGTTGGGCTGTTTTTGCCAGGCCCCAAGCCAGGCAGCATAGCGTTCGAAGAAAGGATCTCTATATCCGTTGATCTCAAGCCATGATTCAATTTGAGCATCACTAGCTCTCATGTTGGTTTGCGAAATTGAGAGCTTACGAAGATTTGGATCTAAATTAACAAGAAAAAAGACAACGACCGTCAGGCAAAGCATGGTCAACGCCATGACGCCTGTACGCCGTAAAATAAAGGTAAACATGATAGCCCCGTTAATCCGTTCAGTTTACGATTGTAATGAAAAAAAGAGGGACCTCGTGCGTCGAGGCCCCTCTGATATTCAGAAGGAGATTAAGCTTCGTCGAGCCATACTTTTTCGAAATGGAATTCGAAAAGCGGGTGCATACCGTGATTTTTCACTGATTCTACTGAGTGATTATACAACGAACGCCAGTATGGCTGTACCAGGTGACCAGAATCTTGAAGGATCTGTTCAATATCCTGCATGAGTGCACGACGTTTATCCGTGTCGGCAATGGCCAAAGCTTCAGTCAGTTTTTCATCGAACTCTGGGTTTGAGTGAGCTGACTCGTTCCAAGCTTCTCCGCTACGGTATGCCAAAGCAAGTACCTGAACACCAAGAGGGCGCATGTTCCAGTTGGTGATTGAGTATGGGTATTTTGCCCAATCGTTCCAGAAAGTAGATCCTGGAAGAACGGTACGTTTTATTTTAAATCCAGCTTCACGCAACTGAGCGGCGACCGCATCAGCAGTATTTTTACGATAATCATCGTCAATGGAAAGGAGCTCATGCTCATGATCCATCATACCAGCTTCCGTCATCAACTTTTTAGCGCCTTCAATATCGCGCGTTTGTTTTGGAAGCGGATAATATTCAGGATGTAGCGGAGCCACGTGATGATTTTCAGCAACTTTACCTGCACCACCATAACCCAATTGAAGAACTGTTGAGTTATCGACTGCAATTTGAAGAGCACGACGAACACGTTGATCATCGTATGGTTTTGCATTCGCATTGGTACGAACACAAACCGTTGCAGAAGTCACCGCTTCAGATTTAACGAGGCCAAGACTATCCATAATTTCAAGGAAGTCGGCTGTTGTTTGGTAGTTGGTATGAATCTCTTCGGACTCAAATGCTGAAACCTCTGCTGAAGGATCAGTACCATAGTCAACGAAATCAACACCATCGAGATAAACTTCACCATCCCACCATGTGCCATTTGTGCGCCGCCGCACAGATGCTAAGGTGCCAACTTCAACTGATTCAAGTTCAAATGGACCTGTACCAATTGGATTTTTAGCCAGGTCACTACCCATTTTCTCATAATCACGGTGAATGATAAGAGCAGGGTAATCCGACATGCCTGGAATAATTGTAATGTCAGCGTCTTTTAAGCTGATCGTAACCGTATGATCGTCAACTTTATTGAGAACATCCGCACCAAGTTTTTCTGTTGCCGGATCAATCAGACTTGCCATACGGCCTGCCATGGAATTGCCCTCAACGGCTTTGTCACACCAGCGAGTAATATTAAAGATTACATCGTCAGCGTTAAAGTCATCACCGTTGTTCCACTTAATACCCTTGCGAATTTTTAGAGTATATTTTGTAGCATCATCGTTAATTTCCCAGCCTTCCAACAGACGAGCTTCAAAAGTGAAGTCTTTGTTATATCTGACAAGGGGCTCTAGGAACTGACGGGCAAGATTACCCATTTCAGACCAGTCAAAAGTGCGCGGATCTTTAAGTTCACGCACGTTAGTTGACACCTTAAGGATGCCACCTTTTTTGCCTTCTGCAGCCATAGCTTCGGAAGGAGCGACCATTCCGATCATGCCATAAGCAGTTGCTGCAGTCGCGCCGAACGCACTTGCGATTGCAAGAAACTCGCGACGATCGACTTTACCAGATTTTGTTTCCTCAGCCATTTCCATGGTGTGAGACGGCATTGGTAAGCCGTTGCGTTTAAAGAATTTCATTTGTAGTGCCTCCCGGTTGTGTGTGTTCTTTTTTATTCGTGTTTATTGTGTTTTTAAGTGTTTATTGTATCTTTTTTTTGTCAAACAGTTGATGCAAAAATAAAATGATAAATCACTTCTTTTTGTGACTATACAACAGTTTAGTGGACATATATTTTATTATTGTTATCTCGTGCCCAAGTCGTGTGTAAGTATGCATCACAAATATTACTAAGCCAC
Source organism: uncultured Rhodospirillales bacterium (assembly GCA_913060675.1). GTDB lineage: Bacteria > Pseudomonadota > Alphaproteobacteria > Kiloniellales > Kiloniellaceae > Kiloniella. The sequence goes on from CAJXUS010000056.1 coordinate 24,206, forward strand.
CCTATAGTATTATTACTTTTTATTTTATTTACTATTATTCGCTAGGTGTTCTGAACTCCCTCTATTTTTCATAAAGGTACAGAATATGTTGTTCGTGACTTCAAGCGACATTTTGTTGTCAGTACGCGACTAAGCGGATTTGTCGTTATTTGGATAAATAGATACTTCTCAATTATTATATTGCCCAAAAGCAAACTCCAGTACGACATCCACAGATTTATTAGTCACTTTTACAACAGCAGTATTACAAACAATATGATTTCACAAAACAGACTATAAATTACAGATTACAGACATTTATTCGCATAATATATAGATTCCTTTATTATAGTCATAATTTATTCCAATGTTATTTACATTATATAATTAGAGTATAACTAATTGTTTTAGCTCGTATATAATAAAAAATATTATGATATACACCAACCCTAGGTTTGGATACGAATTAATACTGTTATAGCGGCAACAACACAGGCGGTTGGTTATAGGGGACCCATTACAGAGCTATATTTATAAAGAATATTGTAAAAATTGTTATCTTACTTGAGCCAAAAACTCTCGAATTTTTTCTTCGGCCCGGTCAGGACCCACTGTCGCCAGTCTGATTAGTCGATCAAAATGTTGTGTTAATGCTTTGATATGATCAACTGAATTGACTAAGAGGTACATGTTTCCGAGATATACCGCCGCTCGCAAGGGGCCGAAAAGGGTATATGGAGCCGAATAGGCGGCTTGTTGATCAAAGAAAAACAAGCGAAATGTGGGATAAAACTCCCCTACCAATTTTAACATGTGCTCAAGTTGTTTCTTACGGATTTCCTTTGGGAGCTCTTTCCAAACACCTTCTCCTTTTGCAAAAAGTTCAAGTGTTTGCATAGGCATACAAACTTCCATGTCTGTATCCGGTTTAGCTGTTTTTATAAGTTGTCTTTTTGCCTGTAGATCTTGCGCTTTTCGAATAAAAAGATGATTGTATTTGAATTCAAACTCGCTGACTTCATCAATTCTCATAGTATCTGGCAGCGTATTTGGGACATACCTAATCTTATAACCAATTGCTTCTCGATGCCATTCCTCGATTTTACGGGTAGCTTCTTCTTCGTTCATCCGCATTATTTCAATCGATGGAACGATGTCATCGCTGTTACCATCATTTGCAATCAACCCCATTAGCCAATCAAGGGACACGCCACACGCTCTTGATATTGCGCAGAGGGTCTCAGCACGGGGCAGGCGGGTTGAATCTGGTGCTAGAAATTGGCTGAGAGCTGAACGATCAATACCTATTGATTTCGAAAATTGACTTAGATTGTTGCCACTTTGCGCAATAAGTAAGCCCATTCGTTCACGAAATATATGCGCAACATCTCGTTTGTCAGAGCTATCATAAGGAAAGTGTTGTGAAGCCACATCATTATCCATCAAAAGTTACAATTACAGCGATTAGCAACGAATTATCATTATTATGATTGAATTGTATGATTGTCGATAGTGTTTTTAACCCGCATCGTAATTAAATAATAAATGGAGGTTTTAAAGTGTGGTTGCGTGATAATACAGAATGGCGAACTTTGGCTCTAATTGTTGCCTGCTATTCCTCCTTAGGATTTATGATAGTGAATCCGCTTGAGATCCCGCTGTTGGTCCAGATCCTTATTCTGATCCCCTTAATCACACTTCATTCGTCTCTTCAGCATGAATGTATCCATGGCCATCCTTTTTTGTCACAGCATGTAAATGACGCAATTATCTTCATACCTGTTGGGGTTCTACTTCCGTACTTTCGCTTTAAAGATTCACACATCAAGCACCATCAAAATGCCAGTATCAGCGACCCTTACGAAGATCCTGAAAGCGGTTATCAGGATACGAAAATCTGGGATAAAAAATCAAAATGGGTGCAAAAGATATTTGAATTTAACAATACCCTCGCAGGCCGAATGCTGATTGGACCAACACTAAGTGTAACAGGCTTTGCCAAAGCAGAACTGGGTAGTGGTGACTGGAAAGTTATTAATACCTGGTTGGCTCATTTTGTAATGTCAGCCTTGGTTCTTCTCGCTGTGTTTTACACAAGCACGATGCCAATTTGGGCTTATCTAATCTGCTGTTATTTTGCTTATTCCTTATTGATGGTACGGACCTTCCTCGAGCATCAAGCCCATGAAAGCATGCGTGCGCGGACAGTCATCATTGAAGACAAAGGTTTCTTCAGTTATCTTTTTTTAAACAATAACCTGCATGTCGTACACCATGCGTATCCCACAGTTGCCTGGTATAAATTACCATCCATTTTTTCAAAAAATCGACAACGTTTTCTCGAAATGAACAGAGGTTATAGCTTTAAAAATTACGCTGAAATTTTCAAACGCTTTGCCTTCACCCAAAAAGAACCGGTTGCTTATCCCTTCATCCCGAAGAAATGCGACACAAATAAACATAACTCATAAAGACTAAGTCAGGGATAAAGAAGATGAGTGAGAATGTTGTCTCCTTGCCAATGTATGATTGGCCGGAACTTCAGATCTATAATGATCGATTTTTTGAAGAACTAAGACAAAGCTTTTCAAGCCAAGGCTTTAAGGTACCAGACCAAATGGATCGTTCAAGCGATCGAATGGATGTCTGGTTGGATAAAAATCTATTGTTATCACAAACTTGCGGGTTGCCTTTTAGAACAGTGCTCAAGAACAAAGTATCTTTAGTTGGCACACCGGCATATGGTTTAAATTGTGGTGCAGGTTCTTACTACAGTGTGATTATTGTTCATCAAGATTCGGTTATAGAAAAACTTGATGATTTAAAAAATAGGACCTTTGCTTATAACGAAAAGGGATCGCAATCTGGGTATGCAGCACTATTACATACCTTGAGTTCGATTGAAGATGCGCCGCAATACTTCACATCTTCTTTTCAAAACGGTAGCCACAGACAATCGATTAAGGATGTGGCAGAGGGACGAGCTGATTTTGCTGCTATTGATGCACTAAGCTGGGAATTGGCGTTGCGCCATGAGCCTTCGGCACAAAAACTTAGGATAATTACCTCAAGCGAACCGACACCCACACTTCCCTATATAACGGCACTTCGTCCCAGAAGAGAACTCGATAAAATTCATATGGCAGTTGTTGATGCCATGGTTGCTCTGGATGAAGACACGCGTGAAGCCTTACTCTTTATCGGTTTTGCGCCAATGCAAGTCAGTGATTATCAAGTCATCGAAGACCGTTTGAATACAGTTCACAAAATCTTTGGTGCTCAATATTAAAAACAAAATACGCTAAACGAATTCTGGCGGGAGATATAGATTATGATGCAAAGATCAGGACGAAAACGAAATAAGAGATCCAATGATTCTGCGTCATCATTGAAGCAATTACCATGGTCTCAGGTTCAAAACCCCTACAAACCCTTTGAGATACTTCATGAAGGGCAAATCGATGCCATTTGTGATACGGCTTATCGTATTCTTGAAGAAGTGGGAATGGACATCCTTCACGCTGAAGCTAAGGAGATCTTTCGTAAAGCTGGAGCTCGGGTTGAAAGCGGGAGCGACAGGGTCTTTATAGATCGTGGCTTGATCAAGGATGCAATGGCACATGCACCTTCAACCATTACGCTCCATTCACGCAATCCATCTCATAACCTTGATTTGTCGCCGGGTAAGATCTCTTTTGGTTCTGTCGCTTCTGCTCCAAATGTAAGTGATATAGAAAGAGGGCGTCGTCCTGGTAATCAAGAAGATTACCGCAATCTGCTAAAGCTATGTCAGTCTTTGAACACGATACATTTTATTGCCGGTTACCCTGTAGAACCCGTTGATATTGCGCCACGAACGCGTCACCTCGAATGCGTTGCAGATATGGCAATTTTAACGGATAAGGTTTATCACGCCTATTCTTTGGGCAAGGAACGTATCACAGATGCGTTGGAAATCACTCGTATCGCACATGGTTGTGAAAGCTGGAGTGAATTTAAAGAAAAGACCCGACTATTTACCATTATCAATACATCTTCTCCACTCCGTCTTGATGGTGTGATGATCGAAGGTGCTATGGAAATGGCGCGCCATAATCAGCTTTGTATCATTACACCCTTTACCCTGTCTGGTGCCATGGCGCCGATAACAGTTGCCGGAGCCTTAGCGCAACAACACGCAGAAGCTCTCGCAGGTATGACATTACTTCAACTGGTATCGCCAGGTTGTCCTGTTGCCTATGGCGGGTTTACGTCAAATGTTGATATGAAATCTGGATCACCAGCCTTTGGTACGCCTGAAAATGCACAAGCTGCAATGATTGGTGGTCAATTGGCCAGGCGGGTCGGTGTGCCTTACCGATCATCAAACGCCAATGCTTCCAACTGTGTTGATGCCCAGGCAACCTATGAAAGTCAGATGTCAATTTGGTCTGCCGTGATGGGCCAGGCCAATATGATCATGCACGGTGCAGGTTGGCTCGAGGGTGGTCTATGTGCCTCCTTTGAGAAACTCATCATCGATGCGGAAATGTTACAGATGATGACCAAATTCCTTCAACCACCTGAAGTAAGTGAGGGGAGCCTAGGCTTGGAAGCAATTAAAGATGTTGGGCCCGGAGGACATTTCTTTGGTACGGCTCATACATTGGAACGATATGAAACGGCTTTTTACGCTCCGATCTTGTCCGATTGGAGTAACTTTGAAAGTTGGGAAGAAAACGGATCGAAGACAGCAACAGAACGCGCTCACCTAATCTATAAAAATATTCTAAATGATTATCAGCAACCAGAACTTAATAGTTCATGGAAAGAAGAAATAGATGACTTTGTAGCCAGAAGGACTTCAGAGGGAGGCGTTACCGGAGATTTTTAAAAAATATCTACGGAACACCCAATTCAACTATTTAGACAGTTAAGTAAAATAAAAATATAGAACAATTCCATTATCTATGGATGAACAGGGACGATTAAAAGAATGAGTAAATCTTACGACGCAATTATCATTGGTGCCGGCGTAATCGGTGCCTGTACTGCTTTTGAAATGGCAAAAAAAGGGTGGAAAACCCTGTCCATAGATAAGCTACCAGAATCTGGTTATGGTTCCACATCAGGGTCCTGTGCGATCATTCGAACTTATTATTCTGCTCTAGAAACCTGTGCTCTGGCTTACGAGGGGTGGCATTATTGGAAAGACTGGAACGGCTATATGGGCGTACAGGATGACCATGGCATGATTGAATATAAAGAAACCGGGTGCCTTGTGATCAAAACACCGCACAATCATTCTTTGACAAAAGTTTGTTCGACCATGGACGAAATTGGATGTCCATACGAAGATATCGCTACTTCAGATATTAAAAAGTATCTGCCAATTGTCGACACACAACCTGTCTCTTATACACATCTCCGAGCCCACGAGACCGAGGC
>CAJXUS010000057.1 GCA_913060675.1 uncultured Rhodospirillales bacterium
CGGCAGCGTCAGATGTGTATAAGAGACAGCTGCATAAAAGCCAATCAGCCATCAGTATCGCGATTAAAAACCTGGAGCAGGAACTGCAAGTTTGTTTGTTTGAACGCGAAGGCTATCGACCCCAGTTGACAACAAAGGGCAAGGTTATAGCACAAAAGGCGCGCGCTGTTTTATCTCAAACCAGAGGAATATCGGACCTTGCTCATCATTACGCCCAAGGGGCGGAACCCGAATTGCGGGTTGTTGTCAGCGAAATGGTCGATATGCAAATGGTTTTGGATGCCTTGAGTATTATCCGCGATCGTTTTCCTGCAACCCGACTAACTTTGTTTGTGGAAAACTTCAATGCCCCGCTGGAACTGATCGAAGATAATCAGGCTGATATTGCCATTGCCGGGGGGGTGCTCCGCGATGTTATTGACAGAACGTTATTTGATAAATTAGCCACTGTTAACTTGATGCCTGTTGTATCGGACACATCAGTCTACGCCAAAAATGCGAACCAACTCACCTCCGTAGATATGGATGGTAGCACTCAGGTTGTGGTCAGTGACCGCAGCCGCAATCGGGATGAAAAAGACTATGGCGTGCTTGAAACCACAGTCCCGTGGCGAGTTAATGATTTTTTGACCAAAAAGCAGATCATTCTCTCTGGTCTCGGGTGGGGGCGGCTGCCTATGCATATGATCTGTGATGAATTGAAATCGGGTCGTTTGGTTGCACTGAGCTCACCCGAATTTGGGCCGGTCGAGGTCGACGCCTTTATGGCCCGTAGCCGCAGCCATCCCTTTGGACCCGTCGCAGAGGCCTTTTGGGATTTGGTGATAAAAAATATAAAGTAAACGCTTGGGGCGAGGGCAAGAGGTCAGTTCATGACAAGGGGCTGGATCATAGGCGGCTATTCTCCTTAAGGAGGCAATGACCTCTTCGTACGGATGCCTAAATCAGCCCTGTCTCAAGATAGCGTATGTCTTCAACGCTTAGTAACTTTGCTATTTTTGCATTGTAGTCGGCGACTTGTGCTTCATTCAATTTCCCCTCCCACTTGCGCCCTTTGCCGCTATTGAAGAAGGCACTGGGGTCTTTATACAGGCCCCCTGCAATACCAGGGGCGGTGAGGAGTGCGTTTGCTTTCATACTTTTGAAGGTGGCTTTGGCAACCAATTTCTCGAACAAATCCGGTGGGTGCGAAACGCCAATCGCTGCGGCCACGCGCTGCATCTGATCATGTAGATCGTGAGACATCGTCGCGTAGTGAAACATATGCACATTTGGCAGATGGGCCATCGCGCCGGCGGTTTTGAGGTGGTGGGCGATCAACTCAAGGCTTGGCTGATCTAAGCCCTCATTTTCTATGCTGTTGTTGAGGAAGGCTTTAAAATTGGCAGCTGTATCATCGGTATAAAGGTGGTCATTATGTCCGAGGTTCATGTTCTGCACGTGGTGCCACATTGAGAAATGCACATCCAGCGGGTGGCGATGAGCGATCAGATACGTGCAATCCTCAAAATACGGCACGCCATCCAGTGGACTGTGGGACTTGATATAGCGCTGGTGTGTCTGTGCTGAAAGTCGGGCAAGGCGGGTCTCGATGCTCTTGGAGCTAAGACGAAACTCAATCCATGGCGATATCTCTGCGTAGGCGATTTCGGCCTCGGGATCGCCGAAAATCAGCAGCCCACAGATTGATTGCATCCAGGTGGTGCCGCTTTTGGGCGGCACGCAAATGAAAACATCACCGGGGCGATGCTCGAAATTATCCCAGTTGTGAGTGTCGGTGCAAACACCGCTGTAATGCTGTATAGTGCGCGATGGGATCATAGATCAAGTAGCCTTTTGGGAATAAAGGTTTGGGGATTATTACTTGGCGCTGGACATGATAACGATTTCGTCTGAATCCTGTACGTTTGGTATTCCAGCACCGATATCAATGTAGTGAATAGATATATCTGTAATGATAAGGCGCTCGAGTATTTGATCGGCATAGTAGCCTGGATTGGTTGTAACGGTGCAATAATAAATCAGGCGGGGAAGGCCGTCATTGTCACGCATTGGAAAGGCAATTGATTCGCGATTGAGAACCGTTCCTTTTTTCGTTGTTGATTTTATTTGAAAAACCATGCCCGCAGGGTGTGTGCAGGCAGTATGGATTACTTGGGAAACTTTAACCCTACCTGTCGGAGCAACAAAGTCGAGGTAATTTTTTCCCGTCATGTTCTGGTCGTAAATTTTCTCTATATCCGTACCAATCAAGCGTAACTGGATGAAATCTGGCCTGATTAATTCGTGGATCGAAAAATTGGGTAGTGATTTCGAAATTCTTTCGGGTCGGAAATCTTGCCGATGAGGGAGCATCTGGTCCTTAGGTAACTCTGACCAATAAGTGGCGAACTCTTCCAACCTTGGATCGAGGCCAGAAAGATCAAAGGGAACATGTGCAGATTTGTTCGGGTTCATATCCGTCAAGAAGTTGTGCAATGAATAACTATTTTATCAGCATAGCCTCATTGTAACACATGACGGTTATAAATTTAGGAGCTAAATCAAATCGCTATACGAAAATAACGTTTATGGGTTTTTCTAAATTCATTTTATCAGCCTGTTTTAGGGTGCCAATCTTAATGTTTTTATGATCCCTCCAGTATAACCAAGCTACTTGTTTTTCCACACAAGATCTCGTTTTCGGCAAAGGTGATGATGATATCTTCAACGACGTCTTTGTATATAACGAATTTACCTTTTTAATAAGGAAAGACTTCGAATGATAAAGATTTCCTAGTAGCAAACGCAATAGCTTTTCTAAAATCTTCCCGCGTTTCAGGTTGTTCTATCTCGTCTTCAAATTCGATAGCAATTTCATCATTTATTCTCAAAAGATAAAGATGATCAACTATTGAAAGGAGCCTCTTCAACAAAGCCTTCCGTTGCTTTACGTACTATTCCGCGGACATAACCTGCGGCTTTGGTTGTGGTTGCAACAAATAAATAATGCTCCCCATCAAGATAGACCCGAACACAATGAGTGTAGGTTGTAGAATCTCTATATTTCAAACACAGTTTGTTATCAAATATCTTCCAGTGGCCATTTAGTTTTATGGAACAGTTCCATTTATTTCTGATGTTGGCAGTGTCGCAATAACGGTATTTGCTTGTCCCATCAGCAAGATAAAATTCCATCCAACGGGTGGCAAAATCATTTATCGGCATTGAAGGCGTACTTACATATTCCCCAACCACGGTTTTGTTGGTAATGAGATTTGTAATTACCGTTCCTGATAAAGGTTTCAAGCCTTTATCGAGAAGGCTTTCCTCTGGCGTATCCCAAAAACTATCAGCTGTTACAACATAGTTTTGTTCGCTTGCGACACATCCTGTTAAAATCAGAAAGCTGGAAACCAAGAGTATTCTCAACAGCATTATTAATCCTTAAATTTAGTGTTTTCTACACTTTAAATTACTTATTGTACTGGCGTAACCAAAGATCAAATGTTTCCGTGATCTGTGCCTTAAGTTTCGACTTAATGGTTCGATATTGTCTTTAAGACAAATTCGGTCGCTCGGTTGTGAATGGCTCGTCGGCTTACCTCAAGAGGATCACAGCAGATATCTGGCTCCGTTTCCAAACCCAGTTCTGTTGCTTCTGGGAGGAAGACATAATGCCCAACGGTTTCGCCTAATAGTTCAATAGACATATCTGGGCATTGCTCTTTTAACCAGACTGCGCAGTCTTGATGAGGGGCTTCTTGATCATCCTGTCCCACCATAATTCCGACTGGAATTGTAATTGAGTTGAGTGATGACGGTTCAAAAGCCCGAACGGTTGGAGCGGGAGCAAAAACGACCGCTGCTTTTATGCGGTGATCTTGATAAGATAATCCTTGTCGTTCCATGGATTGTCGAAATTTTTCCGAGTTTTCCATTAACCCCGGAATGGCTTGGGATAGGTTGGGAAATTCTTTGGGCCCGGTATTTTTTTGATGCTTGCTTGCGAGCCAACCTTTAAAGAGATCGTAATTGGTTATAGCCCCAAGCAACGATAAAACAGTATAGCCGCCAAGAGAAAAGCCAGCCGCGGTAATATCCGACAAATCCAGTCGATCGGCAAAGGGTCCTTTAAGAGAAAGCTTATCTAAAATCAGGCTTAAATCGCGTGCGCGTTCCCACCAACAGAGAAAACCCTCTGGCAGGTATGGCTCAATACTGCAATTTCCATGGTGGGAAACGGCAATGCAAATAAATCCTTGGGCTGCGAGCTTTGTGCCAAGCCAACATAGAGATTGAGCACTCCCACCTGTGCCATGAGATAGCAGTACTACGGGAAATTTTGATTTTTGGTTGCTTAGATAGGCATTTTTTGCCACAGATTCCATACGAAATAGGGCTGTATTGTTGCTCGTTGTGGCTTCTGTCATTTCCTCAGGCTCGGTATCGCAGGGGTACCAAGCAGCCCACACCAAAGGGCGTGGCCTGTTTTCCCGCCAATGGGCTCTCGTGTCGTCGAGCTCTTTACCTTCGGTATAGCCAACAGAATACATACACCCCTCCCAACAGGTTTAATTGCCGGGTCAGGCTATAAAAATGTAACTTCCATTTCAAGTTGTATTATTAGTAAGGACTTATATGCCAGAGGTAAGGCTTATTACACAGGTTCGCCTTTGGGCATGATTGCGGCATCCAGGTTCGCGCCATCCATCTTGGCATCGGTCAGGCGCGCATCGCGGAGATCGGCTTTGTGGAGATCGGTGCCGAGGAGACTTGCTCCGACCAGATTGGCACCGTTGCATTTGGCATTTATGAGCTTAGCACCATCAAGTGTTGTCATGGAAAGATTGACAGCCCAGGCGCGTCTAGTGGGTTGCCCCGCTTTGTCCATGAGCAACAGCGGAACCAGGCTCGCGCTGGTTAAATTGGTTTTTACCAGTGTGGCGCCACGCAAATTTGCCCCATCCATTCGGGCTTCTGTTAAGTCCGCATCGTTCAATGTTGCGCATGACAAATCAGCCATAATGAGCCTCGCGCCGGTTAAGTCCGCGCAGCTGAGATTTGCACCTCGCAAGTTGGCACCATCAAGTATGTTATTGGAGAAATCCATGTCGCTAAGGTCGGCATTTTGAAGCGAACAACGTTCGCCAGTGGTGCCATTACTATCCACCCAGAGCTTGTGGGCTTCTAGAGTAAGAGAAAGTCGCTCGCGAATGCGGGCTTTGATTTGCCGAGGGGTTTCCCCGCTTTCTTGCGGGTTAATTCCGGTAACGCCGTCAAGGTTCGCGCCTGTCAACTGGGCTCCAGCAAGATCGGCCCCAAAAAAGTTCACCTGCTGTAAGTCAGCACCTGAGAGGTTGGCCCCTTGTAAATTGACTTCACTCAGATCAGCACCCGCGAGTGTCGCACCGCACAAATCAGAGTTTTCAAAATTGGCCCCGGAAAGATTTGCGCCTGAAAGGTTGGCTTCTTTAAAATCACAATCACCGAACATGGCACCCCGGCAATCTGCGTTTAAAAGAGATGCGCCAGCTAAACAACCGCCCGTTAAAATGATGTTTTGCATATCTGCATCATCGAGCTCTGATTTACTAAGGTCGGATGTGATCACCTTGACGGCCTCGCCCTCACTATTCAGAAGGGTGCCTCGGCGTAGATCTGCATTTCTGAGCTTCGTTCCGTGTAATATTGCCCTATAGAATTTGGTACCTCGTAAATCGGCACGAGATAAATCGCTGTCGGTGAGATCGGCGCGGATAAAAGAAGCACTGAAGCCGTCCAAATCCTGGAGGTCAGTATTACTGAGATCACACCCTTCGAGGTTTGATCCCACCAACTTAGCCGAACGGAGATTGGAACTACTAAAACTGAAACCGCTTAAATCGGAAAGCGTAAGATCGGCACGTTTGCCATCATTTTGATCGATAAGCCACTTCTCATGATCATCTATAAGAGCGACGAGACTGTGTGGGTCCATCATCCATCCCTATCTTAGAAAAACAATAAATATATCAACCATAGGTAAATACTTTATTTATAATTCCCCTTATTGGGGTGTTGGTGTCAAAATTTGAGGATCACGACTGTAACCGAAGCCTAATGGGGTTCGTTGAAAATCAGGGAATGTCTAGGATATGCATCCATAGTGAGAGGGGACGACAAGACAAGGGGCGTCTTAGTTGTGGGAAATAGGTATCCCAATAGTTGGCGTTCCAATATCAGGTATTCCGGCGCCGATATCGATGAAGCTAATGGATACGTCGTTGATCACGAGTTGCTCGCGTTGTTGATCTGCATAGGGTCTTGGGTTGGTCGTGATGGTGCAAAAATAAATTAGCCGAGGAGGGCCTTCGCCACTGCGCATGGGAAAAGCGATGGATTGTCGCTCGAGAAGGGTTCCCTTTTTCGTCGTTGATTTGGTATGAAACACCATAGCTACGGGGTGTTCACAAGATAGGTGGATCGCTTTGGAGGTTTGAACTCTGCCCGATGGGGGGATGAAATCGAGGTAGTTCTTGCCAGTCATATTTTGACCGTAAACATTTTCTATTGCTGTCCCGACCAAGCGTAGTTGAATGAAATCCGTACTCAATAATTCATGAATGGTTAAATGAGGCAGAAGATGTGGAATATCTGTTGGTAGAAAGTCGACCCGATCGGGAACCAGTCCCTTCTTAGGTAAGCCTTTCCAGTAGGTGGCGAACTCGAGCAAAAGCGGATCTAGATCTAAATGATTTAGACCAGAGAGATTGAGACCAGAGGGATCTACAGGCTGGAGCATCATCACAACAGCTCATTTCTCCCAAAAAGTAACGTACCGAGTTACCGTTTTCATCAACATATCCAAGCGACAGCTCATACCAAATTAAAATCTAACATGAGAATATAAATATATCTTTACCGCACCAGTGCTCAATAATATCAAATGTTACGCCTAGGGGATTTACACTATTCTCCCTTCCAAACCGGAGCGCGTTTTTCTGCAAAGGCGGTGATGCCTTCGACGGCGTCTTCGGATGAGACCATCTTTTGGTAAATCGGGCAGTCGCAGTCGCCGCCGGGTTTAACCTGGGCCATGGATTGTTTCACGGTCAGGCCATCCATGTAATTAAGGACCTCCTTGAGCGCCTGTAGGGCGAGGGGGGCGCCTTTGGCGATTTCCTGTGCCATGGTCATGGCTTCGCTTTCAAGATTTTCAACGGGAACAGCCTTGTGGACCAAGCCCCAACGCGTGGCTTCTGCGGCGTCCATCGCACGACCCGTCAGGAACAGTTCCTTGGCGACGTTAGATGGGATCATACGTGGGAGTTTTTGTACAGCGCCACCATCGGGTAGGATGCCGCGCTGCATTTCCGGCAGACTGAAAAAGGCGTGATCGGCCATAAGTACGATATCGCAGGCGAGCACGATCTCGAACCCACCGCCAACGGCAGCGCCATTTACGGCGGCGATTACGGGTTTGGTCAGGTCGTGGAACTCTGTGATGCCGGCAAACCCACCGGGGCCATGACCATGTACGGGATCGATTTCGAGATCGAGGTCAATACCGCCTTCGCCAGCGGTTTCCTTGAGATCCCAGCCCGCACAGAAAATCCGCTCTCCAGTGCCACGAATGATACCAACGGAATAATCAGGATTGTCCTGTAATTCCCGCAAGGCTGCATAGATCGCCCGGCTCATGGCGCGGTTGATCGCATTTGCGGGGGGACGATTGAGAATGATTTCGAGCACACGTCCATGCGCTTTTGTTAGGACCCATTCTTCTGTGTTATCTGGCATCGTTCATTTCCCCCTCAGGTAGCAGAAATTATGGATTGGCACATGGTGTCACGATAGCGTTTTAGGTGATAGCGCGGATCGCCAAAGGTGGCATTGATCATGGTAATGCGTTTGTAATAGTGGCCGATGGGGAGCTCTGTCATCATCCCCATGCCGCCGTGAAATTGAATGCCTTCTTGTCCGACAGAGCGTGCATCCAAACCGACTTGATACTTTGCAGCCGATACTTTTTGCGAAACTTTTTGCGCAATATTCGTTGTGTCGCCGTCTGCACTTTGCTCGAGGACATCGAAGTCATCAAGGGCACAGACGGCGTCATATACCAGCGACTGGCTGAGCTGGCATTTCATATAGACTTCGACTAATCGATGTTGCAGCGCCTGGAAAGATCCCAGGTTTTGGCCGAATTGTTCTCTGGTTTTAAAATAAACCCCGGACTGTTCGGATATCGCCCACATCGCACCAGATGCCTCGGCGCAGAGCGCGACAGAGGCTTGGTCAATGACCTTTTGCAGATGCGGGTAAGCGGTGCCAACGTCACCAAGCAGGGCTTTGTCTGGTATGAAAAGGTCCTCAAATACGATGTCACTGGCCGTTCCACCATCGTGAGTGCGATAGTTTTTGATTTCCAAACCATCCATAGTCGGGTCGAGGCGAAACAGACTGAGACCTTCTTGGTCATCCACGGCACCAGAAGTACGCGCTACCACGATGATTATATCGGCGGATTGCGCGTTGAAGACGGCACACTTGGCGCCGTTTAAGCGATAGCCGTTGCCTTCTTTTACGGCAGAGGTCGAGACGTGAGCGAGGTCATAACCCGAGTTGGCTTCCGCAAAAGCCAATGCGAGCTTCAACTGACCCGCGCCAATTTGCGGGATCAGGTCGCGTTTTTGACTTTCTGACCCCGCAGCAGCGATTAGCTGCCCGCTCAGCAGAACGGTTGAGAGGAAGGGACTGACCAAAAGTACGCGTCCGATTTCCTCCATAACAATCATGCTATCAACCGCACTACCGCCGAGGCCGTCGTATTCTTCGGCAAAGGGCAGGGCAAGCCAGCCAAGTTCAGCAAGGCTCTGCCAAAGCTCTTCAGGATAACCATTGGGGTGTTCCAAGGTCTTGGCACGGTTCTCAAAGGGATAGGTCTCTTCCAGATAACGGCGGATGGAATCACGGAATAGGTTTTGCTCTTCGCTAAAGGTAAAGTTCATGTCCTATAGTCCCAGTACGGCTTTGGCGATGATGGTTTTCTGGATCTCGTTAGACCCGGCGTAGATCGAGGTTTTGCGGAAATTGTAATGCGCCTTGGCGATCGCGGCGGGGTTATGATCGTTCTCTGGCGAGGCCACATCAATCATGGCGTGGGCGTGATATCCCAGGGCCTGATGCGCCAACTCCAAAATGTCCTGTTGAATTTCCGTGCCCCGGACTTTCAGCATAGAGGCCTCAGCCCCCATTGATTCCGAACCGCCGGGACCAAACAAGAACCGTTGTTCTGTGACTTCCAATGCACGCAAGGCTATTTCAGCCCGAGCGACTTCATTCATAAAATCACTATCATTGAGCAGGGTACCAGATCCGACCTTAACGGTTTTAGCCAGCGTCTTCAGGCGTCCGAGACTGGCGAGGGAACGTCCAACTTCTGCGGTGCCAAAGCGCTCTAACCCAAGTAGGTATTTGGCGACACCCCAGCCTTCGTTCTCTGCGCCAACCCGGTTGTCGACCGAGACGCGGACATTATCAAAGAAGACCTGATTAACCTCGTGGGTGCCTTCAAAGTTCTCCAACGGGCTAATGGTGACCCCTTCGGATTTCATGTCGATCATCAAAAAGGTAATGCCCTGTTGTTTGCGACCTGAACTATCGGTGCGAAACAGGCCAAACATCCAATCGGCAACATGGGCGTCGCTGGTCCAGGTTTTTGAGCCATTGATGACGTAGTGATCACCGTCACGCTCCGCTCTGCATTTAAGCGAGGCAAGGTCTGATCCCGCATTGGGTTCAGAAAAGCCCTGACACCAGAGCTGATCGCCGGTGAGGATGCCGGGCAGGAACTTCTCCTGTTGGGCCTTGCTGCCGTATTCCATCAAACAAGGCGCGAGCATAACCACACCATAGGGGATCGGCCGCGGCGCATCGGCGAGGGCGATCTCACGCTCAAACAAATAGTGTTCCTCGTCACTCCATCCGGCACCGCCGTGTTCAACCGGCCAAGACGGGCAACCCCAGCCCTGTTTAAAAAGTTCGTGATGCCAGCGTTGCATCATATCCCGAGGCAGGATCATCTCTTCTTCGGAGACCTTGGCCCGGATATCGTCAGGAAGATTGCTCTCGACAAAGCTTCGGACTTCGGCCCGAAAACCCTCGGCCTGAGCATCAAATTTCATATCCATCGCGCGTTCCCTGCCTGATTATTTGCAGACGAAACCACCCTCTTATGTGGTGTTTAATATTCGCCGTATGCCGTTATTTAACCACAAAAAGACAACCATAAATTCACAACCAAAATTATACGTTCTGCGACAAATGCAATACAAATTTAAATGCTGATATGGTGCTACATTCACTCTCATTACGAATGTCGTATACTTGCTATAACTTGGAAGCCATTCATTTTGAACTCTACAAAGCTGCTAAGCTAGGCGAAGAACTCCCAGACCCGTTTGCCAACCGGACCCAATGCGCGATTTGCGAGTTTAGTAAGACAGATCGGAAGTGTTAGTTCCCCCAATGTGGGCAGATGCACGAGCCTGCCGCTTGCGATGTCGTCCCGCACCATATGCAGAGGCATGCGTCCCCAGCCGAGGCCGTTTACAATCAGTTCCTTCTTCACGTGCAGATCAGTCACGTACCATTTCAGCGTGTCATCCAAAATGCCGATATCCGGTGACTTTTCATCCGATGATTTTACAATTATCTGTGGGTATTGGGCGAGGTCTATTTCATTTATTTTGTCAGGGTCCTCGCTGAGTAAAGTTCGCGAGATCACCAGCGGGATTTTCATGCTGTCAATCTGCCGATAATCAATGAACGGGCTTCTGGATGGGGCCGCGAATATGGCAATATCGACCTTTTCTGCAAGTAGCAAACGTTCGCCCGAGGCGGTTTCAATTTCCAGATGCAGGGTTGTAGTCGGAAACTCTGCTTTGAGTGATCTGAGCAGTTTCGTGAGGCGAGAGATCGGGAAGTTGCTGCTTACCCCCAGCCTAAGTTCCACCTCGGTTTCGCCTTTCAGGTCACGCACAAAACTTTCAAAGGCTTCCGCCTGTTTCAATAACTGGCGGATCCGCACTAGTAAGACTTTGCCATCCCGGGTAAGCGCGGGCCGATATTTCGTACGGTCGAAAATCTTGACCTGATAGAATTCTTCAACCTGCTTGACTGAATAAGACACGGCAGAGCGCGCCTTATTGAGCTTTTCACTAGCCAGTTGAAAGCTGCCGGTGTCACAGATCGTGGCGATAACATAGAGATGATCGAGATTAGTCATGGTCTAATAATATGACCGTGATGTCCTAAAAGCTATGCTTTTTATTGACGTTTTAAGTTTGTATTTTTTTGTAACAGACGACCAGAGACATCAACAAATACAGGTAAGAAAAATGAAGATCCTTGTTATGGGCGGAACTGGAACAATAGGCAGTGCCATTACGGAGCTGATGAGAGATGATCACGAAGTCATCACTGTGGGTAAAAACTCGGGTGATCTTCAGGCAGATATTGAGGATAAATCCTCTATTGAGGCATTGTTTTCAAAGGTTGGTTCTGTGGACGCAATCATAAGCGCTGCAGGTGCTGGCATGATTGCTGGGTTTGATGACGCAAATGACCATCCATATGATCTGGTGCTCAAGAGTAAGGTCATGGGCCAGATCAACTTAGCCAGGGTTGGAGTGAAACATCTGTCTCCGGGTGGCACCATCATCCTGACCAGTGGACAAGCCGCTCGGCGACCGATGCCGCAGACTACGGCCATCGCAATGGGCTGCGCCGCAATAGAGGCTTTTGTAGCGACTGCTGCGCTGGAGTTGGTTAACGGTCAACGCATCAATGTCGTCAGCCCGCCCTTCGTTAAAGAGACCATGGAACAGTTTGGTATGGATAGCTCCACAGGTACGCCTGCGCTTACGGTTGCTGATGCCTATCGCGCCTTTGTCGTTTCGAAAGACAATGGCCAAGTGACGCAGTTTGCGGTTTGATCCCGCGCGAAATAAATAATCAAATAGGCACCAAAATGTTTGATGCGAAAATCTCAGCAGAATTCCCTTTTGCCTCGCGTTATCTCGAGGTGAAAGACAGCAAAGTCCATTATGTTGAAGACGGCGAAGGTGATCCTATACTCTTCATCCATGGTAATCCGGCATCCGCATATATCTGGCGTAATATCATCCCGCATGTATCGCCCCATGCAAGGGCGATAGCCGTGGACCTTATCGGCTTTGGTAAATCCGACAAACCCGATATCAATTATGGTTTTGCTGACAGCTACGCCTATCTTGATGGCTTCATTGAGAAGTTGGGCCTGACCAATATCACCTTGGTGGTACAGGATTGGGGTTCTGGGCTGGGTTTTCACTATGCCAATTTGCACCGCGATAAGATCAAGGCAATCGCCTTCATGGAAGCGATGTACAAACCGCTTGATTTTGATGCGTTATCCTCTGGCGATAAAATAATGATGCGACTAATCCGGTCAGGCCTCTTCAGCTGGTTTATGTTGGGGAAACTGAACATGTTTGTAAAAAATATGCTGCCTGGTTGGGTGTTGCGTGACCTAAGTAAAGAAGAGATGTCAAACTATCTTGCACCTTTCCCCACTGTGAAAAGCCGTAAACCGGTGCATGTATTTCCCCGTGATGTACCGGTAAAGGGGAAGCCGGATCATGCTGCGGCTGCAGTAGCTGGTTATCATAAATGGCTCACTGAAACACGATTGCCGAAACTGTTCTTTCACGCAGATCCAGGCGTGTTGATCCGCACCGAAGACGCAAAATGGATCGCAAATAACTTTCCCAATACCACACGGTGGATCTGGGCAAAGGTTTGCACTTTGTCCAAGAAGATTACCCCCACATAATTGGCCGGGAACTGGCCGCTTGGTATCAAAGACTTGAAGAAGGACAGCGACATGCAGGATAACTTTCCATGTGCCACGCCCCACGGTGAAATCCGTGAGGTTTTTCCAAATGTATTTTTTGTCACAGGCAGCGTCGTTATGGTGCCCGGCATGCAATTAAGCCGTAATATGATTATTCTGCGTGAGGGCGACGCACTGACGCTAATCAGCCCTATCCGATTAGATGAAGATGGTCTTGAGGCTTTGGAAAAGCTTGGTCGAATTGAAAACATCGTCAAGCTTGGTGGTTATCATTTGGGGATGCATAACGGTCTTGACGATCCGTTCTATATGGACAGGTACCGTGCGAAGCTTTGGGCACTAGATGGGATGGAGCACAAAGGGGGCCTTCAAACCACCCATGTCTTGTGTACTGGTGGGGATATGCCTGTCAGTAATGCCACCTTGTTTGTCTATGAAAGCTCAAATATTCCAGAAGCAACGCTGCTGCTGAACCAGAACGATGGTATTCTAATCTCTGCTGACAGTTTACAGAACTGGGCTGTGGTAGATGAATATTTCAGCGAGCTTGCTGCGCAACGTATGACCCAAGCCGGCTTTATCCAGCCAGCTAATATCGGGCCCGAATGGTTTAGGACTTGTCAGCCTGACCTTGAAGAATTTGACAAGGTTACACAACTATCTTTTGTTCATCTGCTGCCGAGCCACGGTAGCCCGATCCTGGACACAGCAAAGGAAGATTTCAAAGTGACTTTCACGCGGCTTGCCCGATAGTAGCCTAACTGTCAGCTAATTATGTTAGGAGAGCTCATTGGCCCGCCCAGTGAGGGCTAATTTCCTAGGTTGATTACATGTGAGCTCTCTCACTTATGACTTATTTGGGAATACAGCGTCTCTACAGAATTGTGGCTGGTGTTCCCTATGATATCTTAGACCAGGGGCGGTGTTGAAATTTTTGCTTTAAAAAATCAACGAATACCCGGACCCGGGGCAAAGAAAGTCGGCCTGGCGGTGTGATGGCCCAGATCGGGACGGGTTCTGCAATATGATGTTGTTCGAGCAGGATCTCTAAGGCGCCGGATTGCAGGGCGTTCCCACAAACTGTTTCCAAAAGGCGGGTAATACCCTTACCTGCAAGGGCGAGATCAAGTAACAGGTCGGTGTTATCGCACTTGATATTTCCGGTTACATCGATCGAAAAAGGCTCCTTGTTTAACTCAAACTGCCAACGCGAAAGCGTGGGAAATCCTGAGGTCGTCAGGCAATTGTGTTTTCGAAGGTCGACGGGGGTTTGAGGGCGCCCATGGCGGGCAATGTAATCTGAACTAGCACAGATATGACGATCTGCTTCGGCCAACTTAGTACCAATTAAATTACTGTCGATCAGGGCGCCGGGGCGAATGGCGATGTCGTAATTTTCTTTGATGATATCGACGTGCTGTTCGGTAATATTCAAGTCAATTTCAATAGCCGGGTATCGCTTAAGAAATTCCGGCAGCAGCGGGGCGATCTGATGTTTGGCAAGGGCCGCGGCAATGGTGAGACGCAAAGGGCCGGAGGGGGTTTTGCTTGAAGAAGCGGTCTCGGCTTCGGCGCGTTCAATTGCGGCCGCAATGTCTTTTGCGTGTTTGAGGTAAATCCCGCCCTCGCTTGTGAGGTTGAGGTTTCGTGTTGTCCTCGCTAACAAACTAACGCCTAACCTGTCCTCCAGTCGAGATATCGCCTTTGAGACCGCAGAGGGTGTGAGGCCAAGATCTTCGGAGGCCCGCACAAAATTCCCGCGCTCAATGACCCGTAGGAAAATGGCCATATCGATGGGAACGCCTGCTAATTGATGAATATTTTTCACTTAACAATCCAGATGTTAGTAGTTTATTCAGTTTTAATTCACTTGTAATCTAACCTTTAACCAGAGGGGACGACAATAGCTCTCTCGTCCAAGGGAAGCTCAAAATAAAGGAAATAAAGAGTGGCTATAGAATTGCGCAAGCCAAAGGGCAATCCTTCCATATTGCAGATGTTCACCCGCTACAAAGCCTGGGCCAACAACTTAACCTTTCAGGCAATGTCTGATTTGCCACAAGAGGAAATAGTAAAACCTCATCAGACAACTTTTGGATCTATGATCCATACTATGAACCATACTTATGTGGTCGACGATATCTTCAAGGCGCATCTTGAGGGGCGCAAACATAGTTATAGAGCAAGAAATACTGACACGTCGCCTCCTCTTAATGAACTGCGGCAACTCTGCGAGGACATGGATCATTGGTATATCACCCAAGCCGATAGACTTAATGATTCCCAGTTGGCTGAGGTTATCGAGTTTGAGTTTGTCGGTGGTGGAAAAGGGGCCATGTCCCGCATGGAGATCTTTTTACACATCGTAAATCACGGCACCTATCACCGCGGTATGATCAGTGCCATGATGCACCAAATTCCGGTTATGCCAGAGGCAAATGATCTGCCCGTATTTTTAAGGGATGTATGGCACGCGGGATAATGCCGTCGCCGGCACGTACTTCATGAGAACCGTTACAGCGGAAGTATGACAAGTCGTAACTTGTTTGCTGGATATTAAACATTTTTGCGCATTATAAAAAACGTGGAGGCCAAGTTATGGCTAGAAGACGTTTGAGCATATGCACAATTTTGGTTTTGCTGGTTTCTTTTTTCTGGATGATGCAATCAGTTGTTTTGGCGGATAGCCAAAACTGTAAGTCAGTACGGATCAACGGATCCTCGGAGTGGTATCCGGTTTCAATGTTTTCTGAGGATACACAAGAACTCCATGGTTTAGCACTGGATGTCGCTCGTGAAGTCTTTCGTCGTCTGAATACTCCTGTAACAGTTGAACCTAAGGCGCCCTGGAAAAGAATGTTGCATCAACTTGGGAATGGAGATCTTGATATATTGCTCGGCGCTTATTGGACCCAGGAACGTGCTCATACCTATCGTTATACAGATCCAATATTCAAAGATGAAATCGCAGTGTTTGTCCGAAAAGGGCAGGAATTTCCATTGGATGAACTCGATGATTTAATCGGGCTCGTTGGCCTTCGACCCTTGGGTGGATCTTATGGCGAAGAATTTGATCTTTTCGCAAAAAAATACTTGTTTTTCCACGAAGTCGCCGAAGACCATGTTCTTAACTTATTTGCGTCTGGGCGGGCTGATTATGTCGTTTTGGGCAGATTTGATGGGGTTCATGACCTTCGGGAAGCGGGCGAATTAGACCGTATTGTGGATCTCCCTTGGCCAGTGTCCTCAAATAATGTTCATTTTATGCTGAGTAATATTTCTCCCTGTAACTCTCTATTGGAGGATATTAACAAGGTTATCCGGGATCTACATGAAGAGGGGTTTATTAAAGAGCTAGAGGCTCAATACCTTGGAGATTTTTGAGGGTGCTTTACGAGTTCATTGACAACATTGAACTATATTCAGAACTAAGTCAGACTGATCCCAGCTCTACCTATTAACGTTTCGATTTTCCCTTAGAGCGTGACGCAGACGGAATAGTTCATGATCCTTGATACCGATAGCAATATTTCACCCCTTGATCAGGCCAAGATGCTGGTTCATGAAACCGAGGGCTGGTGTTTGGCTCCGGTGGTTGACTGGATGTTTAGTCCAGCGGCCAAGACCCTGGAGCCGGATATTTTAGTGCAGGGCTGTGTCGCTAAACTTCAGGAGGTCGGCGCCCCAATCAATAGGTTGCGATATTCGGTCTGGTCGATCCATCCACAACTGGCGGTGTTTTCGTTCATCTGGAGCAAAAAAACAGGTGCGGTAAAAACCGTGGAATTTCCACACGGTGTCCGCGAAACCAATGCCTATATCGGAAGCCCGGTCGAGGATATTATAAAAACTCAGAAGCCGCATCGCTATCGCCTCTCTGATCTTGACCTTACAAAAGAGCACCCAATCCTTACCGAACTCTACGAACAGGGGACAACTGATTATCTTGGCATTCCTCTGCTTTCGGCCTCGGGCGAAGTGCATATCGTTTTTATCTCGACCGACGAAAAGCAGGGCTTTAGCGATCAGGATATTACCAAACTGATCCGCTTTACCGATTTTTTACAGCCGAAGATGGAGGTGTTGTCCATGCACCGCCTGTCTGTGGAGTTATTGAACACTTACTTGGGAAAACGGACCAGTCATAAGGTCTTGGAGGGACAAATCAAGCGCGGGGACGGCGAGCTGATCAAGGCGGCGCTTTGGTACAGTGATCTGCGCGATTTCACGCCTCTGACCGAAAGTCTGCCTGCGGATGAACTGCTCGACATTCTCAACACCTATTTTGAATTTGTCTTTGACGCGGTGGATGCGCAAGGCGGTGAAGTCCTGAGCTTCATTGGCGATGCCATGCTGATCGTCTTTCCCAAAGAAACCGCCGGGACAATGGCAAAAGCCTGTAATGCTGCGCTGAACGCCGCAGAAACCGCCTTTACCAGTCTGGCTGCCTTTAATAAAAAGCGCCTGGAACAGGGCAAGCCAGGAATTCGTTTTGGCGTTGGCCTGCATGAAGGAACCGTGATTTACGGAAATGTCGGCGCGCCGTCGCGGCTTGATTTCACGGTGATGGGGCCTGCGGTTAACCGCACCGCACGATTAGAAGGACTGACCAAACAAACGGGGAGCCCGCTCTTAATGACTAAGGACTTTGTCGGGCTTGTTGATCGACAAACCACATCCCGGGGATTTCACACCATGAAGGGAATCGCGGAGCCACAAGAGGTCTTTACCCTGCTTTCGTGCGAAAACTGCTCATAGTGCGATAAAGCGCGGGTTAATTTTCTCCCAATAGTGTTCTCTGGAAAATTTTCTTAAATAGTTAAGAGACCCAATCGGGTCAATAATTTATTGTATATGTAAAATGAATGTTTTAGAATTAATCCATGGCGAGATTAAAAGAATATAACCGCGATCAGGTTTTGGAACGCGCAACAGAGGTTTTCTGGGGCAAAGGCTATGAGGCGACTTCGGTTAGCGATCTGGTCAAGGCCACGGGATTGAATTCTGCGAGCATGTACAAGGATTTTGGCAATAAAGATGCCTTCTTTGAACAGGTTTTGGAAAATTATGAGACCACCAAGTTAGAGCCTTTTTACCGGGTATTGGTTGAAGAGCCGACGTTGAAGTCTCTCCAAGACTTCTTTGACACCGTTGCTTATTACAGCGCGCTCAAGGAATTTCGCGGCTGTTTGATGTTAAATTCTGTTGCAGAACAACGCTATATCGGGCCCAAGGGCATGAAGCGGGCAGAGAAATATTGTGTAAAGATTACTCAGGTGTTCGAAAATGTTATCTGCTCTGCGCAAAGAGCAGGGGAAATTCCTAAGGAAAAAAATCCACAAGAGATCGCAAATTTTATCCTTTGTTTCTTACAAGGCATCAGCGCCTATGGACGCGTTGGGGATCATAAAAAAAATATCAAGTCCATCGTCGACATGATCAAGATGACATTAAAGTGATCCCCAAATGATACTTGAGCTCTTGATAACAAAACGATCATTTTGTAATTTATTTTAAATTGATCAATTTGTTATTCCCAAGTGATTCTCACTTTATAAGGATTAAGAGACTATGGCTGTTGTTGTGGTGGAAAAAAATATCAACGCGTCTGTTGATAAAGTGTTCGCAAGCTGGACCGAAGAATTCGCCAGCATTTACAAGTTCAACCCAAATTTAAACTCTTCGCACCTGTTGGGGGCAACAAAAGAGGGTGGGAAAAAGGGCTCCACCCGTCAGTGCGATCTCAACGACGGCAAGAACTGGCTGCGCGAGCGGGTGCTGGATTATGTGAAAAATGAAAAGCTGGTGATTGATATCTATGAGAGTTCCATGCCGATTAAAACCAATGTGATTACCTTTCATTTTAAAAGCATGGGCATCAACAAAACCCGTCTGACCATGGTCTCTGATTTTGAACTTAAAATAGGTATCATCGGAAAAATGATGGCGCCGTTGTTGAAAATGAAATTCAAACCGATGCTGAAGACTATGCTCGACGGTAATGCGAATTACGTTGAGAGCGGTATTATGGTAAACCCGGATCTGAAAGCGGCTTAAAATGCGCGGCTTGTTTAATCCCGGTACGTCGCTTCTATTCGTGGGAATTGATGTCTCTGCTTGAGGTTAGGGATTGATCTGTCATGGAATTCTTGGCCTCTGGGTTTGCTCTGTTGTGACGCGAGCATAAGTCCCAAGGCGTAAAACAATCCAATCGTTTGTCCCAAGGTCAGCCCTCAGCAAATCTGAGGGCGCCATGGGAATAGAGGGAAGGATACCCGGTTGAAAATAAACCATCCTAATTGTGGTTACTTGATATTACGTCAGAAATGTATTTAGGGCGGAATATGCCTCTTCTGGCGCTTCTTCGGGGATGAAATGACCGCTTTGGATTGGCATGTACTGTGGTTTGTTACACCAGTCATCCCAAATCTGACGGATATCAAAATGGCGCCCAACGATACCTTTTTCTCCCCACATAACCAGTGTTGGACATTGGATTTTACGTTGGTGTTGACGATCTTCAGTGTCGTGCTGGCGGTCGATGCCTAAACCTGCGCGAAAGCACTCGCACATCGCGATGATAGCAGCCGGGGTTGAGGCAGCCTTTAGATAAAGTTCAAGTGTTGCTTCGTCATAAGGTACTTGGGTCGGAGACAGTCCGGTTAGGATCTCTGACATGAAACCCTTGGGATCACCCCCGATAAGGTTTTCAGGTATGGGGTGAGGTTGGGTCAGGAAGAAAAAGTAGTAATACTCCTGCGCGATTGCCGCATTGGTATTTTTATAAAAATCATAAGCAGGCACGACATCCATTACAGCAAGTTGATCAACAACTTGTGGATGATCAAGAGCCAGACGACGAGCGATACGTGCTCCGCGATCATGCCCAACAAGTGAGAAAGATGTGAAACCGAGCTTGCGCATAACATGGAGCTGTTCGGCTGCCATCGAACGTTTGGAATATTCTATGTTGTGTGCTGATATTCCAGGTTTATGGGTTTCACCCCGTCCTCTAATATCTGTGAGAACAACTGTAAACCTTTCTGCTAGGCGTGGAGCAATGAGATGCCAGCAAAGGTGTGTTTGAGGATCACCGTGAAGCATAAGGAGGGGAGGACCGCTACCTCCGACCAGAGTAAGGACGTCTTTACCATCGACGGTAATTATTTTCCGCTCAAAACCGGGAAGTAGCCTTACGTCTTGTTCTTCAAAGTGTATCATTTAGCCACCCTTTGTATTCTGTAATGCCAGCTTCGTTGCGTGCAAAAAATGACCAACGTCCGATCTTGTTGACGGTTAGGAAATCTGCACGCTTTAAAAGCTCTAAATGCCGACTGACCGTTGGCTGGGACATTCCAAGTTTCTCTGTGATAAGCGTGACGCAAACGCCGATTTCTGTCGGATCACCCGTTTGTTGGTGAGAGAAGTGCGCGTGTGGGGATGCCAGCCAGCTCAGAATGGATAGCCGGGCGTCGCTTGCTAACGCTTTTGATTGCTCTAATCGATTTGTCATAAATCACAACATATAGTTAAAAAGCTATTTGTAAATGTAATTTTTCAACAATCAATATTTTCCCTATTTTTTGAGAAGAGGATACATAGAAAAAATTGGTTAAAGGGTCGCTAAAACTACTCGCCCACCCGCCAAGCGGGGGATGAGGAAGACTTCGCTGTTTGCGGGGGGTGGGGTGGAACCAGTCGTCGCGGTAGATGGTGCCTTAAATGCTTAAAGGTGGGGCAGTTGCGATGCCTTATTGATGTGGGGTTTTAGTTCAGGGCACTGCTGCTCCAGACCATTCAGTAACTGGTGGATTAAAAGACCCTGTCTATTCCTTATATACTCCGAGGGCTTGCAAGCTGTGTTTTGTCGTTGCCCACAATTCGTCCTCGTCGCGCACGACCTTTGACAAGACATTGAGGCTGATCAGGACACTTTGTAGAGCCAGAGCTTTAATGCGCAGATCACATTTTTCGATTTCCCCGCGCTCTAGCGCGACGGTGAGTATACTTTCTAAATAAGCAACGTTGGTCGAAAAGTTATCTTTCACAACGGGATCAAGCTGATCGTTCTTACTGACCAGTTCCGTAATACTGTTAATGAAAAGGCAACCACGGGCCGCAGGGTCATTGACCCTGGCTCTACAAAACCTTTGTAGAGTTTGTGATATGGACTTAAGGACCGAGCTGGTTTCATTTATGAGAAACCAGTCCCGGTTCGTTTTCGGTCCGTTATAGTTTTGAATAATTTCCTCAAAGAGTTTCTCTCGGCTACCAAAGGCATTGTAGAAACTAGAGCGGGTAATGCCGAGCTTTTCCGATAGGGCTTTAGCGGAACAGGCTTCGTAACCGTGTTCCCACATTTCGTTCATAACAGTCGTAACTGCTTCGTCACGATTGAATTCTTTATGTCGCCCCATCTGCTTGCCTTCTGTCTTAGTTTTTTTGCGCGTAACGTAAATTTTTTATATCACGAAATTTTTATACTGTACAGCAGTGGACAAAATAATATAAATGAAATAGTGTACACTTATGTACAAAAAATATACCGAGATTTGAACAAATCGAGGGCTTAACCCAAGGATTATCTAGATCTGATCCTGTTTATAGAGAGAAAATCGATGAAATTATATTATTCACCGGGTGCTGGAGCACTGGCGTCACATATCACCATTCGCGAACTCAATTTGGATGTTGAGCTCATTAAAGTTGATGTGGTTCAAGAGCATAAAACGGAAAAAGGCGAGGATTATTATAAGATTAATCCCAAGGGATATGTTCCATTTCTATGGATTGACGCGAATAACAATTTATCTGAGGGGGCTGCAATACTGCAATATCTGGCAGACCAAAATCCTGCGGGAAATATGTCTCCTCTAGCAGGATCGCCAGAGCGGTATAAACTTCAAGAATGGCTCACTTTTGTTGGCACCGAACTTCAGCAAATCATTGGCTCATTCTTTGTCAAAGGCCATTTTACCGAAGCAGGGCTGGCGCACCTTCACGCTAAACTTCAAAAGAGATTAACTATCCTGGATAGCCAACTTTCTGATACTGAATTCCTCATGGGCGCGGAGTACACCATCGCTGATGCCTACACCTTTGCGATCATGAATTGGATACCAGCCTTTGGCCTGGCTATTGATATCAGCGGACACAAACACCTAAACGCCTACCTCGATAAAATCCGTTCTCGAGACGCCGTTTTAACAGCCATGAACGAAGAAGGCCTGTTGGGGTGAATTTTCTGACTACCCCCCCGCCAGTCTTGGAATAATAAAGACTTCGCTGTCGGTGGGGATAGGTTGGAACCAGTCGTCGCGGTAGATGGTACTGTCTATCGCGACGGCGATGCCGTTGGCGAGCAGGGGCTTTAGCTCAGGGCACTGCTTTTCCAGACCGTTGAGTAACTGGCGGATATTCTTTGCTTCTATTTCAAGCGTGGAAATACCACCAGCGACCTGTTGGAATGTTCCGGAAAGTGTGACCTGAACCATAATTTCCTCTGTTTTACGCAAGCTATATAGCGAAGGCGGCCCTCTTTGTTAGCGAGGGCCGCCTTGTTCTTTTCCGTTGCTCTATTGAGCAGCCACTTTGGCGTCATCAATAGCTTTGAGAACGCGCGGTGGGGACATCGGAAGTTCTGTCAACCGCACGCCTGCCGCAGCAGATACGCCGTTTGCGATAGCAGCCAGTGGCGGCACGATCCCTGTTTCCCCGACACCACGAACACCATAGGGATGCCCAGGGTTTGGAACTTCGACGATCACGGTGTCGATCATCGGCAGGTCAGAGGCCACAGGCATACGGTAATCAAGGAAGCCTGCGTTTTGCAAACGACCGTCTTCGCCATAGATGTACTCTTCATTCAATGCCCAGCCAATGCCTTGAACTGCACCGCCCTGGAACTGACCTTCGACGTAATCCGGGTGGATTGCCTTGCCAGCATCCTGCACAACGGTATAGCGCAGGATATCTACGCGTCCGGTTTCTGGATCGACTTCGGTATCGACGATGTGCGTACCAAAACTTACACCCGCGCCATCGGCGTTGTATTCATGGTGTCCGGCAATCGGGCCGCCTGTTTTGGATGCTGTCGCGGCGATTTCAGCCAGTGACATCGGCTCGAATTCACCTGCATTGGCACCGGAAGGTTTGGCGTGACCATCTTCCCATGTGACGGCTTCGGCTGGGATATCCCAAATCATAGCGGCACGGTTGCACATTTCGGTGACGGCTTTTCGTGATGCCTTGATCACAGCCATACCGCTGGAGAAAGTCACGCGGCTGCCTTCAGTGGTATCGTTATACCCAAGTGAGGAAGTATCTGCGACAATGGTGCGGACCCGTTCATAAGGAATGCCGAGCTCTTCCGCAGCCATAATACACATGGCGGCGCGTGAGCCACCGATATCAGGCGTTCCCACAGCAATGGCAACTGTACCATCGGCATTGATGTTGAGAGTAGAGCAAGTTTCCCCACCAAAGTTGAACCAGAACCCGCTGGCCACGCCACGGCCCTGATTGGGACCGAGAGGGGCGGAGTAATGGGGGTGATCTCGTGCTGCTTCGAGTGTTTCCACCAGACCACAGGAGCCAAACTTCGGACCATATGAGCTTTTTGTGCCTTCACGCGCAGCGTTTTTCAAGCGAAGTTCAATCGGGTCCATACCAATTTCACCAGCCAGTTCCGCAATCACAGATTCCACGGCATAAACGGACATTGGCGCACCGGGCGCACGATAGGCTGCACCCTTTGGACGGTTTGTAACAACGTCATAAGCAACGGTTTTAACGTTGTCGAGCGCGTAACAGGCAAAGGCAGACATGGCACCAAAATCAGCAGGCGCACCGGCAAAGGCACCGCCCTGGTAACGGAACTCACCTTCACCCGCGGTTATGTGACCATCTTTGGTGACGCCGATCTTCACGTTCATGCTGGAACTTGCTGTCGGGCCAGAGGCCTTGAACACTTCATCACGAGACATCGCGATCTTTACCGGACGGCCAGCTTTGCGAGAAAGGGCAAGCGCCACAGGCTCGATGAAGACCGTTGTCTTGCCGCCAAAGCCACCACCGATTTCAGAGGCCGTTACACGCAAGCGGGAGACATCAATACCGAGCAAGGAAGCGCACACCTGACGGACATGGAAGTGACCCTGGGTACAGCACCACAGCTCACTCATGCCATCCGCACCGACATTGGCGACACAGGCGTGCGGTTCGATATAACCCTGGTGGGTCGCAGCGGTTTTAAAATCGCGTTCGATGATGACGTCAGCCAGAGCAAAGCCAGCCTCGACATCGCCGTGGCCAAATTCACTGCGTCCGGCAATGTTGGATGGTTTGGTTGGCGCAGGTGTTACGCCGGAAGTGATCATATCCGCATGAAGCAAAGGTGCGTCAGGTGCCATGGCCAGATCCACGTCGGTGACGTGCGGCAGGATTTGATAATCGACCTTGATCAGCTTTAAGGCTTTACGCGCAACGGCCTTACTTGTGGCGGCAACCGCAGCAATAGCGTGGCCTTCATAAAGCGCCTTTTCACGGGCCATGATGTTACAAAGCACATCATGGTGGTCGGCGTTTTCTGCAAAATCGTCGCGAGTGATAACAGACTTAACACCGGAAAGCGCTTCTGCTGCGGTGGTATCAATGCTCACGATAACCGCGTGGGGATGAGGGCTGCGGAGGATAAGACCGACCAATTGGCCCGGCATTACCATATCTGCACCAAAGCGCGCCCGGCCTGTTACCTTGTCCATACCATCTGGACGCGGAGGACGAGAGCCGACGACTTTGAAGGTCTTTGCTTTATCCGCATCAAATTCGATCGTGCTGGTTTTAACGGCTTTTGGTGCCGGAGCGCTATCAGCGTCTGGATTACGTGCCATGATTATTGCCCTCTCATTTCAGCAGCAGCGTCCATAACTGCGCGAATGATTTTGTCATATCCTGTGCAACGGCAGAGATTACCTGCGAGCCAGAAACGAACTTCGGTTTCGGTCGGGTCGGGGTTCTTTTCCAAAAGAGCTTTGGCTGCAACCACAAAACCCGGTGTGCAGACACCACACTGTAGAGCAGCGTGATCAAGAATTTTCTGCTGGATCGGGTGGAGCTGTGTGCCTTTGGCAATGCCTTCGATGGTGCCGATATCGTGGCCTTCGGCCTCTGCACCCAACATCAGGCACGAACAGGTCAGACGGCCATCAACGGTGACAGAACAGGCACCGCAGTCACCGGATGCACAGCCTTCTTTGGACCCGGTCATACCGAGTTTGTCGCGCAGGACGTCGAGAAGGGTTTCTTCTACATCACAGACGAATTCAACGGCGTCGCCATTGATCTTAGTGGAAACATGAATACCGGACATAGTTATTTCTCCCCCCCGTTTGAGGCTCTCTTGTTAGCTCGCTCAAGGGCTATTTTCACCGCACGCACCGCGAGAACGCCGGCAACTTTGGTGCGGAATTCAATGGTGCCACGTTTGTCGTTAATTGGCTTACAGGCAGCGGAAGTGGCCGCAGCCATTTTATCCAGTGCCGCATCATCAAGTTTAGAGCCGATCAATGCCTTGGCAGCGTCTTCGACGAGCAGAACTTTAATCGCGACTGCACCAAGCCCAACGCGGGCGTGCGTACAAACACCGCTATCATCTAGCTCAATGTTTACACCAACGCCGACGACAGCAATATCCATTTCGGTGCGGGGGATGAAACGCAAGTAAGCATCTCCGCCACGTTTTACTTGAGCTGGCAGGAAGACGCTCTCAACGATTTCGCCTTTGGCCAATGTGGACTTGCCCGGAGCAACCGGAATATCGATGACGGGCACTTCACGACGGCCGTTAGGTCCGACAATCGTTGCAATCGCATTTGCAGCAACCATACCAGGCACACTGTCAGCCGCTGGGCCACAGTTACAGAGATTACCAACCATAGTGGCGCGTCCTTGAACCTGAGTAGATCCGATAAGATCAGCGCCTTCCATAACGCCGGGCCACATGGCGCAAAGGTCTGCGTGCTCGTTCATCACAGCAGAGGAAACCGCGGCACCAATCCGGTAGCCACCATTTTCTTCTACGATAGAAGTCATGGTCGGGATGTTTTTAACATCGACCACCAGATCAGGTTCAACCATGCCAGAGCGCAGTTGCACCAATAGATCAGTTCCGCCAGCGAGGATACGAGCCAAACCCGCTTCACTAGCAAGCAAAGCGGATGCTGCTTCTATTGTTTGGGGGGATTCATAACGCATGTAGTAGATCCACTTGTTTCATCTCAACGAAAATTTCTTCCTGATCACAGATTTAGGCCCCAACACAAATATACTTAGCATAAATGTACTCAGTACAATTGTACTCGGGCCGTTCCGTTCATTTTGTATCTTTGTTAACAGTAAATAGGGTGCAGGGGCTATTTGTAAACATCAAACAGACGACAAACCTGATTTATAATCAATATCCTGAGATCTTCGGTGCCGAAGGCTTTTAGATTGTTTGAAAAACGACAGCTATGTCTTTAATGAGCAACTGTTCAGTTTTGATTGTGGTGGCCTCGGTTTGAGGCTGAGTTAAAGATATCGTGTCCAGGATCAATTCTTGACACCAATGTCCAATTTAGCTGGAAAAACTTGAATGAATGACTTGGTATTCTTTATTTAAAACAACTTCAAAAGTAGGAATCTCCCCAGCGGAACCAAAGGTAATTATAGAGGGATCATGAACAACATTTTTATCTTCAAATACGACTAAAATTTCCCCATGATTTATACCTGGGTGTACGTCGTATAAAAATATATCATACTGCTGGAAATCGATTACTCCATTTTTAAAATCTAGAAATTTTCTGAACTCAACAGTTGCAGCTTCAAGGATCAGAAATTGTTCACCACTCACCAATGACTTTACATCCCAAGAATCAGTTTCTTGTCCTACCACAGACACTGGTACTGACAAAACAAGTGTGATAGCCAAAATTATTCTTTTTAAATAGGTCATTAGTTAAGCTCATCCCCCTGAACAGTTTTGTTGTCATCTTTGGCTCTGTATTCAATTATGTCTATGATTAAGTGATCTCATGGTTAATTTGAATTCATCCAAAGTTATTTAACTTGTAAGTGCTATATTTTATCGTTCTTGCTGGATATGAAGGAGCATAAAATGGCAGCTCGAATGGTTATACTATTTCTTTTTATAATCTTTCCAAGCTTTGCCAGCTCTCAAGCTATTGAGCGGATCGTTACCGCTGAAGAAACCCCAACCAATTATACAATCAATGGGGAAGTTACAGGAACAACAACAGCTATTGTTCGGGAAATCCTACGCCTTCTTGATCGCGAAGTTGAAATTGAAATTTTTCCTTGGGCGCGATCAATGCGCATTGCCCAAAAAGAGCCCAATGTGATTATCTTTACCGCAGGAAAATCATCTGAACGCATAAATCATGGTTTTCATTTTCTTGGCCCCGTCAGCACGCGAAAACATGTTTTGTATAAAAAGAAAAATAGCTCGATTGAAATCAAAAGCATAGATGATCTTATTCGTTCAAGCTGGGTTATTGGCGGTTTACGAGAAGACTGGCGAGTTATCTATTTCAAATCGATTGGTCTTCCTGTTCGAGAGTTCAATACGCACGAAATAGCTTTAGGGCATACTATTCGAGGCAACATTGATCTTTGGATTTCCTCCGATCTGGAGGCCCCGATGGTCGCGCGAAGTATCAAGGTTAACATAAATGATTTTGAAATCGCCTATGTTATTAAAGAAGCGCCGAGTTATCTTATGTTTTCAAAGGATTTTTCACCAAAGCTTCTTCAGGAATGGCGGCAAGCTTTTTCAGCTATGAATGAAACCGACTTTTTCGCCCGAACAGCCATGGAATGGAGCTCTTATTTGAATATCAACCTTGCTCATCATCGCGATACTGGTTTTTTTATAAGAGACTAGGACACGATTACACCTATGTGTAGTGCCCCCATTTTAGCAAGCCTGTTTTAAGATAGTCCTCTTCTGCTGTTTT
>CAJXUS010000058.1 GCA_913060675.1 uncultured Rhodospirillales bacterium
TACGAGATCAGCCTCGGTCTCGTGGGCTCGGAGATGTGTATAAGAGACAGCCCAAAAATGGTACGTTGAAAAGTTGATTTTAGGAACAGAATACGAAGGCATACCTGTTCTATCCGCCGGTGCTCCCTTCAAAGCAGGTGGACGCGGTGGCGCAGACTATTACACCAATATACCAGCGGGTGAAATTGCCCTTAAAAACGTTGCAGATCTCTATATTTATCCCAATACACTTCGTGCAGTACTGCTGAACGGCGCGCAGGTTCGTGAATGGTTAGAGATGTCAGCAGGGGCCTTTAATCAAATAGATAACAACAAATCAGAAGAGCAACAGCTGCTTAACGATGACTTTCCGTCATACAACTTCGATGTCATCGATGGCGTCGAGTATGTCGTCAATCTGACCCAACCTGCACGATACAATAAACAAGGTGATATCATTAACCCTGATAGCCACCGTATCATTGATATGACTTATCAAGGCAAACCCCTAGATATGTCAGCCCAATTCATCGTTGCGACCAATAACTACCGCGCCCATGGTGGCGGGAATTTCCCCGGTCTTGACGGGTCTACAGTCATTATTCAGGCACCAGATGAAAACAGAACTGTCCTGGCTAATTACATCTTTGATCAAAAGAAAATTGATCCAAGCGCCGACAGTAACTGGCATTTTGGCGCCATAGAAGGAAACATCAAAGTAACCTTTGAAACCACACCCGCAGCCAAAGACATTCTGGCTGAGAAAGATGCCATAAGTTACTTGGGTGAAGGCAAAGACGGCTTTGCAAAATACCAGGTTTCTTTTAAATAGCCTCTTAAAGCTTTATTAAAAAAAGTGAGGGGGCAAATTTCACTCCCTTTTTAATTGAATTATTCCACCCTGAAATAAGTTTACATATTAGAGACTTATTTCAGGGCAAAGAATCTTTACTGAGGGTTAGATAATGAGTGAATACAAATATTCAGATCTTATTTCTACTTCAAAATCACAAGATATATTCGGCAGCTCTATAAAGGCTGATACGAAATCAGCAAAATATATATTTCCCATAATATAGATTATGCGAATAACATATTATGAGTAAAACTAATTTTCCCTGCCAATTATCAAAAGTTTACTAATTTTAGAAGAACCGTTCCCTCTAATTTAAGACTACTCTTCATGAAAATTAGAAACTCCGGCTCCGATGTCGATATAGTCGCGCTGGAAAAGCCGCACGTATGTCTTTGGATCATATACTCGATCAGATTTAATTATAGGAAGGCCTTTTTCTACATCTAGAATATTACGCTGGAATAAGATCCATCTAACTTTGTCATCCCGGTTAAGTAAGGGTAACCCCACTGATTCCAACATAACGGTCAAACCGCTTTTAAGTACATGTTCAGCAAGCACCCTCATACCACATGGATAACGAGCAATTTCCCATAAGGCTTGAGATACTTTATCTTGTCGGTGTGGCTCTATAAAATCTAGAAAATTCTGACCTTCACGTTCTTTGCCAAAATCTTCAGTAATACCTGTACCAAGCAGCCTAACCTTGATGTAATCGGACGAAACCAACTCGTACATCATCATGGTCGGCAGTAGTACTGCTACTTTTTCAGGATGATAATCTTGGCGTCGTGGCACCATACCTTCTCGTGGAATTGCCTGCCAGAAGTCAAAAAACTGTTTATTTTTTGGGTGTTTAAAATCAAACAAACAATCATCGCCTTCATAAAAAACCAAGCAGTACACTTGTTCAACGCACTAAACTGCCACGCCACAGCTGGAAAACATGAAGAGTTATTATATACGTCCATCTGATTTGACCAAATTTTCTAAACTCACACAACTATTTAAGATTAGACATCCCCCCTCTTTATAATACGAAATATTACGAGAATGAGACAATTTACTTTCAGTTTCTGGATATCTCTAACACTCGAGATAAGTATCTGATCTAATTTGATGAAGTTAATTGGCGACAAAGAATATCAAACAATTGCCTGATAAAGCATCCTCATGGCTAAGAGAGTTAGCACAATATTGAAGACAAGTTTGAATCTCCGTTCTGGAATACGCCACAAAATCGCCCGACCTGCTAATGACCCAAAAAAACCTGAAATCAACATCCCACCTAACAACCCAATCCAAGGCGTATAGATAAAACCCAAAAGGCCCAGTGCGAATATCTTCAAGCCATGTTGCAAAACCATAATCCCGGCATGGGTAGAAACCAGTTCTACGCGGCTTAGCTTTGATCTCGGTAAGAAAGCCGCTGTTATAGGTCCAGAAGCTCCGATGAACATCGAAGTGGTAGCGGAGATCATTCCCCCCAACACAAGAGACTTCTTACCATTGTTAAAGTTCTTAAGTTTGGGTCCCCAAACACTGTAGAGAATGAACAGTGCCATGATTAATTGCAGGAGACTGAGAGGAAGCGTAACCACGATCTGGCTGGCAAAAAGAACTCCAATAATTCCGCCCAGTGAAAACCAAATCAAAATCGACAGATTAATATTCTTGCGTAACAAATAAGTTCTACTGGTGTTGTTAGCTGTTTGTACCGCGCCGTGAATAGGCACGATTGCAGCAACAGGCATGACATTTGCCATGATTGCCAACATAGCCAGCCCGCCCCCTATTCCCGTTGCTGTCGTAATGCCCGATGTTATAAAGCTGGCGCCAATAAGCAGTAGAGATACTTCTAAAGATAAATCAGGTGGAATTATATAATAGGTAATTGTTTCCATATGTTGGGTGAGATAATTCCGGATTCAGGTTAAGAGTAAAGGGAAGATACAGAACGTATTTCGGATGACGAACGAGGCACTAACCGGGATAGTACCTATCCATTGAGAGTAATTCAACCTTCCCCAACATAGGTCGATCCAAACGCCTTCATTTGCATCTTAATCTAATCTCAGAAGCCTAATTAACCTTCCTTTAGGAAACAGCTAAGCGCCTCTGAAATTTGAATTTAACGACACACATATCAGACAGATTTTAGCAACAAGCCTAACCGACGGATACCTTTGTTGATGGTCTCTTCATTGGCTTGGGAAAAACTCAAACGCATTGTATTACGATTTGATCCATCCGCGTAAAAGGCATGGCCTGGAACAAAGGCAACCCGCTGGGTTTTAATTGATTCAGCGAGCAAGTCCGCGCCATCCCAGTCATTTGGCAATGTCAGCCAGACAAACATACCGCCCTCTGGCTTTGTCCAACTCACGCCTTGAGGCATATGCTCTTCCAATGCCGCAAGCATACAGTCGCGCCGAGCAGAATAAGCAGCAGAGATCTTCGCAACTTGTTTATCAAAACCTTTGGACGCAACTTCATGGATCGCAATCTGATTGATGGTTGAGCTATGCAAGTCTGCAGCCTGCTTCATCAGAACCAATTTACTGATCACGGTCTGGGCAGCACAAACCCACCCAACGCGAAGACCCGGCGCCAGAGTTTTTGAAAAACTACCACAATAAAGCGTCCGGGTTTTTTCAATGTTGCCGTTACGTTCAATATCAAGTGCCAATATCGGAGGAATAGCCTCTCCATCATAACGCAATGACTGATAAGCAGCATCTTCGATTACGGCTATATCTAGTTCTTGCGCAAGATCGAGCAACCGTTCACGGCCTGTACGATCCAGAGTTTCCCCGGTCGGGTTAGCAAAGTCCACTGACATATAAGCGAACTTAACCAGGCTATCATTTTCTGACGCTGTGTCGCGGTATTCTTTCGCTGAACGGTTACCATTTGCAATCAGACGATCATACGTTGGTTCATACGCATTGAACGCCCCAAGTGCGCCCATATAGGTCGGCCAGGTCACGAGCGCTGTATCGTTCGGTGATAGCAACAACTTGCCTAGATAATCCAATGCTTGCTGAGAGCCGGAAGTAATGAGGATATTGTCAACGGAACAGGGAACACCCAGTTTCTCCATCTGCCCGGCAATCCACTCGCGCAATGGGGCATAGCCTTCACTGACAGAATACTGTAAAGCTGCGGTCTGTTTGTCACCACTTAAGGTATTGGTAAAAGCCTGTTGAAATTCTGCCGTCGGAAACAGAGCTGGATCGGGTATACCACCGGCAAAGGAGATGATATCCGGTTGATCCAAAAGCTTAAGTAACTCCCGGATTTCCGAGGCCTTCATCCGCGATGACCGCGTGGCAAATACTTTTTCCCAGTCCATGAAACGCAACTCCTGTTAATTATGAAATTACCAGTACTTCAGGATGCTTGTTTGTGTCAATAAACATGATCAAGGTTGGTACTTTTCCTTTGGAAAACTCAAAACACCTCAGGCTGAAAACTCAAAAACCTTCAGAGTAATTGAACGGGTATTTGGGGCACATTTTATTTATTTGTTATAAAAACTTAGGCCGCACAATCAACAGCTTTATAATATCTCTATAGAGAAACTTCTTTTCAACCAAATCCAAACCAGCAGCTTCCAAATACTGTTCCGTATGTCGATTAAACTTGGCGCCATAAGCTCGATATACAAAAGGTGCCCAGAGTTTCATGATCAATAGACGAAAAGGGTTTTGCGAATAAGCGTAATCCACGATGTGTATAGAACCATCTGGACGACAAACCCTGCAAAGTTCCTCCAAGGCTGGCTGTTGTTGCGTTTCGTCAAGGACGCAAAAAAGGAAAGTTGAGACAACACTATCGAAACTATCGTCAGCAAAATCGAGCTCTGTGACATTCATTTCATACAAATCAACCGCAGTGTCGAGCTTACTTTTTCGCCACCGGGCACGTTCAAGCATGGCAGAACTGAGATCTATCCCCGTAACAAAACAATCTTTTGGATAAAAAGGGAAATTGCGCCCGGTGCCCACTCCCGCATCTAACAAATTACCCCTCAGACCCTCAAATAACATACGGCGAACTGGCTTGTAACGAAAAAACTCAAAAGGCCAGTCGAGTACGTCATAGAGTTGTGCAATACGATTGTATGTTTTCCGCTTGCTCATAGAACTCCCTCTTACTACAGGATTATACAATGAGTATTACGTCATCATTGTAACGGGTTACTCTCAACAAATGGTTTCATAACTTAAGGGGTTAATTATTCCTGATCGCATGCACCCAAATCCACCTGGTTGGCTTCAGATCTGAACCAAAACCTTCGACTATTTCAACTGGCTCAACTTGAAAACCAGCTATTTGCAATAAAGTTTTGAGTTTATCACTATCCATCCCACAAAACCTCCGTCCAAACTCATCTACCCAGTCCTCCTTTCCCTCTTTAAAACTCGCTGTAAATACTCCGTCTTGCCGCAGGCTCTTAAAGATAAGCCCAAGGACAAGTGGCAATTTAATGGAAGGAACATGAAGCAGTGAGGCTGATGCCCAAACGGCATCAAATTCATTACTGAAATCAATTTCACTAAAGTCTCTGACCAGCACTTCACGCCCGGCTCTCACTTGTGCCAAGGCTGCGAGTTCATGAGATCCGTCCAATAGAGTGACATCAAACCCAGCTTGAATAAATGCCAAGGCATCATGCCCGCCACCACATCCCAACTCGAGTATTTTAGAGCCGGGCACTACTCGAGACATAAAGGCAGATCGCTTTTCAAGGAAATCACCTTTGGGGGCTTTCCGGGCATACTCTTCTGGGTTTTCAGCGTAAAAGCTCAGCGTTGAAAGGTCATTTGTCATTTTAAATCTTATATTCATAACAGTAGCTATAAAAGATCACCAATGCCCCGACATTACAATTCAGCATTTGAGACCCTTACAAAGCCCAATTCTTCGTAGTGATCCGAATATTTAATACAAATACAGCAACAAATATCAAAAAAAGACTATCAGGCTTAACTATATTGCCTATCACAAACAAACTCTACCCAAGCACCCGTAGATTGTTTGATTTTGAACCATGCTAGACAATGAATTTGGAGAATGTCGTGAGCCAGTCAGTTTTTTTACTTATTGAAGCCAATCCAAACCCAAACCCAAACCAGAAAGAAGCTTTACAAGATTATTTAACGAAAGCACCAGCTATTACAGCTGAACATGGAGCAGTGTTGGTAGCCCGGTACAATATAGAAACCGCTTTGGATGGTGGCGAAAAATCGGCGTTATTTGCCGTGATGTCATTTCCTGACCGCCAAGCAGTTGACAACTTATTTAACGATCCAAAATACAAAGCCCTGATACCTTCTCGTGATTTAGGTTTTAGTAGTATTCGCTTTTTTATCGGTACAGAAAAAATCTAAAATATTATTTGAAAGCTTAAGGTGAATTATCGCTTAAGGATAGAACGGCTCTTTGAACTGATGACGAGTTATTGAAAAGGTTATCCTGCAATGCAACGATTTTTTAAAAGTATTGATTTTGTTGAAAAACATTTATACGACAAAATCACCGTGCACGAAATGGCAGCTGCCTCCCATTATTCCACCTATCACTTTTGCCGGATTTTTAAAGCCTTAGTCGGTGATTCACCCAAGCAATATTTGCGAAAACGTCGGTTAACTGTCGCTGCTAAAAGGCTGTTAATAGAAAAAGTCGGTCTATTAGAGTTGTCGTTAGACTGTCAGTTTGAATCACAAGAAGCCTTTACCCGAGCATTTAAAGATCAGTTTAATATCACCCCGGGACAATACCGTAAGCAAAACGACCCTTTTCGTTTGCTTTATCAAGATCAATTTAGCCCACATATGCTCAACCATTTACAAAACAAGCTGTCGATGGAACCAGAGATCGTATCTCAACCAGGTATGAAACTGGTTGGGATTGCAAACCGATATCAAAGTGGTGGATTACAGTTGAAAGACCTGTGGTTAGCTTTCCGCCCCTATAGAGGCAAAATTGCAAATCAAACAAGCGACAACGCCTTTGGCATATACGAAGCCTACGAAGAAAAAGGGGATGATGTTAATTTTTGCTACATTTGCTCCGTCGCGGTAGTCAACTTTGATGATGTACCCGAGGGAATGATAACCAGAGAATTACCTACCCAACTCTACGCGAAATTTACGCACACGGGTCCAGTAGCCAAACTTGATGAAACCTTGAGGTATATTTGGGCCGTTTGGTTACCAAACTCCCCCTATGAATATATAGAAAAACCCGACTTTGAATTGTATATACCAGGATTTAACGATGCTGACCTACAAAACAAATTGTATCTACACATACCGATAATGCTAAAGCATGATTAGAAAGAAAACAGAAAAGCCTTACCCGAGCCAACTTCTTGCAAATATTTTAAGGAAGTCCAAAACTACTATTCCTGCTTTGGTAATAAAGGAGCGAAATGCGATTAACCCAAAAGAAATGTTGCTCAACCCCAGGCCAATTTGGACGAAGAATAAAGGCGAACTCGCGATGGCAAGAATATCCGGATGGGCGATTATCCCCAGAGGTATGAAATAGTGCTCTACTCCTAAGGCAGAATTAGTGCAGATCACCCTAACACTAAAATGGCCGGGTTGAACTCAAGCCTCAATCCAAGGCTTGAGCTTTAAAATAATTTCATTCGTCTTAGCAACAGCCTTTATTCCATCAAGTCTTCTTCAAAGGGATATCGTGACAACAGCTCAATACCCGTATCTGTAATAAGAACTTGCTGCTCCAACTTAACACCTTCGGCACCGCCCTCTTCACCGATATAACTTTCCACACAGATGGTCATGCCAGCTTCAATCGTGCCATCGTAACCAGCATCTGGGAAATCTCCATGATGATAGAGGTAGGGATACTCACCAGTCATCCCAACGCCGTGTGAGGATAAGTAATAACGATTGGCGTAGTACTTATCTGGAATATTCCAAGCCTGATCAGCATAATCACGAAAACTCATACCAGCTTTTAAAATATCCATGTTGTGATGGACCTGCTCAAAAGCAGTTTTATAAAGTGTCTTCTGCACTTCAGTTGGCTTACCAGGACCAGCGTGGAAAGTACGGGAAAAATCTGAGTAATACCCATGGCACCCCACTACATCGGTATCCAGAGCCACCAGTTCGTTCTCTCCGATTACATGATGAGTTGTTTCCTGAAACCACGGATTTGTTCTTTCCCCCGCGCTCATCAATCGAGTTTCACAGTAATCTCCGTTTTGCTCAATAATGGATTTGTGAAGTACCGACCACAACTCGTTCTCAGTCAAACCTGGCCGCAATGCCTCGCGCAACTTGCCCACAGCAACCTCGGTTGCCCGTAACGAGGCGTTAATGCATTTCATCTCTTCTGGCGATTTAATCGCACGCGCCATTTCAACAGGTTCTTGTGCATCAAAAATGCGGAACCCAAGCTCTTTTAACGCAATTGCGGTTCCTGCATTCAACCGTTCGAGCCCAACTGTGGCAGCTTTCCCGGTCAGTTCAATAATCAAGTCACCCATCTCTGATGCCCACTTACGTTCCCGAGCGTAAATATCAGGCCCAGCTGCAACAAAACTTGCCGTAGATGAAGGCCGTACCTCGTCAATAGTTTCGTAGCCCTCCCCCAGATGAAGACATCCTGTAAACTCAAAAAGGATTGAACGGGTAGCGGTCATCAGTAAATAGCGGGACGGCGCATTTCGCATCGAAAATACCTGCATATTACGAGCACCGGTGGCGTAACGAATATTGATCGGATCAGACAGGATCACAGCATCCACACCACGCTTGGCCATTTCATTTCGCACTCGGGCTTGGCGATACATTCGTACGGCCTTTAGATCAATCCCCTCACTTTCCGGCGACCTATCTAAAAGTGTGATACCCGACAAGTCACTCCGCTCAGCGTGCCAGTCAAAATTTGCCATTTGCTTTTCCAAAACCAGTTGTTATTTTGAGAAAGTATATAACTCACCGTTTTACTAAGTATATGTCACAAAATTTCTTACTATAGGCCAACTCAGGGTTATGAAAAATTATCGAAAAAATCTCCCTCCTCTCGACAGTCTGATGTTTTTCGAGGCTGCAGCTCGAAGGTTAAGCTTTACTGGTGCTGCAACTGAACTGTTTGTCTCACAAACAGCCGTCAGTAAACGTATTCACCAACTTGAAGAGTATTTGGGTATACAGCTATTTATTCGAAACGGCAGAGCCCTATCTTTGAGCGATGAAGGAAAGCAATTGCGTGATAAATCAGCTATGGCCCTGGATTATCTAGAAAGTGCGGTACTCAGCATTTCAGCTCGAAAAAGCGAAGCGGTACGTATTGCTGCCAACAGTGCCGTTTCGATGTTCTGGCTTTCGCCGCGGTTAAAACTATTTGGCTTGTCCGACAATGCCTGCTCGGTCAATCTGATGACATCCGACATCACCAGTGACCTGATCACAATTGAGAATGACCTAACAATTGTCTATGGCGATGGTACATTGCCTGGCTTTGACTGCATCCTTTTGTTTCCTGAACAGCTCGCCCCGGTCGCGGCCCCCAAAATTGCTGAAAAATTGCAAAAAAGCTCAAATCGCGATCTGTTTTCTCTCCACATTGAAGAGAGACCCAATTTACTTAACTACTCCCGGGTTGGTCCAGATTGGATTAATTGGGAAGTATGGGGACATTCTATGCAGATACCCGAACTATCGGACTGGCCTCAGGTGATGTGTAAAACCTATACCCATACAATTGGGCGCGCCATCGAAGGTG
Source organism: uncultured Rhodospirillales bacterium (assembly GCA_913060675.1). Taxonomy (GTDB): domain Bacteria; phylum Pseudomonadota; class Alphaproteobacteria; order Kiloniellales; family Kiloniellaceae; genus Kiloniella. Next base: position 9,605 of record CAJXUS010000058.1, read on the forward strand.
AAGGCATTGCCCTAGGAAGCCTGAGCTTGATCCAAGATGAAATTAAATCAGAACAATTGGTAAGGGTAAGCCCTCTGACCCTGACAAGCACAAAGGGTTACTATGTGGCCTATCCAGAAGGCAAACAGCCACAAGGAGCCATTAAATTATTATTTGACTTCCTATTAAAGTACCCACCACAAGCTAGCGAAAAATAATTACCTTATGAAAGACAGCTTTATGCTGTTGTCGTTAGTTATAAATGGATTTTGCGGCCTTCCAACGGATAGCGGGGATCGCTGTATCCTGGTGTAGAGGCATGCCCTGGAGCAACCAAACCGTTGAGCAATGCTTCGTCTTCAGCATCATAGGGATAAGAAAGTGCGCTAAGATACCCGTGGAATTGCTCTAATGTCCGTGGTCCAGCAAGGATAGAGCTGACGTACTTATTTGCGAGTAACCAACCAATGGCGAAGCCTATAGGGCTATGACCTCTCTTCTCACAATGGAGCTTAATTCTCTGGACGATCTCAAGAGAGTCCGGACGCCATTCGGTCTCCATCATACGGCTGTCAGCTGCACCAGCTCTACTATTTTTATCTGGCAACACATTTGGAATATATTTGCCAGTTAAAACGCCTCGGGCGAGCGGGCTATAGGGAACGACACCTAGGCCATAATAGTCGGAACTCGGCAGGACTTCTACCTCTGGCTGCCGGTTCAAGGCGTTATAATAAGGCTGACAGACAACGGGCCTTGGAATAGACAGTTGATCACAGAAGCGACAAATCTCCGCAATGCGCCATCCCCGATAGTTACTCAAGCCAAAATAGCGAATTTTGCCTGATCGGATGAGATCCCCCATTGCCTGTACCGTCTCTAACAAAGGAGTACTGTGGTCTTCGTGGTGTAGATAGTAAATATCTATGAAATCAGTTTTCAAGCGCGCCAGAGAATCTTCGACAGCCTGCATGATCCATCGACGGCTCAAACCTTTTTTCTGTGGATCCGATTGCATTTGATTGGCCACCTTAGTCGCCAAAATCCAATGATCGCGATCGCCCTTGATAGCCTCTCCCACGATTTCTTCCGACCGCCCTTCGTTATAAACATCGGCGGTATCGATGAAATTCAATCCCGTTTCTCTGGCAGAAGATATGATTTCCACCGAATGTGGGCGATCTGTACGGTCACCGAACATCATAGTACCAAGGCAAATATTCGATACTGATAAACCGGAATTTCCAAGAGAGCGAAAGTGTTTATCTCTATCCAGAGAGATCGATTTAATATTCATAGGTTTGGGCAAGCTTTCATCAGATCGAAGAACGAGGTGAAACGACAAAAATCAGGAAATAACAAACAGTTATTCCCTGATCTTAATCATACACACAAAATAATAAACGAAAATATTAAAGTACAGCAGGAAAATCCTGAAGAGGATTACCGAAAGTATGATCGGTCCATTTCACGATAACCACGCCTCCAATTGCAACAGCAGCGGCAATAAGAGAAGAATAGATCAATGGTTCCATAAGTAACTGACTATTGTTTCCCAGAATGGGAAGAAGACTTGCAAATGCGCTTGCAGCAAAAATTGTAGCCAGCAGAGTTCCAATTCGGCTCAACACCCAACCGGAAGACTTAAGTATCACTGGTAAATAGGGGGGTAACTTACGCATGATACAACTACCTTTCTCTGTAGTTAGGAAAGTAACACTACCTGTTGTTGAATAGTTTTTCAATCCGGTGCGCAAATTTGCCACAGGTATTAACAACCCAAAAGGAGACTGTAATGAAATCTTATTCGATTTTATTGCCAGCTTTATTTTAAATAAATTTCTTATCGGATTAGACTTCTCAAATGCTTAGAGCATGGTTTCCAGAAATACGTTTATTGGAATTTGAACGTGAATAGGGTCGTAAAATTTTATAGAAAATAAATCGTAATATCTAATTTTATTAGAAGGTATAATTAAAAGAATCGCCTGGATTTAGAAAAAATCCTCGTTTTCATTAAGACTGTCCTTGCTGCCTTATTCTCTTACGGTATGCTGTTGCGCAATAGTTTTTGACCGTAAATGAGCGATAATTTCAATGATCCGTATTTCGAGTAATTTTGACGCTGGCAACATAAGTTGCCTTTCTTCTGACAAAGCATCTGATATCCAGTTGGAAATCGAAAAAGATACGAACTCCCATTTTTATCAATGGTTTTATTTCAGAATGACGGGCGCTCGTGATCAAGCTTGTTCTCTAAAAATACTTAACGCCGGTGGTGCCGCCTATCCTGCAGGATGGGAAGGGTATCAGACGGTTGCTTCTTACGACCGTGAAAACTGGTTTCGAATACCCACCACGACTTACGACGGTGAAACCCTAACAATCGATATCACACCAGGTTATAACTCCATCTATTTTGCCTATTTTGCCCCCTATTCTATGGAACGTCACGCTGACTTTATCGCAGAGGTACAACATGCTTCCTTTGTTGATCTGGAGGTTTTAGGCAAAACACTCGACGGACAAGACATAGATCTCCTGACCATTGGTGAGCCAGATAAAAACAAAAAAGCATGCTGGATCATTGGTCGGCAGCATCCAGGAGAAAGTATGACGGAGTTCTGGATGGAAGGGTTTTTAGAACGATTACTGGATGAAAACGATCCCATTGCTCGGGAGCTACTGAAAAAAGCTGTATTCTACGTTGTACCAAATATGAACCCGGATGGCAGCCAGCGCGGAAATCTTCGGGTCAATGCAATCGGGGCAAATCTTAACCGTGAATGGCAAGCGCCTTCATTAGAAAAAAGCCCGGAAGTTTATCACGTCCGCAACAAAATGATGGAAACGGGTGTCGATTTTATGTTCGATATTCATGGCGACGAAGCCATTCCTCATAACTTTATTGCCGGTACCCACGGCATTCCATCCTTTGACGATCGCCTTTTGAGTTTGATTGATCGGTTTAAAGCCTACTATATGGAAGCAAATCCAGATTTCCAGATTACCCATGGCTACCCTCAAAATACACCAGGTAATGGCAATCTTACTATGTGTGGCAACAATACTGCCGAAACCCACGACTGTCTCGCCATGACTTTGGAAATGCCCTTTAAAGATACTGATGACAACCCAAATGAGTTTGAAGGCTGGTCTCCAGATCGCTCGATGAAGCTCGGTGCGAGCAGCCTTGACCCTCTTTATCGTTTGATAGATGACTTGAGATAACGTCTGTAAATATCTGTATATAACTACAAATAACATAAAGGCTGCGAGAAAATATGAGACTCGGATTAACTGGTAACGTCCTAAAAGTACATTTCAAAGCGCTAACGATTGTAACCGCAATGCTCTGTACTCAAAGCGCTGTAGCCGAGACATATTCCTCACCACAATCCAGCTTAACACGTGAGAGTCTTCAAGAAACTCCTGTTCTTTCCTCAAGTGTTTACAGCGGAGAGCTCCCACCCGTTTTTGAACGCCTCCCCCTCGCTCCTTTTGTTGTCAAACAAACCCACGATTGGGAGCCAGGCAAACACGGTGGTAGTATCCGAAGTCTGATCGCTAAATCAAAAGATGTTCGATTGTTTTCAGTTTATGGTTACGCTCGACTAATTGGCTACACTCCAGAACTTGGGTTTACAGTAGATATTCTCGATAAACTTGAGGTCGAGGAAGGACGGATATTTACCTTAACCCTGCGCAAGGGACATAAATGGTCTGACGGGCATCCTTTTACCTCTGAGGATTTCAGGTATTTTTGGGAAGAAGTTGCAAATGATAGCAATCTAAGGCCTTTTGGCCCTCCGGCAGAACTTGTTATCGAAGGACAGGCGCCAACAGTAGAAATAATCGACGAAATCACTATTAGATATAGCTGGCCCATTCCAAACCCTTTTTTCCTGCCCCGCCTTGCTGCGACCCGGCCGCTATACCTTTTCCAGCCTGCCCATTACATGAAGAAATTTCACGCCAAATACGTGAACAATGACGAACTTGATGAGGTCGTAAAAAAAGCCGATGCACGGAACTGGGTCCAACTCCATAACCGCCGCGCTAGGCAATACAAATTTACCAATACAAAACTGCCGACGCTCCAGCCTTGGGTAAATACTGTAAAGCCTCCATCAACCCGCTTTATCGGCAAGAGAAATCCATTTTACCATCGGGTTGATGAGTTTGGGCTTCAATTACCCTATGCAGATGAAATGATCCTCGCCGTTGCAGGCGGCGGCTTAATCCCGGCAAAGGTTGGTTCTGGTGATTCTGATATGCAATCAAGAGGACTGAGCTTTTCTGACTATACCTTCTTAAAAGGAAATGACGAGCAAAATGGATATCTGGTTCGTTTATGGAAAACGGTTCGAGGCTCTCATTTCGCTCTTTATCCAAATTTAAACGCGAATGATACCGAGTGGCGTAAACTTAACCGCGACAAGCGGTTTAGACATGCTCTGTCACTTGGAATTAATCGGCATGAATTAAATCAAGTTCTTTATTATGGCCTTGGCCTTGAAGGAAACAATAATGTCCTTCCTGATAGCAGCCTTTACAAGGAAGACTACTTCAAACGCTGGGCACAGTATGATCTTACTAAAGCCAATGAGCTTCTGGATGACATCGGACTAACAGATCGTGACGAAGATGGCCTTCGGTTACTCAGCGATGGCCGCCCAATGAAAATCATTGTAGAGACCGCAGGAGAGAGTAGCGAAGAAGTTGATACACTCGAATTAATCAGTGATTCCTGGTTAAAATTAGGCATCAAGCTCTACCCCAAACCTTCCCAACGCGAAGTTTTGAGAAACCGTATTTTTGCGGGTGAAACCAATATTTCACTTTGGTATGGAAATTTAAACGCTCTATTAACCCCACACTCAGCACCAGAAGAATTTGCGCCCCGTTTGCAGCAGTCCTTTCAATGGCCCAAATGGGGGCAGCATATCGAGACCAAAGGGAACGCCGGAGAAGCTGTTGATCTTGAAGCCGCTCAACAGCTTAATGACCTTTATACGATGTGGCTAAGAGCCAAGTCGACCGAAGAGAAAAGCGCAATCTGGAACCGAATTCTGCTCATTAATGCTGAAGAGACCTTTACCATCGGACTGGTTGCTGAAATACCTCAACCAATTGTTCTATCCAGCAAACTACGGAATGTGCCGGAAGAAGGGTTCTATAATTGGGAACCTGGTGCCCTAATGGGGGTTTACAAACCAGATGGTTTCTGGTTTGAAGATTAAAAAAAGGGCGTTGATTTTTCACCGTCCTTTTTACTGTTTTTCACACTTAAGGAATATCAATAATTAAACCGTCATAACCGGGTTCAACACCAGGGGGACAGTTTGAAAGCAGATCTTCATAATCGATTTGCTGGTTCATATGTGTTAGCACAGCCCTCTTTGGCTTGAGGCGATCAATCCAGCTCAAGGTTTTTTCAAAATGAGCATGAGAAGGGTGCGGTTCGTAACGCAGACAATCAACAATCCAGTACTTTATACCAGCCAGTGTTTCAAAGGCGCGTTCATCCAAATCAAACACATCTGTTGAATAAGCAAAATCTCCAAAGCGAAACCCAAGTGATTTAGTACGACCGTGATCTTGATAGAAAGGTACAATATCAATTGCACCAATCTTAAATGGCCCATCTATTGTTTGATCATCCATCATGGGAGTGTAACTGCTTTTAGGATCACATGTAGAGGTGAAAGCATATGGAAACCGGGATGTGATAATCTTACGATCGCCGTCGTCCATATAAGCCTCTATAGGGCCACCCGCTTTATAAGCAAGGTACCTGAGTTCATCCAGACCATGTGTATGATCGGCATGATCATGCGTGTAGAGAACTGCATCAATATACTCAATATTAGCATCAAGTATTTGGTTTCGAAGATCAGGCCCTGTATCAACGAGTAAACAGGTATCTTCGTGCTCGACAAGAATCGAGACCCGACGTCGTCGGTTTTTTGGGTTATCTGGATTGCAGTTACCCCAGTTTCCACCTGGTGTTCCTGAACATATTGGAACACCACCTGAACCACCGCATCCTAGCATCGTAATTTTCATAGGACTAATTCGCTATTGGTCGTTGTGCCTTAGAAAATAGGCGGTAGAAATTATCACTGGTCATAGAATGAATTTCTTCGACACTGACATTTTTAACATTTGCCAGAGCTTCTGCTGTATGACGTACAAAGGCAGGTTCATTCTTTTTTCCACGCATTGGTACCGGAGCCAGATAAGGACTATCGGTCTCAATAAGAAGCCGATCCAGAGGAGCTTCGGAAATAGTCTGGCGAATATCTTCAGCTGATTTATAAGTAATGATCCCAGATAAGGATATATAGAACCCCATATCCAGTGAAGCCTTCGCCAACTCTGGCCCTGCAGTAAAACAGTGAATTAACGCAGGATAGGCACCGTTTTTATATTCTTCACGCATTATAGAAATCGTGTCTTGATCAGCGTCACGCGTATGGACAACCAAGGGAAGTCCCGTTTCTCTCGCCGCAATAATATGAGCGCGAAAACTCTCAGCCTGACGATCTCGAGGAGCGTGATCATAATAATAGTCAAGTCCACTTTCCCCAAGACCAATTACTTTTGGATGCTGGGACTTTTCGATCAAGACATCGGGTGAATATAACCCTTCGGCCTCGGCTTCATGCGGGTGCACACCAACGGTGCAATAGATATCGTCATTCGCAACAGCAATACCCAGAATGGTATCAAAGGTAGAGAGCTTGGTCCCGATTGTCACCATGCAACCAATACCAACATCTCGAGCACGCTTTAGCGTATCCTCTAAATCACCGTCTTTCAAAAAGTAATCAAGATGACAATGAGAGTCGACAATCATTAGGCCACCTCTTCTTCCACATAACGAGGGAAAATACCTTGAGGTTTTTCGATTGAAACGCCAGATTTCAGAGGTGTTGTCAGATCACAAAATTCACGTACATCTGCCGGAAGGCTTATCTGATCTAGCATCTTATTCATAGATTGCGGCATAACAGGTTGCAGTAAAATAGCAATTTGTCGAATACTTTCAGTTAGAACGTAAAGAACCGTTCCCATGCGCGAAAGATCAGTCTTGCGAAGCGCCCAAGGGGCTTGTTCATCGACATATTTGTTCGCAGAAGAGATAACTTCCCAAACAGCCTCCAAACCTTTATGGAAACTCTGTTTGTCAAATTCGGTACGCAATTTTTGATGTAGAGCAGATACACTATCTAGTAAAACTTTATCTGCATCAGTAAACTGTCCATGCTCAGGTATTTGTCCTTCACAGTTTTTGAAAACCATCGAGAGAACACGCTGCGAAAGATTGCCGATATCATTGGCGAGGTCACCATTCATTCGTGATATAATCGCACGTTTTGAATAATCACCATCCTTACCAAAGGGAACTTCGCGCATCATAAAGTAGCGCACTTGATCCAATCCATACTCTTCAATGATAGATAGCGGATCAATTACATTTCCAACAGATTTCGATATCTTCTGACCTTCATTAGTCCACCATCCATGCGCATAAATCCGCTTGGGAAGGGGTAGATCAGCCGCCATAAGGAATGCTGGCCAATATATAGCATGAAAGCGGAGAATATCTTTGCCGACCATATGTATGGTCGCTGGCCAGAACTCTTTATAATCAGGGTTTGTCTCATCAGGATAGCCAACCGCGGATAAGTAGTTGGTTAAAGCATCGAGCCAGACATACATGATATGTTCGTCATTACCCGGTACCTGTACGCCCCATTTGAAAGTTGTTCGACTGACAGACAAATCACGAAGCCCACCTTTTACAAAGCTGATAACCTCATTACGACGGCTATCAGGCATTACAAAATCGGGATCATTTTCATATAGCGAGAGAAGTTTGTCTCCAAAGGCAGATAACTTGAAGAAATAAGATGGCTCTTCTACCCATTCTACTACCGCCCCTGTCGGAGCAATCTTTTCGCCATTCGGACCTTTGGTTAGCTCTGTTTCTGTATAAAAAGCTTCATCGCGAACAGCATACCACCCTGCATAACTACCCAGATAGATATAACCTTTATCTTCGAGTACCTTCCAGAGGTGCTGGCAGGCTTTTTTATGGCGATCTTCGGTTGTTCTTATAAAGTCGTCATTTGAAAAGTTACAAACCTCGGTCAGGTCGCGAAATTTTTGCGAAACTTGATCCGTAAAGATTTGCGGATCAATGCCGGCTTTTTCTGCGGACGCTTCAACCTTCTGACCATGTTCATCAGTACCGGTCAAGAACTTGACATTATATCCATCAAGACGTTTAAAACGCGCCAAAACATCACATGCAAGCGTTGAGTATGCGTGACCGATATGTGGCTTATCATTTACGTAATAAATGGGTGTCGTGATATAGAAGGATCGATTTTCTGATCCGCTCATGATGAACTCCTGATAACAAAGCGCGCCCATAAGCAAGCATGTATCAAGACAGAAGTGTTTGGAGCTCCATAAAGGTTGTCACAACCACTTGTTTTTTGTCCAAATTTGCATGTGTTGCACGGGCATAATTAGTCGAGCACTTCTCCCACAGGCCGAGCCATTGCGCAAGACCATGTCTTTCAATTAATGAAGAGATCAACTTGTGTTCTTCAGGAATTACCAATTCTGGGAACGTTCCCTGTCCCGAAACCTTGGTCAGTCGCGCAAGCCACCATAGAAATAATTCCATACCCGTTTTAAAAGCCAGTGGATCAGACGCACTTAGCTTATCTGCAAAAGCGTACAATCTAACCATATCTAAGTTCGGCAGTGTTCCAAGCAATGCAATCATCTCACGGTATAAATCGAGGCCCCCACCAGCCCATAAATCAAGTGCCTTACCAATGGATCCTTCTGACAATCTGGCTAGTTGAACTGCATCACTCTCTGAAACTTCAGGAGCTTGCTCTTTTAGAAGCCTGATAACTGTATCCTCGTTCAGAGCCATAAGGGGAAGATGGCAGCAGCGAGAGTGAATAGTTTGCAATATTTGGCCAGGAAGGTGACAAATTAATAACAGAACTGTTTTTTCAGGAGGTTCTTCTAACACTTTAAGCAAGGCATTGGCAGCATTTCTGTTCATTTCCTCGACCGCATCAACAATAACGATGCGCCACCCGCCTTCAATCGAGGTTTTATGAGAAAATTTGACAATTTTCCGAACATCATCAACAGGAATTGACGTGCGCATTTTCCCTTTTTCATCAGGACTTAGCTCTAGTGTGACTAAATCCCCATGGCCTCGGGCGGCAATACGCTTGGCAATCGGATTATCTTGCCCAATTTCAAGGGATGTTGGTGCTGTTTGGTCACCAAACAATCCTGGGCCACTTTCACCTTCATTCATTAAGAAGCGGGCAAATCGATAAGCCAGTGTCGCCTTGCCAATTCCTTTAGGGCCTGTAAACATCCATGCATGAGGGAGTTTTCCGGAATTATAGGCTTTGATCAGAGTGTTTTCAGCCTGAGCATGATCAAACAAAGTGTGGGTATTACGAGGATGGACCCTAGAATTGATCTCTTCGTCGGATTTCTTTTTAGCTGCTTTGGCCATTCATCATCTTCCCAAACTTGACCACAACATTCTTTAAAATGTCGTTTGCAACTTCATTTTCGGACTGGGTGGCGTCTATCACAGTGCAACGTTCGGGATTAGACTTTGCAATAGATAAAAATCCTTCTCGCATCCGTTCATGAAAAGATACGTCCATATCTTCAAATCGATTTTCGCCAACGGTATGAGCTAAGGTACGTTCTAGCCCCACAGAAACAGGCAAATCTAAGATAAGGGTCAGATCTGGCTTAAAGTCACCAAGGACCCATTGGTGCAAACTTTCGATACTATCCATCCCAAGCCCATGACCTATCCCCTGGTAAGCAACGGATGAATCAGCAAATCGATCACAAATTACCCACTTCCCAGCTGCAAGTGCAGGTTTGATTACTTTCTCGACGTGTTCTTGGCGAGAAGCAAACATTAACAAAGCTTCTGTTTTTGGGGTCCAGAGCGAAACATCGCCTCTGACAAGTAAATCCCTTATTTTTTCTGCCCCCGGAGTTCCCCCAGGTTCTCTTGTTTGTATATTACTTAACCCAGTATCGGTAAGATACTTGGATAAGCGCTTGATCTGCGTGCTTTTTCCTGCACCCTCACCGCCCTCAAGCGAGATAAATATACCACGAGACATAATTTTAAGATTTACCGAAGATTAGATAATTTAAGGCAGAGACTATCCGGCTAAAACCGCCTTCTCTTTCAACAGAATTTGCAGCAACCAAAGGGATTTCTACGGTATCTATATCTGGGGCCTCAATTTTTAACGTTGCCAAACGCTCACCCTGTTCAATAGGAGTTTGAATTGGGCCAACGTAACTAACGGTCGCGGTCATCTTGTTCTTGGCGTTTCTGGGTAAGGTAAGGAGAAGATCTTTTTCAGGAACTAAATTGATTGTTTTTTCTGTCCCAAGCCAAACATCTGCCGTTTCAACCGTCTCACCCGCTTTGAGCAATTCAAAATTATCAAATTCCCTAAACGCCCAAGATACCAACCGAGCTGATTCTTCTGATCTTTCTTTGGCACTCTTCATACCATTTAAAACGATAATGATGCGACGATCACCTTGTACTGCAGATGACGTTAGGCCGTAACCTGCTTCTTCGGTATGGCCCGTTTTCAGGCCATCAGCACCAAGGTTTTTATATAATAGAGGATTTCGATTATCTTGCTTAATACCTGACCACGTGAAGGATTTTTCAGAATACACACCGTAGTATTCAGGGAAATCAGTAATAATACGATCAGCAAGCGTCCCAAGATCTTTTGAGGTCATGCGTTGACCAGGATCAGGCCAACCTGTTGCGTTTGCAAAGCTGCTGTTCTCAAGGCCAATTTCACGCGCCTTTAAAGTCATCTCTAGGGCAAAATTTTCTTCAGATCCCCCTAATCCTTCAGCGACCACAATACAGGCATCATTTCCAGATTGGACGATTATTCCCCGAAGGAGATCGTAGATGGATATCTCTGTCCCCACCTCGACAAACATTTTCGAGCCACCTTTCCGCCAGGCTTTTTCGCTGACGGGAAGTTTATCGTCCAATGACAGTCGACCATCTTTTAAGCGCTCGAACACCATATAGGCCGTCATGATTTTACTCATGGAGGCCGGAGGCATTGAACGTTCTGCATCCTTATTTAGTAGAACCGTTTTTGTGGTGTAATCAATCAAATACGCTTCACGAGCAGTGGTCTCGATTGCCTCGCTGGACTGCGCTAATGCCAGCAGGCAGGCGCTACCCATAAGAAGGGATTTTATGGCATAACGGATAGATGACATCTTTGAGTTTAGCAATATTTTGACCCGGTAGTCTGAAAGTGAGAATAAGTGATGTTTCTTGATATCTTGATTAAACGAAAAATGAGCCCGTAATAAGGCCTTGATAAGTAAAGTCAGTCCACAATAACACGTGCATCATCGTAGCCATTGTCGTGGAGTATCTGTAATAATTTATCTGCTTCTTGAACATTCGTAAGTGGCCCAAGACGTACCCGATAAAAAGTGCGCGCGCCAACAGGCGCATCAGCAACTTGTGCAGTCCCGAGCGATGCAAGACGTGCCCTGAGGCGATCGGCGTTATGAACTTGTAGGAATGACCCTGCTTGTACATATATTCCGCTCGGTGCTAAAGGTGTCTGTGTGACGACACCATCAGTAAAAGTCGCTGCAGGCTCCGTACGACTGACGGGCGCCAGACTTGTTGCTTGAACAGGCTCGACAGAAGCACTTTGGGTAGCGCCTAATGGTTCGGCTGTAACTTCATCAGTTGGCGCAGCCAAAGTTGCATTATCGCTTGATGCTAATTGTGGCGCGTATTCTCCGCCCTGGGCTTGTGCAGCCAACTGCCGACTTTCGGCTTCAAGGATCTCAACCTTTACTTTAGCAGTCCCCTGTAACTCAAACCCCAGTAACTGAGCCGAACGGCGAGAAACATCGATTATTCTATTATTAGAAAACGGCCCCCGATCATTAACGCGCAGTTTAATCGAACGCCCGTTGCCAAGGTTTGTAACTCTGACAAGAGAAGGCATTGGCAAAGTTCTGTGAGCTGCGGTTAAGGCATATTGATCGTAAATTTCACCATTAGCCGTTTTCTTGCCATCAAAACCTGGTCCATACCAGGATGCAATACCTGTCTCGCTATAACCATAGTCAACAGCAGGATAATACCAGATATTTTTAACCTGATATGGTGAACCAACCTTAAAGCGGCCTTTAGATTTGGTCTCACTGGTACTAACGATTTGCTTGGTGGCATGAGATGCAAGTTCAATTTCTGCGCAACCACTCAAGCCAATTGTAAGAGCGGTAAAACATGCTGCCATGATATGTGAATTTCTTAAGCGCATCGTGCCCCCCAATTTAAATTTCATAAGATTGTATGCTTCTAAAGAAGATGGATCAATCTGTACTAATAATGTTTTGTATCTCTAAACTCGATTTTCGTATCTGTTTAGAATTACAATTTAGCTGCACTCTCTATGACTTTCTCAGTTTCAGTAGTAGTTCTTCATCAGGATAACCATCACCAGGAAGACCCACCTTTATCTGAAAATTTCGAATACCATCACGGGTTTTCTTGCCAACAATACCATCTGCTTTCCCAACATCGTAGCCCTGTTTAGAAAGAAGACTTTGTATTTCTTCTATCTCAGTACGATGAAGTGGGCGCTCGTTTAAAGGTCGTTGAGTTTGAAGCGGTGCTTTACCTGCAATTCGATCTGATAGATGACCAACGGCTAAAGCATAATTAATAGAGCGGTTCCAATTGAGAATTTTTCGAAAATTGTTGTAAACCAAAAAGGCGGGGCCCTTGTGACCCGAAGGGAGAATTAACGAAGCTTCTAGATCAACACCCGGGAGGGCATTACCCGATATTTTCCGAATTCCAAGTACATCCCACTCTTTTAGAGATTTTTTAGTACCAAGCCCAGCAAGCTTCCAATCAAAGCTCTTAGGCAAGGTGACCTCTCGTCCCCAAGTGTATTCGTCATTCCAGCCGATTTGTCCAAGATAATTGGCAGCAGACCCAAATACATCGGGCAAAGTGTTCCAGATATCTTGGCGACCATCCCCATCTTCATCTACAGCATAGAGATTGTAAGTGGACGGTATAAATTGGAGATGCCCCATGGCCCCAGCCCAGGAACCTTGCATGTTTTCGGCTGTAATATGACCGGCTTGGATTATACGTAAAGCTTCGAGCAATTGCGTTCGAAAGAAATCACTCCGCCGTGTATCATAAGCAAGGGTCGCATCTGCTGCGATGACCGAAAACCCGCCCGTGTGCTGGCCGAAATTGCTTTCCAGCCCCCAAAACGCCAGTAAAAACCTGCTCTGAACGCCGTATTTTTTACTGATTTCATTGAGTAGAGAGGCGTGAGTGACTTGAAGTTCTTGAGCCTTTTTTATTCTCTGAGGACTTATGGCTCTATCAAGATAGCTCCAGAAGGTATGGGTGAATTCCGGTTGCCGTCTGTCATATTCAATAATTTTTGGTATGGGCTTTATACCCTTAAAGCTCGTTTCCAAGGTATGGTTGGAAATACCTTTGCTTCGTGCTTCAACTTTAAAATCTTCAAGCCATTGTTCAAATGGAATTTGTTTTCCAACATTCGTATTTGAAACCCCTTCCGCAAATCCGTTTGAGGACACAATAGCTGAGATGATTAAGCAACATGACAGACTGGACTTGGTAACACGACGCAAAAGAGGAAACAAAGCGAACTCCGAATCGCAGGAAGAAGAAGGATGAATAGCTTAGAGAACTTTAGCCGATAAAGTCATGCAAACACCACCACGATTACAGAGATAAATCTTTAAATATTGTAGCCAAATTAAATTTATTGAGGAAAACGTTACAATTTGATGTCCCCTGGCCTCTAAAAAGATAAATTTTATCCTTATTTCCAAGCCCTTTAGGGTCATGCAGCATGCTATTTTTATACAAAGCAGCTCCATACTTTCTTCCCCCAACGACAGCGATATACTGCATTTCTTTTTTTTGAAGAAATCTACCCCGTTGGCAAGCCAGGCTCAACTTAGAGTCTTTGGTGAATAATTTATTAATAGAATTTGTTGTTTTATATATGAGCCGACTACCGAGATAGGGCTCTTTTTTAACACGCTTATTCGTCCGAACCCCAGGCTTTAGTGGTATCGTTCGAGAAGGATCTTTTGGAGAAAGATATCCATTTTGCCCAGCTTCAACACTGTTTGTTGGTAGCAAGAAAAAGCAACCAGCTATAATGATGAAAATTTTACCAAACTGAACAAACATATTTTAGATTACTCGTTATCTTTATCAGGGTGCGTATTATATGATTAAAAGAAAAACGTTAGGTTAATATCTTGTTTCCACTTTTGTGGGACCTTATTAGCTGTAAAATCATATATTTAATATCGTTTGGGACAGAGCTTGATCATGATCAAGAATTTATTGGACAAGCTATTTGGCAAAAAAGAGATTCGCCGTGAAGGCCGTGAGTTTGGCATTACCGGGGAAATCACTATTAACGGGAGCAGTTATCAACTTGATAACTGGAGCTCCAGTGGCTTTGCCTTGGCAGATTATAAAGGCCCCCTTATCCGTGGAGATCATGTCGAAGTAGAGTTTAAGCTTCAGCTAGACGGTGGAACGATAGAGTTTGATTGTAAGTCGATCATAGTACGTGTTGATGAAGTTAAAAGAGTGCTCGCCGGAGTGTTTGTCGAAATGGATACAGACACACGCGTAATCATTGCAAATTATTTTGATAGCTAAGCAACCAAAGCAAGCGTATCCTTAATTTGTAAGTAGATATTCAGTATAAAGTAAAGAAAGTAATTCCTATGTCTGACGAAGAAGAAATGAACAACGACGATGTCGATGATATGTTCGATCAGGCACCTGATACTCCTCCAGAAAAGTCACCAGAACCTTCTTCAGAAAAGACACCGGAACTTTCTCCAGAAGGAAACAATATCGTCAGCCCTATCGTACCCGCTGTTCATGGTGTCGGTCTTGAAGTGTCTGCTATCTTGGGAACAGCGCAAATGCCTGTGAGCCAATTATTGAAAATGGGTCGCGGAGCTGTTGTTGAGTTGGATAAGTATATTGGCGATACCATTGATATCAGTATCAATGACCAGATGATTGCACGAGGCGAAGTTATGATTAAGGAAGATCGTTTGTGCGTTGAGATTATAGAGATGATCAAGCGTACTGGAGACTGATGCCTTCGCATCCCTTTTCAAAACTCATTTCGATTTCTAAAAGAACTTAAAGGCCCCTTTACATTTTTTTCGACTATAAAACAAAAAAATTCATTTTTTCTAATCTAAGCATTTGACAGTGCGTTCAAATGGGGATATTTCAGAGCCCGTCGGAGCGATTAACCTCACGTAAGGTTCTCAAAAACCTCGTTAGTTTCTCGTTTACGGTATGTGGAAGGATGGCAGAGCGGTTGAATGCACTGGTCTTGAAAACCAGCAAGGGTGCGAGCCCTTCCAGGGTTCGAATCCCTGTCCTTCCGCCATTACCTAAAGATATAGCGCCTTGATAGCGCTTCAGAACGCTGACAAACCCCGTCATATTTGACGGGGTTTTGTTTTGTACTAAGAAGTCAGCAATTATTCAGTGTTTAGGCTCTGTT
>CAJXUS010000059.1 GCA_913060675.1 uncultured Rhodospirillales bacterium
GACAGATAACGCCAACAAAACGGTTAACTGTCAGATCAAGTCGCGACTACTACACATAAGCGGACGTTCAATAAACCTACTATATGACCTGAAAATTAGAAGATGGCGCAATAGTCACTTGTTAGGCCCTTATTCATTTTTTGCTGCCCACTCACCCCAATAACCTTTACAATCATCGAGACTAAATAAGCTTTACTAAGGTTAAAAATCATCATCGACACCAAGAGCATCATCATTCGCAACAAAAACATACTCCTCAATGGAGAAAGTTCTTTTGGTAACGCCAATGCCAGTGTTCTAAGCTCAAAATACAAAGTTAGAAACACCCACTATCTGTTTATTTAAATTTATCTATTTTGAATTTTTTCACAGAGTTCTATTATTCTTAAATGTTCTTTTGTACCTTCTCCAAAGCTTCTTAGCAGAATATCTAACCCAACAAATATCTCACCCAGAATATCGATAGTATTATTTAACTCAATTTCTTCGAAAGCTTTAATCGCAACGTCAAAACAGTATTCATAAGCGATTAGATCACACACAAATAGTCTAAAACTATCACCAGTAAACAAGTGATAATTACAAATACACTTTTCTAACAAGGCATCTTGCTGCTCAAGCGTAAGATCATTAAAATCAGTAAGCATTATCGATACAAAATGATATGCCCCTCTTTTTGAACAAAATTCAAGATTATCAAATAAAGATAAGATAAGATCATAATATTCTTTTGGACTTTCGTTAACACCCAATAGAGGTCCTACACTCATATCAAATGCAATTTTCTCTAAGTATTTTCCTGCTTTTTTAATTGGAATAGTGGACAGACGTTGACGAAACTCCAATACACTCATTTACCAACCCCAGATATTATTAGTGCTTCAATTATAGTGTGTAACCTTAAACTCGTACCAACAAAACTATTTAAGGTATAGCAATGTTTGGAGGAATTGTTGGCCATAATGGGGGGAATAGTGTTGGTATCATTCGAAGGCAACGATAAACTATATAGCTGTTGCGGCTTGAAATGATCCGAGCTTTGGATTGAAATAATCGGAGATTTGGGCTCGAATTATGTGCTAATGAACTCACCATAAATGATAATGAGCTTGAAATCATAATTCTCGGCTCACATTATCTGCAACTATAAATAGGATTATGGTCTTAGCCGCATCGTGCCAGTAGCGGACATTAGCAAAGGCGGCCATTCAAAGATTTTAAGTATTGATGAACTCTGGAACAACATCTTCGTTAACATGGTTTATATTCCAATGGTCTTCAAGGTTTTCACACTTCTTACCTAGCCAGTTAAGGGAAGGGGGAACAGAAGAAGAGCCTGTACTAAGAAGCAAATTGTATTTCGTTAGACATATCTTCGGTTCTGATGGTCTTTAATCGAAAGGCAGAAGAAGGTTAGCGTCCTGTCTGCCTTTCAACTACCCAAGAATCTGAGATTTGAGTATGCATTTTACCTGAACCTCCTTACGCCTGATGGTGAGGCTCTGTAACAAAAATTTTGTCTGAGCGAAAAATTCCTCATTAAAACAGATCTCAAGCACACCCTTTTCTTTACAAATGGGTCAGTCCTATTAATCACCGTTAACGAGACAGTTAAAAATATACTTTCGAACTACTAGCAATACATGATTTTATTTAATACTTAAATAAAAACTGTCTATTTAGAAACTGGACAAACAAAATGATTTTTTATGGTGTGTATCATACTCGTTTTTTAGTAGCCGTTGTTATTTTGGCTTCACTTATTTCACCCACATATGCATTGGATCGATATAAAGTTGGGGCACAGGTTTCAGTTTTTGGAAAAGTTACGAAGTGGGTATCGCCTTTTGATAAAGCAGAATATTTAGGTGGTGAATACAGACCTATTTTTAAACGTATTTTCGAAGAAGTGGCAGCAGATTTTGAACAAATTTCAGGTAATAACATTAGCGTTTTGAACGTAAATGAAAGTAAGGATCGTGTAGGAATTATTGTCATTTCTTATCAAGATTATGATGATTTTCTTGATAATACTCAAAACTATTTCGGTGAATATTATAAAAAATATGGACTGATTGTTGATGGCAATGAAAATGAAGAAGGTTATGCGCTTTGTTCTGGTTACAAAGGAACAAAGTTAGATAACTCATATGCCAACCTCGCAGGGGTAATGGTCGTTAAAGAAGGAATGGGAGAAAAATATTTTAGAGAATGTTTATTCCATATTTTTTATTACTTCATGGGGATTACTTACCGTGATGGTTTTGAGCGACTTATAAGTAAAGAAGCCGTTGAAGCAGGTAAGCTCAGCAAATTATCGGTAATTGAAGTCAAATTACTGGAAGCAATTTATCGTGATGACATTGAACCGGGTATTTTGGTTGAAAATTTTCTGGACAACTATGTCGAGTAAAAAACATCATAAGGCTTTTGTATTTGAATTTGCTGATTAATTCATTCCTAAAGACACATTATTATTTGTAGCGGCTTGAAATGATCCGTACTCGGACTTGAAGTTATCGGAGATTTGGGCTCGAATTAGATGATAATGAGCTTGAAATCATAATTCTCGGCTCACATTATCTACAACTATAAATAGGATTATGGTCTTAGCCGCTCAGTGCCAGAAGCGGACATGAATACATCTATTAAACTCATTTGTAGTCTAGTAGATTAAAGAGGGAAGTTTATTGTAAGCGAACGACCTCGTACCCCATCTTTTCTGAGAACGTTAAAGAAACGAGTTAAGTTGCGTATACTAAAGTCGGCGCGTCAATAGCAGTTGCAGCTATGGCGATGATAGCTGCAATAATAGCTAAAACAACGGACCATCCAGAATTTCTATATTCCTTCTTAATCAAATTGATGACGCTTAGGATGAGGTTGATCGGAATTAAAGCAATTAGTAAAATATATGGAAAGGAGACTAAGTTTACAAAAAATGTGTTTGTGTAGAAGAGGTCCCCGACAAACATACGATGGGCCGATGCTGTAACCAGCAGAAATCCACATGACAAAAACGTTAGCCATCGTTGTCGGTGAAATAGCTGGTTAGGTGACTTTTTAGGCATACCAATATTCCAAAATGACCCTTAGTACAACAATAGTGTCTAGCCCATCAACTTCATACATTTTCAATTCCTTATGAAGTGTTTATTTTTCCCAATGCCCGCTTTGGGTCGTTTTCACCGATATGTGCGGTGATCTCAATTGATCGACGCAACACTTTAATCTTTTATGATGAGATGGAGTGTTTTGATGGCTTACAGGCGACGTATATATTTTACGAGTAAAGAGAAGGCCGATATTTGGGATCGATGGAAGCGCGGCGAGTCTATGAGTTCGATCGGACGGCTGTTTGATAGAGACTCATCTTCGATCTACCCACTGCTTTCGAAGACTGGTGGTATTCGTCCGCCAGAGCGACGACGATCGAGGTTAGCACTGACACTTGTTGAGCGTGAGGTAATCTCGCGTGGAGTTGCTGCTTTGCGCTCAATACGTTGCATAGCCAGAGAACTCTGTCGTTCTGCTTCAACTGTTAGTCGCGAAATAAAGCGCAATGG
This sequence comes from uncultured Rhodospirillales bacterium, assembly GCA_913060675.1. Lineage (GTDB taxonomy): Bacteria > Pseudomonadota > Alphaproteobacteria > Kiloniellales > Kiloniellaceae > Kiloniella. The sequence continues at coordinate 3,567 of CAJXUS010000059.1, forward strand.
TGGATACGAACTATACCGTGCAACTGCTGCTGATGATCAAGCATGGCTACGTGCTTGCCGTCCTAAACTGTGTAAGCTTGCTGGGCATAAATACTTACAGCGTACTATATCAGAGAAACTTGTAATCCATTGGTCGCCAGAGCAAATTGCAGGTTGGTTAAAACGTAAATACCCAAACAAAGAGCGTAATCACGTGTCACATGAGACAATCTATAAAAGCCTGTTTGTGCAAGCGAGAGGCGTGTTGAAGAAGGAGTTACAACAGTGTTTACGCTCAAAACGTACGATACGACGCTCAAAGCATGCGAGCTTAAAGCGTGATGGCCTTGGTAAGATAAAAGACGCCGTGTCGATAAGAGAACGGCCGGCGTCCGTAGAAGATCGCGCTGTACCTGGTCACTGGGAAGGTGATCTTATTGGAGGCTCAAAGAACAGTTACATCGCCACTCTTGTTGAACGCCAGACCCGTTATGTGATGCTTGCGAAAGTTGCTAACAAAGATACGAAGAGCGTTGTGACAGCTCTAATCAAACAGGCTCATAAATTACCAAGCGAGCTCTACAAATCACTTACCTGGGACAGAGGCTCTGAGCTTGCAAGCCATAAACGCTTTAAACTAGAAACAGGTATTGATGTTTACTTTTGTGATCCTCAATCACCATGGCAACGTGGTTCAAATGAGAATACCAATCGGTTACTCAGGCAGTATTTTCCAAAAGGAACTGACTTGTCTCAGCACTCACAAGTCCATCTCAACAAAGTCGCACGTCAGCTAAACGAACGCCCAAGAAAGACATTGCAATTTGAAACACCGGCTGACAGATTTAATCAATGTGTTGCGTTGACCGATTGAGATGACAGCCAGAAGCAGACATTTGGGTATTTAACAATCAGGCCAAAGTTCGTGTATTTTAAGTACTGAAATATACTGGCTCTCTCAATAATAAGAGGATCAGACAAGGGTGGACGCTCTGCTGCGGCAATCTATTCCCTTATTGAAAATTGCAAACTCAACGATATTAATCCTGAAACTTACTTCACTGATATTCTTGGGCGGATGCAACGCTACCCGGTTAACCAGATACATGATCTCTTGCCCTGGAACTGGAAGCCAGTTAGATGATTATGCCGCTTGGTCATGGCTATACGCTTACAAAATAATATAATGTCAGGAGAATTATGAAACAGTTCATCATCGGGCTACTCATCGGACTACTATATTTTATTTCAAGCAGTGCTTACTCGTGTTCAGTACCCCCCAGGTTGCAATCCGTTCCCGCTCTAGAACTAATTAATAGAACTAACAATATCGTTTTGGCCACTGTTTTTAGAGCTGAGCTTCAAGATGATGGCTTATTATATACATTCAAAGATGTACGTGTATTAAAAGGGACGGCCTATGAAGGTCTCAGTATTCTTGGAGCACCACTTTTTAATAATGGTTTAAACTCATTTAATAACCATAAAGATAAAGAGTTTTGGACGAATTATGGTGGTCGCGTATTTAATGGCACCGATTGCGAAATAAGACCTCCGTTTGTTGTTGGGCTTACATACCTCCTGTTTTTGGATAAGCCATTTCATACAAAGAGCTTTGAGCTAATCATTCGCACTCATGGTTCAGAAAGCGTCAAAGACCAATGGCTTCAATATGTAGAAAAACACATTCCCAACAAGTAAGGTACGCTTACGAAAGAAACTTTGTCCGCCCGAATTAATCCTAAGGTATTTGAATAACCATGCCCCTTCGCGACAAAGAAAAAGGGTTTACCCTAATCGAACGCTTTCTTTGCGGCCTCTATACTGCCTGCGTAGCAATTGTAGGATTACGCCTTTTTGTTTGGGGATTTAAGGTGGATGATTACGCGATGTTTCTCGCGACTATATGCTTTACATCAGGGGCCATTATCCCGCCATATCTGTTAAATCCACAGAACATTAACCCTTTACACAGCCTAATCACAGGATGTCTTACCACCCTAGTTGCAGCTCTATCAGCAGGACTCATTTTAGCTGTGTTGGGGACCAAGAGTGGGATGGATGCTTTTTATTTCATTGTCTTAATGTCAGTGGGCGTAGGTTTTGTTTTTTGCCTGTTAGGTGGCCCGGCAATGATGCTTTTCTCCGTCCTTCTTTCACGCTACCGACAGAGTGAATTCTTTGCGGCCACATCGAGGCCCTTCTTTGACCAGCCCCATATGGCGAAAAATACTCGCCTGATCTTGGCTTGCTATATGACTTTTCTAGGCTATATCACTGGCAGTCTGATCACTTCGGGAATCAGCTACTTTCAACATCCAGAATTAGGCTTGTATATTAAATTCCAACGCGATTTTGGCTGGGAAAGTCTTGTAAGCCTAGCCGCTTATTTCTTCCCCAGCTATTTCTTACTGCCTAACAGATTATCCAGTAATAGTTACAATGGTCGACGGGCATTTATAGGGGGTACATCCGTCTTCTTTTTTGCAACCTTGATACAGGCTCTCTATTTCTTTGATTTGACTGTTACACACTATCACAACTCAAATGTAACTCGGCGTATATCAGTGTTTGAATCTCTTGTAGATTATCTCCCGACAACCATCATCTGGGGCGCCTTACTTATCCCCTTTGGCGGCCTACTCTCCTGGCTCGCCTATTGCTATCTTTATAAAAACAAGATTAGACACTGGTATACTATTCAGTCATGAACCATCCGCCAGACGGTTACTATATTTGCGACAATTTTCAACTTTAACTATCGTTTCAAATTCGACCGTATTTGAAACAACCATTTAATTTTTACGGTCAAATTTCATTAGTCGTTTCATAATTGATTTTGTTTCATCGTCTCATGATTGAATAAATTACTCGAGGTCCATAATTTTAATGGCCTTTACTTTGTGCATATTTACAAGAGAAGAGCGGCTCTATGTGCCATAAGCGGTCGTTCATTCGCCCAGTTAATATGGGGGTCATTGCATAAAAGTGAACAAATTGTCCGGGTTCGAGAACGAAGTATAAACTCATAATTTAGATAGAGTTGATTTTTTAGTGAAAAATTCTGTACACGACAACTTCTAAAGACAAGATATTGCACGTGCGATAGAAGGAACAGTCATCAATAAATTGTAAATTCAGACAATCCCGTTCAAAGCTTTATCGGGCATTGTTTCCACGTGGTTTCTGCTAGTGATTTGTTTTTGCGAGAAATGATAAAATTTTGCCAACGATCAGAGGCAAAACCAAGATTAATATCAATGGATATAAAGTCACGGCGATCATTACGATTTTGTATTACAAAAGCCAAGGCCCTAATCAGGGTATCATCCTGACTTGCTGCTTTGATTTTTATTAAATCAAGCAACCTAAACAACACGATCCGGTTCTTGGCATGGATATCCCACATCTGGGGCAAGTAATTGTTGTGATGATAGACGGAAAACGTATCACATTGGCGTTGCAAACTATTAACTCCGCCCAGACCATCAAGTGAATAGCGCACATCTCGGCCAAACTTATCATTATCCAATTCGTCATTGGACTTCAAACCCCTCATTCCCAGCATGGCGTTAGACTTCAGAGAAAGCAGCTATCAGCTTTTCCTCTAAAGCACGATGCTCTTGTTTGAGAAGCTCAAGCTTTTCTCTAGCCGCATTTGCTTCCGCAGTAAATTGTCTTATTTTTGTATGTGCAATATCAACCAAGAATAACTTTGGATCTATTAATCCCGTCAGCCCATCTAATCGATGGGACCATTCACATATCCGGGTGATTGTCCCATCGAGAAGTATTTTCTGATCATTGCTTAATGGGGCAGTAGCGCGAGTGAATATTTTGCTGTGAACTTTCTGGCGTAAATGGCCATAGATAGAATATTCATCAATGGCCGCCTTTTAGAACATTATTGATCAACCCTTTTTCATGACCTTCGTGACACCAGTTCGACCACATTGTGAAGAGCTATCGGACTAACTCAAGTTATACATTGAATATGCTATGCTGTTAACGTTTCAAGTACATGACCGCTGTCGTACAGCTTTACGCCTGAACACTTCAGGCGACCGATGTCCGAAGTCTTGCCGAAAAGACTGACCCCGCTACCGAGCACAATTGGGGTTCGCTTTAGTCGTACCTCATCGATGACGCCCATTCTTAAAAGAGAGCCCGCCAAAGCACCGCCTCCACACAAGTAGATAGGACCTTTAGCCGTGGCCTTCAGGTCTTCTACGTTCGTCATGTCAAGGGTGTCCCATATCTCGATTTCCCTTTTCAAGGGACACTCAAGTGTCTTCGAGAGAACTATTGTTCGCATATGTCTGTAAGGGTTTTGGCCTGACTGTAAGCCAAATTGATAGCCAAATTCATAGGTACTCCTACCCATAATGGCAGTTCGATAGTCCGCCATACGGCCTTGATAGTCGTCAACCACCGCGCCTTCGTATGTGAATTTTGATACGTCTCCCGACGGACCTGCGATGAAGCCGTCTAGCGACACAGCCACGTCATAAATAATAGGATGCATGATATGCTCCAGTTGTTAAGTCACCAAAATTAAATTAATATCTGATAAAGAGCTGTTGATGAGGATGAAAATGGCCACCAGAGGAAAGGCCCAATGAATTCGAGTTTACTTTTAACCAAACTGAGAAAACCTCCTCGTACTTGAGAATAAACCCAAGCTAGATTAAGTGACAAAGTACGTACTCCGATCTGTCCAACCATGCTGTTGTCGATTGTTTAGGTTGTTACATGCCGTCGTTTATTAAGCTGTTGTCGTAGACATCATGGGCAAAATTCATATCGCCAGAAATATCCGTGAAGAGAATGCCGGGGTTGTTTTGTGGTACAAAATCTTCGACAAAATCAGTGACACCACCGCTCAGATAGCTGGGTACTACACCATTGTCATCGTTAGTATCGATCACATCGTAAAAAGACAGAGCACTAATTTCACTACTACCAACATTCTGGTCAGAGAGTGATGGAAAAGTAAGCAGAGTAATGGTGACAGTCTCTATCGCAACACCACCATCCTCATCAGTAACACTATAGTTGAACGTTGGCTCGGGATCTGTCGGGAGAATATCTCCATCGTCACCAGAATTAAGATAATCCTGAAACTGGTCAGATGTTGCAAACCACCAGACGGTACTCGTGTTATCGAAGGTATCACCAATAGACATGAGGCTGGATACTCCGTTAGAAACAAGGATCAGCTCCCCATATTGGGGGAAGGTTAGTAAAGTAAAAACGAGGTCTTCGAGAGCGGTTTCTCCGTCTGAACCTCCAAATGTACCTATTACGGTATCGTCGCTATCGCCGATGGAGCCATTTACATCAAGTTGTTTAAAAAGAACAATACCACTTTCCTGGATGTTAATTCCAAGATCATCCAGTGCTTCGCTAAAATCCGGGATATAAAGTCCACCATCCCCTTCACCGGAAGGAAACGGGGGTACGAATTGAGCCGGTGTAATAACTTCATCTGCCCGTGGGGGAGTGAGAGGTGATAAGGGAGGTGAACTTACTTTAAGTAAAGGGATGATATCTGGGATCGGTTCCAATAAGTCAAAGGCCAATTCAGTTGGGTCAATTACACCTTGAGCAGCAAGGAGATTTATTGATGAGCCGAGATCATCGTTATAGACACTTCCACCACCTCCAGCAGTACCTGTAGCTGCACCTGATGCGGTCTCAAGTGTATCACTATCGTCGGAAAGAACTAATGTTTGAAGGATCAAAACGTTCGCGTCGTATCTGACCTCTTTTATAATCAAAACTGGGGCATCAGGTCCTTGAGACTCTTCGACAAGATTCAGAAAAACTATCCGGCTATCGGCATTACCATCATCGGTATTATCAAATGTCAGGATAAAATTATTTCCTTCCACAAGCGGGATTGCGGAAGAGGCATCAAAGTTTAAATTTGCCGATTGTCCTTTAGCGAGAGAGATAGAAATTATCTCTCCAGTGTCAGGTCTCGAGATAACAACCGAATTTACTTCCTGCGCCGATAATTGGCTGTTTTTTAAATTCATTGTCTTTTCCTATTCTGTTGAACTTTGTAGATATCCGTATGTCGGGGACATCTGGTATTGGTTCAAAAAAATAGGAAAAGGAGAATTCAGCAATCTTTAGGAGCTTGAATTAGTCCCCAACCGAAAAGCTTATCTGGACCGGAAGGTCCCAGATCTATCGCATATTTGGAAAGTTCAATAGTTAGCTTTTCCCGAGCAGAATTATGATCAACGACCTGCCATAGACGTTCTTTATCCTTGCTCAAGATCATCGCTGCTGTCGCCACGACAAAGGGTGTGGCAAATGATGTCCCTGAGCGGTAACTTCCTCCCCCACCCACCTTTGCCAGCCAGATATCAACACCCGGTGCAGAAAAACTCACATGATCACCTATCGTCGCGTTTTTATAGAGCACCATTTCAGGATCAACGGCAGTAATGCCAAGGACGTACTGACTGGCAGCGGGATAAGGGGGGAAAGCATCACGCCCTCCGTTCCCGGCGGCTGCGAAGAGGAATATCCCCTTATTTGCTACGGCAAATAATCCAGTGTTCAGTACAGCGCTTTCTTCGCCCTCCAATGAAAGATTAATCAGGGATACCTTTCGAAGTGCCATCCAGTTCAAACCACGAAGAATGGCTGTCGCCTTGGCAATGGGGCCGCTTGGGGTATGTTCCAAGACATCAGCCGCAAACAAGGGGTTCCGAGGTAAGAGCCCTTTAAAGCCATCGTCCGTGACCTGTCCTTTTAACAACACGGCTAAAGCAGTGCCATGATTACTTGGAATTATTTTTCCCGAAATAGAATTGGCCGAAGAAGAATGGGAAAGCCTTATAAGATGGATATTCTCCTGCTTTGTTAGTGCTGGATGTTGTAAGTCCACACCGCCATCAATAATCCCGATCGCCAGTTCTGGGTCGAGATTATTACAGTGGCCAATGGAGGTCGGCCAATTGATCAAATCTGGGGCATAGACACGCGGTCCTCCTGATGGATCTCCGGCCGAAGGGAGGTAGTGATAGTTTAGATCAATCGTCGCGTCAGGATAGCTTTGCTGCAGATTTATAATGGCATCACCCAGACTTACACCCACCGGAGGAGTGAGAACCAGCATCCATAAACCCAAAGCTTTGAGTTCATCTTGCTGTTTTACCTGATAACCGCTTTGTTGTAGCGTGCCTATTAAGCTCGTAATATCGGCTATCGCTGGCATTGATGCTTGATTACCTTCCGTCCACCCAAGAAAAACTACCTGGTCCTGTTCGAAACTCTGACTTTGTCTGGAAACCAATGATGTGGCTGAAGGCGGGATCGGAGCGCGAGCGATAACAGGGCAGGATTTCATATACCTCGCGAGAGAGAGGTCCTTTTGAAATTTGCCACCAAATTGGAACCAGATCTTGTAACGTTGGTTCTCATCAAGTGGGCTCTTTAAAGGTATCCGCACCTGAATCCGTTTATCTGACCAGGACAAGATATCAAGTAATTGTTTTTTTCGACCACCCAGCAGATAAGCCTGACGATTTATTGGGGACATAGTTACAGCAAGGTTTTCACCACTAACCGTCAGGATATCTCCGGGGCGAATACAGGCCGCAGAAATGGAAATAACTTGGGGACTTGAAGCTGGCCGTAAGGTTCCGAGTTCAGGCTTCTCCTTATCCGTCTTTTCCCGTTCATGACTTCCGGTAGATGGCAGTGTGCTCTGTCCGTAGACTGGATAACCAGTACCTAACAGTAAAATTATAAGGCATATTGTAATAAAAAAATCTGTAATTTTGGAAAAAGGGAAAGCACGCATCATCCTATTCCTCACGCACATCTTCTATAAAGTTCCGTGACTTCAAAGTAGCTAGAATATCTACCAACTGCTGGTCGGTTACATCCTTTATCAGCCGAATACGATAGAGTCCCAGAGCGGATGGCCCATCGACAATAGAGAGATTAAATTCTCTAAGAGTTCTTCTTATCTCACCCTCTGTGGCTTCAGCACGGAATATTACTTGTAAAACAGGTGTATCAATATCGCTTTCACTTCCGGCAACAATAAAGCCCTGATCAGAAGAGAAATAAGTAATCGTATTAAGAGAGACCAGCGCTGCCAGTGCGATAGAAGCGCAAATGGCAACGGGTTTCCACCAGAGATAACGACGATTGTCATTTGTTGATTGTTTTGCGATTTCTTTTTTCAGGCGGTTTAGACCAAATTCACCTGGGCTGTTTACAATAACCTTACTCTGAATAGATTTACGCAATTTTTTAAGATAGTGCACCTCTGCCTGAAGATCTGGGCTCTGTTCTATCCGATTTTTCACCAAATTAAACTCGTGATTGGACAAGGTCTCGTTCACGTAAAAAGGGAGCAGTTCTTCGATCTGTCGGTCACTTAAATCCGGTTCTTTTCTTTTTGTCATCTCTTTGCTCCTATGAGCTTTGCAAGGCAATGCTTGAGTGCTTGCTTTGCGTAGAAAATACGCGTCTTTACAGTTCCTTCCGGTCGTTCAATAACAGATGCAATTTCTCCGTAGGCCATATCCTCAAAGAATGCCAACTGGATGACGATTTTTTGATCAGGCTTCAACTTGTCTACACAGTTCTGCAAATGGATGTTCTCATCTGCTGTATTTAAAATTTCAAGTGCACTGGGGGTATTGTCGACAAGTTGTAGTGTATAATCATCATCCGTGGGGATAGGGATTTTCTTTCTGAGACGGTCAACCGTCTTGTGAAAAGCGATTCCAAAAACCCAAGTACTAACCTTTGAACGACCTTCGAAGCGACCAGCATTTTTCCAGACTTCCATAAAGACTTCATGCAGTATGTCGGCTGCATCAAAGGGATCGTTCAATTTTTTTTGAATAAAAACAAAAATGCGCTTTTCATAAAGCTGATAAAAACGGGAAAAGGCTTTTGTATCCCCCTCAGTAATGGAGTTAATCAGGTCCCTATCATCGGTTTCTTTACTGGCAACATCCAATGTCATTCTCCATGCTTTTGGTTCTTGAAGCCTGAATCTCACAAAAAATAACTGGCTACACTTCGATACGTATAATATCAAAGGTATAGCCAGTTATTTTCCTACATAGCCCTTTAAGGGTAAATGATGTCATTCAAACCGGAACGGGCAATCACTGTTCCCCCTTGTCCTATGGCTCGAATACGCCATTTGTAGGATTGATTATGCAAAAGGTGACGTAGATTGAATTCTGCCAGATTAACTTTGATCATCCCTTCTGGTACAACCTTTCCCGTAACCAGTTTCAAGTTAGTATCAATAGGGCTGACCAACAGGTCACTAGGGTTGTTGTTAAATCCGATCTGTCCACCCTCATTAGTGAAGATTTCAACTTGATAGGCAACGGCTCCAGAAACTGATAACCAGGAGAAAACTGTCGCAGGGGTTAAAGGAGTGCCTTGAAGGGGAGAGTTTACCTCTACATTTCTTATGGCGGTGCGTGGGGCTTGCCCATCAATTGAAGGAGGATTGACATAATATTTAAGGGTCGGAAATTCAGAACCTATATCCGGATCTAAAATCACCAAACGGATCTGTTGCAGACCCTGAGTTCTGGTTGGTAGTGGGGGGCTGACAATACGGGTTTGTCCCTGGCCTGAACTCCGCAGAGGTATCCTGACTACAGCGAGACGTTTTTCAGAACCTGCTCCCCTAATATTTATGTTATCGATCAAACGCCATTCTGCTTTCAGGGTCCCGTTGGCCCCAAAGCTTACCTCTGCAATAGCCCGCAAGGTATCGTTTTCTTCAACAACCCGGGTCTTCCCCCCATTATCAAAACTCAATTCAATACGTCGGATTGATAGAATCCCGGCAGCACCAGAAACAGCCAGATTAGCTTGTCCTGTGGCTGATTCAGGGGGGCCAAGGTCTGTAAATGTTCTTGTTACAGTCGCTCCGCCAGGTGTGCTTGCAATCGTTCGGGCTTGGGAGGCCGATATTGTTATTGTTTCAGAAAAATTCAGAGTTTCCTTGGTACCGAAAGGGTTTGTTGTTGTCCGTGTAAGGTTATTGCTAAAAGTTGCAATCACAGAACCATTTATTCTAATCTCAACTACTGGGGAGTTTGTCGTTGTTGCAAAAGCTGTAGGCGCTGTTCTCTCAACTCGCCAATTCAACTTGACGGTTCCACCATTAGGCCCTGTATTAACCGTTCCTGGCAAAGCTGTAACCCGGTCAACAGTCGCTTGAGCAGAAGAGTGAACAAACAGGCTTAGAGCGAGAAGCAATAAAAAAACTTGTCCGACAAAACCGATGGCGGCCTGTGCTCGTTTATTAGTTGTATAACCAAGATATCTAATCACGTCAAAAGCCTTTCGATATCGGTGCGGTAAAGCGGAACAATCCATAAGTTTCATATCGAGTGTTGTTAAAGGACGCATCACTATTCCTGTCTTCTTTTTCCACCGATCCCTTGAGGAGAGCCGAAATACCAATTGAGTTGTTCCTGGCAGGGATTATGATCCATTCGAGTTCTCCGGATGCCAGGTGCCTATCACTTGAGTCGTTGCTTCCTGATGAAAGGTTCAAATTATAATCTGCAGACAGTTTCAGCTCATCAGGAATGAGGTCTGCCTGAAGTGAAAAGTTGGCGTTCACATCATAGGTACGTTCGTGGTTATCTTCATCCTCAAATATATTAACCTGTGGCCCACCACTGAGGAAAAGCCTATCGGATAGATTCCAACTCGCAGAGAGATCAAAAAGATCATTGCTGTTGTCGATTGTATCGTTGGTATCGTCCTCATATTCATCTCGGGTATAGCCGAACTGCCAGCTCCAGTCCTGATAGGAAGTTCCCAAACCAACATAGGCACGCTTTGAAACATTATCTGTGTCATAGCCAACAAAACCCGAAGGTGTATTAACCCTGTCGGCTTCTGATCGGTAAGCCCCAAATGTCACAAAGGGAGAGCCCAGCCAGGCCATATCATCCGGATCTTCCCGTACGATATTGAAATAATAGCTGCCATCAAGACTTAGAGTGGTCAGACTGTCTCGAGGCAATCCGGGCAGATCATCAACGTTATTGGTTTCATAACTGTTTTCAGATCGAAGCGACATGCCACCCCAGATAAAATCACCATAGAGTTGGTATAGTTCGCGGTCAGAGGCAAGCCCCGGATTGGCAAGACTTGAAAAATAGGTATCTACCATTTCCCACTGGCCGCCAATCGAAACTTGAGTATACTCATCATTCCACAGTTGGTCCCGCACAAGTACATAACTGGCCTCAATGGATCTGGCCGTAGCTTCGTCATCATCAAGCACACCTGACCCGTCAATGTCCGTACTTGCAAAGGCATAATCACCGCGAATTTTCAGACGATCATCAAGCCAACTGCTGTTTGCAATCAGTCCCCAACCATAACCATCGGGGACATTGCTTTCTCCTGAGTCGGAAAAGCCAAAAGGATCAGAGCTAACACCTGCACTCTCCAGACCTCCTTCTCCGCGATAGAAAAGGGTGCTCAATTCAAGTTTACCAATATCATTATCAAGCGGCTTGGCGGTCAAAGCTCCGCCCCGAACATACCCAGATTGATCTTGCTGGCCAAAGATATCTGCGGCTCCTGTAATGTTGTCACTACTTAGAGAAAATGCGGTTGCAGACACTGTATCATCGGCTGTACCTCCATTTACGGATAACCCCCGGCGATTAAAATTCGACATCAGAAGAGAATCATAGCCGATATCCTGATGACCGACGGCGACACCACCCCGAACGATTTCGTTGCCGTATTCAACGATCGAATTGTATTCGCCCAGATCAAGCGTCCTGCCGGTTACAGAAATATCCTTTTTACTTTCAAGAAAATAGTTGGCGGTGCTGTTTGTGTGTAAGGAGCCATACTCAGTAACGTGTTGGGTTTCGATAGAGTTGTATCCGCTACCTGACATAGTAGGGCTATCAACTTGCCCCCTTATTTTGTGGTCAACCAGCCTTCTAGAGACTTCCAAATTATTATTACCATCTATCTGAATGGAACCTGTTTCACCACTGGCAACACCTGTGCCGCCGACAGTTTCGAAAGTCCAGATACCACGCTCTATTAAATCCCCCTCAATAGATATCTCATAAAATTTAAGTACATGCTCTCCATTGGCCAGGGCCTCGACAGGTACGTAGACGATAAATTCTGCTTGCCTGCTGACAAGGTCAGTGACGTCAACATTGTCCAGCTCAATAATCAGGGAAAGGTTTGAAGAAGCATCAGCTTCAGGAGGGAGCTGGATCGTTAAAATAGGGGATGGCTCCAGTGGGCTGGTACGATCAGAGCCCAAAAGGGTGGCTTGCCAATTTGGTGCAGCTAAAATGCTTTTACCAATAAAAACAGAGATGATAATTGTATATAACAATAAATCTCTGACTACCTTACCTCCGACATTCATTTTAAAGTGTAACACTTTCCCTCCACCCTGTATTGTCAGGGCCCTACCCCGGATACTTAAATTTTGTCTCATCTCAAGCACAATAAATGTGTGCGATTAGTATATAATAATTTAATTTTATCGACTACTGACGATACAGAAATATTATTTACATTTTTGCACTCTTAGTATGTGACGTTTGAAATGATAAACACGATTACTTGGAAAATCATGAGTAGCTATACTCATTTTTTAATAAACTATACTCATTTTTTATCGAACCCCTGTTCAGGAACTATTCTCATCGGTTACAACAGGTAAGTAATAATTAAACAGGCCGGATTGTCGAACTAAAGAGAATCAAGTTTATGTTGATTGAACGTGAAAGTGCTGTCGCTAAACTTACCGAGGTTGCCAACCAGCTTAATCGTGGTCACGGCAACATAGCGTTAGTGAGTGGTGAAGCTGGTATTGGGAAGACATCTCTTCTGGAAGAGATAAAGCGAACCCTTGATCTGCAATATAAAATCATCTGGAGTGGATGTGACCCATTGTTCACACCTCGTCCTTTCGGACCGCTTTATGATTTTGCCACAAGCTTCTCTCCAAAGATACACCAATTGCTCGAAACTGGTGCGCCACCTTCGACAATTTTTTCAGCATTCTACGATGCTCTGGAGAGCTCAAAGGAACCGTTAATTCTGATTTTTGAAGATGTTCATTGGGCGGACTATGCGACACTTGACTTGTTTAGATTTTTGGGTCGCCGGATATCATTTTTAAAATGCCTTATGATTATCAGCTTTAGAGATGATGAAATTAGTGATCAGCACCCCTTACGGTTGGTGTTGGATATCTTACCCTCAGCTCACACCACAAGGATCAATGTTGAACCTCTCACTGAAGAAGGTGTTAACCAGCTTGCTTCCGGCTACAAACATGATATCTCAAAATTACATGAAATTACTGCAGGTAATCCCTTTTTTGTAACAGAATTACTTGCATCAGATAATAAACTTGGAAAATCATTACCAGCCTCTGTGCGAGACGCCGTTAATGCACGCCTCATACGCCTTACCCAACAAGAGCGCTGTTTTCTCGAAACAATAAGTGTAATCCCTAATGCCATTTCTCAAGAGTTAATTGAGAATTTATGCGGCCCGACAGGCGAGACTTACGCCATGGCTTGCGTTGCCCGTAATTTCATAAGTCTCGATAGAAATGGTGGTTTTCACTTTCGCCATGAACTCGCACGTCTCGGCACATTGGCGCGTGTTTCAGTCAGTGAACAAAAAAAACTTCATAGTAGAATTATAATAGCACTGGAGCAGGGCAAAAAAGAAAGTGATATTGGTTCTTTAATTCATCATTCTGCGGGTGCTCTGGACGGGTCACGGGTGTTAAAATATGCTCCTTTAGCAGCAAAAAATGCTGCCGATCTGGGGGCCCACCAAGAGGCCGCTTCTTATCTGGCGACTGCCTTGCGGTTTGTCGATGAAGCCCCTACAGAGCTTGCAGCACAGTTATACGATGATTGGGCGTATGAAACCGGGTTGGCTCTACAGATCAATGACGAAGTGATCGAAGCTCGTCGCCATGCCATTACGTTATGGCGTGCACTTGATCGCAAGGACAAAATTGGGGAAAATCTGCGTTGGCTCTCAAGACTTCACTGGTATCGGGGGGAGGCAGCTGAAGCGGGACATTTTTCTAATGAAGCAATCAAAGTATTAGAAAGTATTCCCGCCTCCAGTGAGCGCGCTATGGCATATTCGCTCAGATCACAATTATACATGCTGAATGATCGAATGGATGAAGCTGTAAAATGGGGAAACCGTGCACTTGAACTGGAAGGTCAACATATAAATACAGAAGTGCGTATACACGCTCTGAACAATATCGGTTCAGCGATGGTTTTACGTGGTAATGAAGTTGGTGAGACCCACTTACTAAAAAGCCTTAGCCTTTCGCTGGAGCATGGTTTTCATGAACATGCAGCCCGTGTTTATACAAACATGTCTGATTATTGTGTTCGATACAAAAAACTGGACTTAGCGGATAAGTTCATCGCTGATGGTATTGCTTATGATACCCAATATGATCTCGATTCATGGACTTATTATCTTGTTGGCATTCAGGCTCAATTACGGATGGAGCAGGGGCGTCTACGTGATGCAAAAACAATTGCCCAAGGTGTTCTGGAACTTGATAAATTAACCCTTCTTATGCAACTACCAGCACTCACTGTCCTGGCAAGAGTACAGTTACGCCTGGCTGATGCAGGCTATAAAAATACTCTTCAGCAGTCCTTGGATAACGCTTTTGCAACGGATGAACAACAATACATAATCCCGGCCCGGTTCTGTGCGATAGAGTCCGCATGGCTGCACAATTATGAAGACGTCGCTTACGAGCAATTAAAATTTCTCTCCGAACTCGACCAATCAAAGTTGGATCATTGGAGCGCAGGCGAGTTGGCCATTTGGATACGTCGTTTTGGCTTTGATCTACCCGGTAATTCATCGTTATCACTACCCGAGCCTTTTATGCTGGAACTAGGAAGAAAATATATTGATGCAGCAGAGAAATGGTTATCCTTAGGCTTACCATACAACGCCGCATTAAGTTTAATGCAAGTTGACGATGATTTAGCCGAAAATGCACTACCAAAAGCTTATAAAATTCTTGAGACTATGGATGCAAAAGTTGGCCTTTCTTTGATCCGTACCAGGGCAAAAAAAATTGGCCTGTTAAGCAAACTACCCCGCACTAGACGGGGGCCGTATAAAACAATCCGGCAACATCCAGTTGGTTTGACGAACAAAGAACAGGAAATCCTTAGATTTATTATAGAAGGTGCATCAAATCGTGAAATATCGATAAAGCTTTCAAGATCACAGCGAACCGTCGAAAACCATGTTTCATCTATCCTCAACAAATTAAATGTTCAAAACAGATTGGGGGCTATGTTGCGAATTCAAAACGAGCCATGGCTATCTGTATAACCGTTTTCAAATAGTGAACCTATGATGGGTTAAATCCATCTGGACAATAATACAGCCAAGTGATCCATGCGGCTCTTAGCCATTTACCGCAATAATTACCTGTTTATAAGATCTGACCGAGACGGCAAGACGGCCACTATTGCCTATATCCTTATTGGAATGATGAAACTAACAAAATTGATTTTCAAGTCTATTTAACAGATGTGTTGGGACGGATTACCGATCATAAGAGCAACCGTAATAACACGTTGATAGGTACGGGTTAACCGACGCTAATAAAAAAATGTGTAACTCTGTGAACAAAATTAAAGCCTTGAAGTTGTGGCTACCGGGATTTTATTTTGAACGATTTGACGCTTGGAAACGACTAATAAACAAGTTCTCACAGGAAATCTCAAACAGAAGAAATATTTGAGTTTTCAGGATTTGAAAAGGAAAGTGACATGACACAAAAAATGACCGGAGGGAAACTGACGAAAGCACTTCTAGCTTCTAGTTGTTTTCTGTTTGTATTTGGAAGTTCAGCGGGCGCAAACGAGATTCATAAGCACAGTGTATCTCAAGTTCAGACACCGAACTTGTATGTTGGGTCAAACGGTAAGAAATATACACATTATAAAAGTGGAAATTTGAGTGCATCGGTGTGGGTTCAAATGAATGCGGGTGCCTCGGGCCGCTTTAAAAGTTGGAGAACCTGGCTTAAAGTAGGGCCTGAAAATATCAATTCTTCCTATTGGCCCGAATACAAATCCGGAGCTTATATAAAAATTTATGGGTTAGGAGACCGTCCGAAATCGGTCAACAGAACTGTTACCGCAATGGCCTTGAAATCAGAAATTGAGGGGCTAGCTATGGGACAGTGTGGCCTTCTTGCTAAAGAGTTACAAAATGGCGGTATGTCTAATAACGAAATATTTTCAAAAGACCGACACATCCAACTGAGGGTTACCAGTCGGCTATCCTATGATCAAACGGGTATTGACGGGTCCAATTTTGTTGGAAGTGGAGATGAGAAATATGCCATGTTGATTTGTGAAAAACATAAAACTGTGGCCACGGAAAACTCACTCTCTGCCACGCCGATTCCCCCCGCAACTGTCACAGATATTTCGGTAATCTTGAAAGAAGATGCATCGTTTGACGGGAGCAGGTGTCGGATTAACATGTCGTCGGCCTTTCATACAGACAGGGGGAATACCGAGATAGAATATCGCTATGCCTATCTTCCTGCCGGTCCGAATGCGCAATATAAATACAGCGCCCCGAAATCGGTGATGGTGGGTCCCTCAAAAGTTGCGACAACGTCTGATTGGCATAATGTGCCGATTGTTGCTGGCCGCGAAAAAGGTCAGATGTGGATCGAGACACTCTTCCCCAGTAAACGTAACAGTCATCACAAACATTTTGATATGGATTGTACGAAAGAACTGTCATTCCAGGCAGAGCACCCCATCCAGAGACAGGTTAAATTTGTCGCCGATAAGACGCAAAAATTTGGCGACCAGGTTTGCCCGGTAAGCGGGCATATGGTGGCGACTTTACGGGCAACTGGAACGCCATTTGCTGGGACTGGAAAGCTTACTGTGAAAAACAAAATTGGCGAAATTCATGCCAGTGCAACTACTGATGTGAATTTAGCAGAACATGGAGTTACGTTCTTCGGGCTTCCCTATGCTCTTAAATGGGGTGGAAATGGCTTGTCATTTTCTCCTAATCTTAGTTGGCCTCATCCGGTCTTGAAACAGACGCTTAAATGGCGCCTACCTTTGGCAAAGGACGGTTCAAATGGACCTGGGGCTCAGGCGCCAGAAAAGAACATTATTGTAAGATGTACTTATCCGGGAGCTCCTCTCGTAAGACAAGTGACGCCAGGCCTAACGGTTGCACCACTTCCGGATTTAACAATCTTAAAAGCTGAGCGGTTGGGTAAGAAAAAGATGAAAATCTTGATCTCCAACAAGGGAAAAGGAAATGCTTCAAATTTCAAAATTAGGATGCAAGGCGGTGCTGGCAACTCGAAGACTGTATTGATCAATAAGCTTAAGGCTAATAAAAAGAAATGGATCACGTTGAAATTGCCGAAAAAAGCGCCTAAGGCTGTTTTTAATATAGATAGTGGAAAACAGGTAAAAGAAGCAAATGAGCAGAATAACAGCCTTTCAAAAGCATTTTAGGGATATGTTTCATTCCTTGATTAAATCCCACTTCGGTGGGATTTTTTTGAACCTTTTCTCTTTTCCTATCGACTTAGAAATGTCGATCTAAATTCATTCGAAAAAGAAAAATGAATCTAAAATATATAGTAACTGGAATGTGCGCTACTGTCGTTATGGGCCTATCTATTGTAACTCCGGCCGTAGCGAGTAGTGGTAGTAAGCACATGAGTGTGGACAAGGCAAAACACAGCGCCCTACTGCGCGCTATACCCAATTCGCCTAGCCGTGGAGGATTAAGAGCTCGGGTGCCTAACGCACACAAAGCAAGTAAACCACAAGCGGTAACTGCACAAGATGTTGTAGATTTTATCGCCATGTGTGATGCGAACCGTGGTGGGATAAGCCAGGAACCACATCCTAATGGTGTCGACGTTATATTAGATTGCAGTGTTAACTGATGGACTTCGTCCCTGATTATCGAACACCGGGTTACTCTATCCTTATCTGTTAACAGTAGGAGTAAGTCATTAGGAATAAGCGAGCGTTCATCCTCCCTGAACACCTTGTTTTATTGTTCGTCCAGAAAATTACGTCCAGCCCTTTTGGTTGGGCGTTTTTTTGAACCATTTTTCTCATGGTCTCGACTTAAGAACTAAGAAGCACGCTCTTAGCTTTGTTGTTAACTGATATATGTGAGGAAAAACAATGACATTATTAAAACCTATAACAATGAGCATACTATTGTTCAATACCATATTTTTTAGTTACGGAACCTTTGCAGCAGAGAACTCTAGAAAGAGTAATAGCACCCCCACCAAAGCGACAGCTACTTTAAACAAACTGGTACTGCAGAATAATGGAGGAGATACCAGGAATAACGATATCGATGTAAGCTGTACCATCAATTCTAATCCAGATTCCTGTGATCCATTTTTAAAAATTTGTGCTAAAGCTAAAGGCAAGATAACGATAATATCTGGAGGTTATCATTGTCATGTGGTCCGTCCTTCCAGGATAGGAAATGGAATTAATCTAAGCTTCCCGAATTGATTTTTTTATAACCTCTTTAAAGGCTGCTAATTTACAAAATTGGGTCTTAAAAATACATCCGCCCAGAGTAATTACAGGCAGGATTTCCAAAGAAAAAAACAACGTGCTGAAGAAAGTATTCAAATAGAGTTTGTTTAATCATTTAGCGCCCTGACTTTACAGGCAGGGTGCTTTTTTTGAACCTTTTAATGATCCCTGCGACTTAAATAGACGAACTTTTAGAAACAGGAGAATACGATGTGTATTAAGAAGGTTAAACGGGTTGCAATCCTTGCACTGGGATTTGGAGTGATTGTGAGTGGCACGCAGGCGGGGAGTCTAAAACTGAAATCGGAAAGAGTTAGCCCCAACACAAGTCATCAGAGTACATCACCAATGTTGACAACAAAAATGGCCGACTTGATTGTGATGCCTTTCAAAAAGGCTAACGGCGGCAAACCAAAAACCGGGATATGCGGGCAATACCATCCACAGCTTGGATTTAAAAATGTGAAGTTCAGGGTTAAAAACATCGGAAGCGCAAGCGCTGCCAAATCAGTGTTATATATTGCATTCTGGAAATGGGAGCAGCCAAATAAATGGATTGGTATTACGAAGAATATACCGTCTTTAGCTCCCGGAAAAGATCGCATGGTAACTGTACAGGTTCCTAAATTGGCTCAACCCAATCAGTATCAATATTTATCCGTGCAGGCGGTGATTGATTCATATGGCCATATTCCTGAATTATCAGACAACAACAATCAACTTAATGAAACTTGTTCGGTATTATAGAGTTAATTTCCAATTGTTTAAGGTCGACTTCTCTCCATCTACTGCAAGTAGAAAGAGGTTTGTAGTAGGTATGACGTTACGCTAGAAAAAAAATCCCTTAAACAAATATATCGTATTTAACGTCCTGCCCTTATGGTTGGGCGTTTTTTTTGAACCATTTTGGCAGTACCTGCGACTAAGAAGTATTAGTTGTTTTAAACAGGAGATCTAAAATGAAATCGGCAATAAAAACAGGTCAGTTGGTTCTCTCTACCTTGTTGATGGCAGCGACGTTATCAAGCGAGGCTATCAGCGCATCACAATTTCAATCCCAGAGGATTATTGCCTCGGGATCTGCAGCAGGACCAGTAAGGACTAATCCCTCAAGGCCAGCAGGCGCAACATCCTTTGGTGTGCCTTTTCAACAGAATTGTTATCAGGGATTTAATAAAGGTCCGAAAGTCATGAAGAGCACCAAAATGATCGATTATTATATCTGTTATTCAAACACGATCATCTGTCCCGCTTTTCCTCAGGATAATGGTCTTTACGCAAATGTGACCCCAAAAGCCATTATAAAACCTAAGGGTGGTGGTGCCGACAGTGGAGGACCTAAAAAATTTACGATCCAGTATAAATGCGATTATTTCTATAACGCTCAACCGGAAGGGTAAATCCGGAGCTAGGGTAAAAGCTATATCAATTAAATCATTAAGAAGTTGGAAAACATGATGTGTATCAAGAAATCTAATCTCGCTGTAATCCTAGCCCTTGGACTAGCTATGAGTGTGAGTGGCGCGCAGGCGGGGAGTCTAAAACTGAAATCGGATACAGTTAACCCAAACACAGGCCATAAAGGAGCCACGACTGTGTTGAAGGGAACTGGCTCTCAAAAGGCTGATCTGGTCGTAAAGCCCTTTAATAATGGTAACAGCAGTATGCCAAATACAGGCGTATGCGGACCTTACCAGCAGGGATACAAGAGTGTGAAATTTCGAGTTAAAAATACCGGAAATGCCAATGCCGACCAAACGGTGTTGAATATTCTATTCAAGAAACAAAACGGATGGGATGGTGGTGTGATGAATGTACCTCCTTTAGGTACAGGTCAAGGTGAGGTGGTTACCTATCCTGTCCCATCTTGGGCACAGCCTGGACTAAATGGCCTCCTAATTGTGCGGGCTAAGGTTGATCCTAGTGGTTACATCCCGGAACAATCTGACAAAAATAATCAACTTCAAGGAACTTGCGCCGGACCACAAAGCTAACTTGCAGTCGTTCAAAACTGATTTGCTTAAGGGTGATCTGTTTCGAACGACTTATTTTTTTTAAGCGACAACTCTACACTCACAATCTTAAAAAGAAGAGAGCTATGAATAAAGTAGGATCTTAACATGGTCGTTCAGATAAGAAATGAGTATAGGCTTTAAGGATAGACTTAAGCCTCGACAACTATGTCAGGGTGTCCGGTCCAGTTGGCTCCGGTGCATAATACAAGTAATAGGTAGTCACTTTACTGATAATATATTGAAAATATAGTATAATCTATGATATCTCAGATTCAGGAAAAGTATAACCACATAGCTTAATCAGATAATTACTTATCAGCATGGGGGAGATACGGCGCTATACGTGAAAGCCCAGTGGAACAGTAAACCGGGTTAAGGAGTAGTCTGCTCCTAAATTGTAAGGTACCGATAGAATGTTGTTCGTGAAATTTTGAGAGTTGAACATATTTTTTGAATACTGATTGTATGATTTTTGTGCATTTCTTTGGCCATGACCACACGAGGATCATCGGCTGTAATAACCTTTCTCCCTCCTTTCTTCCCATATTGCCTCTAGCCGCATTCTTGCTTTAAGCTTTCCATCCTCTTCATCCGCATAAATCACAGAACTAAATGCGGGGCATACTTCGCGGGCTTCTTTGCTATCCCCTTTTAGCTCAGGAAATGAGAAGATAACTTCTATAAATGATTCCCGCCCATTAATACTTTTGTGATCTTCATCTGGAGCAAGATAAAAATCATCTCGCGTTATCGTGCGATCCTCTCTAGTTGAACCAAATAAGCGTTTAAGAGCCACAATGAGTGTTGTTTTTTTCCGAGCCATTATTACCCACAAAGCAAGTGAGATCAGGCTCCAAGGAAATATCCGTTTCCTCCTTTGGAAAGCATCTGAAATTGCTAACTACTATTTTTTCTATATTAATTTTGGGGCTGACCCAGATAACTATCTTAGATAGCTCTTAACCCATTGCCTTATCTG
>CAJXUS010000060.1 GCA_913060675.1 uncultured Rhodospirillales bacterium
CGAGATCTACACTATCCTCTTCGTCGGCAGCGTCAGATGTGTATAAGAGACAGGCGTTAAATATTATGAAAAACACGACTGATCACAATTCTGAACACTCTATATTTCTTGAGACTCACCCTGAGATTGGGCTCATAGAACTCCTTATCGCTGATGGAAACGGAATCTTAAGAGGAAAACGCATTACACGGGATAAACTCGCCTCTGTTTATGAAGAAGGCATTTTGCTTCCTGGCTCCCTATTTTGCCTGGATACATCAGGTGCGAACGTTGAAGGTGCGGGACTGGTCTGGACAGATGGCGATGCAGATCGCGTCTGCCATGCCGTTCCCGGTACGTTAAAGCCCGTTCCATGGCATAGAAAAGGGTTAGCCCAGATTCTTCTTACCATGCACGAAGAAGACGAAACCCCCTTTTTTGCAGATCCGCGCCATGTCCTCAAAGGCATCATTGATCGCTTTACCGCGATGGGACTTAAGCCAGTAACCGCGGTTGAGCTTGAATTCTACCTTATAGACAAAGAAAGAACCGCGACTGGCTACCCTCAGCCACCTGTCTCTCCAATTTCAGGGCTTCGCCACTCGGCGCCTGCAGTATACGGCATAGACGAGCTATATGATTTTGATGACTTCCTGGATGAAGTCGCATCAATGGCAAAAGCACAAGGTATTCCAGCAGACACCATGGTTGCAGAATATGCACCAGGACAATATGAGGTTAACCTACATCACGTTGACGACCCCCTTCTCGCCTGCGACCAAGCAGTACTTCTTAAAAGGCTGGTTAAACACGTCGCTCAGCGTCATGGCATGGAAGCCACTTTCATGGCGAAACCTTATACAGAAGAATCAGGTAACGGCACCCACATTCACGTAAGTTTGCTTGATGAAAGTGGGCGAAATATCTTCCAGGGCAAAGGAACCAACGAAGAAGAACGTCTAAGCCAAGAGATCAAATGGGCCATGGGTGGCCTTTGTGAATCCATGGTAGAGTCAATGGCCTTACTTGCACCAAACGCAAATTCATACCGCCGCTTCCAATTAGGATCTTATGCTCCGCACACTCCTTGCTGGGGCATCAACAACAGAACTGTTGCCCTACGCATTCCCGCAGGCCATCCAGCAGCCACCCGTATAGAACATAGAGTAGCTGGAGCCGATGCCAGTCCTCACCTTGTCATGTCTGCGGTACTTGCGGGTATGTTGCATGGAATGGAAAACAAAATCGATCCAGGCCCCAGAATCACTGGAAACGCCTACAAGGAAAAAGACGCAAGTCTTCCCAATATTTGGCCAGATGCTATCGATGCATTCGAGAATGGAAAGATCTTACCTAAGTATCTTGGTAAAGAATTTTGCCATGTGTTTAGCACTTGTCGCAAAACCGAGCGGGAAAGGTTTAATAGCTACATCTCAACTGTTGAATTCGACTGGTACTTAAGGACAGTTTGAGATGAGCACTCAAGACGACACTCTCACTTATTACACCCCTTCTTATTACACTGAGAGCATGAACCCGTGGCCAGATCACCCTGAATTACAGGGTGATCATGATTGCGATGTCTGCGTTATTGGTGGTGGCATGACCGGCACATCAGCCGCCCTCCACCTGGCAGAACGTGGCTATAAAGTCATTTTGCTCGAAGCCAGTAAGATATCATGGGGTGCATCCGGGCGCAGCGGAGGCCAAATGATCATCGGCTACAACCAATCATATCACGACATAAAAAAGATGGTTGGAAAAGACGATGCACAAAAGTTGTGGACAATGGGCGAAGAGGCTATGTCTCTCGCTAAAGAACAGATCAATAAGCACAAAATACAATGCGACATTGCTCATGGCCATTATCACGTCAGCACAAAAACGCGCCATATTGCTGAACTAGAAGAATACCTAGAAGATCTGGAGAGTGCAGGTTATCAGGGCTGTAAGTTACTCAACAAAGAAGAAATTCGAAATAAGATCGGTAGTGAAAAATATCTTTCGGGTATGTACGATCCAAATGGCGGGCATTTACATCCCCTAAACTATACCCTTGGATTAGCCAGTGCTGCTGAAAAAGCAGGAACTGTTATCTATGAGCACAGCAGAGTTACCAAAATAGACCACGGCAAGACCCCAAAGGTTCACACCGATAAAGGGACAGTTAGGTGCAAGCACGTGGCCCTTTGTGCAAATGCGTACCTCGATGGCTTAGAAAAGAAAATTGACAACAAGATTATGCCGGTCGGCACATACATACTCGCCACAGAACCCCTTTCAGAAGACGAAGCAAACAATTTGATTTCTGACAATGCCGCAGTTGCTGACATTCTCTTTGTTTTAAATTACTTCCGGCTTTCCGGAGATCGCCGCATGTTGTTTGGTGGCGAGGTTAATTACTCGGCAAAAGACCCCGCTGATATCGGCAAGATCATGCAAAAAACCATGCTGCAATACTTCCCCCAACTGACAAACAAAAAGATTGATTACGCCTGGGGTGGTAATGTTGCCATCACCGTCAACCGCCTTCCACATTTCGGAAAACTTGGCCCCACGACATACTTTGCCCACGGCTTTTCAGGTCATGGTGTCGTTTTGACTGGGCTCGCTGGAAAATTGATCGCAGAATCAATCGCCGGCTCTGAAGAACGCTTTGATGTGTTTAGCAAAATACCGCACAGATCCTTCCCGGGGGGCAATATATTAAGAACCCCTGCCCTTGTTCTTGCCATGGCATATTATCGTTTACGCGATATGCTTTGAGGACATTTCTAAATTGCACGAAATTCAAACTACAAGAGGTGAAACCCAAGAGATGTCAACGAGTGTTGGAAAACGTTTAAAAGCGCTACGTGCTATGCACGGCCTATCGCAACGAGAACTAGCCCGACGGGCTGGAGTAACCAACAGTGCAATCTCTATGATCGAACAAGATCGGGTCAGCCCCTCAATCGATTCCATGAACAAGGTCCTCTCCGGCTTTCCGATTACAATGATCGAGTTTTTTTCGATGGAAGCCGAAAAAGAAGAAGAAAAGATATTCTTCAGCAAAGACGAACTCGTTGAAATGTCGGATGGCACCATGTCGGTTCGCCTGGTTGGCGCTGCAAAAAAAGACCGAAAAATGCGGGTCCTCCATGAAAAATATCCCCCGCATGCAGCCACTGGCGAAAAGATGATTGTTCAAGAGGGGGAAGAAGCTGGGGTAATCATTCGCGGTCAACTCGAAATAACCGTGGGTAGTGAAGTGAGGGTCCTTGGCGCTGGCGAGGCCTATTACTTTAACGCAGAAATTCCACACCGTTTTCGCAATCCTGGCGATGAAGAGTGCGAAGTTGTTAGTGCCGCGACACCGCCGTCTTTCTAGAGTAAAGAGCTCGAATAAATGTCACCACTGGATATTCCTGTCATCTCAATCTTGGAATATTAGAACAATTTCAAATGACTTTAAAAACCTGACCGCTGAAACAATAAATTTGTACATGCTATGAAAAACACGAGACCTAACCAACAGAATTTAAAAAGCAACCTGGATCAATCTGGAAACAAACAATGACCGATATTTCTGGAATAAACTCCGAAGGCGATCACGCCTTCACAGCAACAAGTCTTCTCGGTACAGAAGTAGAGCCGATGTACTCTGGCGCAACGTCCTTTATGCGTCGCAAATATACCCGAGACCTAACCGATGCAGACGTTGCCATTTCCGGTATTCCATACGATTGCTCGGTAACGGGTAGATCAGGAACCCGACTTGGCCCCAGAGCCGTTCGTAACGCTTCTGTTAATTTGGCCTGGGCACCACACTTCCCATCAGGGCTCGACGTATTTGATGTTCTGGCCGTTGCAGATTACGGAGATCTTGTTTTCGACCCCGGTCAGCCAATGACCGTTCCAGAAGCTATTGAAGCACATGCCAAGTCGATCCTGGATACAAACACAGTCATGCTCACTCTGGGCGGGGATCACTTTGTCACCTACCCCATTCTCAAAGCTCATGCTGAAAAACATGGACAACTGGCCTTAATCCAGATTGATGCCCACTCTGATACTTGGGAAGAAGACCAACAACGTATAGATCATGGCACCATGTTCTATCATGCTGCTAGGCAAGGTATCATTGATCCAGCAAGCTCTGCTCAGGTTGGCATCAGGACCCACAATGACAAAACCCATGGCTTTAATATTATTAACGCCCCCTGGGTTCACGAAAATGGTCCAGAAGCCGTTGTTTCTGAAATTAGACGTATCGTAGGCGATAGAAAAGCTTATTTAACTTTTGATATAGACAGTCTCGATCCTGCCTTTGCACCAGGAACAGGAACTCCTGTCACTGGCGGCCTCACCCCGCACCAAACCCTCACAATTTTACGGGGCCTAGAAGGGCTGAATATCGTCGGGGCTGATGTTGTCGAAGTCTCGCCTGCCTACGATGTCGGCGAGATCACAGCCCTCGCAGGCGCAACAATGGCGTTTGAGATGCTGTATCTCATGGCGAGACAGAAACAAGCGAAGGGTTAAATAAGAGTCACCCTAAATCCAAGTGAGGTTTAAAATTTTAGCCTGTTATGCTCTAATTTGAGTGAAGCAGGCTAAGGAGCGCCCGTTGAGTAGAACAACATTCACAAAAATCAGAACAGTTCTAGAGACCTCTAGAGCTATTGCTCCATTCAACGGGATTCCAAAAAGTAATGGTCCCACCAATACCCTCACAACGATAATTGGGATCATTGGTTTGAATCAACCCAAGCAGTACTTTTCCAAACAACAAGTAATCTCGAGAGTGACACGCAATTAGATCTAACAATTTAAAAGCAAGATTCTTATCTTCGCTGGCAAGGCCATGGTAATTACTAATACAGATTGCGTTTCGATCACTCGAGTTAAAAGGCTCCCCACGAAAGCCATCATTTAGGGCATTTATGTTTCCATCCCAGGGAGAGTATCCGAACTGCTCTTGCCACTTTAATTTAAAAGACAACTCAGACTTGAATTGATCTATGCTTTCATAATGAATATTCATAATACGATAATTTAGAGCTTTAAGGGCCTGAATTGTTTCATCATAAACATCTATCTTCCAATAGAGATGTACCGCTCCATTTTTGAGTAATGGCCAGTCTGCTCGTCCAGAGAATTCATCTTTAAATACCACGACATCTCCACCTAAGTATGATCACGAACCGTGGGTACAGAATCCTACAACACAGAGCTTTTACATAAAATTGAGGCTCAGTGCTTTTTGCAAACCGGATCGATTTACCATTAAATCTTCCAGAGTGTACTTTGAAAGTACATCAAAAAAGGCAATGACTGCTTCTTCCAAAATTCCTTGAAGCCGACAGTAACCATCAATCTGACAGCAGCCTTTTTCCTTATCGAAACACTCAACAATATCCAGGTTATCTTCCATATCTCGGACAACATCACCCAGATTAATATCAACGGATGGACGTGCGAGGGTCATACCCCCGTTTTTACCTCGAATAGTATTAAGATATCCATCTTGAGATAGCTGGTTCACAACCTTCATCAAATGATTACGGGAAATATTATATCTATCTGATATTTCAGTGATTGTTGTGAGTTCCTCACCTTTCAAACC
This sequence comes from uncultured Rhodospirillales bacterium, assembly GCA_913060675.1. Lineage (GTDB taxonomy): Bacteria > Pseudomonadota > Alphaproteobacteria > Kiloniellales > Kiloniellaceae > Kiloniella. The sequence goes on from CAJXUS010000060.1 coordinate 5,588, forward strand.
AACATAAATCAAAACACGCAAAGAGTAGTCGGTGTAAGTGGTTAATCGCATGCCGAATCAAGTGCCTTCAATTAGGGGAACGAGCTAAAGTAGTATCTAGTATATATGTATAGCCATACCTAAAGAAATACAATAGGGCAGGATGAAGCGACAAATTAGATCAGGTTTTCAAGTTAAGAAAATGGCTCTGCGCCTTTTCTAACCACTTCAAGCCGGAAACTGTGTCTTGTTTAGGGCTATACTCACACCCGATCCAACCGTCGTAGGATGTCTGAGCTAACTCAGAAAAAATCCAATCATAATTAATTTCGCCATCAGAAGGTTCATGACGATCAGGAACTCCCGCAATTTGGATATGGCCAACATAATTCATCTGATGCCGGATAAGAGTTGTTAAATCTCCCTCCATAATCTGGGCATGATAAAAATCCATTTGCAGTTTGAGGTTTGGCATCGCGAGATGGTCAATCACTTTTCTGGCTTGCGCTTGGTGCGAAAGAAGATACCCCGGGAAAGACCTCGTATTTATAGGCTCGATCAAAATCGTAATGCCGGCAGAGCTTGCTTGTTCACAGGCGTAGGCCAAATTATTGAGATACACTTCGAAACAAAGCTCAATCTGCTCTCCTTCTGGGCATATTCCTGCCATGACGTGAAGCCTTTTACACCCCAAGTGTTCGGCATATTCCAAAGCGTGCTCCACACTATGCTGAAATTCGCTTTCTCTTCCCGGTAAAGCGGCAAGCCCCCGTTCGCCCTTTTCCCAATTTCCTGGGGGGAGGTTAAACAAGACTTGCGTTAAGCCTTCAGCGTCGAGTTTTTCAAATAGTTCCACTTTGGAATATTCATACGGGAACAGGAACTCCACCCCTTCAAAGCCGGATAATTTGGCTTCCTTGAAACGGTCGAGAAAAGGAACTTCCTCAAAAAGCATACTTAAATTGGCAGCAAAGCGGATCATTTGTTTTCCTTATCTTTTTCGACCAAGCTTTCAATAGAGCAGATAAATCCAGACTGATCCAGATCACCCATATCCGCATCAACCATATTTTGCCACAGCGTTTGATTTTTTTCCAAACCAGGGAGCTGAGCCCCACAATACTGCGCCAACTCTAAAGCTTGATTAACATCTTTGAGCTGAACACTTGCACGCGCACCAGGATCAAAAGTCCGTTCTATCATCCGATGACCATGCAGGTCGAGAATACGGCTATCGGCAAATCCACCTATTAAGGCATTGCGAACCTTTGCAGGATCTGCGCCCGCGGCGCTCGCTAAAACCAGAGCCTCAGCTACAGCATCTATCGTCATGGCCACAATCATTTGATTGGCAGACTTCGCAACCTGCCCGGTGCCAACATCCCCAATGTGGTTGATATTTTTCCCCAATACTTCAAAAATTGGCCGGGCACGCTTAAACACATCAGCCTTTCCCCCCACCATAATAGAAAGAGTACCTTGCTCAGCGCCGACAGCACCGCCGCTAACAGGCGCGTCAAGAAAATCAGATTCCCTCTCTGAAATCAATTCGGCAAGAACACGGGTATTCATCACCTGGGTCGTCCCCATATCGATCACAAGTGCACCTGACGCAAGTGCAGCTAAAATTCCATTCTCGCCCACAATTACGGCCTCAACAGAAGGAGTATCGGGTACACAGATAATGATCGTGCCTGAACCAACTTTTCGTGCGAGATCAGAAGAAGAAGAACAATACACAAGACCTTGCTGTTCGAGATCATTGGCTTTGTTACGGGTTCGAGTGTGAATAAATACCTGAGCTCCGCTCGCCTTCAAACGAGATGCCATATGCTGACCCATATTACCAAGGCCAATAACACCTATTTTGCTGGCTGAAGTTATTTCGAAAGGATCTGTCATAATTTCTAGTCTCTCAATACTGTTCTCACCCCATTTGGGTTAAAACATTTTGTGAGACTAGGTGCTTGAGGTCAAAGTTTTTAATTAAGACTTTTACCCGACACGGGCAATCCTGTCTTCCCTTGGCGTAGAGCCAAAATAGCCTCTGTAAGCTCTTGAAAAGTATGAAAAGGAAGTGAATCCACAAGCAACCGCGACTTCACTTACAGGGAGAGCTGTTTGACGCAATAAAGAGCGAGCCCGTTTTAGCCTCAAGCGTTTGTAATAACGCTTTGGGCTGCAACTAAGATGGCGCGCGAATAATCGTTCAATTTGCCTTTTAGAACTTCCGATTTCACCGGCAATTTCTTCGGAGGTCAATAAGACTTCTAGGTTCTCTTCCATGATCCGGACAGCTTCAGCCAACTTGCCTGACATTTTCTGGAGAGACAGATTGCGTTGACGCAAAGGTATAGAAGCGCCTCCGCGGACCTCATAATTAAATGCTTCAGCGACTTGTCCAGCGACATCCGTTCCGCATTGATGCTCTATAACATTGAGAACCATATCAAGGCATGCTGCACGTCCGGTGCAGGTGATGCGCTTACGATCCCAAGAGAATAACGCATCTCTTATATCCACAGAGGGATACAATTCTTTAAAACTATCGTGATAGGCCCATGGCACCGCACACTGGTAACCACTTAATAGGCCCGCATTTGCCAATTCGTAACAAGCACCGCCAATGGCTCCAATATAGACACCTTGACGATCAAGTCTTCTCAACCAGTTTGAAAAAGTCACTGATTGTCCCGTTGCGACCCCCCACTCACCGAACACAAGAGCGAGATCAACCGCCTCATCTTCCCCTACAACCATTTGAGGGTGAAGAATAAAACCGTCTTCTAAGTCAACGGCTTGTCCGTCGAGGGTCGCTATACGCCAATGGAAAGCCGTATAACCAGCCACAGCATTTGCACTTTTTAATGCTTGTATCGTTAAGCTTGTATCAAGAGAAGCAGTACCAGGAAGGACAACAAGCACAATGCGCTGTAAATTTCGCTGAGGTGTTGCCTTCTTAAGCTGCGGTTCTGCACTATACACTTTAAATTGCATACTGCCCTCCTTCTCTTACCCCGTAGTTTCAAGGCGATTTTGTTGTCTTACATATCAAGAGATCTAAAATTTACGCATTCAAATCTCTGACCATCACGTCGGAACTCACTATATAAAGAAATCTTTATTTGGTCAACGAGATAAAGATTTCTTTATATACATCACAAATCTTTATAATAGTTCCTAGTTACAACAGCTTAATTAATTTTCACATTAAACCATAAAATTTATAATTATTATTTTCTATACGACACCGACACTTAATCGACTAATTACGCCATATTTTCAATCAAGGAATTTCCAATTAGAAAAAATTGCTGCTTAACTTTCTCCATCTGTACCAATTGCAGGAACGGCCCCAATAATTGCGCTGTTAATCTTAAATCGCCGTCCAGTACTGGAGATTCTTATCCCCTCATAGCCGTCGATAAAGCCTTTGTAATACCACCAACCCATTTCCCATAGATCTAAAGCCACTTGAATATCATAATTGAGCTTTGGATCTGGCCCTCCATTATGAGAGACAACAACAAACGGAGCATCGAACAGCTGCTTGCCTAATGAGCTTTCACTTTGGGTTGAACTAAATGAAGGTATGACAAGATCGCGGCCTGCAACTAACTTAAAGCTCTCGACCAAACGTTTTGCATGTTTTTCTTGAAAATCATTTACCTGTACGAAAGTAGGGATACCTTCTATTGCCTTACCGGTTTTTTTACCTTAAAAGGGTTCATAAGAGACTTTGGATTATATGAATGCGCTTAAATCAGGTATTTTTCATAACTGACACACATTCAGACAATCCATATAAGAAGTAGAACATTAAAAATAAAGCGTCTCTCTAGTACCGTGACCCATTAAAGCTTTATGAAATGAGAATTGTTACTAATTTTCATTTTGTTTCTGATAAATTGTTACATTTTCAGAAAGATCTCTATTATTTTCTTATGATCGATAGGATTTTAATAGATTATTTCTACATGAGAACAAGGCGTATTTTTGAATTTCAATAATTCAAAATGCTGTTTCTGCTTGACTTTTCCAGAGATTCGTAGATAAAGCAATTATGGTTTTAAAAGTCCCGGCCTCCTCTGCCTGCCCTACACTGGTCACTAAAGAAGATTCCCGGCCTTGCCGAACTATTTACCCACGATCCCTCGGGGTCGTTACTCAAGATAAGTAAATTAGGAGTCTCTTTAAATGGCGACTGGCGTAGTAAAATGGTTTAACTCCACTAAAGGTTTCGGCTTTATCGAGCCTGATGCCGGTGGAGACGATGCTTTCGTTCACATTTCTGCAGTTGAACGTGCAGGCCTGCAAGGTCTGAACGAAGGTCAGCGCGTTGAATTCGAACTAGAACGTGGCCGTAACGGCAAAATGGCAGTTTCTTCAATCGCGGTTGCAGAATAATGTCATGCATCGATCATTAAATTGATCGATAGCACGAAATAGAAGGGCGCCTTATTAGGTGCCCTTTTTTATTGAGTAATTTCTCAAAAAAAACCGCCCTCAAGAAGAGGACGGCTTAAGTCTGGGAAAGAATGCCCTCCCTTTTAAATTAGACCCTTTTAAATTTGGCCTTTTAAATTAGGAAAGCATCCAAGTACGGGCTATTCGTCCGGGTTGAACAGCCCGTGGCATAGCATGGGGCATGCTGGAAGAATATTACTCCCAGATATTAGGAACTTTCATGTGGATCAAAGCGGGCTGACCGCTTTCTTTTGCGCGTTCAAATGCTCCAGGAAACTGATCAGCATTATCAACTGTTTCACCATACGCTCCATAAGCACGGGCAAGCGCTGCAAAGTCAGGATTGTTAAGCCGGGTTGAAATAACACGATCTGGATACTCACGTTCTTGATGCATTCGTATTGTACCAAAACAGCCGTTATCGACGACAATAATGATCACATTAGCACCATACTGAACGGCGGTCGCAATTTCCTGACCGTTCATCATAAAACAGCCATCACCAGCAAAAGTAACAACCGTTCGATCAGGTTCAGCAATTTTTGCACCGACCCCTGCGGGAACACCATACCCCATAGCCCCAGAAGTCGGCGCCAGCTGGCTCGGATAAGAAGTGAATTGGTAGAACCTTTGCCCCCAAACAGTATAGTTACCTGCACCATTTGTTATGATCGCATCAGAAGGCAGATTTCCTCTCAAATAAGAGCTTATTTTATGCATCGGGAAATCTTTAATTCCCAATTCTACCCCCATAAACTCTAGATAACTCAATCGGGCCAAAGCAACTGCTTCTCTCCACACAGGATCAACAACAGGCTTTAAATTAGCTGCTGCTTTGGTAAAAGCGGTCAAATCACTTTGAATAGCAAGTTCAGAATTATAAACCCGGTTCAACTCTTCTGCACCGGGCAGGATATGCACTAATTTTTGCTGAGTATTGGGGCTATCAAGCAAGGAATACCCGCTGGTTGTCATCTCGCCAAGACGCGGCCCAACGGCGATTAACAGGTCAGCGTTTTCTACACGCTCTGCAAGTGTGGGATTTGGCGCGATGCCAACCTCACCTATATAGAGTTCATGATGATTATCAAAGGCATCTTGACGCCTAAAGGCACAAGCTACAGGCAGTTGATTATCTTCAGCAAACCGCGTAATATTTTGGCTGGCCTCAATACTCCAACCACCCCCCCCAATAAGGAGCAATGGGTTCTGTGCCTCTGATAACAGTGCTCTAAACTGCGCCATATCTTCAGGACGCGGTGCAGAAGCGACCTTTTTATAACACGGCGTATCGGCAACCGATGCCATCTCAGTCAACATGTCTTCGGGTAAAGCCAAAACGACGGGTCCTGGTCGGCCAGAAGTTGCCGTATGAAATGCTCTGTTTAGATATTCCGGAATACGATCAGCAGTTTCGATTTGAGCAACCCACTTCGCCATTTCCCCATACATGCGGCGATAGTCAATTTCCTGAAAGGCCTCACGGTCTTCCTGGTGGCGCGCAACTTGACCAATAAAGAGGATCATCGGGGTTGAATCCTGGAAAGCAGTGTGAACCCCAATTGAAGCATTGGTTGCCCCAGGTCCCCGTGTAACAAAACAAATACCCGGTACCCCTTTGAGTTTTCCATAAGCTTCCGCCATATAAGAAGCACCACCTTCTTGTCGGCAGGTCACGACATTTATATCGTCTCGAAGGTCGTAAAGACCGTCCAACACGGCAAGATAACTCTCCCCCGGAACACAAAACACCGTATCCACCCCGTGAGATTTAAGGCCTTGGGCGAGGATTTCTCCACCAGAACGCTCACTTACTTTAGTCATCATTTTTCCTATTCAACCTATTGCCTCAAGCAACCGCACCTAGATTGCGAAGCTTTGCGATTTCATTGTCATCTGTCCCAAGAATATCTCTCAAGATCTCATCCGTGTGCTGTCCAAGCATGGGTGGTGGTAATTCGGCACCAGATTTTGATTTGGCATACCTGATAGGGGTCGAGACCAACTCCTGAGTAACGCCACTCGGGTGAACATACTCTTTCAATATCCCCCGTTGCCGAACATGAGGATCTGCAAACATTTGAGAAATATCATTTATTGGCCCGCAAGGGACCTTGGCTGCACCCAAAGTATCAATCCAATAACCCGTTGTTTTCTCCCGCAAAACCGAGGCCACTTTCGGCACCAATAGTTCCCGATTTTCAACTCGTAGGGTATTTGTCAAAAACGGAGCATCCTCAGCTAGTGACGGGCAGCCAGCAATACGACAAAACTCTCCAAACTGGCGATCATTGCCAACGGCAAGGATCATGTAACCATCTGATGTTTGGAATGCTTCATAGGGAGAAATGTTAGGATGAGCATTTCCCCTTCGATGGGGCACCTTGTCTGAGACCAGATAGTTTGTGGCCTGATTTGCCAACATTGCTGTCTGACAATCCATCAATGCAATATCAATATGGTCGCCCCGGCCAGTTCTTTCACACTTATAAAGCGCCGCCAAAATTGCAGATAAACCGTACATACCGCTAAAGAGGTCAACCACTGCAACACCAACTTTCATTGGTTGCCGATCCGCCTCTCCAGTTATACTCATCAACCCACCCATACCCTGGATCATCAAATCATAACCAGCTTTATCAGCATAAGGTCCTTGTTGGCCAAAGCCCGTAATGGAGCAATAAATTAGCTTTGGATTTATGGCTGATAGACTGTCGTAATCAAGGCCATATTTCTTCAGGCCTCCTACTTTAAAGTTTTCGACAACTATATCGCAACTTTTCACTAATTTGCGGAGCAGTTCTTGGCCTTCAGGTTTTGTCATATCAACCGCAAGAGAACGTTTCCCCCTGTTTGCGGCCATATAATAAGCTGATTCCCCAGTGTTATTACCACTGGGGTCTTTAACAAAAGGAGGCCCCCAGGCGCGAGTATCATCCCCGCAGCCTGGACGCTCTACCTTGATCACATCACATCCCAAATCAGCCAATGATTGACCAACCCAGGGACCGGCTAGGACACGTGAAAGATCAAGGACCCGCACTCCCTCAAGAGGAGCATCGTCTTTTTCGCTATCTGGAGCTTCACTCAATGTTTCTCTCCACGATTGGATCAACAGAACTACATAAACGCCTGGAGACCAGTCTGAGCCCGCCCCAAGATCAAAGCGTGGACATCATGAGTTCCCTCATAAGTATTTACAGCCTCAAGGTTCATGACATGGCGAATGACATGGAACTCATCCGAAACACCATTTCCACCGTGCATATCCCGCGCCATACGTGCGATATCCAGCGACTTACCACATGAGTTACGCTTGATCATAGAAATCAACTCAGGAGCAATCTTGCCTTCGTCGAAAAGACGCCCCGCACGAAGACATCCCTGAAGACCCAATGAGATTTCTGTCTGCATGTCAGCTAACTTTTTCTGAACCAGTTGAGTTTGCGCTAACGGTCGATCGAACTGTTTGCGATCAAGAGTGTACTGACGCCCTGCATGCCAACAAAATTCGGCCGCGCCCAAGGCACCCCAGGCAATCCCATACCGAGCCCGGTTCAAGCAACCGAACGGGCCTTTAAGACCCGTTACTTCCGGGAACATGTTTTCATCAGGAACAAAGACCTGATCCATAACAATCTCGCCCGTTACCGAAGCACGAAGACTGAATTTTCCTTCAATTTTTGGTGTTGTCAGGCCTTTCATGCCACGTTCGAGCACAAAACCTCGGATAATTCCTTCGTCATTTTTGGCCCAGACAACAATGACATCTGCGATCGGAGAGTTGGTAATCCACATCTTGGCGCCAGAGATCTCATATCCACCTTCAACCTTGCGCGCACGTGTTTTCATGCTCCCCGGGTCCGATCCAGCGTCAGGCTCAGTGAGACCAAAACACCCAACATATTCACCAGTTGCAAGTTTTGGCAGATATTTTTGTTTTTGCTCTTCTGAGCCATAAGCATAAATAGGATGCATAACCAACGAAGACTGAACCGACATTGCAGAACGATAACCGCTGTCTACACGTTCAATCTCTCGGGCGATAAGTCCGTAGCTTGTATAGTTAATACCCGCACAGCCGTAACCATCAATTGTCGCACCAAGAAAACCAAGCTCACCCATTTCACGCATGATCTCGCGATCAAAGACTTCATTACGGTTGGCCTCAATAATCCGCGGCATCAACTTATCTTGAGCATAAGCACGGGCGCTATCACGGATCATGCGCTCTTCTTCACTTAGCTGTTCATCCATAAGAAATGGATCTTCCCAAACAAATTTTCCCAATTTTGCTGATGCAGACATTTCAGTATCTTTCTGTTTTATGGCCTTGTGGCCTTATGTTTTCTCAACTCACAGGTAGGCTCGTTTCAAACCCCGGACACCCGTAACCAGATTTAATTATTATCGTTATTCTCCCTCTCAAGCGCGCTAAAGGCTAACGATATATTTTACAAACATCATTCATTAAACTCATGACTTCTTTGAAAATAGCTTATAAGCTGCGAGAGCTTCATATTTTCACAATTTTAGAGCTTTTATATCGTGATATACCGTTACGTTCCCTCCCTTACCGCTCTTAGAACCTTCGAATCCTCCGCACGGCACATGAGCTTTACGAAAGCCGCTGAAGAGCTAAACGTAACCCAGAGTGCCGTCAGCCGTCAGATCCGCCAACTAGAAGATGAGCTTGGTATTCGTCTTTTTGAGAGAGTTCGGCAAAGGTTGGTCCTGACCGAAGCAGGGGCAAGTTATGTCCTGGAAGTTCGCAAAGGGCTCGATCAACTCAAAGCAGCCACTCTTAACCTTCTAGCCTACCAAGGTGTTGGCGGTGAATTGCTCTTGGCTTGCTTACCAACCTTTGGCAGTCGATGGCTTATACCGCGTCTGGGGCGTTTTACCTCTCAGCACCCAGAAATCAATGTTAATCTGGTGACGCGCATTGAGGCTTTTAATTTTGAGAGTGAAGATATAGATGCTGCAATTTATTTTGGCGACAGTAACTGGCCGGGGACAATTTCTGACAAGCTTATGGGCGAAGAAATGATCCCTGTGTGTAGTCCAAATATATTTAATGACCGACAGGAAATAAAAAAACCAGAAGACTTACGCCACCATACCCTTTTGCAACTAAGATCCAGACCATATGCTTGGCAGGAATGGCTAAAAAGCAAAGACACTCACGATATCAACCCTGCAGCGGGACCAAAATTCGAACAATTTCACATGATCATCAATGCAGCCTTGACCGGATTGGGCGTTGCCCTCCTCCCCGCATTTCTCATTAAAGAAGAGCTTAGTCAGGGATTACTCGTGCAACTATTTGAAGACAGTGTTCGTGGGCGTAATGCATATTACCTCGTTTATCCCGAAAACAAGCGGGGTCTCCCTAGACTTCAAACCTTCAGGCGCTGGTTACTCAGGGAAGCGTCCAGGCATGAAATGAATTACTCCCCACAATCAAACAATAAACTTCAAAACCATCCAGATATATAACGGCATTGGAACCAAGACCCAGATCAAGCTGATGGTCAGGGCTTTTATGAGCAATCTATCAATATCTAACAACATAACTAACTCCTGATTTTTATAGTTTTTGAGGCGCATCAAATTGAGTTACGCTAATAAATCAAATATGTAGACGCCAGTTCCAACATAGACGATGCTAATTCCTGTAAAAATCGCCCACTTGGCATTCGCTATGAAAAAGTTGGTCAAGGGGTCACGCCTTGGAAAAGCGGCTTTAATTCCTTCTTTGACAAAACCATTAATCATCAGAATGTAAGTTGTGAACCACAATACTGTTAATATCTCGGCTGTAACAACGACATACTGCATGACGACTCTCCATAATTACTCAATACTCTTCATAACATGTATTTTACATACATCTTTATGGATTTCAATATTTTTCCGTATTATTTATCCGGTCATAATGTCGCAGCAAGGCAATTTAAATAATTCTGGACTTAGACTTTGAGCTTGACGACGACCAGTTGCTAGACTGGAATGTATAAAAAACTCCCTCTTTGATTTTTCGAAGCATCCACATGAAATATCTATACGACAGCAACGCTTTTGCCCCCTCTACTGTTGCCCCAAGCTATTGGCGCGATACCGCACCGACGATAGATGATTTTCCAAAACTAACCGCTGACGACCAATGTGATGTCGCGATAATCGGTAGCGGTTACACTGGCATGATGACCGCTTATCATCTTGCAACACGCTATGGGATGGATGTTAAAATACTAGAGGCGGCACAACCGGGATGGGGTGCTTCGGGACGCAATGGTGGCTTCTGCTGTATGGGCGCAGCAAAGCTGAGTTATTCACAGATGATAAAGCGTTACGGTCTAGGAGAAACCAAATCCTTTTTTGATACTCAAAAAGCGTCTGTTTCTTTTGTTCGCTCCTTCCTCAAGGATCACAATATTGACGCCGATGTCACAGGAGAAGGTGAGATTTCACTGGCCCACAAAGCCAATCGAATGAAGGAACTTCAAGAAGAACAATCTTTCTTGAAAACCACTTTTAGCCATAAAACCACACTTCTACAGCCTGATGATTTAACCAAGATGGGGTTATCCGGAAATTTTCATGGTGGCCTACATAACCCCATCGGTTTTGGCCTACACCCGTTAAGATATGCCAGAGGCCTTGCTGAAACGTTACGTAAAGCAAAAATTAAAATATACGGAGATAGCGCCGTTACACAGTGGTCACGACAAGGAAACGCCCATATCCTCCGTACATCGGAAGGGACACTAAAAGCCCAAAAAGTCGTTATGGCAACCAACGGATATACGGCTGACGACCTTTCAAAAAGTGTCTCAGGTAAGTTACTCCCCGCCCTTTCTTCTGTTCTTGTGACTCGCCCCTTAACCGACGACGAACGATCCCGACAGGGTTGGAATAACACTACTCCTGTCTATGATAGCCGCATTTTGTTGCATTACTTTCGCTTGCTTCCAGATGGCCGATTTCTTTTTGGAGGACGTGGAGGAACAGACGCTTCTTCTGCCGGAAAAATCAACGCCGAACGCGTACTAAGGCAAGATTTCGAGAAACTCTTCCCGGAATGGGCATCCGTTACCCACACTCACTTTTGGCAAGGGTTTGTTTGTCTTGCGAATAACCTTGTCCCCTACATCGGTCCTATAAACGCAGATAAAACAGCCTGGGCATCCCTAGCCTATCACGGCAATGGTGTTGCTATGTCAAGCTGGGCAGGACAAGCCCTGGCCGACGAAATCGCAGGAAAAGATAAAACATCAAAGCTAAGTACTGTTTTATCACGGCCCTATACAAACTTCCCGCTGCCCTCTTTGCGCCTGTTATATCTAAAAGCAGCCTATGCGTATTACCACGTCAAAGATGAATGGCTCTAACACCCATACGACCATTCCTATAACCAGAGTTATTCCACAGAGTTAATCCCATGCCTTATCCCGATACCTTCTATAGTCGCACTGCAATTAAACACCCCGACTTCCCAGTCCTTAGCGCAACAATAGAAACGGATGTTTGCATCGTCGGGGCCGGGTTAGCAGGATTAAGCTGTGCGCTAGAATTGCTAAACAAAGGTAAATCTGTCGTATTATTGGAATCTCAAAAAGTTGCTTGGGGGGCTTCCGGACGCAATGGAGGCTTTGTTTCCTCTGGCTTTTCTGGCGGTCAGGATATTGTTGAAAACCGCTTAGGCTTAGAGGCCGCAAGAGAAGTATTTGGCCTATCACTTGAAGGCGTTGAGATGGTCAGGGGCAATATTTCCAACCTAAACCTTGAAGAAACAAATCCATCACCAGGAATGCTATCGGTCATTCGCTATAACGATCCGGAAGGCATGAAGCGTTATTGCGAAAAAATGGCTGATCGTTACGACCATCAGTTAGATTTCTTATCCCAAGATGATGTTCAAACCTATTTCAAAACCAACCGCTACTTTCAAGGCAACTTAGATAAGAAAGCCTTTCACTTTCACCCGTTAAATTATTGCCTCGGGCTGTCGAAAGATATCATAGCAAAAGGCGGGTATATTTTTGAAAATTCAGAAGCCATCCATATGGAACTTGACGCTTCGATAAAGGAAGTTTGCACCCCAAAAGGTCTGGTGAAAGCCAAAGACATCGTTTTCTGTGGCGGCGGCTACGCTGGAAGTGCCTTCTCCAAGGTAAGACAGTCCTTTCTCCCAATATCAACTTATGTTGTTGTTACTGAAAAACTTGGTGAGCGCGTTCATGATCTCATAAAAACAAAAGCCGCTATCCTCGATGACCGTATGGCATCTGATTATTACCGAATTGTCGATAGTGATCGCCTACTTTGGGGAGGACGAATAACAACACGCAAAAGCGAACCTAAACGACTTTCCCAACTCCTAAAACAAGACATGATTGACGTTTACCCTGAACTCCGAAATGCCAAGATAGAAATGGCTTGGTCAGGTTTGATGGCCTATGCCCGTCATAAAATGCCATACATTGGGGCTGTTAAACCCGGAGTTTGGTCTTGTACCGCGTTTGGTGGCCACGGCATGAACACGGCCCCTATTGGCGGCCGCCTTATATCCGAAGCAATTACAGGACAGTCTGATCGTTACAAACTCTTCAAGGCTTTTGATTTTCAGTGGAACGGTGGTTTCGTGGGACCGATTGCTGCACAAAGTATGTACTTAGGCATGAAGGCAGTCGATTGGTGGCGGGAATCACGTTCTAAAAGCTGTTAATTAGACGACCAAGTAATCAACATCGGCAGCCTCTAAAGCAGCCTTCAACGCTGCAGGCGGTTCTTGATCTGTAACGAGAAGATCCATTTCATCGAGGTTCGCGATATGGACAATGCCTTTACGCTCAAACTTTGTGTGATCAACGGCAACGATTACGCGTTCAGAGCGCTCCATTACAGCTTGGCAAAATTCTTTCTCACTTAAACGAAAATCCATCAAACCATCAGGATTAACCGCCCCAATTGAAAAAACAGCCGTTTTAAGCCGAAAGCTTTTTATGAACTCAATCGCAGTTGGGCCGACAGACGCAGCATCATCAGTCCGAAGCAGCCCCCCCGCCATATAAACTTGATTGCCGACACCACTAACCAAAGTTCGGGATATTTCGGCAGAGTTTGTCAAGATGACGAGATCGCTATGATCGCAAAGCGCCCGCGCAACATAGTTTGTGGTTGAGCCTGGATGTAAAAAGACCGTTTCCCCGTTGTCTATGAGACGAGAAACGGCAGTAGCGATATTGACCTTGGCATCCATGTTTTCTTGCATCCGCAAGTGAAACGGCGGCTCTTTCACATCATCCGGCATGGTAACCTTGCCATGAGTTTTGATTACCAACCCATCAGACACCAGTATCTTTATATCGCGCCGTATGGTTTCTTCAGAAACTGAAAGAGACGATGCTATTTCAGATACAGCACAAGTGCCTTTTAATCGAATGGCACGTAATATTTCTTGCTGACGAGAAGAAGCGGACATAACAAACCCCAATAGAGAAACTACTCTCTCTTATGCTGCTATTAGAGGTTCAAATCAAGAAATATAACCACATTCCCACAAATATCCCAATTAATCCAATGTAAACACCCAAGGATTTTTATGAACTTTAAGGCTTCGACTACACTCAGGGCTTCACTTCACTGATTACCAGGTTTGAAACTTCACCATTTTCCGATCACAGATAACTTACTGAAAAAACTGGTATATGTCTCTCACCTATTTTAGAGGCAGTCCGACCAAAATACCCAAATGAAATTACTGATGAACATTAGCACCCGAGCCTTACAAAACGACACTCTCAATAATTGTCTTTTAATTGACGTATACTTGTAGTTATAGTTTCATATGAAGCCTATAAATGGTTCAAATGAACCCGAGTACCGGGTCTAATTACTTCTTTTAAGTTTTTTCCACAGGGAGAATTACAATGCTTAAACGTACCCTTACGGCTATAGGCGCGCTTTCGTGCCTGGCCACAATCAACGTAGCCAACGCTGCGACTGAAGTTCAGTGGTGGCATGCTATGGGTGGCCGCCTTGGTGAAGTCGTTGACGAAATTGCCGTTAAATACAACGCAAGCCAAAGCGACTATGTACTGGTTCCAACCTATAAAGGTGGATACGAAGATACAATGACTGCTGGTATTGCTGCATTCCGTGCAAAGCAACAGCCACACATTCTTCAAATCTTTGATGCCGGTGCTGCAACAATCATTAACGCCAAAGGCGCAACCGTACCTGTTGCCGAATTAATGGCCGAACACGGCGCAGGTTTCAACAAAGAAGATTACCTCGTTGGTGTCCGTAATTTTTATGCGGATTCAGAAGGTAAAATGATCGGCATGCCGTTCAACTCTTCAACACCATTACTTTATTATAACAAAGATGCTTTTGCTAAAGCTGGTGTTGCTACCCCACCAAAAACTTGGGAAGAGTTTGAAAAAATTGCACCTAAATTAAAAGATGCTGGTTATATCGCCCTTGCTCAAAGCCATAGCCCATGGATTTTCTCTGAAAACTTCCATAGCCGTCACAATATCCAGTTGGCCACCGGCAATAACGGATATGACGGTACAGACGTAAAAATTCTATACAACAACCCAGAAATGAAAATGCACTGGGGTAAAGTCAAAAACTGGCTGGATAAAGGCTGGTATGGTTATTACGGACGTGCGTGGGGCGACAACCAGGACGCGTTTGTTCAACAAAAAGCTGCTATGTGGTTGGGCTCTTCAGGCTCATTCGGCGGTTTGACAAAAAGTGCCGAATTCAAGTTTGGGGGATCCTTCCTTCCACATTGGAAATCTATCATTGAAGAACCAAAAGGTACTTTCATTGGCGGCGCAGCTCTTTTTGCAATGGCAGGACATGACGACGAAGAATACAAAGGTGTTGCAAGTTTCCTAAGCTTCCTGACCAGCCCTGAAATGCAGTTTTTCTGGCACAAAGAAACTGGTTATGTGCCAATCACCAATGCAGCTTATGACCTAGCAAAAACATCTGGATATTACAAAACTACTCCAGACGCTGAAATTGGTATTCTCCAGCTAAATCAACCCGCAGGTGAATGGACCAAAGGTTATCGCCTTGGTTATTATGTACAAATCCGTGAAGTTATGTACAAAAATTTCGATAACATCTTCTCAGGTGACGCAACAGTAGACGAAGCTTTCGAAGAGATTGAAACGGAAAGTAATGACTTGTTAGAGCGCTTTAACGCGACCTACAACTAGATTGAGTTATGAGCGGCGACCTAGCTGTCGCCGTTCATAATTTACGATGTTTATCGATGAATACGGAGCGCGCTTTCTACAATGAAACGAGTTCAATTTAGCCACAGCCCAATACCTTATCTTTTTATTGCGCCGCAAATTATTATTATTTGTGTATTTTTCCTATGGCCCGCAGCACAAGGCATTTATCAATCATTCTTGTTAGAAGATGCTTGGGGATTGTCTTCACAATTTGTCTGGTTTAAAAATTATGAAGACACTATTTTTAAAAAATCCTGGCTTCAATCAGCCACCTTCACTCTAATTTTTTCTTTTCTTGTTACTGTCTTATCACTCGCCTTTGCAATGCTATTAGCTGTAAAAGCTAACGAGGTTATTCAAGGCGCACGCACATATAAAACACTGTTAATGTGGGCCTATGCAATTGCTCCGCCCGTAGCCGGATTGATGGGTAATTTGATGTTCAATCCCCTCATCGGCGATTTATATTTTTTCTTGAATGCCATGGGCTGGGATTTTAACCACAAGCTAAGCTCCTTTGACGCCAGTTTTGTTGTCATCCTCATCGCCGTCTGGAAACAGGTAAGTGTGAACTTCATCTTTTTCCTCTCCGGTCTTCAAAGCATTCCAAAATCTGTGATAGAAGCTGCAACAATTGACTGTAAAAGTAGTATTCGACGCTTTTGGACGATGACTTTCCCCTTGCTCGCCCCAACTACTTTTTTCCTCGTTGTCATTAACATCACTTATGCGTTTTTCGAGACTTTCGGCATTATTGATACGACAACAGGCGGTGCCCCAGGTGGTTCAACTAGTACTCTTGTCTACAAAGTTTACACAGATGGCTTTCGCGGTAGTGATCTCGGCGGATCATCTGCTCAATCCGTCGTCTTGATGCTCATGGTCCTCGCGCTAACCGTTATTCAGTTCCGGTTAATCGAACGCAAAATTCATTATTAGGAGGCAGAGATGGTAAAAATTAACTGGCATACACTTTCCGGACACCTGATCCTGATAATTGGTGCTTTATTTATGACGGCCCCTGTATGGGTTGCCTTCATGTCATCGACACACTCGGCAGAGACCCTCTTCCGAGACGGACTACAGGTATGGCCCGGCGGACACTTTTTCAGTAATTATAATGAAGTCTTGTTTGAAGAGGGTGGTGTGATGAAAAAAGTCACAGCCAGCCGTATGCTCTTAAACAGCCTGACGTTGGGGGTTGGCTTTGCTGCCGGCAAGGTCGTTATTTCCATGTTAGCGGCCTACGCCATTGTCTATTTCCGTTTCAAGTTGGCTGCGCCGCTCTTTTGGATCATCTTTATGACCCTGCTCTTGCCA
Source organism: uncultured Rhodospirillales bacterium (assembly GCA_913060675.1). GTDB lineage: Bacteria > Pseudomonadota > Alphaproteobacteria > Kiloniellales > Kiloniellaceae > Kiloniella. Next base: position 22,615 of record CAJXUS010000060.1, read on the forward strand.
CTTGAGGTTCGTATTATTCCCTCATACGAAGTCGTTGCAAAGATGCACTTGCTCAACACTTATACAGGTTTGATCTTACCGCTTATCGCTTCGGCAACAGGGACCTTTTACTTCCGCCAATTTTACAAATCTGTCCCTGAAGAACTCCTTGAAGCGGCACGTTTGGATGGTGCAAATGCATGGCGGTTTTTCATCGACATTTTAGTTCCAATTTCAAAAACCATGATCGCCGCAATCCTGATCATCATGTTTGTGGTGGGGTGGAACCAGTATTTATGGCCCCTGATCATGACGACCGATGAAAATAACTACACTCTGGTGATCGGCATTAAGCAAATTTACCAAGTATTGTCTGAAGGCGGAGAACTGCCTCAATTCCAAAAAGCATACGCACTTACCATCCTAGCCACACTCCCGCCTGTCGCTGTCGTGTTGGTTTTTCAGAGCTGGTTTGTCAAAGGTTTGGTAGAAAGTGAAAAGTAATGTCCACAGTTAAGCTTACAAATGTAAATAAAACCTATGCTAACGGCGCTCATGCTGTTCGTGGTGTAAATATGGATATTGCCAACGGTGAATTCATCGTATTCGTCGGTCCAAGTGGGTGTGGAAAATCAACATTATTGCGTATGGTCGCGGGCCTAGAAAACGTTACGGAAGGTGACATTCATATTGACGATGAACGCATCAACGACGTCTCGCCTTCAGAGCGTAATGTGGCAATGGTTTTCCAAAACTACGCGCTCTACCCCCATATGTCCGTTCGTGGAAACATGTCATATGGCCTCAAAAACCGGGGCGACACAAAAGAAGAAATATACGAAAAGGTCGTTGCCGCGGCGAAAACACTTCACATCGAAGATTTTTTGGATCGACAACCCAATCAACTGTCCGGTGGACAACGCCAACGCGTAGCAATGGGGCGCGCCATAGTTCGCAATCCCAAGGTATTTTTATTTGACGAACCTTTGAGCAATCTTGATGCCAAACTCCGTGTCCAAATGCGCATTGAAATTAAAAAATTGCAGCGCAAAATGGGTGTTACCAGTATCTATGTGACCCACGATCAAACCGAAGCCATGACCCTCGCCGATCGTCTGGCTGTTATTAACAACGGTCGTATCGAGCAAATGGGGAAACCCATTGAGCTCTATAAAGACCCTAAAACCTTGTTTGTCGCCAGCTTTATTGGCTCTCCTCAGATTAACCTTATCTCGGTTCAATTTGATGGGAATCTACTCAAAAGCGGGAAACTAGAAATCGAAGGTTTTAAAAACCTCCCAACAGATGAAAACCTTGTCCTAGGTATTCGTCCAGAACATCTTCGGACTAACGACAACGGCCCGCTCAGACTCAAGATAGACCTAGTTGAACAACATGGTGCAGATAACCTTATCTATGGGACATTGATTGATGCTGTAAGTGAAGCTGGTGGAGATCTAGAGATTTGCCTTCGGGTAAATCAGAAACAAGAACCACAGATCGGAGATGTATTAAAGCTTGAGTATGATCATGAAAATGCTCTTGTATTTAACAAAGATACAGGTCTTCGCCTTGTATAAGAACTACTCTAGAGCGGTAATTTGATTTGTACAAAGGGTCTGAGGTATAGATCTACCATATAACAGGTTATCTATCCTTCAGACCAAAGCTGTATTCCAAAAGTTTGCACAAAAAGTTGTAATGTGAAGGTTAAATTCTGAATAAAAATGACTGTATAAATTTACCACAAACAATGGAATCTGGCATGACCATGCGCTTGAGTGAAAGACAGAACAAAATATTAGAGTGGACGAGCAGAGAGGATACTCTAAGCATTGATGATCTTGCCCAGCACTTTCAGTTAAGCACACAGACCATTCGTAAAGATATCAATTCCCTGTGCGAAACTGGCATGCTCAGGCGCGTTCATGGCGGAGTATGTCTTCCTTCGGCAATTGAAAACCTATCCTTTAATACTCGACAGATCATGAATGCCCGAAACAAAGAACAAATCGGCATTACAGTCGCAAAACAAATCCCCGATGGGTCAACCATATTCCTTGGTATAGGAACAACTGTTGGATCGGTAGCTAAAGCCCTCATGCAACACAATGATCTCAGAGTCTTGACCAACAATCTCAAAGTTGCAGCTATACTTTGTAACAATGATCGCATTGATACCCATGTATCCGGTGGAAAGTTACGACAAAGCGATCATGATTTGGTCGGTGTCGAAACAATTAGATTTTTTTCTTCTTTCAAGGCCGATTATGCCATCGTTGGCACAGGAGGGCTTGATCCGACCTTTGGCATGATGGACTTTAAACCTGACGAGGCTTATGTCACGCAATCTATTTTAGAAAACAGCCGTCGTAAAATTCTGGTTGCTGATAATACAAAATGGAACCGGCAGGCCAATGTTAAGGTCGCCGCCTTTAATGAGCTCGATTTGATGGTCACAGATCATTTACCAAGTAGCACTATAAAAATTCAACTTGAAATGAATGATCTTGAAGTAAACGAGTGCTGCTAGGTGTTTGGTCCCAGTTTTTAGTGGTACATTATTTTCCTTGGAATGGAAGGA